>DASXKH010000018.1:0-17607 GCA_036496915.1 Solirubrobacteraceae bacterium
CGGGAGGAGCGGTGGTCATGGTGGACAGGCGTGTCGAGCGGGGTAGACGGTCGAGGGGGCTTCCAGCCATGCGTGGTCGTCTGATCGGGCGTGGGATGGCTGGTGTCGCCTGCGTAGTGAGCTTCGTCGTCTTGCTGCTCGGCGGCGGCGTTGTTCAAGCGGCTGTGCCTGCCTCTGCCACGGTCCAGTCCCAGGAAGAACCCTCGCTGACGCCCTCACGTACCAGGCCTTACTATGCCTGCCCTCGGTCACGGTTGCATCCCAATGAGGTTACTTGCGATGGTGTGATTGTTCCGCGGGCGTATCGGCGTGCGCAAAGGTTGCGGTTTGCGCGTGGCGTCGGGGGTACGGAGGGTGGGCTCCAGCCGGATGGCGGGCACGGTAAAGGCGCCACCGGTTTTGATCCGGCGGATCTCCAGCGCGCGTACAATCTGCCTTCGGCGACCGCCGGCTCCGGCCAGACGGTCGGGGTGGTCATCGTCGGGGATAATCCTGATGCTGAATCTGATCTGGCGACCTATCGCGCCGGCTACGGGCTGTCGCCATGCACCACGGCAAACGGCTGCTTCAAAAAGGTGAACCGGTTTGGAGAACAGGGCAACTATCCTCCACCGGCTGGAGGGAACTGGGCGGTAGAGGGCGCGTCCGATATCGAGTTGGTGTCAGCGATCTGTCCCAACTGTCACATAATACTGGTCGAGGCTCCTGGCCCAGAGGAAGACAGCACTTTGGCGACGGCGGAGAACACGGCGGTCGCGCTGGGCGCCAACGAGATCACGAATAGCTGGGAGCATGCACTCAAAGCTGAAGACCTCGGTTATGAAGAAGCTTTCAATCATCCTGGAGTCCTGATCACAGTGGCCAGCGGTGATTTTGGCTACACCTCACAGGTATGGCCCGCTGCATCGCCTCATGTCATGGCGGTCGGCGGTACGAGTTTGTTCGAAGCCCCTAATGCGCGGGGCTTTGAAGAGTTCGCCTGGTCGCTTGGCGGATCTACGTGCGCACAAAGCGAGCCAAAGCCGAGTTGGCAGACCGATACGGGCTGTGCTTATAGAACCACAAGCGACATATCGGCGGTCGCGGATTGGAAAAACTCGCCGGTTTCGATCTATGATGTCTATGAACACAATTCCTTTGGAGAAATCGGGTGGGAGTCGTGGGGTGGTACGAGCGCTTCTTCGCCGATAATCGCAGCGACGTATGCGTTGACGAACTCCTATACGAGATCGTTCGGCCCGCAGGCTATATGGCAGTACGCAAAAGAGGGCGGGTCACTGAACGACATCATCTCGGGCAAAAACAGTGTAAGTGGCTGTGAAGTGACGTATCTGTGTTGGGCCGGTCCTGGTTTTGATGGGCCGACGGGTTGGGGGACGCCTTGGGGGGCGCCGATCGTGAAGCCGCCGCCGGTTGTTAGTACGGGTGCTGCGACCGGTATCCAGGAATCGTCGGTGACGCTGAACGGGACCGTGAACCCCAATGGACTTGATGCGAAATATTATTTCGAATATGGGGAAACGACAAGCTACGGCTCGTCAACGGCCTCGAGCGACGCTGGATCAGGTACCAGTGGCGTGCCAGTGAGTGTTACCCTCCACGAATTACATCCCGGTACCGTCTATCACTACCGGCTAGTTGCCACAACCAGTGCTGGGACGAGCTACGGTTCCGGTGTGGAATTTACCACGCTCTCTGAACAACACAGCAATCCTACGTGGGCCATTCGTAATGCCAGTACGGGTCATCAGTCGGTCTACTACATTGGAAGCGAACACGCGATTTGGGAATGGGCATATTACGCGGGCGTGGGTTGGGAATCCTATCGTGTTGGTGGAGAAGCGGAAGCAGGCACTACCCCGAGTGCGACCGTATACGAGGGTAACCAAGTACGTGTGTATTATACAGGTACAAATCACGCGATTTGGGAATTGTCCTGGAACGGACACGAATGGGGTAGCCGTCAGCTGGGTGGAGAAGTCGAAGCTGGGACTAGTCCAAGCGCAACCGTGTATGAGTATAACCAAATGCGAGTTTATTACACGGGAAAAAATCACGCGATTTGGGAATGGGCCTGGAATGGGAGTACATGGGGCAGTCGTCAGCTAGGTGGTGAAGTTGGAGCCGGAACCAGTCCGAGCGCTATGACCTATGAGTCTAACCAGGTGCGGGTATATTACACGGGGGCAGATCACGCCATCTGGCAGTGGGGTTGGAGTCCTGAATGGGCACTGAATCGTATAGGTGGTGAAGTAGAACCCGGAACCAGTCCGAGCTCTACGGCCTATAAATCTAACCAGGTGCGGGTGTATTACACTGGTAAAAATCACTCGGTATGCGAATGGGGCTGGCTTGGCTCCGAATGGGCTCCCCGCTGTCTGGGTGGCGAAGAAGTGGAAGCTGGCGCTAGCCCGAGCGCATCTGCATACTTGTCTGAACAAATGCGTGTTTATTACACTGATAAAAAACACTCAATATGCGAATGGGGTTGGCATCCTGAATGGGCATCCCGCTGCTTGGGCGGGGTCGCACCAGAAGCCAAGACTAGGCTTGCGGTTCTGTTTGAACCGTACGCTGGTAACGCGTGGGTGTATTACCGTGGGAGCGGTGGTATAGTCTCGTGGTCATGGAATGGGGTGGAATGGGCTAATGCGGTATTGTGAAAATTTCTAGGATTGTGCTGATGACAATCATTTATAGCCGCAAACGACACGATTTGGCAGTTGCAGTAGGAAGCCTCCGACCACATGTGGCACTTGACTGAACCCTGACGGGAGCCCAGCTTCGCCTCTCAACAACGGTTTGGTGTACTCGCCTAGCGGTGCTCTGGGGGTGGGGGTCGCGCGACCCCCACCCCCCCGGACGAGCGATTGAAGATGCATGGCGTGGCGCCGTGAGCTCTCGTATCTGATCGCGCGATCGACCGAAGGGCGTATAGCCTGCTGGCCAATGCGCATCTTCTCCGGCATCCAGCCCACGGGCTCCAAGCACCTGGGCAACTACATCGGCGCGATCTCCCAGTACGTCTTGGGACAGGACCGCGGCGAGGCCCTGTATTGCATCGTCGACCTGCACGCGATCACCGTCCCGTACGAGCCCGCGCGGCTGCGCGAGAGCCTGTATGACCTCACGGCGCTGCTGCTCGCCGCGGGCCTCGACCCCAAGCGCTGCATCCTGTTCAGACAGGGGGACGTGCAGGAGCACACCGAGCTGTGCTGGCTGCTCAGCGGCGTTACCGAGCTGGGGCGGCTGCAGCGGATGCACCAGTTCCGCGACAAGTCGGTGGTCCAGCGCGAGCTGGTGAGCGCCGGCCTCTTGATGTATCCGGTGCTGCAGGCCGCGGACGTGCTCGCCTACCGCGCGGACGAGGTCCCGGTCGGCGAGGATCAGCGTGAGCATCTGGAGTTGATGCGCGACGTCGCGCGGCGCTTCAACGCGCGCTTCGGCGACGGGCGAGAGGTGCTGGTCGTCCCCGAGCACCGCATCCCCGAGGTCGGCGCCCGGATCATGGACCTGCAGGACCCCACGCGCAAGATGTCCACGACCGGCGGCTCCGAACAGGGGACGGTGTACGTGCTGGATGAGCCGCGCGCGATCGAGAAGAAGATCAAGAGCGCGGTCACCGACTCCGGCACGGAGATCCGCCGCGCGCCCGAGAAGCCGGGCGTATCGAATCTGATCGAAATCCTGGCGGTCGCGCGCGCGAGCACGCCCGAGGCGGTCGAGGCGGAGCTGGCGGACGCGCGCGGGTACGGAGATCTGAAGGCCGCCGTGGCGGAGGCGACGGTCGCCTATCTCGCGCCGGTGCGCGAGCGCTACACCGACCTGCGCGCCGACGAGGACGCGCTGGAGGCGGTGCTCGTGGACGGGGCGGCGCGGGCGCGGGAGATCGCCGCGGGGACGCTCGCGCAGGTGCGCGAGCGGATGGGCGTGGGCGCGCTTCGTCGGACCTGATCGGTACGGTGGGCATGTGAGCACCGTCGCGACGCTCGACCTCGACCTGGACGTGTTCAGTGGGCCGTTCGACCTGCTGCTGACGCTCGTGCTGCGCGAGGAGATCGACCTGCTCGAGCTTCAGCTGGCCGACGTGGTGCTCTCCTATCTGGATCATCTCGAGTCCCGCGGCGAGCTCGACCTGGAGACGGCGACGGAGTTCATCGTGCTGATCGCGGCGCTGCTGGAGCTGAAGTCAAAGCTGATGCTCGCCGGCGAGGACGAGAGCGAGCTGCTGGAGATGGAGCCCGAGGAGGCGGCCGAGGAGCTGCTCGCGCGGATGCTCGACGCGCGTCGCTACCGCTCCGCGGCGGGTCATCTACGCGGGCTGCTGAGCAACGAGCACGGCGTGCGCTTTCGCGAAGCGCCCCCCCCTGCACACCTGCGTCGCACCGAGCTCGCGCCCGAGGAGGGCTCGCAGAGTCCCGACGTCCTGGGCGAGGCGATCGGACGGCTCCTGAGCATGCCCCCGACGATCAGCCTGCGTCACATCGGCACGCCACGCGTGACCGTCGCCGAGCGGTTGGCGCACCTGCGCAGGCTGCTGCGTCGGGGCGCGTTCAGCTTCGACGAGGCCGTCGGCGGGGCCGACCGCATGACGGTCGCGGTGACGCTGTTCGCGCTGCTGGAGCTCTATAAGTGTGGAGAGGTCGACTGGCGCCAGCCGGAGAGCTTCGGCGAGATCGCGATCGAGGCCGCCGTTTCGGTCCAGCCTGGCGCACCGGTCGCGGCCGTGGCAGGATAGGGCGATATGGAAGCGCAGATGCAGACCGTCGCCCACGGGTCGCCGGCCGCGACGGTGGCCGACGGTGAGGGGGTGTTTCGTGCGCATGCCGACATGACGGTGGTGGAGATGGACGCGCTCGCCAGCACGATCGAGGCGTTGCTGTTCCTCTCGCCCGACCCCTTGAGCGTAACCGAGCTAGCCGAAGCGGCCCGGGCCGGCGAGCCCGACACGCAGGCGGCGTTGGGGGCGCTCGCCGAACGTTATGTGCCGGGCACGCGCGGGATCGTGCTGCGCGAGCTCGCCGGCGGCTACACGTTCGCGACCGATCCCGCCACCGAGGATGCCGCCAGGCGCCTGTTCAGCCGCCCGCGCACCGCCACCCTCACGCCCGCGCAGGCCGAGACGCTGGCGATCGCCGCCTACCTGCAACCGGTGTCGCGCCCGGAGATAACCCGCATCCGCGGCGTCAGCGCCGACTCCGCCGCGACCACGCTGCTGGAACGAGGTCTGATCGAGGAGGCCGGACGCTCGCAGTTCGGCGCGGTCACCTACCGCACGAGCACGCTCTTCCTGAAGCTGTTCGGGCTGCGCTCCCTGCAGGAGCTGCCCGACGTCGCGCGCTGGGATCCAACCCCCGAGGAGCAGGCGGAGCTGCGCGATCGGCTGCTGCGCGCGGGGGAGGCCCGGGCGGGGGGCGGGCCTGCGGGCGAGTAGCAGTACCGGTTGGGTGAGCCACAGCCGGCCCTTTGCATCGGTTGCGGTTGACGCCGCTCACCGCACCTGCCGGCATATCGACGGCGTTTCGACGGTGGTTGGCGACGCTCGCGCGCGCCGTCGGTCCTAATCTGCGCGGATGCGCCTGGCCAAGCACCTCGCCCTTGCGGGCGTAGCGTCCCGCCGAGCCGCCGAGGCGTTGATCGCCGGCGGGCGCGTGGTCGTGGACGGGGAGATCGTGACCGACCCCGCGCGGGACGTGGCGGAGTCCGAGCGCGTGGAGGTCGACGGCGAGGTCGTGTCGGGCGCCGAGAGGCGGGTCGTATACGCGTTGCACAAGCCGCTCGGCGTGGTCTCCACCGCGCGCGACACCCACGGCCGCCCGACCGTCGTCGAGCTCGTGCCGGCGGAGGGCCTGCGTCTGTATCCGGTCGGGCGCCTCGATGCGGACAGCAGCGGACTGATCCTGCTCACGAACGATGGTGAGCTTGCCAACCGGCTGACGCACCCGCGATACGAGGTCTCGAAGACCTACCTGGCGCGTGTCGGCGGTGGGCGTGTGGGGGAGGGAGCGATGCGGGCGCTGCGGGCGGGCGTCCGGCTCGAGGACGGCCTCACTGCGCCCGCGCGAGCGCGTCGTGTGCGCTCTGATGCGATCGAGCTGACGATCCACGAGGGTCGCAACCGGCAGGTGCGACGGATGTGCGAGGCCGTCGGTCATCCGGTGCTGGCGCTCGAGCGCATCGGGTTCGGTCCGCTGCGTCTGGGGGATCTCGCGCCGGGCGCCCATCGCCGGCTGAGCGAGGGGGAGATCGGGCGTCTGCGCGCGCTCTGACAGAATCGCCGCCATGCGACTGTTCGCCCTGCGCGGCGCCACGAGCGTGACGCGCAACGACGCCCAGGAGATCCTGGACGCGACGACCGAGCTGATGAGCGCGATCATGGAGCGCAACGCGCTCACGCCCGAGCACGTCGTCAGCTGCATATTCACGGCCACCAACGACCTCAACGCCGAGTTCCCCGCCGTCGCGGCGCGGGCGCTCGGGTTCGAGCGGGTGCCGCTGCTGTGCGCGCGCGAGATACCCGTGCCGCGGGCGATGCCGCGCGTGATCAGGGTCCTGATCCATTACCACGCCGACGAGGACCACGAGGCCCGGCACGTCTACCTCGGCGACGCGGCCGAGCTGCGCGCCGACTTACAGGCCGCGCAGTAGCCCGCCGCGCCCACACCGGGTCCGGTCTTCTCCGCTGTTCCACATCACCGACCGACAGGCCGGCAGACCGACCGCCGGCGGGCTTGCCGGGGCCGAGATCCGGCTCGCCGGCGGCGGTTCGTCACAATGGCCCGACCATGGCGATCGAGTTCGCGCAGCGCATCGGGCGCATCCCCGTGTATCCGGCCGCCGGCGGCTATGCCGAGCAGGCGCCGATGGTGCGATTGGCGAGCAACGAGTCGCCGCATCCGCCCCTGCCGGCGGTGCGCGAGGCGATCGAGCGCGCGCTGTCCTCGCTGAACCGCTATCCCGACCCGTCCAACTCGATCCTGCGTGAGCGCCTGTCCGATCGTTACGAAGTGCCGGTGTCGAGGATCGCGATCGGCAACGGCTCCTGCGACATCCTGCTCGCGGCCGGCGAGGCGCTGCTGGAGCCCGGCGCCGAGCTCGTCTACGCATGGCCCTCCTTCTCGGTCTACCCGCACCTCTCCGCCGCCTCCGGAGCGCGCGCGATCACCGTCGCCCTCGACGCCGATCGGCGCCATGACCTGGACGGGATGCTCGCCGAGATCACGGTCGCCACGCGCCTGGTGATCGTGTGCAACCCGAACAACCCCACCTCGACCGCGCTCCCCGCGCAGGAGATCGCGGCGTTCGTGGCCGCGGTCCCGCCGCACGTGTGCGTGCTCGTGGACGAGGCCTATTGCGAGTTCAACCTGCTCGGCGATCCCGACGCCTCGATCGAGCTGCTGGGAAATCATCCGAACCTTGTGCTGCTGCGGACCTTCTCGAAGGTGTACGGCCTGTGCGGTCTGCGCGTCGGGTTTGCGCTGTGCGGCTCCGAGGACCTGCCGCGGGCGGTCGATCAGGTGCGCCAGCCGTTCTTCTGCAACGCCCTCGCTCAGGCCGCCGCGGTCGAGTCGCTGGCCCATCAGGACGCGGTGCTCGAGCGCGTGACGAGCACCGTCGCCGAGCGCATCTCGCTCGGCGAGTCCCTGAGCGCCCTCGGCCTTCAGGTGGCCGATTCGCAGGCGAACTTCTGCTGGATCGAGCTCGGCGAGCGCGACGAGGGCGAGGTCATGCGCGGATTGGAGGACCGCGGGGTGCTCGTGCGCGGCGGTGGGGCTCTGGGCAGCCAGACGCCGGCGCTGCGCGTCACGTACGGCACGCCGCGGGAGAACGCGCGATTCCTGACGGCGCTGGGCGAGGTGCTTTAGCGCCACGCCCGGATGCGGGGCGGGATGCCCCGCTTTGATGGCCCGGGGAATGCGCATGACCTGCGCGGATGCGACCCAAAAGAGCCCGAGATGGGCAACGCCATCGCCCCTCTGGACGCGAGGCCCGGCGTAGCACGTCGTCTCGCACCCTCGACGGCGCGTCGCGGGTCTGCTACAAAGTCAGAGACGACTATGACCGCGACGGCTCGCACATCCGGCTGCACCTCCAGCGTCCTCGCCGCGTGGTCGTCGTCCCGCGCCTATTTCGCCTGGCGATTTATCTAGGCGCTTCGGCCCTGACCCGTGCGTGAGAGCGGGCGCAGCGGCCGCACTGGGTCCGAGATTCGGACCGGGCGCCTCACACAGCGTGTGCAACGCCACCCTCACATCGTCGGTGCGTGTAACTCTTGGGCGTAAGTGAAAGGATGAGTAGATGATGATCGTCATGAAGGAGACCGCGACCCCCGAGGAGGTCGAGGCGGTCGTTGAGAAGATCGAGCGAGCCGGCGCGCTCGCCCACCCGATCGTGGGCGCGCGCCTGACCGTGATCGGCGCGATCGGCGACGTCGAGCAGGACGTCAACCTGGAAAGCATCGGCCTGGAAGGACAGCCGGGCGTCGACCGGGTGATGCCGATTCTCAAGCCGTACAAGCTCGCCTCCGCGCAGATCCGCCACGGCGAGCGCACCGTGCTCGACATCCAAGGCCGCAAGATCGGCGGCGATCATTTCGCCCTGATCGCCGGTCCCTGCACCGTGGAATCGCGCGAGCAGACGCTGCAGACCGCGCGCGTGGTGCGCGACGCGGGGGTGTCGTTGCTGCGCGGCGGAGCCTACAAGCCGCGCACCTCGCCATACGCGTTCCAGGGTCTTGGAGTCGAGGGACTGCGACTGCTCGCCGAGGCGAAGGCCGAGACCGGCCTGCCGATCGTCACCGAGCTGATGGATCTGCGTGACCTCGACGACGTGCTCGAGATCGCCGACGTGATCCAGATCGGCGCGCGCAACATGGCGAATTTCCCGTTGCTCACCGAGATTGGGCGCTCCGGGTGTCCCGCGCTGCTCAAGCGCGGGCTCTCCTCGACGCTCGACGAGCTGCTGATGGCCGCCGAGTACATCCTCAAGGAGGGCAACTCGAGCGTGATGCTCTGCGAGCGTGGCATCCGCACGTTCGAGACCGACCACCGCCGCACCACGCTCGACATCATGGCGGTGCCGATCCTCAAGGAGCTGTCGCACCTGCCGGTGATCGTCGACCCCAGTCACGCCGCCGGGCGGCGCGACCTCATCTTGCCGCTGTCGCTCGCCGCGGCCGCCGCCGGGGCCGACGGCATTATCGTGGAGGTGCATCCCAACCCCGACGAGGCCGTCTGCGACGGGCCCCAGGCGCTGCTGGCCGACACCTTCGACGAGTACGCCGCCGCCGTGCGGCGCACCGCCGAATTCGCGGGCAAGGCACTCAGCGCCGCGTGAGGATCGCGGTCCTTGGGGTCGGGCTGATCGGCGGTTCGATCGGCCTGGCCGCGCGCGCTCGTGCGGGCGCTCACGTATGCGGGTATGACCCAGACCCCGTGGCGTGCGAGACGGCGCTCGAGATGGGAGCGATCGATCGGCGGGCGCCGGACATCGCCGCGGCTGTCGCCGACGCGGACGTGGTGCTCGCCGCCGCGCCGGTCGGCGCGCTCGAGCGGGCCGTGTCCGACGCGCTCGCGGGCGCCGGGTCGGATTGCGTCATCAGCGACGTCGGCTCCACCAAGCTGGCGCTCGAGGACGCGCGCCGTGATCGGCGCTTCGTCGGCGGCCATCCACTCGCCGGTGCTGAGACGGCCGGCGTCGGGAGCGCGCGTGAGGATCTGTTCGAGGGCGCCATCTGGTATCTCACGCCGACCGAGGTCAGCGATCCCGTGCTGTACGAGCGCCTGCGGCGCCTGATCGAGAGCTTCGGCGCTCGCCCGCAGGTCGTGGACGCCGGCGCCCACGACCACCTGATGGCCTGCATCTCACACCTTCCCCACGTGCTCGCCAACGTGCTCGCCGCCCAAGCCGCCGGCGCGTTCGAGCGCGAGGGCTCGCCACCGACCGCCGGCCCCAGCCTGCGCGATACGATCCGGGTGGCCGGGGCCAACAGCGCGATCTGGACGGACATCTACATGTCCAATCGCGACGCCCTGATCGAGGCCATCGACGAGTTGACCGGGCGACTCGCCGAGGTGCGCGCCGACCTGCAGAACGGTGACGCTCGAGCTCTGCGCGACTGGAACGACCGTGCGCGCATCGAGCGCGAGACGCTGCTGCGACCGGGCTCGTAGGGTTCTACTCGATGAACCAGCGCTTCGAGCCATCCAGCGGGCTCGCCGGTGAGCTGCGCGCCCCGGCGGACAAGTCGATCTCCCACCGCGCCGCGCTGCTCGGGGCGATGGCCTCTGAGCCGGTGCGCATCGAGAACTACCTGCACGCGGCGGACACCATCTCCACCCTGGAGGCGGTGCGCGCGCTGGGCGCGCTCGTGGAGGTCCGCGACGGCGAGACGACGATTCGCGGCACCGGCCTGCGCGAGGCGCGCGAGCCCGACGGCACGATCGACGTCGGCAACGCCGGCACGCTGATGCGCCTGCTGCCCGGCTGGCTGGCGGCGCAGGAGGGCCGCTCGTTCACGCTCGACGGCGACGAGTCGATCCGCCGCCGTCCGGTCGATCGGATCGCGCTTGTGCTGGAGCAGATGGGCGCCGAGCTCGATGCCCGCGAAGGGCGCTTCCCGCCCCTGACCGTGCGCGGCGCGCGCCTGCGGGCGATCTCTTGCGAGCTGCCCGTGGCCAGCGCCCAGGTCAAGTCCTGCGTGTTGCTGGCCGCCCTCGCCGCCGATGGCGCCACGACCGTGGGCGAGCCCGAGCGCAGCCGCGATCACACCGAGCGGATGCTGCTGCGCGCGGGAGTGAACATCCATCGCAACGGCCGCCACGTCACCGTGGTCAACGTCGATGAGCTGATCCTCGACCGGGTGTGCGTCCCCGGCGATCCCAGCTCGGCCGCGTTCCTGGTGGCCGCGGGCGTGCTCGTGCCCGGCTCGCGCCTGCTGCTGCGCGACGTCGGTGTCAATTGGACGCGCACGGGGTTCCTGCGGATCGTGCGTCGCATGCGTGGGATCGTGCTGGGCGATCTCGAGCCGGAGACCGGCGAGCTGTCCGCGCGGGAGCCCGTCAGCGACCTCGACGTCGCCCACGGCGCGCTGGAGGCGACCGAGGTCGAGGCCGACGAGGTGCCGCTCGCGATCGACGAGCTGCCGCTGGTGGCGCTGCTCGGCTGCTATGCCGAGGGCGAGACGATCGTGCGCGGAGCGCAAGAGCTGCGCTTGAAGGAGATCGATCGCATCGCGGGCGTCGTCGAGGGGCTGCGCGGCCTTGGGGCGGACATCGAGGCGACCGACGACGGGTTCGCCGTCCGTGGCACGGGCGGGCTGCGCGGCGGAAGCATCGACGCGCAGGGGGACCATCGCATGGCGATGATGGGCGCCGTCGCCGGACTGGCTTCGCGCGAGGGCGTCGAGGTCGTCGGGATCGAGGCCGCCGCGGTCTCCTATCCCGGGTTTGTCGATGACCTGGCGGAGCTGTGCTCGTAGCCGTTGACGGGCCGGCGGGGGCAGGCAAGTCCACTGTCGCCCGTGCGCTCGCTGCTCGGCTCGGGTACGACTATCTGGCCAGCGGCGCGATGTATCGCTGCGTGGCGCTGCTCTGGATCGAGCAGCCGAGCCTCGAGCCGGCTTCGCTGGCGCGCCGGGCGAGCATCGCGCTGGGAGCGCGAGTCCTCCTCGACGGGCGCGATGTGACCGAGGCGATCCGGGCGCCGGAGGTATCCGAGGCGGCTTCGCGTGTGGCCGCCGACCCGGGTGTGCGTGAGGCGCTCGTTGTCAAGCAGCGCGAGCTTATCTCCCGCGGAGATTGGGTGGCAGAGGGGCGTGACATCGGAGCCGTTGTGGCGCCCGATGCCGAGCTGAAGATCTTCCTGACAGCGAGCCCTGAGGAGCGTGCGCGACGTAGAGCCGCCGAGCTGGGGGCAGACTCCCGGGCGGTGCTCGCCGAGCAGACCCTGCGCGACGAGCGCGACTCCACACGTGAGCACAGCCCGCTCCAGGCGGCACCCGACGCGGTTGTGCTCGACACCACCGGTCACACCCTGGAGCAGGTGGTCGAGCGCATCGTGGTCATACTGGCTGAATGCTGAAGGTCGCCATCGTCGGTTATCCCAACGTGGGCAAGTCCTCGTTGATCAATCGCCTCACGGGCACGCGCGAGGCGGTCGTGCACGAGCGCCCCGGGATCACCCGCGACCGCAAGGAGCTCGACTGCGAGTGGAACGGGCGCCGGTTCAAGCTGATCGACACGGGCGGGGTCGATTTCGAGGACGAGGACCCGCTGGCCGGCTCGATCCGCGATCAGGCGCGCGCCGGGCTCGCCGACGCGCAGGTGGCGGTGCTGGTCGTCGACGCTCGCGCCGGGACCAGGCCGGGCGATGAGGAGATGGCCGATCTGCTGCGCCGCTCGTCCGTTCCGAGCATCGTCGCGGCCAACAAGTGCGACGGTGTGGGAGACATTCCCCAGGCGGCCGAGTTTCATCGCCTCGGGCTGGGCGAGCCCCTGGCCGTGTCCGCCGCACAGGGACTCGGCTCGGGCGATCTGCTCGACCGGATCGTGCAGCTGCTGCCGGAGGAGGAGGCGGAGGTCGACGAGGACACCGTCCGCCTGGCGGTGATCGGACGGCCGAACGTCGGCAAGTCCTCGCTCGTCAATCGCTTCCTCGGGCAGGAGCGCACGATCGTCTCCGAGCTCGCTGGAACCACGCGCGACGCGATCGACACGCCCCTGATCGTGAACGAGCGCAGGCTGACGCTGATCGACACGGCCGGCATCCGCCGTCAGTCGAAGGTCGCGGACTCGGTCGAGTACTACACCACGTTGCGCTCGCATCGCGCCGCCGAGCGCGCGGATGTGGCGCTGGTCGTGTGCGACGCGCGCGACGGCGTCACAGCCCAGGACCTGCGCATCGCCGAGCTGGCGATGAAGTCCGGATGCGCGACCGCGCTCGTGCTGAACAAGTGGGACGTGTATGAGGGTGACGAGGACGGCCTCGAGCACGAGCGCGCGCGTGTCGCCGAAAAGCTGCGACTGCGACCGCGCGTGCTGACGGCGAGCGCCAGGACGGGACGCCACGTGGCGCGCCTGCTGAACGAGGCGATCACGCTGGGCGATCGCATGTCCGGGCGGATCCCCACCCCCGAGCTCAACCGCTTTCTCGCGGAGGCGGTGCAGGCGCGTCAGCCGCCGGTGGGGACGCGGCGCAGCGCCGGTCAGCACCGTCTGAAGCTCCTCTACATGGCCCAGATCGGCGAGCGCCCCCCGCGCTTTGCGATCCAGGTGAACTCCCGCACGCGCGTGACCCGCGACTACGCCTACTTCCTCGAGAACCGGCTGCGGGCTCGCTACGGAATGGACGGCGTGCCGCTGATCGTCGACTTCGTGCAGCGCGGCGAGCGCGGACGCCGCGCGCAGCGGCGAGCCGCGTAGACTCTCGGCTCGTTCCTCGCCAGCAACCACCGGAGCCGCATGAGCCAGCACGCAGACAACGAGTTCCTGTTCACCTCCGAGTCCGTCACGGAGGGCCATCCCGACAAGGTCGCCGATCAGATATCAGACGGGGTGCTCGACGCCGTGCTGAGAGACGATCCCTACGGCCGCGTGGCCTGCGAGACGCTGGTCAATACGGGCCTGATCGTCGTCTCCGGTGAGATCTCGACCGATACCTACGTGGACATCCAGGACATCGCCCGCGAGACCGTGCGCAAGATCGGCTACACGAATGCCGACCTCGGCTTCTCGGCCGACTCCTGCGCGGTTCTGAACGCGATCGACAAGCAGTCGCCCGACATTGCGCAGGGCGTCGATACGGCCCTGGAGAAGCGCACGGACGCAGACGATGACGACGAGCTCGACGTCGCCGGCGCGGGCGATCAGGGCATGATGTTCGGCTACGCATCCAACGAGACCGAGTCGCTGATGCCGCTGCCGATCTCGCTCGCGCACCGGCTCGCCGAGCGCCTGGCGGCGGTCCGCAAGGACGGCACGCTCGACTACCTGCGCCCGGACGGCAAGACGCAGGTGAGCGTGCGCTACGTCGACGGCCGGCCGGTCGAGATCGAAAAGCTATTGATATCCACGCAGCACGCCGAAGGCGTCGAGTCGCAGATCGCCGAGGACCTGTGGCGGCACGTCGTCGAGCCGATCCTGCCGAGCGGCCTGTACGATGCGGGCAAGCTGCGCAAGAACTTCCTCGTCAATCCGACCGGCCGCTTCGTGATCGGCGGTCCGGTGGGCGATGCGGGCCTGACCGGGCGCAAGATCATCGTCGACACCTACGGTGGGATGGCACGCCACGGCGGCGGCGCGTTCTCCGGCAAGGACCCCTCGAAGGTCGATCGCTCGGCGGCCTACGCGGCGCGCTGGGTCGCCAAGAACATCGTCGCCGCCGGCCTGGCCGAGCGCGCGGAAGTTCAGGTCGCCTACGCGATCGGCGTCGCGCACCCGGTGTCGGTGATGGTCGAGACGTTTCACACCGAGCTCGAGGGTCGCTCGCGCGGCCAGATCGCAAAGGCCGTCGACGAGGTCTTCGACCTACGCCCGGGCTCCTTCCGCGAGGAGCTCAAATTGCATCGGCCGATCTACCAGAAGACGGCCGCCTACGGCCATTTCGGACGCGAAGATCACGACTTCACGTGGGAGCGCACCGACAAGGCGCTGGCGCTGCGCGCGGCCGCCGGGCTCTGAGTCGGCAAGAGCGCCCAGAGCGGTCCGAGGGGCCCTCTACAGTCGTATGAGCAGCGGGAGAGATCGCTTCTCTCGCGTCCGTCCCGGCCCTGGGGATACCACGGGCTTCACTTCCGATGTCCGCTATCGCTCAGGTAGAGCCATTGACGACCGCTCGCGCGCTGCGCGGCCCATTCGACTACCGCTTGCCGGAGGAGCTGCGCGGGGGCGCGGTCGGCGTCGGCTCGATGCTGGTCGTGCCGTTCGCGCGCCGGCAGGTGCTCGGTGTCGTCGTCGGCGTGTCCGAGCACAGCGAGATCGCCGAGGAGAAGCTGCTGGCGCCCTTGCGTGCGCTGGAGTTGGGCGTGCCGGCCGAGTTGGTGGCGCTGGCCGAGTGGGTCGCGGCCGAGTACTGCTCGACGATCGCCCGGGCGCTGACGCTGGTGCTGCCGCCCGGCGCGGCGCGCAGGCTCAGCGGGCGCAAACGCCGCAAGGTCGTACGCTCCGAGCACCTGCCGGTCGGCGCGCGCCGACCGCAGCCGCCACCGCTCACGCCGGCGCAGGAGCAGGCGCTCGGATCGCTCCAGGACGCCCTGCGGGCAGAGCGCTTCGAGCGGACGCTGCTGCAGGGTGTGACCGGCTCGGGCAAGACCGAGGTCTACCTGCGCGCGGCCGCCGGCGTCCTGGAGCGGGAGCGTGGCGCGATCGTGCTCGTGCCGGAGATCGCGCTGACGCCGCAGATCGTCGGTCGCTTCCGCGAACGCTTCGGCGATACCGTCGCCGTGCTGCACTCGCGCCTGCGCCCCGGGGAGCGCTACGAGGAATGGCGACGGCTGCGCACCGGCGAGGCGCGCGTGTGCGTCGGTCCCCGCTCGGCCGTGTTCGCTCCGATCGAAGGACTTGGGCTGATCGTCGTCGACGAGGAGCACGATGCCTCCTACAAGCACGAGGGCGACCCGCGCTATGACGCCCGCGAGGTCGCTGCGCAGCGTGCCCGCGACGCCGGCGCGCTGCTGCTGCTCGGCAGTGCCACCCCACGGCCTGAGAGCGTGCATCGCGCCGGAGAGCCTCCGGGGGGAGCGTCGCGAAGGTCTGCGCTGCTACGCCTCCCCGTGCGCGTGGACGGGCGCCCGTTGCCACAGGTGGACGTGCTCGACATGCGCGGCGAGCTGAGCGCCGGGTTGCATCCCCTGACCGTTCAGGCACTCGCCCAGGTGCGCGAGCAGCAGGGCAAGGCGATCGTGCTGCTGAACCGCCGCGGCTGGTCGAACTTCCTGTCCTGCCGCTCGTGCGGGCGGGTTTGGAGCTGTCCGGAATGCGACGTCGCGCTCGTCCTGCACCGGCATGAGGGCTTCCTCGCCTGCCATCACTGCGGACATCGCGAGCCCGCGCCGCAGCGCTGCGAGCAGTGTGGCTCGATCTCGGTCGCACGCCACGGCGCGGGCACCGAGCGCGTCCAGCACGATCTCGCCAACGCGCTGGCAGGCGGCGAGGACGGCCGCTTTCCGGTTCTGCGCCTGGACGCGGACACGGTCGGCGCCGATGGCGTGGCAACGCTGCTGCGCCGCTTCGAGGCGGCCGAGTCGGGTGTGCTGGTCGGCACGCAGATGGTCGCCAAGGGCCACGACTTCCCCGACGTGACACTGGGAGTGGTGCTCGACGCCGACGCGACCCTGCGCTTTCCCGATTTCCGCGCGGAGGAGCGCACGTTCGCGTTGATCGCCCAGCTCGCCGGGCGAGTCGGGCGCGGCGCGGATGGTCGTGTGCTCGTGCAGACGATCGCGCCCGAGGCCCGCGCGATCGCATTCGCCTCGCGTCACGACAGCGACGGCTTCCTCGCGGGCGAGCTGGAACGCCGCGAGGCACTGCGCTACCCGCCGTTCTCGCACCTGATCAGGATCGTCTGCTCCGCCGTGGAGAGTGCTCCCGCACGGGCGGCGGCCGCCGCGCTGGCGGAGCGGTTGAACGTCGAGCCGGGATCGGATGCGAGCGTCCTTGGTCCGGCCGCCTTGTTTCGCCTGCGTGGTCAGGAGCGCCAGGTGCTCGTCGTCAAGGCCTCCGAGCGCCGCCCCGCGGTGCGTGCCGTCGGTGAGGCCGTACGGAGTGTCGCGGAGAATCGAGCGCACAGAGGCGTGAGCTTCAGCGTGGACGTGGACCCTCAATAAACTGGCTCGTATGAGCGACGACGAAGACGTTAAGGTTACCGATCGAAGATCGGCCGGCGAGGAGGACGCCCCCGCTGGCCGATCGGAGATATCGGGATCTCCGATCGGTGAGGAGCTGGACGAGCAGACGCGCGCCCGACGCGACGCGGCGCTGGCGCGGGTGCGCAAGCTGGGCGATCCGGTGCTGCGCGCGAGCGCGGTCGAGGTCGATCGCTTCGACGACTCGCTGCGCAGCGAGATCGAGCGTATGGGCCTGCTGATGAGCGACGCCCTCGGCGTCGGCCTCGCTGCCACGCAGGTGGGGATCCTGCATCGCGTGCTGGTGTACCGCGCGTACGCTGAGGACCCGATCACGGCGATGGTCAATCCGGTGATCGAGTGGCGCAGCGAAGAGCTCGAGAGCGCCGAAGAGGGCTGTCTGAGCATTCCCGGAGTGCACGTCGAGGTGGAACGCCCGGCGCGGGTTCGCGCGCGCGCGCGCGACGCGTTCGGGGAGGAGCTGCTGGTCGAGGCAGAGGGGCTGCAGGCCCGTGTGATCCAGCACGAGGTAGACCATCTCGACGGCATCCTGTATCCGCGCCGCATTCGCGACCTGGCCCAGTTCGGCTTCACCGACGTTCTCTTTCCCGGCGAGAGTCTCACCGACGACTGAGCCATCCCGATCCACGACCATGGCAGGATTCGCCGTCTTCCCCCAGCGCGGCGTCGTGTTGCGCGTCGGTATCTCGCTTGCTGGTATCCACAAACGCCAACCCTCCGGGAGCTTTGAGCCCGGTGACGACAGG
>DASXKH010000019.1:0-1853 GCA_036496915.1 Solirubrobacteraceae bacterium
GGCCGACGATCGTGCCGGGCGATGGGCGTACATTCAGCGCGTGGCACTCCCGCAACGGTTGATGCGACGGGCTCGCTCGCTGGATGCGCGCGCGACTGATGTCGGGCTGGCGGTGGCGCTCACCGCGTGGGCGCTCGCCGAGCCGGGAACGCTCAGCGATCCCGGGCGGGCGCTCGTGCTGGTGGCGATGACGGCCGCGATCGCATGGCGTCGCGCAGCGCCGGTTGGGGTCCTGGCCGTAGAGGTCGCGGGCGTGGCGGCGCTGCCCAACCAGTTGCACCTGCCGCAGGGAGTCGCGGTGCTCCTCGCCGCGTACTCAGCCGCGTTCTACAGCGACAGACGCCTGATCGTCGCCGCCCTGCTGATCGCGGCCGCGGCTTGTCTGCTGGCGTTCGGCGGCGAGGCGAAGATCCCCAGCCCCCTGGTTCCGATGCTGCTGGTCGCCCCCGTGTGGCTGGCTGGGACCGCGATGCGCAGGCGCGAGCAGCAGGCTGCCGCGTCGGCCGAGCGAGCCGAGCGCCTGGAGCGAGACCGTGAAACGGCGCTGCGAGCCGAGCGGGCGAGAATCGCGCGCGAGCTACACGACGTGGTCACCCACTCCGTCAGCGTGATGGTGCTCCAGAGTGGAGCCGCGCGAGAGATCATGAGCCGGGATGACAGTCGCTCACGGGCGCTGCTCGAGTCGGTCGAGGCCAGCGGCCGCCAAGCGCTCGACGAGCTGCGGCGCCTGCTCGGGCTGCTCTCAGACCACGACACCAACGCGCCGCTGTCACCCCAACCCGCCGTGACCGAGATCCCAGCGCTGATCGACCACGTCCGCCAGGCCGGCGTGGCCGTGGAGCTGTGCGTCGAGGGCCAGCCGTGCGTGATCTCAAGCGGCGTCGCGGTCGCCGCCTACCGGATCGTCCAGGAGGCGCTCACAAACGTGCTCAAACACGCAGGCGGCGCGCCGTCACGAGTCGTCCTGCGCTGGGCCGACGCCGCACTCGAGCTCGAGATCCTCGACCGCGGCCCGCGACAGGAGATTGTCGCCCGCGATGGCCGCGGGCTGGCCGGGATGCGCGAACGCACAGCGATGTACGGTGGCACGTTCGAGGCACACCCGGGCGCCGACCGCGGGTATGTGGTCCGCGCCCGGATCCCGCTGGAGCCGGGCGGCGCGTGAGCCCGCGCGTGCTGATCGCCGACGATGACGCGCTCGCGCGTGCCGCGCTGCGCACGATCTTCGACGCCCACGACGACATCGAGCTCGTCGCCGAGGCCAACGACGGCGTGCAAGCGGTCGAGCACGCAGGCCGGCTGCACCCCGACGTCGTGCTACTGGACATCCGGATGCCCAACCTCGACGGGCTCGAGGCCGCCCGCCAGATCCTCGCCCAGGCCTCCAACCGCGCGCGGGTGATCATGCTCACCACCTTCGACCTCGACGAGTACGTCTACGAGGCGCTGAAGGCCGGCGCGAGCGGCTTCCTGCGCAAAGACGCGCCGCCCGCCCGGCTGCTCACGTTCGTGCGCTCGGCCGGCGAGGAAGACGCGCTGCTCGATCCAACGATCACACGCCGCCTGGTCGAGCGCCACACCCGACCACACCCGCCCGACACGCGCTCGGCTAGCAAGCTCGCCGAGCTCACACCGCGCGAACAGGAAGTCCTCACCCAAGTCGCGCGCGGGCGCAGCAACGCCGAGATCGCCGCCGACATGTACCTCAGCGAGGCCACCGTCAAGACCCACGTCAGCCGGATACTCGCAAAGCTCGACCTGCGAGACCGCGTCCAAGCAGTCGTGCTCGCCTACGAAGAAGGACTCGTCCAACCCGGCGCGACCGATCCGTGAGCTCACCCGTCGCGACCGTG
>DASXKH010000020.1:0-4648 GCA_036496915.1 Solirubrobacteraceae bacterium
CTGCCCTCGTCGCATGCGACGAGGGCGACCCGCCTGCGGTGTCATGCGGGATCAGCCACAGAATCACCACGAGCGTCACGCCCAGCAGCGCAAGCCCGGCCCATCTCAGGCGCCGCCGGGCCGACGAGCGTGCGCGATGGCTCTCGGGACCCACGCCGCTGACGATATCGCGCCCGGCCGGGGCTACTCGACGCAAACGCGCCCTTCGAGCGTTCCTCGGCGAGCTACGCCGCGCGCAGGACCATCAGTCAACGGGAGGTGGTCTGGCCCCCCTCCCGACCGCCCCCCGATGAAACTCGCACACGGCCCTCAAGAGACCCATCCGCGAGCCTCGCGCGCAGGACCTTCTTGTCGAACTTGCCCACGCTCGTCTTCGGAACCTCATCGACGAACGCGAACTCCTCGGGTATCCACCATTTGGCCACGCGACCGCTCAGATGCTCAGTGAGCTCGGTGGTGTTCACGGTTGAGCCCTCGCGCAGCACCACGCAGCACAGCGGGCGCTCGGCCCAGCGCTCGTCGGGGCGGGCGATCACGGCCGCCTCGATCACGTCGGGGTGGGCCATGACCTCGTTCTCGAGCTCCACCGAGGAGATCCACTCTCCCCCTGACTTGATCACGTCCTTGGAGCGATCGGTGATCTGCACGTACCCGCGCTCGTCCAGCGAGGCGATGTCGCCGGTGCGCAGCCAGCCCGCGTCGAACTTCTCGTCGTCCTGATCGCCGTGGAAGTAGCGCGCGGCGATCCACGGTCCGCGCACCTCGATCTCGCCCGTGGACTGACCGTCCCAGGGGACCTCGACGCCGCCGTCGCCGATCAGGCGCAGCTCCACCCACGGCATCGCGCGGCCCTGCCTGGCGCGATCGTCCCAGTAGGCGTCGTCGTGCTCGCCGCGCTCGTCCGGGCGCGAATAGGTGGCGACGGGACTGGTCTCGGTCATGCCCCAGGCCTGGAAGATGCGCACCCCGTGGCGCTCCTGGAAGTCGCGCATCAGCTGGCGCGGCACGGCCGAGCCGCCACAGGCGGCGTTCGAGAGCGAGGACAGGTCGATCTCGGGGTGCTCGTCGGCATAGCGCAGCAGATCGGCGAAGATCGTCGGCACGCACCCCATCAGCGTCGGTCGCTCGGCCGCGATCAGCTGCGCCAGCGGCTCGGCCTGCAGAAAGCGGTCGGGCAGAATCAGATCGGCGCCCGCGAGCGCCGCGCCGTGCGGCAAGCCCCAGGCGTTGGCGTGAAACATCGGTACGACCGCCAGCACCCGGTCCGCGCGCGAGAGCCCGACGGCGTCGCGCATCAGCGTGGCGGAGGAGTGCAGGCTGATCGAGCGGTGCGAGTAGAGCACGCCCTTGGGGTTGCCGGTGGTACCGCTCGTGTAACAGAGGGCCGCGGCCTGGCGCTCGTTCACGTCGGGATAGTCATACCCGCCCGGGCCCGCTTCCTCGAGCAGCTCCTCGTAGCTGAGCGCATTCGGCAGGCTGCCGTGCTCGCCCGGGTGTGCGGGGTCCCCCATCACAACGTAGTGACGGACCGTCTCGAAGCTCGGCGCCAGCTTCTCCAACAGCGGCACGAGCGAGGCGTCCACGAAGATGACCTGATCCTCGGCGTGGTTGGCGATGTAGGTCAGCTGCTCCTCGAACAGGCGAATGTTGAGCGTATGCAGCACCGCGCCCACGCACGGGATCGCGAAATACAGCTCGAAATGGCGCTGGTTGTTCCATGCGAACGTGCCGACGCGGTCGCCCTGGCGAACACCGAGCCGCGTGGTGAGCACGCGCGCGAGGCGATCGATCCGCTCGGCGCTCTCGGCGAAGGTCATCCGCGTGCGGGCGCCGCCCTCGCCGAGCGTCACGACCTCGGCCCGGGGATCGCTGTAGCGCAGGCGACGCAGGATGTGGTGCAGCGTCAAGGGAAAGTCATCCTGCATCAGCCCTTCGATCGCGCCCGTCATGTTCGGTTCGCCTCCTCCCGTACCCGCCCCTCGGTGAGCTCACTGTAGATCGCGTGCGTGCGCTGCGCGATGTCGTCCCAGTCGAATCGAAGCACGTGCTCGGAGGCCTCGGTCACAAGCCTGTCGCGCAGCTCATCGTCGATGAGCAGCCGCTCGATCATCGTCCCCAGGTGCTCGGCGTCGCCGCCGTTGAAGCGCAGCCCGACGCGCTCACCGGGCGGGACGACCTCGCGCAGACCGCCCGTGTCGGCGACGATGCAGGGACAGCCCGAGGCCATCGCCTCCAGCGCCACCAGCCCGAAGGGCTCGTAGATCGAGGGAACCACGCACAGGTCGGCGATGCGATACAGCGAGTGCAGCGCGTCGTCCCCGATCCAGCCGAGGAACACGCCGTGCTCGGACAGGCCGAGTCGTTGCGCCTGCGCTCGCAGCTCGCCCTCGTGAGTGCCCGATCCCGCCACCAGAAAGCGCACGGCTCCGACCCGCTCGATCACCCCCGGCAGCGCGTCGAGCGCGAGCTGGAATCCCTTCTCATACACCAGGCGTCCGATCAGCAGCACCAGCCGGTCCTCGGGCCGGGCGAACTCGCGGCGCAACGTCTCCAGGTCATCGACCGGCTGCAGGTCCCGGGGGTCGATCCCGTTGGGGATGACCGCGATGCGCCCCTCGTCGATGTCGAAGATGTCCGCGACGTGGCCGCGCATGTAGTAGGAGCAGACGATCACGCGCGCGGCCCGCTGCGCCATCGCGCGCTCGACGGAGTGGATGTGCGCCTGCGGCTGGTCCTGCACCCAGCCCTGGTGACGGCCGTGCTCGGTCGCGTGGATCGTCGTCGCGTACGGGATCGCGAGGCGATCTGACAGCTCCGAGGAGGCGCGCGCGACGAGCCAGTCGTGCCCGTGGATCAGGTCGTAGGAGCGTTCCCCCGCCAGCGCCAGCCCGGCTGAGATCATGTCGTCGTTCATCCGCTCCACCCACGCGACGAAGCGGTCGAGATCGCGCGGCCAGCCGGGCTCGGGCACCCGGTAGACGCTGACCCCGCCGCGTTCTTCCATGAATGTCTCCGCGGACCCCTCGCCCGCCCCGCGGGTGAGCACGTCCACCTCCACACCCCGGCGCACGAGCGCCTCGGCGAGCTTGCGCACATGCCGCGCCAGACCGCCCTCGATCACGGGCGGGTACTCCCAGGAGAGGAGCAGCACACGATCGCTCATCCCCTGCACCCTATCTCGCGCCCCATCCAGACGCGATCGAGCAGACTGGGCGTATGGGCATTGTGCTCGAAACCGCGTGGGAAGGTCTGCAGAACGCACTGCTGATGGCCTGGCAGGTGTGGTGGGCGCTCGTGCTTGGGTTCGCGATCTCCGGCGCGGTGCAGGCCTGGGCGCCACGCGCGCGCATCGAGCGAGCGCTCGGCGGCGCCGGCGCACGGCCGGTCGCGCTTGCGAGCGGTCTTGGGGCGGCCTCCTCCTCGTGTTCATACGCGGCGATCGCGATCGCTCGATCGCTGTTCGCCAAGGGGGCCTCGGCGGCGAGCTCGCTCGCTTTCCAGTTCGCCTCCACCAACCTGGTGGTCGAGCTCGGCATCGTCATGTGGGTGCTGATCGGCTGGCAGTTCACGCTCGCGGAGCTCGTCGGCGGAATCGTGTTGATCGCCACGATGACTCTGCTGTTGCGCGCGTTCATCTCACGGCGTCTGGAGGCCGAAGCCCGCACGCACGCCTCACGCGTCGAGGACGGACACGTGCATCACACCGCAGGCGGGATCGGCGCCGAGGGCGGCCTGGGCGCGCGGCTGCGCTCGATGCAGGCATGGTCGGACGTCGCCCACAACTTCCGCAACGACTGGGCGATGCTCTATCGCGAGATCGCGCTCGGGTTCCTGCTCGCCGGGTTCGTGGGGCTGCTCGGACAGGATGTGTTCAACAGCCTCTTCGTGATCGATGCCCCCGAACCGTGGCGGCTGCTGGAGAACGTGATCGTGGGCCCGATCGTCGCGGTGCTCAGCTTCGTGTGCTCGGTCGGCAACATCCCACTCGCGGCGGTGCTGTGGTCGGGCGGGATCGGCTTCGGCGGCGTGATCGCATTCGTGTTCGCCGACCTGATCGTGCTGCCGATCGTGCTCGCCTACCGCAAGTATTACGGGGCTCGCTACGCCGCGCGCATCGTCGCTTTGATG
This sequence comes from Solirubrobacteraceae bacterium, assembly GCA_036496915.1. Taxonomy (GTDB): domain Bacteria; phylum Actinomycetota; class Thermoleophilia; order Solirubrobacterales; family Solirubrobacteraceae; genus Palsa-744. The sequence continues at coordinate 4,129 of DASXKH010000020.1, forward strand.
TTCGTGACGATCGTGATCGCCGCCCTGATCGTCGACGGGCTGTTTGGCGCCGCCGGCCTGATCCCGCAGGCGCGGCCCACACGAGCCGAGGTGTTCGGCGAAGTGGCCGTCGACTACACGCTGCTGCTGAACGTGCTCGCCACGATTGCGTTCGCGGTGCTGCTGGGGCTGACGCGACGGCATGGCGTGACCGATCCGGTGTGCGGGATGAAGGTCGATCGCACGCAGGCGACCGTGAGGGTCCGTGACGGGCGCACGCACTGGTTCTGCTCAGAGGGTTGCGCCCACTCGTTCGATGCTGACCCTCGTGACGCGATGCGGTACTGAGATAGTCGGGACGCCGATGCGCTCGTACGGCGAAAAGCATGGATGGCAGGAGACGCGCATGTCCAGACCAGAGGAGAACCGGACCGATGTCGAGGCCAAACCGTGGCCCGGAACCCCTGCGATAACATCGACGTGTGACCTCTCAGGAACGCATGCAGGCCGAGCACCTGCAGGTCGAGGTTCACAGCGAGCC
>DASXKH010000021.1:0-74149 GCA_036496915.1 Solirubrobacteraceae bacterium
ACGGGGCAACGACGGGGTGCAACGCGTGCAGGTCAACTCCTCCGGTTATCCCGTCCCAACGCGCCTGCAGCCGACGCCCCCGAAGGCCGGATACAGCCTCAAGACCACGCTCGACCTCGGCCTACAGCACGAGGGCGAAAAAGCGCTGCTCCAAGGGATCGAAAACGCCCGCGCTGGCGGCAAACCGGCGGAAGGAGGCGCGTTCACGGCGATCGACCCGCGCAACGGGCAGATCCTGGCGATCGGCTCCTACCCGAGCTTTGATCCGAACAAGTTCGCCAAACCGCTCACCGAAAAGGAATACAGGGCGCTCGAGGGCAAGACCGGGGGCGAAGCAGCACCTTCGCGGCTGACCGACCGCGCGGTCAACGGCGCCTACCCGACGGGCTCCACGTTCAAGCCGTTCACAGCGATGGGGGCGCTGGAGGCGGGCGTCATCAACCCATCCGAGGGCCTGGGGGCGGGCCAGTGCATCCACGTATCCACCGAGCAGTTCTGTAACGCCGGCAAGGCCAATTATGGTCCCGTGGGGCTGGTCGAAGCGTTGAAGGTCTCCTCGGACACGTACTTCTTCGAAGTCGGCGAGCTTGCCAACCACTACCACGAAGTGATCCAGAACATGGCCCGCGAACTGGGCATCGGCCACACCACCGGGATCGACCTGCCGAGCGAGATCCAGGGCACGGTCCCCGCCCCAGCGTGGCGGGAAAAACAAAATCGCCTGCAGGAAAAGTGCGAACACACAAAGCACCACGGGACATGCGACATCGTCGCCGAAGTTCGCCCCTGGAGCGTGGGAGACAACATGGATCTCGCGGTCGGTCAGGGCGACCTGCTCACCTCCCCCCTGCAGATGGCGGTCGCCTACTCGACGCTCGCCAACGCGTTCATGCACGGCGGCTACGGCACGGTCGTGCGCCCGCACCTGGGGATGGAGGTCGACGAAACCGACGGCAGCCTCGTGCAGAGCCTGAACTTCTCACCGGTGCGGCACGTGCACCTGAACTACTCCGATCTCAGTCTCGTGATGGAAGGCATCCACGAGGCCGCCAGCCAGCCCGGCGGCACCTCGGCAGACGTGTGGAGGGGCTGGGATCAGACTCAGCATCCCGTTTACGGCAAGACCGGCACGGCCGAACACACCGGCAAGGAAGACCAGTCCTGGTACATGTGCTTCGTCGGCGACCCCCAGCGCCCGATCGTGATCGCCGTCACGGTCGAACAGGGTGGCTTCGGCGCCGAAACAGCCGCGCCGATTGCCCGGCTGATCGCCTCCAAGTGGTTCGGCAAGCCCGAGCTGTTCCTCGCCGGCACCTCCAAAACAAGATGAGCACGCTCAGTCCGATCAAACCACCCGAGTCGGCGCCGACCGTCTCGCCACCGCGCACGCTCAGCCTGCCGCTGGACCCGTTGCTGACGCTCGCCGTGCTCGGCCTCGCGATCGCCTCGGTCATGACGCTCGGCGCGGCCACGCGGGGCGCGGTGCCCGGCGACCCCGGCTACTACGTCAACCGCCAAGTCGTCTACCTCGTGCTGGGCGGCGTGCTGATGCTCGTGCTCGCGCGCGTCGACTACGCCCGCCTGCGACCTCTCAAATACGCGATCTACGCGCTGTTGATGTTCAGCATCCTGGCGGTTTTGGCGGCGGGCAGCTCCGCGAATGGCTCTCAGCGCGCGATCAGCTTGTCGTTCTTCTCGTTTCAGGGCTCCGAGCTGGGCAAGGTGCTGCTGATCCTGGCGCTGTCCGCTTTCGTGGTCGATCGCGCGAGGCGATTGCGAGAGCGCGACACGACCGCACGGGTGATGCTTGCGGCGCTCATGCCGGCGATGCTCGTGATCGCCCAACCGGACCTGGGCTCGGGCATGGTGTACATGGTGATCGCGTTCGTGCTGCTGCTCGTAGCGGGGACGCCCTGGCGTCAGCTGGCCGCGCTAGTGGCGCTTGTGGTGGTGTCGGCTGCATTTGTACTCACCATCGGCCCTGCCGCCGGCGTCCACGTGCTCAAGCCCTATCAAGCGGAACGTCTGACAGCCTTCCTGCACCCCTCGGCCGATCCGCGCAAAGAGGGTTACCAGCAGGAGGAGTCGAAGATAGCGATTGGCTCCGGTCAGAAGACCGGGCGCGGCTCAGACGCCACTCAGATTCGCTTGAACTTCGTGCCCGAGGACCACACCGACTTCGTGTTCGCCGCCGTCGGCGAGCAGTACGGGTTCGTGGGGGCCGGGCTCGTGCTGTGCCTGTATGCGCTGCTGATTTGGCGCACATTGCGCATCCTGGCTATGTCCAGGGACCTGTTCGGGTCGCTTCTCGCCGCCGGGGTAGCGGCTATGCTGATGTTTCAAGTGTTCGTAAACGTGGGAATGACCATTGGGATCATGCCCATCACCGGCGTCACGCTGCCCCTGATGAGCTATGGCGGCTCGTCGGTGATCACAACTCTTCTGGCCGTAGGTCTGCTGCAGTCAATCTACGTCCGGGCGCGCGCCTCGGCTGCGCTGAAGGGCCGCGTGCCACTTTATTAGACATGACAAATATAAGACTGGATCGAAAAATTGAAAAAGCAAGTGCTTGTCAGCGTCGACCGCGCGGAGACGCGCGTCGCGCTGCTGGAGGCGACCGGAGCACCGGGCGCCGCGAAGTCCTCCTCATCCCGCGCCCGCAGCAAGGGCTCAGGCAAGCCGGGGGCCGGCTACCGGATAGCTGAGCTGTACATCGAGCGCCGTGGCGGGCGCTCGATCGTGGGCAACATCTACAAGGGCAAGGTCGACAACGTCCTGCCCGGCCTGGAGGCCGCCTTCGTCGACATCGGCCTGGAGAAGAACGGCTTTCTGCACGTCGATGAGATCGTGCTCCCGGGCGTGGACGTCGGCCGGCGCGGACGCGGCGGCGGGCACAAGATCGCCGAGTTGCTGGGGCCCGGGCAGGAGATCGTCGTGCAGGTCATCAAGGACCCCTTGAAGACCAAGGGCGCGCGCCTGTCGATGGAGCTGACGATCGCCGGTCGCTACATGGTCTACGCCCCCACCGGCGAGGGCATTGGCGTCTCCCGGCGCCTGGAGGACAAAGAGCGCGAGCGGCTGCGCCGCCAGAGCGCCAAACTCGACCTCGGCGGCGGCGGGGCGATCGTCCGCACCGCCGCGCACGGGGCCAAGCGCGAGGACTTCGAGCGCGAGCTCAAGTACCTGCACAAGCTGCACGAGGTGCTGGTCAAGCGCGTCGAGGATACGCAGGCGCCCGACCTCGTCTTCCAGGAGGCCGACCTGTCCGTGCGCGTCGTGCGCGACATCTTCTCCGAGCACTTCGAGCGCGCGATCGTCGATGACGAGCAGCAGCACCACCGGCTCGTGTCGTTCTTCGCGCGCACCGCTCCCGAGCTGGTCGAGCGCGTCGAGCTGTGGGAGGAGAAGGACAGCAAGCCGCTGTTCGAGGCCTACGGCGTCGAGGAGGCGATCGAAGGCGTGATGTCCCGGCGCGTGGATCTGCCCAGCGGCGGCTACCTGATCGTCGACTACGCCGAGGCGCTGACCGTGATCGACGTCAACTCCGGCAGCTTCATCGGCCGCGGCAAAGGCGCGGCGCTCGAGGACACGATCACCAAGACCAACCTCGAGGCGGCCGAGGAGGTCGTCAACCAGCTGCGCCTGCGCGACATCGGCGGGATCATCGTGATCGACTTCATCGACATGGCCCGCGCGCGCAACCGCGACGCGGTCATGAAGACACTGCGCAAGACCCTCGACGAGGACCGCACGAAGACGTTCACGGCCGAGATCTCAAAGCTCGGCCTGGTCGAGATGACCCGTCAGAACGTCACCGAGGGCGTGCGCGAGATCATGAGCCGGCCCTGCCCCACGTGTGAGGGGGAGGGCACGATCAAGAGCGAGGAGACGATCGCGATCGAGTTCGAGCGCCGCCTGCGCGACCTCGCCCTCGAACATCCCGACGCCGACGCGCTGCTCGTGCAGATGAACCCGCGCGTGTCAACCCAGTTCACCGGGCACGGCTCGCGCGTGCTGCACGCGTTGGAGGCCCAGACCGGCAAGTCGTTCCTGTTCGAGGGCTCCGAAGGTCTCACGCTCGACCACTTCGCGATCACCTTCGCCGGCACCCGCGAGGAGGTCGAGGAGCGCGCGCTGCCGTTCCGCCAGGGCGATGAGGTGCTCGTGGAGATCGTCGAGCCGCACATGTACGACGTCGACGACGCCGTCGCCAAAATCGACGGCTACATCATCTCGATCGCCGGCGCCGCGCCTCACGTCGGTGAGAAGCGGATGGTGCGGATCGACCAGGTCGGGCGCACCGCCGCCAGCGCGCTGCTGCTGGACGAGGCCGGTGAGGTCGTCACCCCCCCGCCGCGCCCGCCCGCGCCCGCCAAACGCAGGCCGCGCAAACGGGCGTCCGCCAAAACCGACACGGGCGGGCCGGCGCAGAATGCCGTGAAGGCCAAGCCGGAGACCGTCGAGCCGGCACAGAGCGCCGGCGCCGCGACGGAGCCCGCCGCGACGGGGCCCGTGGATGCGCCGGACACCGCGTCCACCGAGCCGGCGGAGGGCGACGAGGATGCCGTACAATCCAAACCTCGGCGTCGTGGCCGCAGGGGCGGGCGACGCCGTTCGGCTGCCAAGGCCAAGGCCGGAGCGGCCGAGGCGGGCACGGAGTCATAGCATCCCCATCGAAAGGCAGCGGCTGAACCGGTATGTACGCAATCGTAAAGACAGGCGGCAAGCAGTACCGCGTCGAGCGCGGCCAGCGGCTGCTGGTCGAGCGCCTGCCCGCCGCCGAGGGGGAGAGCGTCGCGCTCGAGCCGATCCTGTACCGCTCCGATGAGGCCGTGTTCGACAAGACCGGCCTTGCGAAGGTCAAGGTCACCGCGAAGGTGATCGCGCACGAGCGCGGCGAGAAGCTGCGGGTGTTCAAGTTCAAGCCCAAGCGCGGCTACAAGCGCCGCACCGGACACCGCCAGGAGCTGACCCGGATCGAGGTCACCGAGCTGGCGATCGGCGCGGGCTCCCGGGCCAAAGCCGCCAAAGACACCGAGGCTCCCGCGCAGGCGAGCGCCGCACCCGCGGCCGCGAAGCCCGCCGGCGAGAAAAAAGCCGCGCCGACCAAAGCATCATCCGCCGCCAAACCAGCGGCGTCCAAACCGGCGAGCGCCAAAGCCGCCGGCGCCAAGCCGGCCGATGACAAGGGCGCCGGCGCCGCCAAACCCGCAGCCGCCAAACCCGCAGCCGCCAAAAAAGCTCCCGCCAAACCGAAAAAAGCCGTGAGCAAGGAGACCGACGATGGCTCATAAGAAGGGGCTCGGATCCAGCCGCAACGGGCGCGACTCCAACGCCCAGCGCCTCGGCGTCAAGACGTTCGCCGGGCAGACCGTCACCGGTGGGGAGATCATCGTGCGCCAGCGCGGCACCAAATTCAAGCCCGGCTCAGGCGTCGGCATCGGCAAGGACGACACGCTCTACGCGCGCGCCGCGGGCACCGTGCAGTTCACCACCGGGCGGCGCGGGCGCGTCGTCAGCGTGCTCGCGGACGAGGCCGGCTGACGCCCGCTTAAGGTCCGCGTCAAGACTCCTTGACAAACACGCCTGACAAGGTATCTTGTCATTAGTGCGTGTCGCGCAGACAGCCCAGAAGCACGGCATCGCTGACGAGGACATGACCCACGCCGTCCGTAACGCAATCGCCCAGTGGCGACTCGATGACGACTTCACGATGCGGGTTGGTCCCGCTCGCGATGGCGATCTGCTCGAGGTTGGCGTACTCGGTATCGACACCGACGACCCAGTGGTCGTTCATGCCATGCCGGCCCGTCCTCAAATACCTACCCCACCGATGATCGGAAAGAAAATCATGCACACCGATGAGGAGATCCAGCGAGCGGCGAAGCTCGCCGAGAAGTTCGACCCGTCTGGTATCCAGATAGATGACACAACCGATCTACGGACGCTCGCCGAAGCCGTCGACAGTGTCCGTACCGGCGAGGCTCGAGTTCGTGAGTTGGTTGCCCGCGCACGCGCGAACGGTCGGTCATGGGGCGAGATCGGGATCGCGCTCGGCGTCTCTCGTCAGGCGGCCCGCGAGCGATTCGCGGAAAAGATCAGCGCCTAGCGGGTTTCGGCCCAGACGGGACGGATCAGGCAGCTGCTCATGCACGACCGCGCGCGAATCCACGTCCAGGCCGGCGCGGGCGGCGACGGCTGCATGAGCTTTCGCCGCGAAGCCAAGGTGCCGCGCGGCGGACCCGACGGCGGCGATGGCGGGCGCGGGGGAGAGGTAGTGCTCGTGTGCGACTCCTCGCTACGCGACCTGCACGCCTTCCGGCGCCGCGCCCAGTACCACGCCGGACGTGGCGGGCATGGGCAGGGCGCGCTCAAGCACGGCGCTGATGGCGAGACCCTGACGATTCGCGTACCTCCCGGCACCGAAGCCCGCGGCGCGGGAGAGGGCGACGCGGACGATCTGCAGGGGCGGCGCTGGGAGCTGCTTGCGCACGGTCAGCGCGCCACGATCGCGCGTGGCGGCTCGGGCGGACGTGGCAACAAGCGCTTCGCCACCCCCACCCGCCAGGCGCCCCGCTTCGCCGAGCGCGGGCTCTCCGGCGAGGAGGGCTGGATCGAGCTGCAGCTGCGCCTGCTGGCCGACGTGGGCCTCGTCGGGATGCCCAACGCCGGCAAGTCCTCGCTCGTCTCGCGCCTGACCCGCGCTGCGCCCAAGATCGCCAGCTACCCGTTCACGACGCTCTCGCCGGTGCTGGGGGTGCTCGAAGACGAGTACGAGCGCCGCCAGCTGATCGTCGCCGACATCCCCGGGTTGATCGAGGGCGCAAGCGAAGGGGCGGGCCTCGGACACGACTTCCTCGCCCACGTCGAGCGCACGCGCCTGCTCGTGCACGTGCTCGACATCGCCCCAGAGCTTTCCGGCGAGCAGGATGCCGACCCCGTGGCAAACCACGCCGCGATCGAGCACGAGCTGGCCGCGCACGACGAGCGCCTTGCAAGCCTGCCACGCGTGCTCGTGCTCTCCAAGGTCGACCTCGTCACCCCCGAGCGCGCTCAGGCGGCCGTCGCGGAGTGGGAAGAGAGGCTCGGGCCCGACGTAGCAGTGCTCGCGACATCCAGCGCCACCCGCGCGGGTGTGCGCGAGCTCGGAGAGCTGCTGTTGCGGATCGTGCCCGACGCCGCCACCGGCGCCGCGGCGAACGGCGATCCGGACAATGGCGCCGACGGAGCCCCCGCGGGCGCCGCGGACACGGTCGAGGAGGAGCTCGCCGAGCACATGGTCTTCCGGCCCGGCGCGCGCGACGGCGGACGCGGCTATGTGGTCGAACGGCTCGGGCCGGGCTCCTTTGCCGTGGACGGCCGCGGCGTCGAGCGGCTGTTGAGCCGCTATGACGTCAACAACGAGGACGCCCTCGCCTACGTCGAGGAACGCCTGCGCCGTATCGGCGTGCTCGACGCGCTAGCGCGCGAGGGGTTCGTCGCGGGGGATGAGGTGCGGATCGCTGGGGTTGTGTTCGAGCTGGATCCGGAGGCGTCCGCGGGATCTGATTGAATACAAAACGATGCTTGCCAGCGAGCTTCTGCGTGCGGGCATAGATGAGACGCTGGTGGTCGAGCAACTCGGATTGACTCCCGATCAGCGACTGGCGCAACTGGAAAGCATGTTCGAGTGGGGTCGTGAACTCTCGCTTGCCGGTGCCAGGGCCCATGGCGAGCTTGCCCGACTCCCACCATCCCCGAAGCTGGTGTAGGCGCTCGTCGATGGGTGCCTGACGACGCCGGCCGTGGGAGGCGGACTAGATCTGCCGTCCGGATACCTATGTAGATTTCCGACGATGGGATCGTCCAGGGGCTTCTCGGACACGACCATCGAGGTCCTGAGCCTCCTGGTTAACGACCCGCGAAACCCGTGGTACGGCCTGGAGCTCTGCCGCGAGGCGGGTCTGAAGAGTGGCACGATCTATCCCATCCTGGCCAGGCTCGAGTCCTTGGGCGTCTTGGAGAGCGAATTCGAGCAGGCTGACCCGACCGAGCTGGGGCGCCCTCGCCGGCGTCTCTATCGTCTGACCCCGGGGGGAGCGGTGACCGCTCGGGAGGCCGTCGAAGAACGCGTCCGGGCGCTGCAGCGCAAACCGCTGCGTCGTCACTCGGCGCCCAGGCAAGGCTGGGTGATGACGTGAGCGTGCTGCTGGTCGGGACGATCGCCGTGGCCTTCTTCGTCTTGCGGCAGGCGCTGGCCTCAGAGGCGACCGGCTGGCTCATCTGGCTGGCGGCTGCGATCGTTCGCCGCGCGGCAGCCATGCTGCCCGCCCATCGCCATCGCTACGAAGAGGAGTGGTTGGCCGAGATGGCGACGTTCGACGCAAGGCCCCTGAGCGGCTTGGTCACGGCCATGCGCATATTGCTTCGCGCCCGAGCGACCGGTAGGGCGCTGGGACATTCACATGGACAGGCGCCGGCCAAGCCGGCCGAAAGCGTGGTGGGAAGGCCGCGCTTCGAGAATACCGGCTCTCCGCGTGAGAGACATCAGGCGTTGGTCGATAGCTTTGCCAGGTATCTGGAGCTCAACGGCTTCTCACCCATGAGCCCCCATCGAGCCACTCCCGGGCTGGACTTGGTCTGGAAAGACGGGAGAAGGGTGCACGCGGCCGAGGTCAAGAATCTCAGTCGCCGAACCGAAGTAATGCACCTCAACGACGCGATCGGTCAGGTCTTGCGCTACGAGCACAAGGTCTCCCCGGAGCACGGACCGATTGCCAAGGTAATCGTGGTGCCGAGCGAACCCACAGACCCAAGCTGGAAGGAGCTCTGCGCAAAGCTCGGGATCGCGTTGGTATGGCCGGGCTGCTTTGGCGATGCGCTCTAGTCAGATGCTGGAACCATCTGGTCTCTGTCGGGGTGGGCCATGATGTAGTGACTGCCGCGGACCCGGTCAAGCTGCCAGCCAGCGCGTTCGAGGGCGCGGATGAGCCGCTTGGGCTTGATCGCCGGGATCTTGTCGCTCATCTATGTGGCGACTACTACTCGCTCATGCTCGGCTGGCTTGGGTGACCAACCGCGCTCGCGCATCGCCTCCAAGTAGCCCTCGATGGCGTCTTTGGCCATTGCCAGGGCTTCCTCGCGGGTCTCGCCTTCGGTATGCACGTCCGGGAACTCGGGAACCGATACCACGTATCCACCCTCGGGTGCCGGGGTCAGGACTACGTCGTACTCGCGTTGATGATCCATAGCGGAGACTCCTGTGGCCAGCCAGTACCCGGGGATTATACCGGAACGGTTCAGGCGGGCGCTCGTGGCGCAGGCGGCCATTGTATATAGAGATTACTCATAGCCTAAATGTAGCACCGGAATCCGCGGGGCCCACGAACCGATCTATGCCCGCATAGTCATGGCGCTCAACAGCCCCAGCAGCTGTGTCGTCGCTGCCGCATCTACTCGCACTCTCCCAGGTAGGTCAGCGAGGATTGCTCTGCTTGCGTTTCCAGGGCGCTTCAGGCAGGGTCATAGTTTCAGGCCCGTACGCTTTTCGACGTCCTGCACGACGAGCTCGTATCCTTCTCGGGCGCGTGTAATCCCTTCAACGTATTGAGCAAATGCAACGAGTGAGAGGTCAAAGGCATCGGCGAAACCGATGATGATCTTCCACGATGGGTTACCGCGTCCTCTCTCTATCTTTGACAGGTATGTAGTATGGATATCGACGATATGAGCAAGTTCTTCGATCGTTAGTTTCTTCTGTTTACGCAAAGAACGAACTGACGCTCCCAGATCAGCCCCATCTGGCATTTTCTCTCTCTTAGTCAAAACTTGATCACCATGGCGATGGATACGAGTCGGACAGCGTACACGAGCCGGCCGTTGCAGATGACAGAGGACAGGATGCCCGTTACAGCCAGGGTGGCGCCTCCGCACGGGGCTGCCGCCGTCTGTTCTCGTGCCTAACTAGATAGACGACGTCCTCGTTTATTTCGCCCCGCGCGCTTGTCTCTATAGGAAAGAGGTATATCCGCAAAGAAGCACAGTACCATTACACTCACGGGTATCCAGATGTACCATCCATGAGCGCTGAACACAAGACACAAACCGAGTAGAACAGCAGAAATCCGAAATCCGAAATGTAGCCAAGTCCGTACTGGACTTGACGAGATCGTCCACGACGGGAATACGATCTGTCGTAGCCGACTCACCGTACAAGGACTCCGTGTTTCCATGACACACGTGGGCAGCCTTGCACTCGATCTCCGTCTCTCGTTGTAGTCCAAGTCAGCACGAAAGCGCCGTCCCGACTCCAATGCCGGCTAGGATGGCCTTTGCCAGCTTTGCCTCCGGAAAGAAGTAGCCGGCGACTGCGATCCCTACTCCAATTGTTTGGCATTCTTCGTGTTCAAATTGTTCTATTTCGGCCTTGGTATAGTTTTTATGACTCTTACAATGATGATGCTCTCGCGAATTATGACCGCAAAAAGCCCCAGGACCACCCTTCTTACCCGTCGGGTCGCTGTCGTTGATCGGATCGTCCCCCGCATACTGGTACGGATTCGCCTGGAACAGGCTTGAAGCGCCGGCCATCGGGTCGGGTTGTGTCCAGGACCCGGTCGAAGGCTCGTAGTACCGTTCGCCAAAGTGGATCAGGTCGCTCGTCTTGGTCCCGCTCGTGAAGTTCTGGTAGCCGCCGTCGTAACCGAACGTTGGGGGTTTAGCTGGGGGCGATCCCTGGGGCGCGCCGAACGGGTCGTAGGTGATGGGTTCTTGGTCTGGTGTGCCGGCCTGGCTGGTCGTCCGGACGACTGAGCCGCGGTCGTCCTGGAGGTAGTAGTGGGCGCTTGTGCCTGCGGCGGTGCGGGAGTTGATCAGCTGGCCTTCGGGGGTGCGGGTGTAGTAGGCGCCGTTGCCGCCTTCGAGGTTTGTGGTTGCGGCGACGCCCAGGGGGCCGTTCTCCAGGCGGGTGCTGCCGACCGTGCTCAGGAGGGAGTTCGTGGATCCCTGCTGGCCCAGGGCTAGCGGTTCGGCGCCGGAGAGGGTCAGTTGGGTGAGCTGGTCGCGGACGTTGAATTTCATTGCGTAGCTTGGGGAGGCGGTCATGTTGCCGGCGTTGTCGTAGGTGTCGCCTGTACTGGTCTGCTCATTGTCGGCATTGTACTGGTAGTTGGTCGTTACGGGGCTTTCGGCGCCGACCTGAGCCGCCTTCTGCAGGATGTTCGAGAAGCCTTCTTCGGTGCTGGAGTGGCCGGTGCAGATGTTGTAGCAGTAGGTGTACTTGTAGAGCTGGGTTTTGGCCGAGTTGGTCGTGATGGCCTGGACGAGACGGTTCATGTAGTCGTAGGTGTAGGTGGTCTGCTGGCCGGCGGGTCCTTCGACGAACTGGCGCAGGTCGGTCTGGAGGTTGGCGTCGGGAGCGTCGATGTAGCCGTAGGACCAGCTCTGCAGGGTCGTGCCCCCGGCGGTGGATTTGATCGTCTTGACGCGGTCGTTGGCGTCGTGGGTGTAGAGCGTCTGCAGGTTGCCGGTCTTTTCCGTGGCCGTGCCGATCGGCTCGTCGACTTCGGTGAGCAGACCGTGCGGGAAGCCGCCGACCTGGTCCGTGTCCCAGTGCAGCTGCACGACGGCCGGTTCTTTGGTCGCGGGGTCGGTCAGCTTGCGGGTGGCGGGGTCGCTGATGCTGGCCGGCTGGCCGTCTTTGTTGTACGAGTATATGACCGTGCCGCCGGCGTCGGTCAGTTCCTTTAGGTGGCTGTCGGGGTAGTAGGTCTCGCTGACGGTCTGTGAGCCGTATGTCGTCGAGGTGCGGCGGTTCATCCCGTCGTAGGTGTAGAGCGCTGTGCCGGTGGGGCTGACTTCTTCCTTGAGGTTGCCGTCGCCGTCGTAGTGGTAGGTGATGGAGCTGCCATCGGAATAGTTGATTTCCTTGATGCGATCGAGGTTGTCGTAGTGGTAGGTCGTTTCGTTGCCGGCGCCGTCGGTGGATGTCGAGAGACGGTCGAGGCTGTCGTAGGTCATTTTCGTCGGTTTCATCGGAGCGGGCGGGGCGACTTCGGTGCGATTGCCTCTGCTGTCGTATTTGTAGGTCGTCGTCTGCTGGTTGGGCGAGAGGCCGAGAGCCGAGCTTTGCAACAAGCCATTTTCCCATTTGAGGCTCAATTGCTCAGACTGGGCGGTTGTCCCTTTCAGGGCCTTGGCGGTCAACATATGACCCGTGTTAGAGTCGTGTATCATTTCCATTTTATTGCCCTGCGCATCGGTTGTCTTCTGCGGCTCATAGGGGCTGTCCGCGTCGTATTCCGTGGCGGTCTGTGCACCGCTGGGAGTGCTGGCGGCGGTCGTTGTGCCCGTTTTGGAGTCCAGCGTGTCGACGTAGGGACTGGCTTCTTTTTCGCCGGCGGCGCCGGCTGTGGTGTGGACCTGACCGAACACGCCGTATGTGGTGGCTTCGCGTTCGTGGCCGTTGGGGTCGACATAGTGTGTCATGCGGTGACGGCTGTCGAAGCAATATTGCCAAACACGGCCGACGGGATCGGTCTCGGTCGTATCGAATTCGTTGGGTTGACAGGGGCCGCTCTGCCCCGACGTGCTGTAGCTGTAACTGGTTTTGGCAAGCGTGTTGCCTTTGTTGTCCTGGCGCGTGATGCTCGTAACTCGACCCAGCGAGCCGGGGTCATAGCCGATCAGCGTGACGTTGCCGTCTGGAGTTACGATCTTTTCCAGCAGGTTGTTGGCATTGTATTCATAGGTCGTGATCCCGCCTTCGGGGTCTGTGTACGTGTGCAGGCGATTCTGAGCGTCGTAGCCGTATTTCCATTTCCGCCCCGTCGCGTCTTCCATCTGCGCCACCTGACCCTGGCCTACGCAGTTTGTCGTCAATGTAAGCGCTGTGGTCCCGACCCAATCAGTGAGCGACAGAGTTGGTCCATGAGAAGGGCACGCAGTCGCGCCTTCCGATAGCCTCACGCTCCTCCCATCTCTATTGACGTATTCGAGTGGTGATTTTTCGGAAAAGAGAATGCCGGTGGCGTCATACATGATCCCATTGAATGGGAGATGGGCGTTTTGGACATAGACCGCATCCACTCCGTCGCCCGCGGACGTACCCGTCATGCCGTTTGCGGCCAGGGCGCTTTCCGGTAGGCCCAGTTTCGTAACGGCGGTCACAGAGCCATCCGGAGCATCCCAGACACCTGAGGAGGAGAGTCCGGTCTCACGCCCTAGGCTGAACTTCCAACCAAGGCTGAGGTCAACAGGCGTGCTCATGCGCCGGCTTTCATAGATGCGGTTCTCGTCAATAGAGATCCCCGGGCCGGGCAGTGCAAAGTCTTCGTTCACAAGCCGCATATCGCCGGTGCCGACATTGATAGCCATGTTCATCTTATCGTCCAGTGATTGATGATCATAGAGGAATTGGTGACGTTCTCCTGTGATCGTCAAATAAGTAATGGTAAGTGACGGAGACCTATTCAGCAAAAGAGGGTGACCGCCGGCTACCTGTGAAAGTCCAAGGCCATAGAAACCCCCATACTTGTTGCCAATCCAATCTCGGACCAGGCCCGTAACATTAGATGTGAGTTGACCGTTAGTGACAGTCGCCGCCGCCGAACTGCCGCCGGTGTCGTAAGGATTGCCACCGGGCCATTCAGGACCGCCCGCGACTGGCTTATTCCATGTCGCAGTGGTATTCCAGGCGGTCTTGACGTTATAGGCGGTGGCTCCTTCTCCCTTGTTATGAGCTTCGGTATTATCGGCAAATTTTGCTTCGATGACTTCACTGTCCCTCGGTATGCTCGCCAAAGCCGAGGCGGAAAACTCGAACAAGCTCCGCTTCGTGTCCTGACCAGACACCGTTTCGGCTTCTAGAGGGCTGCTTCCACAGAATGAGGTATTCGGACTAGCTGCGACAAGCGTGCAGAGCTGCGATTCGAGAATCGTCGTCGTCGTGGGATCGACCGTCACCGGATAGGCTCGCGTGGGATCGGCAAGCCAAGCGCGATCGAGATTGATCGTAAGCATCCAATGATTTCCTTCACCGGTCAGGCCAAACGCGGCCGGGCCGTGAACGCCGCTCGCGTCGCCGGCCACCGGCGCGGGGATGCGGAGATGCACCGAGCCATCTGGATCGACCAGGTCGATATCGCCCGAGGGCCTGAGGACCGGACGCAGCCCGCCGACGGTCGTAAGCCGATAAGTGAAGCTGCTCGGGGCGCCATCGCCCTTGAGCACGAGGACATCCTGCAGCCCCGAATAGGCGGCGGTCAAGTTCACGTTCGTTGAGGGCAGCGCTTCGTCGTAGCTCGCGTTCGCGCCGCTGACCGCAGCCGCGGAAGACGCGGCGCCCTGGAGTTGAAAACGCACGCCCTCGGAACCCTGAGCCATCGAGACCGCGCCAGCTTCATCATCCGCGAGCGATGAGGGAAGCTCGGCCCTGTACCGATCGGCGTGGTTGACGTACACGGACCCAGAGGGCACCAGGTTGTCGTCGACCGGCTGCCATGCGCCGTGTGCGTCGCGGTAGTTCACTGGCTGCGAATAGAGCACCAGCTGCGCCGTGCCGTTCCTGCCCTCATAGGTACGCGAATAGGCGCTGCGCAGCGCGGGAATCTCGGGTCCGTGCGGGGCCGTGACGACGGCTTCCGCGCCACTCGGCTCGGCCGCTGTCGGCGCGGTCAGCGCTTCGGCTCCAACACCCGCCTGCAGCGATCCTTCCGCGGCCAAGGCCGGTACGCAGGACCAGCCGATCATCGCCGTCAAGCCACAAAGCGTCACCAAAAACAGCCGTGCCCCTGCCTTCATGCCGGTTCTCCTCGCTCAAGCGCCGCAGATCTCTGTATTCAGATGGCTCGTCACGATGAGGCCATCTGTCTGTCTGGCGAGAAGGCTATGGGAGGACCGCCGATATCTCCACCTCTGTTTCTTATTTTAGAATCATTCTAAATAAGGCAAAGAATAACCAGCGCTATCGAGCGAGGCCGGGGCAGCTTAGCACGTCGTAGATAGTTGGGATGTAAAAGCATGGGATATGGGTGCTCTGGACATAGACAGTCGCGATCTATGTGGTTTATAGGCTATGGCCGAAGCGATCTCTCAAGCCGCGGGCACGCTTGGCGCGCGCGTCCGAGAGCGCCGTCAAGCGCTCGGGCTCAGCCAGGAGGCTCTCGCCCATCAAAGCGGAATCCATTGGACCTTCCTCGGACAGGTCGAGCGGGGACAACGCAACATCAGCCTGCACAACCTGCTGAAGGTGGCCGCGGGTCTCAGGGTTGACCCGAGCGAGCTCGTCACGGGCCTGCGGCCCCCTGGACACCCCACGCCAACCAAGGGCTCAACGCCACCGTAGCCCGCAAGCAGTGTCGAGAGGACTGACCCGGAGAGCTGACTGACCGTTGTTCGAGCTCGTCCCCGCACGCGCGTCACCGAACGGGACCGAAAAGACGGGTGCGCGCCGCCCGCAATAGGTGGGCGTCACTACGCCGGCTGACGCCAGGCCCCTGCTCGCCCCACCCCCTCCACCACCGCATGCGCACACGCCACCGCATAACGACCGTCTACGCTGCCTAGCGCCATGAAACGTGCCGTCATCAAGCTGGGTTCCTCGGTCGTCGCCGACGCCGACGGCGAGCTGCGCGAGGATGCGCTTGCACGCGTGTGTGACGCCGCCGCCGAGCTGCATCGCGGCGGCGATGAGGCGATCCTCGTCACCAGCGGGGCGATCGCGCGAGGGATGCGGACGATGGGGCTGCCTCAACGTCCGAGCACGATCGGTGAGCTGCAGGCCGCCAGCGCCGTCGGCCAGGGCAAGCTGTATCGCGTCTACGACGAGCTGCTGCGCGAACGCGGCGTGACGAGCGCGCAGGTGCTGCTGACGTTCTTCGACATGTCCGCGCGCACCCACTACCTGAACGCGCGCCAGACGCTCGCGACGCTGCTGCAGTGGCGGGTGCTGCCGGTCATCAACGAGAACGACACCACCGCCACCGATGAGATCTCCTTCGGCGACAACGACTTCCTCGCCGCCCAGGTCGCCGTGCTGATCGGCGCCGAGGAGCTGATCCTGCTGACCGACATCGACGGTCTCTTCACCGCCGACCCCCGCCTGCGCGCCGACGCGCGGCTGATCGAGGACGTGACCGAGTTCGCGGCCCTCGAGGAGCTCGACATCGGCCACACGACCTCCCCGCTGGGCTCGGGCGGGATGCGCTCGAAGGTCGTCGCCGCCGACATGGCCACCGCCGCCGGGATCGCGACGACGATCTGCAACGGCCTGGACGAGGACGCGCTGGCAACCGTGCTCGCGGGCGGGCGCGCCGGGACGCGCTTTCCGGCGCGCGAGGCGCGCTACTCCTCGTTCAAGCTGTGGCTCAAGTACGCGCGCCCCGCGCGGGGCACGCTCACGATCGACGCCGGCGCCGCGCGTGCCGTGCGCGAGGGCAGCGCCAGCCTGCTGCCGGTCGGCGTCGTCGCGGTCGATGGCGAGTTCGACGCGGGCGATGCGGTCGAGATCGCCGTGCGCGACAGGGACGGCACGGTGAGCGGGGCGATCGGCAAGGGCATCAGCAACTACTCCGCGCCGGAGCTGCATCAGGTGATGGGCATGCAGTCGGCAGCGGTGCGCGAGCTCCTGCCGCGCGCCACCGACGAGGCCGTGCACCGCGACTATCTGGTGCTCGACTGACGCGGACCCCTACCCTGTAGGGGAATGGCAGCAACCCTAACCTCAGCGGTCGCCGACACCTGCCGCGCCGCCCGGCGCGCGGCGCGAGAGCTGGCCCTGCTCGACACCGCGCGCAAGGACGCCGCCCTGACCGGGATCGCGCGTGCGCTGATCGAGCGCACCGACGAGATCCTTGCGGCGAACGCCCTCGACATGGAGTCCGGGCGCGAGGCGGGCCTCGGCGACGCGCTGCTCGACAGGCTCGCGCTGGACGAGGCCCGGATCGCGCGGATCGCGGGAGCCGTGCGGGACATCGTCGCTCTGCCCGACCCCGTCGGCGAGGCGATCGAGGGCCGGCGGCTGCCCAACGGCCTGGACATCCGCCGGGTGCGCGTGCCGTTGGGTGTCGTCGCGGTCGTGTACGAGGCGCGCCCGAACGTCACGATCGACGCGACCGCGCTGTGCCTGAAGTCGGGCAACGCGATCGTCCTGCGCGGATCCTCCACCGCTACTCACTCCAACACCGCGCTCGCTCAGATCGCCGCCGAGGCCGCCGTCGCGGCCGGCCTGCCCGAGGGCTGCATCGGCCTCGTCCGCGGCGGCGGGCGCGAGGAGCTGGCGCAGCTCGCGACCCAGGAGGACACGGTCGATCTGATCATTCCCCGCGGCGGCGAGGGTCTGAAGGCCGCGCTGCAGGAGGTGGCCACGGTGCCCGTGATATACGCGGCCTCTGGCAACTGCCACATATACGTAGACGCCTCCGCCGACCTGGATCTGGCGGAGGCGATCGTGCTGAATGCCAAGACCCAGCGCCCGGGAGTGTGCAACGCCGCCGAGACGCTGCTCGTGCACGAGGCCGTCGCGCAGGAGTTCCTGCCGCGGATCGTTGCGTCGCTGACGGCAGCCGGTGTAAGCCTGCGCGCGGATGCCCGAGCGCGCGCGATCGCCGCGGGCGCGCCCGCGGCGAGGGTCGCCGTGAACGGCACGTCTGCCGCGCGCGAGGCCACGCTCTCGGAAGCCACCGAGGAGGACTGGGCCACCGAGTACCTGGCGGCGACGCTCGCGATCGGCGTCGTCGACTCCGTGCAGGATGCGATCGAGCACATCCACCGCTACGGGTCCGGGCACTCCGAGGCGATCCTCACGCGCGACACCGACGCCGCGCGCGCGTTCCAGCTGGGCGTGGACGCGGCGTGCGTGTATGTGAACGCCTCGACCCGATTCACCGACGGAGGCGAGTTCGGGATGGGTGCGGAGATCGGCAACTCGACCCAGAAGCTGCACGCGCGCGGGCCGATCGGGCTGCGCGAGCTGTGCACCTACAAGTATCTCGTCACGGGCGACGGGCACGTCCGCGGCTGAACGACCCGTGCAGCGCATCGGCATCCTCGGCGGGACGTTCAACCCGCCCCACATCGGGCACGTCGCGCTGGCGCGCCACGCGCGCTCGGAGCTTGGCCTGGAGCGGGTGCTGCTGATGCCGGCATTCGTGGCTCCGAACAAGCCGACCGTCAGCGACGATCCCGGCCCCGCCCACCGCCTGGCGATGTGTCGCCTGGCGCTCGCGCGCGAGCCCGGGCTGGAGACCTCGGCACTCGAGATCGAACGCGAAGGGACGTCCTATACGGTGGATACCGTGCAATCCATCCATGACACCGATCCCGACGCTGAGCTGACGCTGATCGTGGGAGCCGACACCGCGCGCACACTGCCCGGCTGGCGCGAGCCGGCGAGGCTGCTGGGGATGGTGAGCATCGCGGTGGCCCAGCGCGACGAGCCGGACCTGCACGAGGTGGCCTCGCGGTTGGCCTCGCTGACGGCGGCGCGGGAGGCGAGACCGGACTCCCGACCTCGCTTCACAGCGCTGCGGATGGCCCCCGTCGCGGTGTCCTCATCGGCGGTGCGCCGTCTGATCGCCGCCGGTGAGTCGGTCACCGAGCTGGTGGGGGAGGCGGTCGCCGGCTACATCGCCGAGCACGGTCTCTACCGTACGGCGGGAGCTTCACCGGCCACGATCGGCGGTGCGGCATGAGCGCCGAGGGGTCCGTCCCGGAGCCGAGATCCCAGCTGAGCGGAGAGCCCGCCCACTCCACAGAGTCGCCGCGCTCACGAGAGCTGCTTGACGAGATCGCGCGCTACGCCGCCGACAAGAAGGCCGGCGAGGTGGTCGAGCTCGACCTGCGCGACGTGCTCGGCTACACGGACTGGTTTTTGATCTGCACCGGCAACACCGAGCGCCAGACCAAAGCGATCCATGACGGCATCCTCGCAGGGTGCAAGCACGAGCACTCAACGCTTCCCCGCCGCGTCGAGGGGTTCGGCAAGGGCGACTGGATCCTGATGGACTACCTCGACGTGGTCGTTCACATCTTCACGCCCGCCACGCGCGAGTACTACCGGCTGGAGCAGCTGTGGGGCGAGGTCCCGGCGCGCCGCGCCGCCGGTGGCGAGGCGTAGGGCATAGAGGAGCGTGGGGCGCCTGTAGGCGTCGAGAGTCGTGCGATCGCAGAGCCACGGGCGCGTTGGGCGAGCGATGCGCCCCGACAGATGTTGGAAACAGCTTCCGACATCTGTCCAGTTTCTATTGATCAGACTTTTTGTAGGCGGTAGGGTCGCGGCGACAGCACCCGCGGTGAGCGCGGTGCGCACTCTGGAGGGAGATCCACGGATGACCTGTACGACGACTGTCCACGACACCAACCTGGGGGTTCGCGTCACGGCGCTGATCGCCGCAGTGCTGCTGGCCTGTGCGCTGGCCTGCGGCCTTGGCGTGTTGACTGCGCCCGCCGCGCACGCCGAAGGCCCCGGCGAAGGCTCGCCCTGGGTTACGAGCCTCGGCGACTCCTACATCTCCGGCGAGGCCGGACGCTGGGCGGGGAACACGAACGAAAGCCCATCGCATATCGACGCGCTCGGATCGACGGCCTACTTCGACAACGCGGCCCACACCGCCGAACTGATCCCCGGCTGTCATCGCTCGGCCTCCGCTGAGGTCTACATCGGCGGCGGCGTCAGCGGCGAGAACCTCGCCTGCTCGGGCGCCAAGACCTCGAGCTTTACGACCGAAGGCAAATTCAAGCCGGGCATCGACTTCTACAACTCCGGCGGCAACGAAGGCCAGGCGCTGATGCTGCAGCATTTCGCGGCCTCTCACAACGTCAAGCTCGTCGCGCTGTCGATCGGCGGCAACAACTTCAACTTCGCCTCGATCGTGCAGACGTGCGTCCTGGACTGGCTGACCTCGCCGTCGTGGTGGCCGAACTTCTGTTACGACGACTCCTCGGTGCGGGAAAACTTCACCGCCGCGAATGTCGCCACGCAGAAGGCCGCCATCAAGGGCGCGATCCAGAACGTCGCGCAGGCGATGACAAACGACGGCTACAACAGCTCGCAGTACACGATCCTCGTCCAGGACTACCCCTCGCCGATTCCGGGCGGCTCGGGCTTCCGTTATCCGCAGAGCGGCTTCACGCGTCAGACGGTCGGCGGCTGCGGGTTCTGGAACGAAGACGCAAACCACGCCAACTCCGAAATGCTGCCGACGATCGACGGCGCGGTGTTCGGCGCGGCCGCCGAAGCGGGCCTGTCGAACGTGAAGACGATGGAACTGTCGGGCGCGTTCAACGGCCGGCGGCTGTGTGAGAACACCGTCGGCCTGCTCGAGGAAAAGGGCCTGTCCTCGTGGACCTCGCCGGGCGCCGTCGACAAAACCGAGTGGATCAACCAGATCCGCACCGTCTCGGCGATCTTGCCCCCCTACGAAATCCAGGAAGACCTGCACCCGAACTACTGGGCGCAGCTGGCGTTGCGCAACTGCGTAACCCAGGCCTACAACTCGGGTACGCCCAAAGGTGGCGCCTGCACGATCTCGGGCACGGGCCTAAACGCGGCGGGCGAGCCGAACATGTCGCTGCACTGAGAGCTGGACGCCAGCGCCTATCCCGCCGGCAGCGTGCCGGGCCGGGGTGAGACGCCTTGGACGGGAGCGGCGGCCGGAATCGTCTCGGCCGCCGCTCCAACGCTTGCACGGGCGGGAGCCCGCCCGACGGCGAGCAGCGAGATGCCGGCGAGCAGGCCGGCGGCCAGCATGAACCACCACCCATCGTTGAAGTCCGCGGCGCTCTGTGGCGTTCCGAGCACGGCGATCAGGATCGCGAAGCCCAGCGCCGAGCCGAGCTGGCGGCCGGTCGTCTGCACCGCGATACCCGTCGCCAACCGCGCCGGCGGCAGCGTCGCGGCGACGGCGCCGGTCAGCGAGGGGATCACAAGCCCCACGCCGATCCCGCCGATCAGCATGCCCGGCAGGAACTCCGAGGCGTAGGCCGGCGTCGAGCCGAGATGGCCGATCCACCACACCCCGCCGAGCGCGAACAGGACGGTGCCCAGCGCGCCCACGCGACCGGGTCCGAAGCGTGCGCCCAGGCGCGCGCCGGGGATCGCGGTGAGCGCGGCCATCGCCGGGCCCGGTGAGATCATCAGCCCGGCCGTGAGGATCGGCTCGTGCCAGACGCCGGTGAGGAACAGCACGCTGGCGAGCAACATCCCGGCGAACCCGGCGAAGAACAGCAGCGACCCGAGCGTGGCGGCGCTGAACGCTCGCACCGCCAGCAGCTCGGGCTCGACGATCGGGGCCGGGTGGGTGAGGATGCGCCGCGCGAGCAATCCGATCGACACGATCGAGAGCGCGAGCAGTGAGACGATCGAGGCGCTGGACCAACCCCAGCTCCCACCCTGGACGATCGCCACCGTCAGCAGGGCCACGCCGGCGGTGAGCAGCACCGCGCCGATGACGTCGGGTCGTGCGACGTCGGGGTGGCGGATCTCGCGCAGCACGCGCCGTCCGGCGATCAGGCCGGCGATCCCGACCGGGACGTTGACGATGAACACCCACCGCCAGCCGGCCTGCACGAGCAGACCGCCGAGGGGAGGACCGGCGGCGGCGGCGATCCCGCCGACCGCCGCCCACGCGCCGATCGCGACGTGGCGCTGCTCGGCGGGAAACTCGGGCAGCAGCAATCCGAGCGAGGCCGGCATCAGCAGCGCCGCGCCGAGACCCTGGACCGCGCGTGCTGCGACGAGGAACGGGATCGTGGGCGCCGCGGCGCACGCGGCCGAGGCGGCGACGAACAGGCCGACGCCCAGCAGAAACGCGCGCCTGCGACCGAACCCGTCAGACCAGCGGCCGGCGACGATCAGGAACGCGGCGAACACGATCGTGTAGGCGTTCAGGATCCACGACAGCGAGGCCAGGCTCGTGCCGGGGAAGTCCGCATGGACCTGGGGGAATGCGATGTTGACGATGAACACGTCAAGGCCGGCCATGAACACGCCGACCACGACAACCATCAGGACCTTCCATCTGCGCTCCATCACTCACTCGCTCCTCTCATGCCGGCTCGACTGACGACCTCGCCATCCCGGCTGGGTTGCGTGAAAAGACTCGCTGGCGAGGACACTACTTCATTGCGTTGTTTGATGCAACTAACTCGTGGTATCGTGGCCGGGGGATGCTCGGGTCCGACTACGGCAATCAGAACTGCTCGATCGCCCGCACGCTGGAGCTGGTCGGCGAGCGCTGGACGTTCCTGGTGCTGCGCGACGTGTTCCTCGGGGTGCGTCGCTTCGACGCTCTGCAACGCGACCTCGGGGTCGCCCGCAACGTGCTCTCCGCGCGCCTGGACCGGCTCGTCGGCGAGGAGGTGCTGATGAAGGTCCCCTACAGCGAGCGCCCGCTGCGCTACGAGTACCGCCTCACCGACAAGGGCCTTGACCTGTGGCCGGCGATCGTCGAGCTGCTGCAATGGGGCGACCGCTACGCCGCGCCCGAGGGTCCACCGGTCGTGATTCGCCACAGGGGCTGTGGCGGCGAGCTCGGCGAGCGACGCATGTGCGTGCGCTGCGGCGAGCCGCTGGGCGCCCGCGACGTGCGCGCCGAGCCGGGGCCCGGGGCGACGCGCGAGCTCGCCCCGTCGAGCCTTTAGCCCGCGCCAGCCGTCCCCGGGCGGCTCCCAGACCCGCTCTTGAGCACCCCAGACCCCTGAGCACCCCAGACCGCTACTCGCGCGTGTGCGGCGGGTTCTATGAGTAGACGGCAGCTGTACGGCCGGCGCTGACGGCGCTCAGATGGGCGCGGGCGCCACCGGACGTCAATCCTGTCGAAACCCCACAAGGAGCCATCGCATGCGCACCATCGGACGTATCCATCGAATGCGCAGAACGTCTGCCTGTCTGGTCCTGCTCGGCCTGGGCGCGCTCGTCCTGCCGGGCGCCTCCTCGGCGTCGACCTGCAGCACCGCCGGACCCTGCCCGACGGTGACGCTGATCGCGAAAGCGGTCCCAATCAAGGGCTTTCCGGGGACGGGCAACAAACTCGGCGCGGGCGCGGCCCTGGAAGCGAAATACTCGCTCAAAGGCACCGAATCGACCGGTGGCGTCGTCTCGCAGATCACGCACGTCAACTTCTACCTGCCGGCCGGGACAAAGATCAATCAAACGGGATTCGTGACGTGCTCCTCGGCGACGCTTGAAAACATCGGCCCGAGCGGCTGCCCGAAGAAGTCGCAGGCGAGCCCCGTGGGCACCGCGGGCGTGGTCGATCCGATCGGCGGCGAACTCGTCAAAGAGAACGCGACGCTGCAGGCGTTCTTCCAGCCCGGCGGCGGTCTGCAGTTCTACGCCAACGCGGCCTCGCCGATCTCGGCCCAGCTGCTGGTCGCGAAAGGGCGCATCATGACCGCGAAGGCTCCCTACGGGCCCGAGCTGAACACCGATGTCCAGCTTGTTCAGTCGGTTCCCGGCGCTCCGCCGGTGTCGACCGAATCGATCAACATCAAGGTCGGCTCGGCCTACAAGAAGGGCAAGAAGACGGTCTCCTACGGCACGCTGCCGAAGAAGTGCCCCAAGGGCGGGTTCCCGGTGAAGTCCGAAATCACGTTCGCGACCGGTGCGACCGTGACCACGCTGTACAAGGCTCCCTGCCCCAAGAGGTAACCGCGAGTCGCAGGCCGGGCCGCCGTACCGAGGGTTGCGGCGGCCCGTAGCGGTCTGGGCTGGGGACTGGTAAGGGGTTACAGCTCGCGGCTTGCGAAGATGGCTGGATGAGCGCCACGGTGTCCTCGTCCAGCCGTCGTCCGAGTCTCAACCCGGTGCTGCGCGACGGCGAGCGGGTGACGCCGCTGGAGTTGTTCTTCGATCTCGTGTTCGTGCTCGCGCTGACGCAGTGCACGACGCTGATCGCGCACACACCCACGTGGGAGGGGATGCTCAAGGGCCTGCTGGTGCTTGGTGTGCTGTGGTGGTCGTGGTGCGGGTACGCCTGGTTGACGAGCGTCGTCGATCCGGAGGAGGGCGCGGTGCGCCTGGCGATGTTCGCCGCGATGGCGGCGTTCCTGGTGTGCGCACTGTGCGTGCCGGGCGCGTTTCACTCGGAGGCGCTGCTGTTCGCGTGCGCCTACGGCGCTGTCCGCGCCGCGCACATCGTCCTGTTCATACTCGCCAGTCGCGACGATGAGGCGCTGCGTCATTCGGTCGTCGGCCTGGCCGCCAGCACAGCGCTTGGCGTCGGTCTGCTGTTCCTCGCCGCGTTCACCTCCGGCGCGCTACAACTGGGGCTGTGGGGGCTGGCGCTGGTGCTCGACATGGGTGGGCCGCTGCTGTTCGGCGCCGAAGGATGGAAGCTCGTTCCCGGACACTTCGCCGAGCGCCACGGGCTTATCGTGATCATCGCGCTGGGCGAGTCGATCGTGGCGATCGGCGTCGGGGCGCGGGCGAGCATCACGGCCGGTGTGGTCGCAGCCGCGGTGCTCGGCGTCGTGATCGCCGCGGCCTTGTGGTGGGCCTACTTCGACGTCGTCGCGATCGTCGCTGCACGGCGCCTGGCGAAAGCGCCCGCGGGGCGCGAGCGCAACGAGATCGCGCGCGACTCCTATTCCTATCTGCACCTGCCGATGGTCGCCGGCATCGCACTGATCGCCGTCGGGATGAAGCGCACGTTGATCAATGTCGAGGACCCGCTGGCGCTCGTGCCGGCGGCCGCTCTGCTCGGTGGCGCCGCGATGTATCTCCTCGCACACGTCGCGTTTCGCCTGCGCAACATGCACACGCTCAACCGGCGGCGCCTGCTGTGCGCCGTTGTGCTGCTCGCACTGCTGCCCGCCGGGGCGGCGCTGCCGGCCCTCGCGACGCTCGCGATCCTCGCCGCGCTGCTCGTCACGCTGATCTCCTACGAGGCGCTGCGCTACGCGGAGGTGCGAGATCGCGTGCGTCACCAGCTCGCGCGAGAACCGCTGCCCGAGCCCGAGACGCAGCTACCGGAGCCCGGCGCCGAGCTTCAGCGGTCGTAGCCGTCGATCGCGCGCACCGACAGCCAGGTCAGCACAAGGCCCGTGACGAGGATCACGCCGCAGCAGATCGCGAGCTTGTCAAGCACCCAGCCTTCGAGCACGAGCGAGCGCAGCCCTTCGATCACGTAGCTGACCGGGTTGGCGCGCGCCAGCGCCTCCATCAGCGGAGTGAGGAGGTCGAAGGGCACGAAGTTGGGTGTCAGGAAGAGCAAGGGAAAGAAGACCAGGAAGCTCGCGTTCGTGGCCTGGACATTGCGGGTGTGCAGCGCGACGAGCATGCCGATGCCCGCGTAGGCGACCCCCCACAGCGCCGCCAGCAGCACCAGCACGACGGCGCCCGGGACGCCGCTGCGCACCTGCATGCCGAAGGCCAGCGCCACCAGCAGCACGAGCGTCGCGACGGCCAGCCCGCGCACCAGATCGGCGGCGAGGCGTCCGAAGATGATCGACGAGCGCCGGATCGGGGCGACGAGCAGCTTGTCGAAGTAGCCGAGGTCGATCTCGGTGACGAGCGCCAATCCCGAGGTGGCGGTGCAGACGGCGAACATCAGCGACACCGGTACCTGAAAGCCGACATACCCCTGGCCGTGCAGGAACGGCGTGGTGGAGGGGAACGTCTTTGAGATCTGCCCGATGTTGACCGCGAGGAAGAACAGCGGGATGAACAGCGTGGGCACCGTCGCCGCGGGCAGACGAATCACTTCGCGGACGGCGCGGCGGCCGAGCAGCAGCACCTCGCTCACGCGACCACCTCCTCGCGGCTCTCCTCACGATCGCCCTCCAGCCGCCTGCCGGTGGCCCGCAGGAAGACGTCGTCGAGCGAGGGCCGCGCGAGTGAGATCGCCCCGACGCGAATCTGAGCGCCGTCGAGTCTGCGCACGAGCTCGGCGATCGAGCCGGGGCCGTCTTCGAGGTACAGCGCCAGGCTGTCGCGTCCTGTGACCACGCGCTCCAAGCCGTCCAGCTCGCCGATCGCCATCTGCGTGGCGTCGATGTCGGCGCCGTCGAGCTCGACCGACACGACATCGTGGCCGAGCTGGGACTTGAGCTCCTCGGGCGTGCCCTGCGCGACGATCTGGCCGTCGTCGATGATCGCCACGCGATCGCACAGCTGGTCGGCCTCCTCCAGGTACTGCGTCGTCAAGAACACGGTCGTGCCCTGCCCGTTGATGCGCCGCACCTCCTCCCAGATGGTCAGCCGCGAGGCCGGATCCAGGCCCGTGGTGGGCTCGTCCAGGAACAGCACGCCGGGCGAGTGCACGAGCGCGCTGGCCAGATCCAGCCGGCGCTTCATCCCGCCGGAGTAGGTCTTCGTGCGCCGCTGCGCCGCATCGCTGAGGCCGACGAGCTCCAGCAGCTCCTGGACCCGTGCCTGGGCCTGCTGGCCGACGATCCCATACAGCCCGCACTGCAGTTCCAGCAGCTCGCGCCCAGTCTGCAACGGGTCCAGGCCGATCTCCTGCAGCGCGACGCCGATCCGCCGACGCACGGCAGCCGGATTAACGACCACGTCCAGCTCGTCCACCTGCGCGCTCCCGGAGGTCGGGGGCAGCAGCGTGCAGAGCATGCGCACAGTCGTCGTCTTGCCGGCGCCGTTCGGTCCCAGGAACCCGAAGATCTCACCCCGCGCCACGTCCAGGTCGATCCCGCGAACGGCCTCGATCTCACCCTTGAACGTCCGTCGCAGATCGCGCGCGCGAATCGCGCCCAGCTCGCCGCCGTGGGAGCGCTCAGGCGTATCGGCTGAAGGGGTGGACGCGATCGAAGTCACCGGGTTCGCATCCTAGCGATGGCCTCGAGCTCATCCGCCGCGGCCCTGGCACCCCCCGCGGCCGCGTAGGCACGGCTCACGCGCCGCGCGCCCTCGCGCATCCCCATCGCCGCGCGCACGGCATCCGTCAGGCGGGCGGGCGTCAGCCGCCGCGCGGAGAGGCGCAGGCCGGCGCCGGCGGACTCGACACGACGCGCAGTGTCGAGCTGATCGCGTCCACAGGGAACGACCACGACCGGCACCTCGGCCGCGAGGGCCTTCTGAGTGATGCCCATGCCACCGTGACAGACCACACATGCCGCGCGCCGGAGCACGGCCTCATGGGCCAGGAAGCGCACGACCCTGCTCCCGGGCGGTGCGCTGAACCCGTCTGGATCGTGCGCCGCCGAGGTGCCGAGCACGGCCATGCCCGCGGCGGGCAGCGCTTCCAGGGCGACGTGCAGCAGGCGCTTGTCGCGCTGACGCTCGGTGGAGCACGTGACGAGGACCAGTGGATCGGACAGCTCGGCGAGCCACGGCGGCGCGGGCAGCGGCGGCGACCAGTTGACGGCGCCCACGAGTCGCACGTTCGCGGGCCAGTCGCTGTGCGGGTACTCGAACCCCTCGGCGGTGAGCGCCAGCAGCAGGTCCGGCCGTGAGAGCAGATCGTCGTAGCCGTCGAGCGCGGGCAGCCCGTGCCGGGCGCGCAGCGAGTTGACCGTCGGCATGACCGCGCGGTCGAAGCTCAAGCCGATGGCGCGGCCGACGAGCGTGTCTCGGATCCTGCCGAGAGGCCCGCCCATCGGGGCCAATCCCAGTCCGAACGGCGGAGCGTCGCGAGAGGGCAGCGGCAGCAGATAGGGCGAGTACATCGCCCACGGCAGTCCCGAGGCCTCGGCCACCGTCGCCGCGCCCCAGCAGTTGACGTCGATCAGCAGGACGTCGGGGCGATGGCGCTCGATCGCCCGCGTGAGGTCGGGCGTCTCGCTCACCGAGCGCTCGGTGAAGGTCTTCAGCACCGACAGGCCGGCGCTGCGCGGCGAGCGCTTGCGCCAATCCTCGATCTCGACGCGTTCCACGGCAGGATCGATCGGCGAGCATTCGATGCCCATCCGTTCGAGGTGCATGAGCTCGCCGGCCAGTGCGCAGACCGACGTGCGATGTCCGCGCGCGGCCAGCTCGGTCATGATCGGCACGATCGGATACAGGTGCCCGCGGGCCGGTGAGGTGTAGGCGAGCAGGCGCACAGATCACGCGTGGGGGTCGTCGGGAGCGAGCAGTCGCTCGATCATCTCCACGACCGCCTCCTCGACCTGCGGCCGCTTCAGGCCGATGTCGCGGCGCAGGATTTTCCATACGTACACGTCACACACGGCCACGAGCTGCGCCTGGCGCCGTTCGCGCGTGCGCGGGTCGAGAGCCGCGAGCTGGGGCTCGAATGTGCGCGCCACCCACTGTTCGTGCACCTCATGGCCGTGGTCGACGGCGCGCACGATCGAGCTGCGACTCTCGTGCCCCATCACGCGCACCACCGCGTCTCGGTAGGGCAGCATGCGCACGACGATGTCCCCGTAGCGCTCGTAATGGCGCACCAGGTTGGCGACCGCGCCACGGATGTCGCCGACCGGGGCCTCGTTGCGTTCCTTGACCACGAGCGAGGTCGTGCGACGGAGGACCGCGTCGAGCAGGCCCTGCTTGGAGCCGAAATGGCGCAGCACCGTCTGCTTGCTGACGCCCGCGCGCCCGGCGACCGACTCCAGCGACGCCTGCGACCAGCTGTCCTGCTCGACCTCTTCGGTGGCCGCCCGCAACAGGGTCTCGCGGGTCTGCTCCTGAGCCTTCGCGCGCGCGACCTGCTTGTAGGAACGCGGCCGCTCCTCTCGTGCCATCTCACTCAGTCTTGCAGGGCCAGCGCGGCCGGTACGGAGCTGGCCAGCCAGCCGGGGATCGCGAGGATTGCGAGCGCCGTGGCCGTCATCAGCGCGAGGCTCGACAGCGCCGCGAGCACCGTTACGGAGTAGACGACGGGGAAATTGATCGTCTGCGCCAGCGCGCGGTCGGCGAGCTGCTGGCCGTAGAGGCCGAAGATCGCGCCCGTCAGGCAGCCGACGCCCAGCAGCAGCAGGCTCTCGAGCAGGATCGTGTGCCACAGGTCGGCGCGCGGCAGTCCCTCCAGCTTGAGCTTGGCCAGGCGCGGGCGGCGCTGCCAGATCATCGCGCCCATCGCCGCGGCCATCGCGAGCACCGCGACGATCGGGATCAACGTCGCGATCTGGGTCAGGCGCGCGAGCGCCTGGCGGCTGAGGGCGCTCTGGCGCAGCGTGTGCAGGGCGGCGCTCTGCACCGCAAGGCCCGAGCTTGCACCGAGCGCGCGACGGATGTCGCGCACCGCGCGAGCCGGTGGGACGCCCGGGTTCAGCAGGATGCTGTAAGCGCTCGCGTCCCCGCTTCCCCACGCGCGCGCGTAGTCGTCGGCGTTCATCACGATCGCGCCGGGCGCCCAGCCGATGTTCGTGGAGAGCGCCGCGATGCGCATCTGCCGCGGCAGGGGCGTGGGCAGCGCGATCGCCTGACCGATGTGCAGGTGGTGTTCTGAGGCGATCGCTTGCGAGAGGATGAGCCAGCCGCCGGCGCGCACGCGCTCTTCGGCTCGGCGCAGGTTCCCGCGCACGAGCTGGGTCGCGGGCAGCAGCGGTCTGGCCTGCGCCGGCGGGGCCATCACGAGCACGCGCCGATCGCCGTAGTCGAGCAGCCCACTGCGATACAGGCGCACGGCCCGGACCCCGGCGACGCGTTCGAGCTTGGAGCGATCGACCGGCGCGAACGGGGTGGTGTTGAGCAGGTTGTAGGAGCCGGCGGGGGAGACCCAGACGTCGGTTGAGGCGTTCACGTCCCGTGCCGCGTTTTCGAGGCCGTGGAGCAGGTCGCCATGTGCGCCCTGAATCGCGACGCTGCCGAAGATCGCGATCGCGCCGGTCGCGGCGATCGCGACGGCGCGCGCTCCCGCCGCTCCGAGCTCCATCGTCGCGACGTGCGGGACCACGCCCGCGACCAGGCGGGCGAGCCGGCCGACGATCTCGAGCGCGAGCGCGAGCGCGTATGGCAGCACGAGCAGCAGCGACGCCACGAGCAGGACCATCCCCGGGATCGCCGCGTCGGGCGCCTCCAGCAGGATCGCGGTGGCGGCGACCAGGCATACCACTCCCGCAAGCGCGGCACGGGCGGGGGCGTGCGCCGGCGCTCTCCAGCCGCCGGTGCTCTTGCCATCGCCACCGCCGCCGCCGGAGCTCTCCGGCGCCCCGATCGCGGCGAGCGGATCGCGCGAGAGGATGTCGCGCAGCGGCGTGAGCACTGCCACGATCGCCGCGCCCATCCCGCCGGCGAGCGCGAACGCGATGCTCTGCCAGCTGACGAACCGCTCCGAGCCGACCGCGAAGGCCAGCGAGAGGAAGGCCGGGTTGGAGTGCAGCACGTGGATCGAGAGCTCCTCGCCGAGCACCAGTCCGAGCGCGCAGGCGATCAGACCCAGCACGATCGCGTCGAGCAGCAGCACCGCGATCACCGTCCGCGGCTCATAGCCGTCACGGCGCAGATCGACGACCAGCCGGCGGCGCTGCGGGACGGTGAGCAGCACGGCGTTGAAGGCGAACAGGAACCCGACGAGCGCGCTGATCGCCGAGAACAGCGCGGTCGACTGGTTGCTCGCGGCGGCCGCCTTGGCGAACAGCCGTTCTTCGTAGTCGACCGCCTCGACGTTCTCTCGCCCGGCCGCCAGCCGCTGAAGCGCGGCGAGCACGCGCGGCTGGGAGCCCGCGGCGGGCTGTATGAGGATACGGCTCACGCGAGCGCCCAGGCCGGTCAGTTCCTGCGCGAAGGACAGTGGAACGATCGCCACGGAGCTGTGGACGAGCGCGCCGATCTGGCTCGAATGCAGCTGGGAATACAGCGGCGCCTGGGCCGTGCGCCCGTCGAGCTGCAGGAGCGCTTCCTGGCCGAAGCGGGTCACGCCGATGGTGCGCGCCAGCGGAGCGGGAAGCACCACCGCGCCGATCCCGCCGAACGGACGCAGCTGGGTGCCGCGCACGAGCGCGCCGCCGAGCTGCGACAGGCTCGTGTCGGCGCCGATCAGCTGCACCGAGGAGCTGCCGCGCGGGCCGCTGGCCTGCGCGCCCGCTTCGAGCACCGGGGCGGCGACGCGCACGCCGGGGATGGCGCGCACACGCGTCAGCGTGGCGGCCGGAAAGCCGTGCGGGTCGCGCGCCAGCAGCTGCAGCGTCGCGTTACCGGCGATCCCGCGCGAGAGCTGGGAGACCGAGCTCTGCAGGCTCGAGTTTGCGACCTGCGAGGCGAACAGCAGCGCGACCCCGGCGGCGATCCCGACGACCGCGAAGCACTCCTGCCAGAACCGCGCGCGCAGGCGTACGCGGTAGAGGTGCAGGGCGTTGAGCGGGCTCATCCGCGCGCATAGACCTCGTGATTGGGTGAGTGCTCGCCGAGCCGGCCGTCGAGCAGCGTGAGCACACGATCGGCGTACTCGGCCGCCATCGGGTCGTGGCTGACGATCACCGCCGCGACCTCGCGCTCGCGGCTGAGCTCGCGCAGCAGCTCGAGCACTTCGCGCCCGCGACGACTGTCGAGGCTCCCGGTCGGCTCGTCGGCGAGCAGCAGCCGCGGTCCGGTGGAGAGCGCCCGCGCGATCATCACCCGCTGGCGCTCGCCCATCGACAGCGTCTCTGAGCGATGGTTCATGCGCTCGCCCAGCCCCAGGCGCGCAAGCAGCGGCGCGATCTCGCGCCGGGCCTCGCGCCAGCGCCGGGTCTTCAGCAGCTTCAGCGTCGCGTTGTCGATCGCGCTGACGCCCGGCAGCAGGTCGAAGCTCTGACGAATGAATCCCAGCTCTGAGAGCCTGAAGTGCGAGGCCTCGTGCTCGGACAAGGTGGAGATGTCACGCTCGCCGATCAGGATCTCACCGGCCGTGGGCGCCAGCAGCATCGCGATCATCAGCAGCAGCGTCGTCTTGCCCGAGCCGCTCGGCCCGTACAGCGCGACCGTTTCCCCGGGGGCGACGGTCAGCGATACGCCGTCCACGGCCCGGACGGGCTCGCCGCCGATCGCCGGATAGTGCTTGACGAGGTTGCGCAGCTCCAGCATCCGATGCCTCGATTCAATGCCCTGGAGCGCGCCGGAGGCGATCTCCGGCGCCGCTCATCAGTCCGACACCCGGCCGCTCACGTGCACGGTGATCGCGTCACGGTTCGATTCCGCGATCGTGCCGCTGAAGCTCAGTCCCGAGCCGTGGACGTGCGCGTAGCCGCCGGTGCCGCGGTCGATCGACATCGAGCCGGCGAAGCTGGCCGTCGTGCTCGCCCGGCGATAGCTCGCGTTGCCGTTGCCCGAGAAGGAGGCGCCGTGCGCATAGATGTTGACTTCGGCCGTCACACGGGTGTTGGAGACGGCGGTCAGGTGCACGTAGATCGTGCCCACGACCGTGCCCGTCGCCGAGCCCCGCTCGTTCAGGGTGAAGCCATGTTTGCTCGTGAGATGCAGACGGCCCGTCTCGTTCAGCGAGATGGTCCGAGCCGCGCGCGCGCCCGGGAGTGACGACGGACGCTCGCCGGCGCTGAGGGGAGCGAGCGCTCCCAGCGCGAGCAGGCTGACGGCCAGGACCGTCAGGGCGCGGGTGGGTGTCCTCAATCCGCTCATGCCGGGCACGGGGTCGTGGCGAGCGCCTGGCCGACGGAGCCGTCGGTGTAGTCGAATTCGGCGGCGAACGGGAACCCGCCGACCGGGCAGGTCGAGGGCGTGAGCACCGCGTTGGCTGCGTGCTTGGAGTGCCGCGCGCTCGCGCCGATCGTCAGGGTGAAGGTCGCGATCGAGGCGTCGGGCTCGAACATCAGCGTGGGGATCGGGGGGATCGTCATCTCGAGCTCTTCCCCGTATGGCGCGCTCGCCGGGAGCACGCTCCCGCTCAGCACCTTGCGTTCGTCGATCGGCGTGTAGCCCTGGGCGAGGATCTCGAACGTCGGCTGCAGGTTGTTCGGTGGGCCGAGGAACGCCCACAGGTCCGCTTCCTCGGTGATGTTTTCGGTCCCCGCGTGAACCTCCACGAGCGCGTGTCCGCTGCCGAGCCTGGAGCGGGCGGGACAGCCGCTCGGTCCGCGGGCGCGCAGGCGTGCGACGCTGCAGCTGCTCAGGTGCGGGATGTCGAGCGTCATGCCGGCGGGCAGGCGCACGATCGACTTGCTCAGGGGGGCCGGCACGCCGAACTGGCTGCCCGACAGGTGCATGGTGATGGTCAGCGCGACCTTGGCGTGCAGACGGTTGGGGGACACGGAGGGCGCGATCGAGGCGAAGTTCTCAGCATTCGCGCCGGCGGCCAGCCCGGCGCAGATCGTCAGCGCCACGACGGCCGTACGAGCTCCGACCACCACGCCGGCACGGCTGGGGGTGATGTTGATCTGTGGGGGACGCATTTGATGGTAAGTATGTCGCGCTTGCGGGCGTTTACGCGGAGCTTCTTCACCAGAGATCGGTTCGGCGAGGGGCAGCGGCGTGGCGCTCATCGCGTAATGCCCGGTTATCTGTGTGGGCATGGGATGGTGGTGCTCGTGCTGGTCGCCGTGCCGTCCGCGAAGCCGATTTGCACTTCGATCGGGAAGCCCGCGCGGGGACAGGTCTTGGGGGTGACGAGGCCGCGTACGTGCTGGAGCTTGCGCTTGCCGTGGATCGTCTTGTAATAGGCGACGTGGCTTGCCCCGAAGCTCAGCGAGACGTGCTGCAGCCAGCCGAGGGACGCGCCGGGGAGCGTGGTGACGATCGGGATCTCGAAGGTGATGCCGACGCCGTAGGGCTTGGGCGCGCGGGCTTCGTGACCGACGAAGGCGAGCTGCTCGGAGGCGGGCGTGACCGCTTCGACGTAGATCAACACCGCCAGATGTCCGTGTTCGGAGGGCGCCAGGAAGAATTCGATCGTTAGCGGTCCGGGGATGTGTTCGTGGGCTATTTCAAACAGCCCGACGCCATTGCCGAGGCCGATCCGGGAGCTGGCCGGGCAGGCGCTGGGGCCGCGCGCTTCGAGCATTGCCGGGGTGGCGGTGCAGGTGCCCGCACCGCGCACGTCCACGAGCAATCCGGCGGGGGCGTAGGCCGTCACTTTGACGGCGGGCGATTGCGGGCCGGGGCCGGTCGGTCCGAACACGGCCGTGGCCGAGAGGTTGGTCGGCACTCCCAGCCGGTCGGGCGTGAAGCCGGCGTGAACGGTCAACGTCTGTGTCTGCGCCCCCCACGCGACCGCGGCGGCGATCAGGCAGGCGCAGGCGAGGCTCGCCGCGACCAGGACCCGAGTATGGTGTTTCATCACACACTCCCCTCTCCTCAACCCGCCGTCATAACGGTCGCCCCGTACTCCTCTGAAGCGAGGATCGCCGCTCCCATTTCGCGTTACCGACAGTAACATGAATCTAGGGTGGGTGTCAACTGCATTTGCGACGCCCGTTGCCGCAACCCGGACATCTCCGGGCGTCGCTCAGAAGATCGCGGCGGCCCCCTCGGCTGCCTCTGCGGCGGCGAGATCGCCACGCAGGCGCAGGCCGAGAACGGGGAAGACGAGCGTTGAGAGCACCGCCGCCCCGACCAGCGCGGCGGCCGTGGAGGCGCGCATGTGCCCCGTTTCCACGGCCAGGGTCGTGATCGCCAGGACGAGCGGCAGCTGGGTCGAGCACATCAGCGCCAGGGCCGCTCGCGCGCGGGCGTCGAGCACGTCGCGGTAGAGCAGCAGCGCGGGCGCGCCGCGCACCACCAGGAACAGGAGGAAGAAGAGGATCATCTTCAGCACGCCCGAGACGCTCGCGAACAGCGCTTCGACGTCGAGGTTCATGCCGCTGACGATGAAGAAGAACGGCACGAACACGCCGAAGGCGACCGCCGTGAGCTTGGAGTCGAAGGCCGGCAGCTCGCGCGTCCTCAGCAGCTGGCGCGTGATGACGCCCGCCGCGAAGCCCCCGAGGAGCAGATCGAGCCCGAGTTCGAAGGCGAGCAGCGCGAGCGCGAACACCAGCACGAGGATCCAGCGCACCGCCAGCTGGGAGCTGCTCTCCAAGGTCTGCTCGAACAGTGGCACGGTCCGCTCGGAGGAGCGCACCGCGAAGACCGCCACGCCGACCGCCAAGCCTACGAACGCGAGCAGGATCAGCCCGTTGTGGACCGTGCTCTGCGCCGAGAGGATCAGCGTCAGCAAGAGGATCGGGCCGAACTCGCCGACGGCGCCGGCGGCGAGCAGGAAGGTGCCAAAGCGCGTGCGCAGCTCGCCGGCGTCGGAGAGGATCGGGATCAGCGTGCCGATCGCCGTCGTCGCGAGCGCCGAGCCCGTGTAGAGGAGAGAGAGCACGATCCCCAGGGCCGCGAGCACCCCGCCGATCGTGTAGGCGAGCGCGAGCGAGAGCACCCAGCCGAGCAGCGCCAGGCGCAAGGGCCGCCCCATGATCCGGTGCAAGTCGATCTCATAGCCGGCGAAGAAGAACAACAGGCCCAGGCCGAGGTCGGAGAAGAACGTGATGAACTGGTTGACGTGCAGCCCAAGCGCCTGCGGTCCCAGCACGACCCCCAGCAGCAGCTCGACCACGACGACCGGCACGAGCACGCCATGCTCGCCCGCCACCGCGGTGACGCTCCCGGCGAGCGCCGAGGCGGCGATGATCGCGAAGAACGTGCCCGGAGCCACGTGCACGACGGCGAGCACGTTCAGCAGTGCTCCCCCGAGCCCTCATCGAAGCGGCCCCCCGCACGATCGTCGACGCTCATCGCGACGCGACCATAGCGTCTGGGTCAACGGCCCGAGCGCGGGGACTCAGCGGCCCGAGCACGGGAAGGTGTCGATTTTCTGCCCCTCCGTTCGTCTTCAGGGCAGACCATCCACGTAACCTACGAAGGAGAAGACGATGAAGTACATGCTCTTGATCCACCAGGGCAGCACCCCGCTGCCGGGCACGCCTGCGTGGGAGGGCCTGTCCGAGGCCGAGCAGGGTGCCGTCTACGCTGCCTATCGGGCGATCAACGAAGACTCGCGGGCGACCCCCGGAGTGCGGATGCAGCCCCCGGAGACCGCGACCACGGTGCGTGTGCAGGACGGGCGGACGCTCAGCACCGACGGCCCGTTCGCCGAGGTCAAGGAGGCGCTTGGCGGGTATCTGTTCTATGAGGCCGACGATCTGGACGCGGCGATCGAGCTGGCCGCGCGCATCCCCGCGGCGAGCATGGGCGGCGCGATCGAGATCCGCCCGATCGTCGAGTGACGGTCGCGCTCGAGCAGACGTTTCGCGATCACTGGGGCCGCGTGCTGGCGGCGCTGATCGGCTTCCTCGGCGACATCGACCTCGCCGAGGAGGCCGCCCAGGAGGCGTTCGCGATCGCCGCCGAGCGCTGGCCGCGGGAGGGGGCGCCTGCTAACCCCGCCGGCTGGCTGGTGGCCACCGCGCGCAACCGCGCGATCGATCGCATCCGCCGCGATCGCACGCTCGCCGCGAAGACCCGCCTGCTGCAGGCACCCGAGGCGACCGTGACAGACGACATCGACACCGACATCGAGACGAGCGCAGTGCCCGATGAGCGCCTGGAGCTCGTGTTCACCTGCTGCCATCCCGCGCTCGCCACCGAGGCCCAGGTCGCGCTGACGCTGCGCACGCTCGGCGGGCTCAGCACCGAGGAGATCGCGCGCGCGTTCCTCGTGCCCGAGCCGACGATGGCCCAGCGGCTGGTTCGCGCCAAGCGCAAGATCAAGGCCGCGGGCATCCCCTTCAGGGTCCCGCCCGCCCACCTGCTGCCCGACCGGCTGAGCGCGGTGCTGGCGGTCGTGTATCTGATCTTCAACTCCGGCTATGACGGTCGCAACGAGCTCTCACGGGAGGCGATCCGTCTCGGTGGCGCGCTCGCGGAGCTGATGCCGGACGAGCCGGAGGTGTGCGGTCTGCTGGCGCTGATGCTGCTGCACGACTCGCGCAGCGCGGCCCGCCGGCGCGACGGGGAGATCGTGCTGCTCGCCGATCAAGACCGGAGGCTGTGGGACGGCGAGCGCATACGCGACGGTCGCGTGGCGCTGGAGCGCGCGCGGTCTCTGCGCGGGCGCGGTCCCTACGTGCTGCAGGCCGAGATCGCCCTGCTGCACGCCCGGCCGGAGAGCGACTGGGTGAGGATCGCGGCCCTGTATGACGAGCTTGCGCGCGTTGGCGACTCGCCGGTCGTGAGGCTCAACCGCGCCGTCGCGATCGCTCACGCGCGGGGCTGGCGGGAGGGGCTGGGGGAGATCGAGCGGATCGAGGGGCTGGCGGATTACCACTACTACCACGCCGCCCGCGCCGATCTGCTGCGCCGCCTCGATCGCTCAAAGGAGGCGCGGGTGGCGTACGAGCGCGCGTTGGAGCTGACCCATACGGAGCCCGAGCGACGGTTTCTGATGGGGCGTATCGCTGAGTTGTGAGCCTCGCCAAAAGTGACTTCAGACGACAGAGATAAAGATCGATAAGTCAGGCACTAAGCGTTATAATGCCTGAGATATGGAGCCTAAAAAGACAAGGAGCGAACGTCGTCCGCCGCTGGCCGTGCGCCGCGCTGAGCGGGCGCTGGGCGAGCACATCTCGACGTGGCGCAAGCTCCGCGGGCTGACGCAGGCCCAGCTCGCCGACCGGGCAAACATCTCGCGTAACACGCTGCAGCGCCTGGAGGCCGGCGAGGGCAGCGTCAGCGTCGAGAACCTGCTGCTGATCCTACGGGCGCTCGGCATCCTCGAGAGTCTGCCGCGGGCGCTCGATCCGCTCGCAAGCGATGTCGGTCGCCTTCGCTCCGAGGAGGAGCTGCCACAACGGGTGCGCCCGAGAAGGCTCGAGGGCTAGAGCGATGGCCGACGGCAGCGTCGAGGTGGTCGTACAGCTCGCCGGTGAGAACGTGCCCGCTGGGCGCATGTGGACGCACCGCGGTCGCGGAGCGCAGTCAGCGACCTTCGCCTACCTCGACAACTACCTACAACGCCCGGACGCCTATGCGCTTGACCCGGCGCTTCAGCTCTACAGTGGCCAGCAGCAGACCCCGGAAGGCCGGGCTTTGTTCGGTGCCTTCTCAGACGCCGCACCCGACGGTTGGGGTCGGCGGCTGCTGCGCCGCGGCGAGCTGATCGACGCCCGCGAGCATGGTCGCGCCGAGCGCGAGGTCGCCGAGGTCGACTACCTGCTTGGCGTGCGCGATGACCTGCGCCAGGGCGCGCTGCGCTTCCGCCACGACGAGCAGGGCGGCTTCCTTGCGCACGAGCGCGATGGGATTCCGCACCTGATTGACCTGCCACGCCTGCTGAACGCGGCTGAGCAGCTCGAACGCAACGAGGTTAGTGCCGCGGACCTGAGGCTGTTGCTCGAAGGTGGCAGCTCACTCGGCGGCGCACGCCCGAAGGCGCATGTCCTCGACCGCGAGGGACGCCTCGGCATCGCCAAGTTCCCCGCACCGCTGGGCGATGATTGGGACGTGATCGCCTGGGAGGCCGTCGCTCTGTCCCTCGCGCGGCATGCCGGGATCGCCGTTTCGGAGTTCGAGCTGCATCTCGTCGCCGGCAGGCCGGTGCTGATCCTCACGCGCTTTGACCGCAGTCAGCTCGGGCGCAGCGGCTACGTGAGTGCGATGACGCTGCTGGAGGCGCACGAGGGCGAGGGCTCGAGCTACATCGAGATCGCGGAGGCAATCGAGGAGCACTCGCCGAGCGCCAGCGATGATCTTGCGGAGCTCTGGCGGCGGATCGTGTTCGGGATCCTGATCTCCAACACCGATGACCACCTGCGAAATCATGGCTTCCTGCGCGCGAGCACTGCCGGCTGGAGCCTGTCGCCGGCGTTCGACCTGAACCCGAACCCGCGCCGACATGAGTTCTCGACGAGCATTTCAGGCGGGGACGGACGCAACTCGATCGCGGGCGCGCTCGACATCGCGCCCGTGTTCCGCCTCACGCCCGAGCAGGCGCGCAGGGTCCTCGGTGAGGTCACCGTGGCGACCTCACACTGGCGTGAGACGGCGAAGCGCACCGGCATCTCGGCTGCCTCGATCGAGCAGCTCGCGCCGGCATTCGAGCACGGGGAGGCACACACGGCGCGTGTCAACGCATGACCGACGATGGCGTGTGCTGCTGATGTAGGAGCTGTCCCCCGACGCTGCTGGAGATGCGCTACAGCGCGATCAACGGCGAGCAACTACTTGAAGGTGACGGTGAAGCGGGCCACGATCCGCGCGCTTCCATCGATCGGATGCGGAAGGCCGCCGGGGTAGCTGTAGGTGGTCTGCTGCGCTCGTTCTGCTTCGCGTTTGGCCAGTTCCGCGGCTTCGCGTTCGGCCTTTGCCTTGGCTGCGGCTTCCGTCTGTTCTCTGGCTTCCCGTTCCTTCTGTTCGCGTTCCGCACGTTCCTTCGCTTCCCGTTCTTCTTGCGCTTTGGGATTCGCGACGACTCCGCATGCCGTTTTGCCTTCGAGTTCCCAGCACGGGCCCCCTGCGGCGGTCCCGTAGCAGTCGTGGTGAGTGCACCGTGGCTTGTGCGGCACCGCGTAGATCGCGCCTTCGTACGTGCCGTGACACCACCGCCGATCTGCTGAAGGGGCCGGAAGCAGGATGAGGCGACCGGTGCGTCCATTTCGGGGGGAGATGTACTGCGTCTCTCGCATGTCACTGGAAACGGCGCACATCGGCTGCTCTCCGGGCGCACCCAGTTTGTAGTCGACCAGCACGAGCACCGCGTAGTAGAACCCTCCTCGCGGCAGGGACATGTTCGGGCGGAGGCGAACCTTGAGCTTCCCGGTAGTGGCGCTCGAACTCGTCGGGAGCCTCACCGATACGAGGTTCGCGCCGGCAATCGCGTCGCCGCCCCCCAACAAGGCGGCCAGCAAGAGCGCGAGAGCGCCCGCCCTGCCCCTTCGGCTCATCTCCACATTAAAGCAACTCTGCGCGCTCGGCGTGGCTGGGGCTGTCACGCGCTTCCGGACCACGGCTACTGCGACGGCGAGCGCGTCGAGGCCATTATCGAGCGCCTGAGCCTGCGCCATGGGGAATTGGTGGCCGGCCTGAGCCCTCCGACACCGAATGGGCATCAGAGGCTTTGGTCGTTGGTTCAATTAGTGAAGCAATGGTGGGCAAAACTTGTCGGCGCGCAAACCATGCGCTGATGTTGGCGCCGGCTGTCGGGAGCGCATGAGGCGGCCTTGCTCACGCTGAGCGATGCGTGTCGTAGGAGCCGTTGACGTCCGCCAATGTATGTATACTTGTCTGACATTCTCCTCTGGGAAGGCCGAGGGCGCCCAATGAGCACAATCAGCATCCGTGACCTGCAGCGCAACACAAGCGGCGTCGTCGCCGATGTCGCCGATTCCAAACACACCGCCCTTGTCACACGGCACGGCGAGCCCGTCGCCGCGCTCGTGCCGATCGACGCTCAGGATCTCGAGGACTACCTGCTCTCGAAGGTCCCAGGCTTCGCCGAGGACATGGCTGCCGCGGACCGCGCGCTTGCAGACGGTCAGACTCGCTCGGCCGCCGAGGTGTTCGCGGAACTGGACGCGCAAGAAGACGCCGGACGATAGAGCCGGCGAGCAGGAAGTCGGGTCGTCGTAGATGACGGACCCCTTGAGCAACATCACGCTTGCGCCACGCGCGACGCGCGACCTCAAGCGCTTGGACCGCGTGACCCGCAAGCGGGTACAGCACGCTTTCGAGGCGCTGGCAGCGGACGCCGCGAACCTCGACATCAAGCAGATCGCCGGACACGCTCCGTGGCGCCGGCTGCGTGTCGGTGTGCATCGCGTGATCTACCGCGAACTGACGGACGGGCGCGACTCGCGCTATCTGATTGCACGAGTCATCGACCGTCGTGATCTACACCGCGCGATCGACAAGCTCTGAATCGGTTTGCGCGCCGACAAGAAAATGGGCGAAACTTTTCGGCGCGCAAACCAAACGTTGATGGCAGCGCCGGCGATCGGCGTCGGTTGAGCCATCTTGCTCTGCGGGAAGCCAAACCCGCCCGCCGCCCGTGGCTATTCCTCCAGCCGATTTGTGATGCCTGTAGCGGGCGTTGCTCGTTCTTCCAATTCCTTAAGCGTCCGGCCGGCCGCGTCCCGCCACTCGGTGCGCCCGTTCTTGTTGCCGCCAGCCATCACGCTGGCAGCCGCAGACGGCGAATCGAAGAGGTAGCTACGGACAAGGCGGACATGGTCGCCCTCCTCTACGAGAGTCCCTTCATGCAGCAGCGTGTCACGCAATTGCTCGTAACCCCTCTGCATCACCATCTTCTCGAGCCGCCCCTTGCTGTCCTCAAGGACAAGGAAGCCGCGAGATTGGTCTTCGCCCTCTGCCTGAGTAAGTTGGGTGGAGAGATACAGGCGCTCCGTCGTAATCGCAGCCGCCGCCCCCTCGTCCGTTGGCGTGGCGCTTGTCGCCGGCGGTTGCTCCTCGACCGACTCGAATACGTTGACGCCCACGAGCGGGAACAGCGGCAGGGCGTAGTCGAGATAGGTCTCCATCTCGGCGGTCTCGGGCTCGCTGAGGCTAGCCGGGTCCGGCTCCGTTCCGTTGTCGATCGAGGCGACGCCAGCCGCCCTGGCGAGAGCCAGGAGTTGCGCCTCAATGTACCTCACGTGCGCCTTGTTGAGCGAATCGTCCTTGGTCGTGAGCACGTAAGCATGCGTCCAGAAATCCTTCTCCCGTTGTTGCGCGTCGACGCGGATAATGATGGCGTCGCCCTCGCCGATATAGACCCGTCGTCTCAGTGGCTCGGTGGGATCGGGTCCAACCAGCACGTAGGCGCCGGTGCGGTTCATCTCTGGACGTTTCCGGGCCTGTGCGTAGTCCGCCCTGGCGAAGGCAAGAAACGAGCCGGTCCAGCTTGGGCGCTGGACTAGGCGCAGACCCTGCGGCGTGCCGTCCACCAGAAAGATCAAGATGCTTGCTCCTCGCGGCATACCGGCAGTATCGTCTCTCTGTCTCGCCGACGACGGCTCGTGCAATTCCGTATACAGCAGCGTTCCAACCCGTCGCTGGCCGTTTCGGCTGCACCGTCGTCCACTGCGAGCCCCAACCAGCATATGCCTGCCGCCGCAAGCTCGACCGGACAACGACAGCCATGCCATACACCTCCACCCGACTACTCCAACCAGCAGCAAGCAAGCGCCGAGCAGCTCAGGGCGACGCAGGAAGCACAGCAGAAGGCTGCCGAAGCTGACGTGAGTGCCGATGTCTATCTACATCGCCCAGCGCCGCCCTCAGTCCCTCCGCCCTCTGCGGCTAGCCAATACGCTGGCCACATTGTGCAATGGAATGGCGATAGAAATCCGCAGAAAACTGCGTGGTTGGTGGGTCCAGATGGAAAACGCTATTGGATTCCTACGATCGCCATCTATTGGTGCCTGAAAGAACAAGGTCACGCCGGGCCAGATATCCTGCCTGCGGCCACACTCGAACAGCTTCCCGACAGTGGTCAATCGGCCACATGCTCAGGTGGCAGGGGCGGAGGCGGCTCTGAACCGTTGCCACACACTGAACCTCCCTCGCAAACCCCGCCTCCGCCACCCACATTTGCGGAGACCGTCGGTGGCGTTACCCACACATGGACCAACTACACGAACGCTGGTGGAACGCAAGGACCGTCGATCTTCATCAAACACCACCGTCCAAATAGCCTGCAAGGTCACGGGCTTCAGGGTCGAAGACGGCGACACTTGGTGGTACCGGATCGCGTCCGCTCCTTGGAGCGGCACGTACTATGCATCTGCTGACGCGTTCTATAACAACGGGCAAACATCTGGCAGCCTGCACGGGATACCGTTCGTAGATCCAGTGGCCCCGAACTGCTGTTGCTGATGTTACGCTAGTCTTAATTGGCTAGGTCCACCCGAACCGAGCCATGCTGCACGATGCCTGCATACGTCCTGCATACGATCCGACGGCCCCCGCGTCCACGCTGGCTGATCGGTGCCGCCTGGTTGGTGGTGCCACTTGCGGCGCGTTTTCGGGTTAGCGCTATACGCCAGCCTTCTATTTATGGCCGGAGGCATGACCGGAGCGGTCTTAATGCTCCTAACCTATCCTGTGCTGTAACCGCCCAGGTCTACGGTAGGCTGGGTGCACCGATAGCCTCCGTCTCTGTCATATGTGTGACGGGTGAAGTCGCTCATTGCCGCTGCACGAGGTGTCTAGTCAACTGTTGTGGCGGCCTGCAGACAACCAGCGAATAGGATGCTAGCAATTGGGCACAGCTGGATCGACGTACGATGTGCCGACTAGGCTTCCCGTCGTCTGACCGTTATTGTAGAAGGCATCTGCGGACGCATAGAATGTGCCACCCCATGCTTCCGACGCGATCCGATACCACCACCTGTTGCCATTTTCGACTGCAAACCCAATCACCTTACACG
This sequence comes from Solirubrobacteraceae bacterium, assembly GCA_036496915.1. Classification (GTDB taxonomy): domain Bacteria; phylum Actinomycetota; class Thermoleophilia; order Solirubrobacterales; family Solirubrobacteraceae; genus Palsa-744. The sequence continues at coordinate 43,156 of DASXKH010000021.1, forward strand.
CGATCTCAACGCTTACGTACGGTGGGATGATTGGACCAGCCATCCCTCCCGCAGTCAGGTAATCTGACCACGTGTGCGTGTAGCCGCCAGTTGTCTCACTAATGAGCGTGATTGCCGGCGTGACCGGTGGTGGGTTAGCTGGCGGAACCGATGGCGAGGGTTCAATGGGTTGCGGTGCTCGTGCGTGAATGAAGTCGATACCACTCCAGCGCGTCTTTCGCCTCAGAGTCGCCCCGTTTCCCCTCCAGTTACGGTCGAGCACTTCGATGCGGTCGCCGAGCACTGCTGTGACATATGCGACATGGCCCATGTAACCCGCTCCGTATTGGCCCGGCTTGAAGACGGCGACGGCTCCGATAGACGGCGTCTGATTGACGATCCAGCCTGCATCCGCTGCTGAGACGGCCCAATTCTTTGCATCACCAGTAGCATCGGGAAAGAAAGGTAGATCGGGTCGTAGACGGGCAACGAAGCCTGTGCATTGCCCAGGCGGGTACAGGCTGGGACCACCCTGCCCCGAGCCGTTCTTCGTGTTCGGCGGCGTCCAGAATCCTGGGTTCATTGTGCCGACGGCGTCGATACGGCGAAAGAAGCGAGAGGGTTGCGGACCTGCACGTACTTCGAACACGGTCGTCCGTCGCACGGACTGGTGATCGACGGTACACCGCACCCTAGCCGTTAGTAGACCACCAGGGGCGTCTGTGGCTATCTCCCATCTCCATTGCCCGCCTCCCTTCGAACTCGTTCTGAGGCTGGGGAGTGGCCGTGTGCGTGAAAGCAACCAGATTTTGCCCTCGCAGGCAGATCGCGGCGTGCCGGTCTTCACGGTAAGGATGACGTCCAAGCGGTTGTCGCCACCGTTTGTGTTGTGTCCAAGTTCGATGAAGCGTGCGTTGCTTGGGGTGGCGGTGACCGAGCGCACCGAGACAAACCCCAGCGCGAGATTGGTCGCCCATGCGACCGTGAGGACAGCGATAACACGCATGGCATTCATCGGTTAGGCGCCGGTAAGTGCGGGATTGCACAGACGAATGTAGGGCGGGCGGCCATCCTTCGGCCTATCGATGAATGCATCACTGACAAACGAGCCGCTGGAAATCCGGTCCCACCACTTCGAGCTATATCCGGGAGCGGGGCGGCCTGCAATTCGACATTCAATCGACACTCGCGTGCCGTCCTGAAGACGCGGCCCAACCTCCCGATATTGAGGCCCGGGTCCCGCGCGCTGCTTGAGCCCGCAGCCACCGGAGAGGCAGGTTCCGTACACGGGGAAAGTGACCCCCCCGCTAGGCTTTGCCGGTCCTGATCGCACAACCAGGAACGCGACCGTTACTATTGTCACAGTCACTCCTGCACCAATAAACCAGCTAGCCAGACGAGTGGAGTGGATATCTCGTGTCCTAATCATGGACAAGTAGCTGACGAACACCCCCGCCAGCACGAACACTAGCGCGAACGAAACAAGGGCCTTCTCCCATGACACGAGATGGCCAGTCACAAGTGCGACGGCTCCGATCACGGCGGCGATAAGCGCTGTCGCTCCTGATGTCCACGTGAATACGGTGATGAGAGCGGGTTGGTGTCTATCGGACGAGCGCGTTCCCACACTCGTCGGTGTCGTCTGGCGGGTGCGCTCGTCGCCGTCACGCTCCCTTTCCAAACTCACCAGCGCTACAACTGCAGCCAGCAGCAGGGCCAACTCGGTGCCCAACAGTACTTGAGCAGGCACGGGGGCAGCCGCACTCGCGAGACGGTTCCACGGTTCAGACATGAAACAGTAAGGCTACCTGACCGCGCGAGCGCTTGACCCGACGCTCTAACGCTGTTGCTCAATATCGGGTTGTGCGCCATCGGCTCGTCTTGGTGATGCCAGTAGGAGATGCGCAAGGCAAAGAGCTCCAGGAGAGGACCATCCGACCGATTGGTGCTCACACGGGACCGGAGCTGCGCATGTGGCCGCGACCTTGGCCGCTGTGAGGCTAGGCCGTCTTTGTGCGAACCAGAAGCGATGCGACGTCGGTCAATACCCGGTTGTGCGACGTGCTCCAGCCTCAGAGGCTTGCCGCGAGGAGGTATGCGTCATCCTGCGGCGAGAATGGAGTGCCGACGAGGCCTTCGCTGATCACAGTCCGCCGTCGCTCGAGCAAGACATCGAGCATCTGGTCGATGCAGGACTTCACGAAGGCAGGTGCATCCTGCATGAGGAGCAGTGGAAACACTTGCTGTTGAATCATGGAACTGGAAGCCGTTGGGATCGGGTTGGGCGAGAAAGCACGGAAATGCAGGATTACTTCGAGTCCATGAGTTCACAGCCTCCAGAGCGGAACCCTGATCGACTACCCCTTTCAGGATGCCGCCGGATACGTAGAGCGTTGGCAAGTTACCTGCAAGAGCCAGAAGCCGAATCTCGGGTCCGGATGGTCCCGCGAGCGGGAGGCATACCCCTTTGCGCCCAGGTTGCGCAGCAAGCCACGACTCAGCCACGCTAGAGATCTCAAGCCATGCATAGCCACACCTGTCGCACCATTCCTGCACAAAGGCCACGTGCTGCTGGGCGCCTTCAGCGTACACATCCTTGATGTTCGGCATCTCGATACCTCCCGATAACTAGACCATAAGCGGCAGGCTAGCCTAAGCGCTAGATGGAATCGGCGCAAGTGGCTGACACGAGCCACAACTGCCGACGTCCATCGCCGATTGTGCGACGCCTCTAGCGCCGTAATCCGCAGGGAACCTGCCTCATCCACCCCGCTTCGACGCGAGCCATGCGATGCCGCCCAGGAGCGCTACCGCACCCGTGATTGCGACGACTCCCGTAACGAACGTTTCGATCCCTAGCACCAATATCAGGGCGACGATGGCGAGTAGGCCAGCGCCAATTCCGATGCTGATATCACGGTTCGTCATTTGGCGAGTGAAGCGACATGGTGAGATAGGGCTGTGGAGGCGAAGAGGACGGAGAACCCAAGACCGTTTCCAAATGCGAAGGCCGCGGCCTTCCTAAGCCTCGGATGGGAAGCTGTCGCAGCTGGACCGAGCTTGCCATCATTCTGCTTTGTGCGCTTTTCACCGCGGCGCCAGTAGTAGAAGTACCGGGTGTCTCCCTTGGCCCAAAGTGCGATAAGTGCGAGGAGGAGAAAGGTGGCAAGCAGTTCCCCGGCGTGGAAATCAATAGTTGCTCCAGGCTTTGGTTCGATAATGAGCGTCGTAGGAAAAACGGCGACCGCGGCGAGGAAGAGGTCCTTGGTACAGTCGAAGATCGTCAAGTTCATCGATTCGTTATCGGCGAGTGTGAGTCCACGCAAGACGAGCCCGGCGCCTATCACCGCTACCGCAGCCCCGGCGAATACATATACTTCGTGACTCACAATACTTCTCCCAATCGTGGAGCATATCACCGATCAGGTTGAACGCGCCCTGGCATCCGAGCTCAGGCACCAAATGCCCGTTGTACGACAGAGAAGCTAGTCGTCAGCCTTCGACAGAGCGCGAAGCCTTCGCTCGCGTCGTGGGATCGTAGAGTTCCCAGCCGTGGGGTATGGCGAACCGATCCACCTTCGGCTTCATCGCCCATAGCACTGTGCCACGTTCGGCGTAGCCGAGATGACTGACTTCCTCTCGCTTGCACAAGACGTGGAGGCGGTTGAGCACTACGCCGCGACTAAATCCCGTGAGGCCGACCAGCTCACTTGTCGTGATGCGCGTTCTCTCCTTGATGAGCGTAAGTAGCTGTGCCCTCTCCCAGGCGGCGTGTTGTCGTGAATGCTTCATAGTCCATAGTGCGCCAGGGTGTCACGATAAGTCAAACATCGGCTAAAGGAGTACGCCAAGCCAGTGTCATCCAACACCGCTTGTACGACCTGCTAGGCAAACGTAGATCCTGAGACCAGACGACGGGCGTCTGCGTTGTCCGTGGCAGCGCAGATCAGGACGTTCCGAGATCCACTTCCGCCTCGGTACCGCCGGTAATTTCTAGTCAGACTACCTTCGCCTGTAGCGACAGCAGCTCTCCCGCCAGGCGCGGCCCCATGCACATGCGCTCTGCAAATTGAGTCTGTCGCTTCTTCTCGCCTGCCGCATTAGCGGCATGGTCTATCAAGTTGCGGGCTCCGCGGAACGAATGCAAGTCCTGCTTGAGCTTGTCATCCACGATCGGGCTGTGGCCGCCTGTATATCCAGTTGTTGAGGCTGCTAGGTCGATACGCCTAGACCAGTCCATTTTCTCGATCGCCGCCTCTGATGTCGATACCCACGCCTTCTTGGCCAATTTTTTTACCAATCTGCCAGTCTCGCCTTCCACGATCTCACACATCTCTTGCAACGCCGCCTTCCGCTCTCCAGCGTTAAACCGTTTGACGGCTTCCCGCACCTGGGTTTTCAGACGCCCGAGTTTCAGCGTAGGATCAGGCGATACTTGCAGTGCAGGGTTCATTGCTGGCCTATGAATCGATACGAGGCCCTGTGAATCAACGAGAATCAGGCCGACGCCGTCGCGCGACAGCTCATTGAGAAAATGGCCGCTGAGCGAAGCACTCATCGCGACGGCAATATAAATCTCGCAGTAGAACTTCTCTACCCCCGCACGATGCACGAGATCCCTCACGCCTTGAGTATATTGGGGTACGCTCTGAGCCTCGATATATCTAGACATCCCACTCTTGACAGCGCTTATTGTCGGACGAAATGGGATGTCGTCACGAACGCCAATCTCGACTGTAACTTTGTATTTCTCGGATTCCAGGTGCTTGATGACCGCCTGGGCCGTGCTTTGCGCCTCCTCCGGCGTCAGCACAAACTCCACTAGTAGTCCTCTAGCAGCTCGTCAATGGTTACACGAAGACCGCGCAAGTCGTCCACGACTGCCTGCGGCAGCGGCTGACTTCGGTCGAGCTCCGCGAGACGTGACGCGAGCGCAGTAATTCTGGAGCCTACATCACGCACAACGTAAGCTGACTGAACAGTGTCCTCATAGGCGGTCTCGATCTTGTAAGACTTGTCTCGCACTAGGCGAATCAATGCGGGGGCTGCAATGGCGGGATCTCCTTCGGTCCTCTCGACTCTCGCAATCTTGCTGATATCGCGGAAGCGCACAACGTTGTTGACGACGCCCTCTCGATACTTGTCGACCATCCCATCAACGAACTGCTCCTCGGAAACCGACTCGAACACCTCTGGCTGATACTGCTCGATCACGCGCTTCGACTTATTAACCTCTACGAATACATCTGCCGTGATCTTCTGCTGATCGCGTGGCTTCTTTCCTTCCTCAAGTAGTAGATTCTGGTAGCGCTTTGGGAGGTCCAGCAGCTCAAGTGCACGCCTCACGGTAGGAAGCGAAACGCCTGTGACAGCCGAAAGCGCTTTGGGGGTCGCCGACTGCCCCGCTTCACCGAGCAGTTGCTGAACGTCCTTGAGCTTGAGGGCCATTGGCATAAGATCCCAGTCAGTTCTCACGTTGTGAATGTTGAACATCGTGAGGAGATTCTCCAACGGCGAAGGCTCGGGCTGAATCAAAACAGGAACCGTCTTTAGATTGAGCTTCTTAGAACAGCGCCAGCGACGCTCGCCGTCTAGAAGGACATACCGTTTACCGGCGGCGTACACGGCGAGCGGCACCTGGATTCCGACTTCACGAATCGAGTCCAAGAGCTGATTCATCTCTGCTTCGCGGAAAATCAGTCTTGGATTCACCGGATTCTTATCGATGAGATCAGGGTCTATGTGGTCTAGCGTGGTATTTGTGATTTGCACCATTTACATGCGATGGGTTGGTACGCCGTGTATCGGCGTGGACGTAAGTAGTGCCTCCTGTATGGGACCACGATGACTTCCTTGACCGCCAATCAGGCTATTGCGCGTTATCCCATACCGAAAGAAGCCCTTATAGAGCGAGATCACATCACCGTGATCGCTGTTACTGACGATCACGAACACGCCGCGATTTGCAAGACGTATTGCCAACGCTGCGAGTCGTTGCTGATCCTCCCACGAGAACAGCGGTGCGTTGTACTTCAGGAAGCCGTTGTTTCGGTGCCCAGTGATGTACGGAGGATCGAGATAGACAACATCGCCTGGCTTAGCTGCTTTCATAGTCGCCGCGAAGTCACCGACCCGCAGGGTGGTCCCGCGCAAGGCGTGAGATGCTCGGCGAATTCTATCGGGATCACAGATCGTTGGGTTCACATAACGGCCAAACGGGACATTGAATTCTCCCCGAAGGTTTACCCTATACATCCCATTGAAGGCTGTCTTGTTTAGGTAGATCAGACGAGCGGCCTTTGTGTGGATAGCCCTAGGCCGGGCGCGTCGCATGGCCTCGAAGAACTCACGGTCATGCGGATACCGAGCGAGCGCGGCAATCACCTTCTCAGGACAGTCGCGGACGCCCTGGTAAGCCTCGATCAACTCGGCATTCATATCCCCGAGCGTCGCCTTCCGCGATCCCACAGCGAAGAAGACCGATCCTCCCCCGAGAAACGGCTCGATGTATCGGCCAACGAAATCCTCGGGCATCACACTAGAGGCGACGGCCGCGAGCCACTGCTTGCCTCCGGTCCACTTGAGGAACGGCCGCGCATGGTCGTTCGAGGTCGTCGAAGCCCCCAAATCGATGGTCCGGCCTCCCACCGTGGCTATGAGCGCACGGCCCGGCCGCACGGTTAGCGTCGCGGGCGTTGGTGCCATGATGGGTGACTCTATAGAGAAGCTCGGCTGGAGTGGCGACACGCCATGAGATCCCAGCGCTTCGATTCGTCGCCGCGCAGACCACTGACTCCACGTCGGGTGATAGCAAGATATCTAGCTGACGCTCTTTCGGAGCCGAACTATTCGGGCTACTGGGGGCAGCGGGTGGGCACCGCCCCGACATGCGGTAGACAGTATGCTAACTAGAGAACATGCCTAAGCATGCAGTCCAATTGACGGACGCCCAGATCGCTTTCTTGCGGACTTCCCTGGACTACTCCGCACAAGCTTTCCGCGAACACGACTACACGCCAGCGAGCCGAGACTGGAGCGCCGTCCACAGGCGAGAGCAAGAGAAGATGATCGCGTCGATCCGGCAGGCTCTTGCTGGCGGCTCAGCGGAACACGCGGAGTAGCAACGCGCAGAAGCTCATGGGAGCAGCATGGCGGATGGCCGCCACCGCTTGCTGCCGGGATGAGACCTTCTAGGAAGAGTTCCGGGTTCCGACGCTGCACCCGGCTCCGCAGCCAGCGGTTACAAAGCTCGCACGCCGCGCTTGACACTCGCTCGGCACAGGCGCATGATCGAGCAGTGTCCAACGACGACCCAAGTCGGAGCTTAGCTACGATCCATTTTCTGATCGCTTCGGCGGCTTTCCGCCGCGCCTCTCGTCTCAATCAGGCGCCGGATGCGATCCTTGGGCCCCAGGAACGCCGAAGGCCCAGCCCCCTGGGGACTGGGCCTGTTCGACCTTCGTCAAGATTGGTGGAGCCAATCGAAGTCAATGCGAATCGCTTTGCATTGGTTCCCGGGGCTGGGTGGCGCTCCGCGCTGGCGAATAGTCAGTTTTCCTCGTCCTGCCGCAACGGAGGAATGTTCGCATACTTGTTCGGTACAGTTAGTTCGGCATCAGCCGCACATTTAGAAAGATGTTCGGTACAATTGGATAGTGTCCCAACCGAACAAAACTGCAAAAAGTGGCCGCGGTCGGCCTACGCGAGCTGCTGTCTACGGGCGTCTGCGTGTTCAGATCGGCGAACTGCGCGACCGGCTCGGTGGTCTGCCCTCGCCCGGCGAAGCAGATGGGATCTGGCGCGGGATATGGCTCGAGGAGGCTCATCACTCGACTGCGATCGAGGGCAACACGCTTGTGCTCAAGCAAGTCGAGCAGCTGCTCGAGGAGGGCCGAGCAGTGGGCAACAAGGAGCTCAGGGAGTACATGGAGGTACGTGGGTATGCCGATGCCGCTAGCTGGATCTACGGTCAGGCGCTCAATCCCGGCGTATGGTCGAGCGGCGAGCTTCTCTCGCTGACCGAGCTTCGACACATCCACCGCCTCGCGCTCACACCCGCGTGGGATGTCGCGCCTCACCCAAGCGCCGGCCATAGCGAGCGTCCGGGCTCATTCCGCGAGCATGACATCCGGCCGTTTCCAGGGGGTATGCGCCCACCGCCGTGGCCTGAGGTCTCTGCCATGGTCACCGACTGGATTCGCGAGGTGCAAGCACTGGGTCGTAAGGGTGAGGGCATCGAGCCCGAAGCGCTAGCCAAGGTGCATGCGCGCTTCGAGCAGATCCATCCATTTCTCGACGGCAACGGGCGCACCGGCCGGCTCGTTCTGAATCTGCTCTTGGTCAGGCTTGGCTATCCCCCCGCGATCATCTTCAAGGGAGATCGTCAGCGATACCTGGCCGCACTCCAGAGCGCCGATCGTGGCGATCATGGCCCGCTCGCAGAGCTGCTCGCGCGCGCCATCCTCGACAACCTCCACAAGTTCGTGGTCCCCGCTGTCGCCGGCCCATCACGCTTGGTCCCGTTGCCTGCTCTGGCCTCCGAGGAGATCTCCGCAAACGCGCTACGCGTGGCCGCGACGCGGGGGCGTCTGGAGGCCTCCAAGGCGGCCGACGGCACGTGGCGCAGCACGCGCGCATGGGTTGAGGGATACCTGGCTGGACGCTACGAGCGCGAGTCCCGCGACAGAGGTCAGTAGATATGTCAGCCGCGCTTTGTAGACGATTGTCTATGGAGCTAGTCGGGCTCGAACCGACGACCTTCTGGCTGCCAGCCAGACGCTCTCCCAGCTGAGCTATAGCCCCGGGTGCCAGGACATCGTACAACGCGGCCCGTGGGCGAGCTGTGCTGCGGGCGCTGCGACACGGCGCGCTCTACCAGGGCTCGCGTGCGTGTGCCTCGGCGTCTTACCCCGGTGGAATGAACTCCGGAACGTCGAGCTCCTCCTCGCCGGGCGCGTTGCGCCTTCGATCGGGCGGCGTCCGGTGGCTCGCCCCGCCCCCGGGCCCGGCTTGATCCAGGCGCGCGGTCATGCTGCCGTGCGCGAGGCGCACGTCGCGCAGCAGGCGCTCGGCGTTGTTGCGCAGCGAGGAGGAGAGCTCGCGCAGGTTGCGGGAGACCTCGGTGCCCTCGCGCACGACCTCGTGCGCGACGGCGTGGGCCTCGCCGACGATCTCGCGGGCCTCGGAGCGGGCGACCGCGCGGATGTCCTGGGCGCGGGCGTGCGCCTCGGCCTGGCGTGAGGTCAGCTCCTCTTCGGCGCTCGCGCTGTGCCGCTGTGCCTCTGTGCGTGCGCTGTCGAGGATGCCGGCGCTTTCATCGTGTGCGGTGGCGAGCACGCGCTCGGACTCGGCTCGGGCCTCGGCGAGGGTTTGCCCGGCCTGCTCGCGGGCGGTGGCGAGCGTCTGACTGGCCTGCTCCTGGGACTGGGCGAGCGCATGCTCGGCCTGCGCGCGGCCGGCCGCGCGCGTCTGCTCGGCCGCGGCGCGCGCGTCGGCGTCGATCTGCGAGGCGTTCTCGCGCGCCTGCTCCAGGACGAGCTGACCTTGGCGCAGTCGCTCGTCGGCCTCACCGTGGATCTCCGCGACCGAGGCCAGCGCCTCATTGCGCGCGCTCTCGGACTGGGAGCGCGCGGCTTGCAGGATCTCCCGGGCCTCCTCCTCGGCCGCCCGCACGCGGTGCTCGGCGGCGCGGTCGGCCTCGGCGATCCGCTCGCGCGCGCGGGACTCGGCCTGCTCGCGCAGCTCCGCGGCCGTGCGTTCGGCCGCTTCGATGATGCTCGCAACGTGCTCAGAGGCGGTGTGCAGGGCATCGGAGGACTCCACGGGGCAATCCTAGACCCGCTTGCCGCGTGCCGGCACGATGACGGCTCGCCCCCGATCCGTGTGGCAGAAATTGTTGGAAATATGTCCTTGCGGACAGGGGTTGTATGGGGCATGATCGAGTGCATGACAGAGCGTGCGCAGAGCCCGAGGAGCCCGAGGAGCCCGAGGAGCGTGGTCATGGTTGTGTATCCGGAGGTGCAGAGCCTGGACTTCGTCGGTCCACAGGAGGTGTTCGTCGCCGCGCAGAAGCTGATCGCGGCCACGGGGCGCACGGAGCCGGGGTATCGCGTGTCTGTCGCGAGCCTCGACGGCGCGCCGCTGAGGATGTCGAGCGGGCTACGGATAGTCCCGGACATGAGCCTCGCCGATGCGCCCAAGCGGATCGACACGCTGGTGGTTCCGGGCGGCGCAGGTTCGGCGGGCGCGAGCGCGGAGGCGGGACTGCTGGAGTGGCTGAGGCAGGCCGCGCCGGGCGCGCGGCGCGTGGCGTCGGTGTGCACGGGCGCGTTCGTGCTCGCTGCCGCCGGCCTGCTGGACGGGCGCCGGGCGACCACGCACTGGGCGTCGGCCGCGAAGCTCTCAGAGCGCTATCCCGCGGTGGAGGTCGATCCTGAGCCGATCTACGTGCGCGACGGCAAGGTCTGGACCTCGGCGGGAGTCACCGCCGGCATGGACCTGGCGCTGGCGCTCGTGGAGGAGGACCTCGACCGTGAGGCCGCGCTGACGATCGCGCGTCACCTCGTGTTGTTCCTGCGCCGGCCAGGCAACCAGTCGCAGTTCAGCGCGACCCTCGCGGGGCAGGCACCCGAGCGCGAGCCGCTGCGCGACGTGCAGCGCTATGTCGTGGAGCACGTATCGGAGGACCTGTCGGTGCGAATGCTGGCCGAGCGCGCCCACATGAGCTCGCGCAACTTCGCGCGCGCGTTCACGGCCGAGACCGGGATCACGCCCGGGCGCTATGTCGAGCGCGTGCGCCTGGAGGCGGCGCGGCGCGCGCTGGAGGACACCGTTCGGCCGATCGCAGCCGTCGCGTCGTCGTGCGGGTTCGGCACCCCTGAGACCATGCGTCGCACGTTCGTCCGCGTGCTGGGCGTCGCCCCGGCCGAGTACCGCCGCCGCTACCACCCGGACGGCGCGCCATCCGGCGCGCTCGCCGCCTGAAACGTAGGTCCCCGTTTCCCTGACGACCACCACGCACTCTCGACCCGGAAGGACATACGCACCATGGACATAGCCATCCTGCTCTACGAACGCTTCACCGCGTTGGACGCGGTCGGGCCGTACGAGGTGCTCAGCCGCTTGCCCGGCTCGGAGGTCACGTTCGTGGCCGAGCAGACCGGACCTGTGCGCACAGACACCGGCCGCCTGGGCCTGCTCGCCGACGCGACGCTCGCCGAGCACGCCCATCCCGAGATCGTGCTCGTCCCCGGCGGTCCCGGCCAGGCGGCGCTGATGCGGGACGGTCCCGTGCACGAGTGGCTGCGCGGCGCGCACGAGACCTCGACGTGGACGACCTCGGTCTGCACCGGCTCGCTGATCCTGGCGGCCGCGGGGTTGCTCGAGGGCAGGCGTGCGACCAGCAACTGGCAGGCGCTCGATGAATTGCGAGAGCTCGACGTGGAGGTCTCCTCCGAGCGCGTGGTGTTCGACGGCAAGCTCGCAACCTCCGCGGGGGTGACGGCGGGGATCGACATGGCGTTGAGGCTGATCGAGCGGATCGCCGGCCCCGAGCTTGCGCAGGCGATCCAGCTGGGCATCGAGTACGACCCCGAGCCGCCGTTCGACGCGGGCTCGCCGGAGAAGGCGCCGGCGGAGATCGTCGAGGCGGTGCGCGCATACTCACGCTTCACGGCCGAGCAGGCGCCGCTGACGTAAGATTCGATAGATGTCCGACAACCCGTTCGCAACCAGCACATCGTCCAAGCCGGCAGGGTTGAGCGTCTTCGATGCGCACGCCGGCGCACGAGCGGCCAGCTCGACGTTCCTGCTCGGCCAGGTCATGTTCCTGGTCGCGATCGCGCTCGCGTTCTGCGCGGGCGGAACCTACATCGGACGCGATCTGAGCTACGGCACCGCATTGATCTGCGAGCTCGGAGCGCTGGGGATGCTGATCGTGCAGATGTTCGTGCCGAGGCTGCGGGAGGGCTCGACGGGCATGACGTGGATGTTCGCCCTCGCGCTGCTGCTCGGGCTCGGCCTGGGACCGATCATCAACGAGTACGCGACGGTCGATCAGAGCGCGATCTACCAAGCGGCCGGTGGCACCGCGCTGACGGTCGGGGTGATGGGCTCCTACGGCTTTGCGACCTCGCGCGACCTGATCCGCTGGATGCGGCCGCTGTTCTTCGCGCTGCTCGCCGTCTTCGCTCTTGCGATCGTGCTGATCCTGATCGGCTCCGGCGAAAGCCTCCTGCTGAACCTCGCGATCTACGTGATCGTGAGCGCATACCTGGCGATCTACTTTCAGATCATCCGCCGCGGCGCCACCGAGCGTGACGTGGTGTGGATCGCCACGGGCGTGTTCGTCAACATCATCAACATCTTCCTTACGCTGCTGCGCATCTTCGGCAGCCGCTGAGTCACAGACCCGCGCCGGATCGTCGCCCCGGGGGAGCCTTCCCACCGTGTGGTGGCCGGGTTCGATCCACTCGTGGGCAACTCGTGAACACCCCGTGGTCGATAGGAGCGTAGGCTCGGTGCACGTCAAAGCACACGAAGACGAACAGGGAGGCAATGGACGATGTCTGTGATGATGGGATTGCGCCTGACGGTGGATCCGGCTCGCTTCGAGGTGGTCGCGCGCGAGAAACAGGAGCTCTTGAACGCGATCTCCGCTCGCAGCAAGGAGATGGGAGCGATTCACCATCGGTTCATGGCGGGAGACGGCGAGGTGATTGTGGCCGACGAGTGGCCCAGCGCGGAGGCGTTTCAGGCGTTCTTCGAGGATCAGGGCGAGAAGATCGGCGCGCTGATGGCGGAGGCCGGAGTGAGCAACGAGCCCCAGCCGGTGTTCTGGCGTCCGATGGACACGGGCGACAGCTTCTGAGCCTCATCGCGCATCGCTCGGGTCCGTGACGCGCCCTCGGACCCAGGCGTTCGCGCGCCGCTTCGCCCACAGGTCGCGCCCGCGGGTCAGGCGGGGTGCGGCTGAGTGTGCCCCGAGAGTTCCGTCCCAGCCCGCTCGCTAACCTCCGCTCTCCGATGTCAGAGCGCAAATACGACCCCCATGAGATCGAGCCCCGCTGGCAGGCGGTGTGGGCCGATGAGCACACGTGGGAGGTTTCCAACGAAGGCGCGCTCGCGACCGGTGCCCGCGGTGCCTCGGGGCCGGAGTCCGAGCAGACGAGCTCGTACGTGCTGGAGATGCTGCCCTATCCGAGCGGCGAGCCGCACATCGGTCACCTGAAGGTCTACTCGGTGGGCGACGCGATCGCCCACTACCACCGTCGCCTGGGCCGGCGCGTGCTGCATCCGATGGGCTATGACTCGTTCGGGCTGCCGGCGGAGAACCACGCGATCAAGACCGGCGTGCACCCGCGCGCGTCCACGGACGCCTCGATCGCCTCGTTTCAGCGCCAGTTCCGCGAGTGGGGCATCTCGATCGACTGGTCGCGCGAGCTGGCCACGCACGAACCGAGCTATTACCGCTGGACGCAGTGGATCTTCCTGCAGCTGTTCGACGCCGGCCTGGCCTACCGCAAGGAGGCTGCCGTCAAGTGGTGCCCGAAAGATCAGACGGTGCTCGCCAACGAGCAGGTCTCGCCCGACGGCACCTGCGAGCGCTGTGGCGCGACCGTGGAAGTGAGGCAGCTCGAGCAGTGGTTCCTGCGCATCACCGACTACGCCGAGCGGCTGCTTAACGACCTGAACGAGATCGAGTGGCCCGAGCACGTGAAGACGATGCAGCGAAATTGGATCGGGCGCTCGGAGGGGGCGGAGGTGACGTTCCGCTGCGAGGAGCTCGGGATCGACTACCCCGTTTTCACCACCCGCCCGGACACGCTGTTCGGGGCGACGTTCTTCGTGATGGCCCCCGAGCACCCGGACGTGCTGCGCCTCGTCGCCGGGACCGAGCGCGAGCGGGAAGTGCGCGAGTACGTCAGCCACGCGATCACCGAGTCCGGCGAGGAGCGCGGGAATGCCGAGAAGCCGAAGACGGGCGTGGCGCTGGGACGGACGGTCACCAACCCGGTGAACGGCGAGCAGATTCCGGTGTATGTCGCGGACTACGTGCTGATGGAGTACGGCACCGGCGCGATCATGGCGGTGCCGGGGCACGACGAGCGCGACCATGCGTTCGCGCGCGCGTTCGAGCTGCCGATCAGGCGCGTGATCGAGGGAACGCCGCCGGAGGGCTCGGGTGATGAGCAAGGTTTGCCATACACGGGCGATGGGTCGCTCGTCAACTCCAATGCCGAGTTCGACGGCATGGACAATCGTGAGGCGCTGAGCGCGATCGTGAGCTGGCTCGATCGCGAGGGCAAGGGGCACGCGTCGGTCAACTACCGGCTGCGCGACTGGCTGATCTCCCGCCAGCGCTACTGGGGCACGCCGATCCCGATCGTCTACTGCGAGGACTGCGGGGCGGTGCCGGTGCCCGAGGATCAGCTGCCGGTACGGCTGCCGGACGTCGAGGATTACGCGCCGAAAGGACGCTCGCCGCTGGCGGCCGCCGAGGAGTGGGTGCGCACCGGCTGTCCGGAGTGCGGCGGCGAGGCGCGCCGGGAGACGGACACGATGGACACGTTCGTGGACTCCTCGTGGTACTTCCTGCGCTACTGCGATGCGGCGAACGCAGAGGCCGCATGGGATCCGGCGGTGTTGGGAGAGTGGATGCCCGTCGATCAGTACATCGGCGGGGTCGAGCACGCGATCCTGCATCTGATGTATGCGCGCTTCTTCTGCAAGGCGCTCGCCGACCTCGGCCACCTCGACTTCCAGGAGCCCTTCCGGGCGCTGTTCACGCAGGGGATGATCACGAAGGACGGCGCGAAGATGAGCAAGTCGCGCGGCAACGTCGTCTCGCCGTCCTCGATCGTCGAGCGCTACGGCGCGGACACGGCGCGTTGCTACATCCTGTTCATCGGTCCCCCCGACCAGGACGCGGACTGGTCGGATGAGGGCATGGAGGGGGTGCACCGCTTCCTGAGCCGACTGTGGCGGCTGGCGGCCGAGGTTGCGGAGAGAGGGAGGGAGGAGCCGCATGCGGCTCCTCCGGCAGGGTCGCATGCGACCCTGCCCCGGGTGGAACATGTGCCACCCGGCGGGGTGGCGCATGCGCCACCCCGAACAACATCAGCCTTTCAAGAGCACGCGGCCCCGTCCACTGCTGAGGATGCGCCGACCGGCGCATCGGCCTCGCGAGCGCGTACCGGCAGCGCGGCGGATGACGATCTCACCCTGCTGCGCAAGGCCCACTGGGCGATCGACAAGGTCAGTGGGGACCTGCGCCGGTTCGCGTTCAACACGGCGATCGCCGCGGTGATGGAGCTGCTGAACGAGTGCTCGCGTCTGCGCGAGTCGGTGAGCGTGGACAGTCAGCGCTTCGCGCTCGCGACGGCCGCCTCGCTGCTGTTCGGATTCGCGCCGCACGTCAGCGCGGAGGCGTACGAGCTGCTGATGGGCGAGCGCGTGTGGGAGCAGCCGTGGCCGCGGGCCGAGGAGGAGATGCTCGAGCGCGACACCTACGAGCTCGTGTGCCAGGTCAACGGCCGACTGCGCGACCGCGTGCAGGCGGCCTCGGACGCGAGTCCGGACGAGCTGAAGGCGCTCTGCCACGCCGCCCCGAACGTGCGCGCGCACTTGGACGGCAAGGAGATCGTCAAGGAGATAGTGGTCCCGGGCAAGCTCGTAAATCTGGTCGTCAGGTAGAGGTCTGGCCGCGCGCCTAGACTGGCGTCGGTGGCCGAGCTAAAGCCCGCGTATCTGATTCACGGCGACGACCACGGCGCGGTCGCCGAGCGCCGCGCGGGCTTGCGCGTGCTGGCCGAACGGGAGGGAGGTCTCGACAGCGTGGAGGCGCTTGAGGGCGAGTCGGCGACTCCGGAGGGCGTTGCGGGGGCGCTCGCGGCGATGACGCTGATGGTGGGGCGGCGCGTGATCCTGGTCGAGGGCGTCGAGCGCTGGAGGCAGGCCGAGGTCGAGCAGGCGCTCGCGCCGGCTCTCGCGGCGATGCCGCCCGATACGACCGTGGCGCTGTTCGCGCGCGAGGAGGCCCGCGCGAAGGCGCCCGCGGCGTTGCACACGGCCGTCAAGCGGGCCGGGGGGCAGGTCGTGGCGCAGGCGACGGTCAAGCCCTGGGACCTGCCCAAGTGGGCGCGCGCGCAGGCGTCGCGCATGGGGTTGGAGTTGGATATGGCCGCGGCCACGGCGCTCGTCGGTCAGGTGGGAGAGCGCCAGCAGCGGCTGTTGCGCGAGCTGGAGAAGCTGGCGCTGGAACTCGACGGGGACCCTCCGCATCGGGTGAGCGTGGAGGACATCGAAGCCCGCGCGGCGCACTCGGCCCAGTACCGCGCCTACACCCTCGCCGACGCGCTCGTCGCGGGCGACGCGCGCGAGGCCACCCGTGCGTACGTGCGCCTGCGCGAGCAGGGCGAGCGGCTGGCGGGGTTGACCTACCTGATGGCCTCGCGCCTGCGCGACGCGCTCGCGGTCGCGCTGCGCCTGCGCGCGGGGGAGTCCGCGGCCGAGGTCAGGCGCGGATTGCGTATGCCCCCGCGTGCCGCCGAGCGGTTCGTGCGCGACGTCGCACGGACCGAGCCCGAGCGTTTGCGCGCCGCGCTCGGCGCGCTCGCCGACCTGGAGCTCGACACCCGCGGAGGCTCGCCCGTGCCGCAGTCCCGTTCGCGGATGTCGGGCCTGGATGAAGAGACGCTGGCGCTGCGCGCGATCGAGGCCATAACCGCTGGTCACTAGGCCAGCCGCTTCGCCCGAGTGGGCTCTGGAGAGTGACCTACGAGGAGATGCCGGCGAGCGTGCGGGCGGCGCGCGACTTGCGGCGCGCGCCCGTGTGCCTGTGCATCGCGCCGCGCTTGACGGCCTTGTCGATCGTGCTCACGAGCCGGCGATGCTCGCTCGCGGCGCTCTCGCCGTCGCCGCTGTCCACCGCCGCCTCGAGGTGGCGGAAGTAGGTCTTGATCGCCGAGGTGTACTGGCGATTCTCGAGACGCTCGCGCTCGGAGCGCAGGATGCGCTTCTTCTGTGAATGAATGTTGGCCATCGTGTGAGCGCCGTACTATAGCGAGCCTTGTCGGAGATCCCATCAGACGGAGAGCCGGTCGAGGAGGGGTTGCCCCATGAGGATCCCCGAGCACCCGAGAGGGAGTCGGTCGAGGCGTACGCGGACCCCGCGGACGTCCCCGAAGATGCCGAGGTGAGTCCCGACGATACGCCCGAGGCGCTCGAGGAGTCGCTTGGCATCGCGCACGCGGGCGCGGACGCCGAGTCGCCGCTGGAGCCGGCGCCCGATCCGCGGGTCGAGTTCGTGGGCATACCCGACGCGAGCTTCGGCGAGGAATACGGCGGGCTCGGTCAGCCCGAGCCCGAGCAGATCGCGGGCGAGGGCGCCGGCACGGGGGCGGCCGGCGGGGGGGAGCGCGTCGCTCGCAACACCGCGATCGTCTCGTTCGCGACCGGCATCTCGCGCGTGCTGGGGCTCGCTCGCGAAGTCGTCGCCGCGAGCTTCTTCGGGACGGGCGGTCCCGCCTCGGCCTTCACGATCGCCTTCCAGATCCCCAACCTGGTGAGCAACCTGTTCGCCAACGCGGCGCTGTCGGCTGCGTTCGTGCCGGTGTTCACCGATCTGCTCCAGCAGGGACGCCGGCGCGAGGCGTTCAGGTTGGCCTCGACGCTGTTCTGGATCATGGTGATCGTCCTCGGGGCGATCACCGCCGTGTTCATCCTCGCGGCCGGTCTGATCATGCCGCTGTTCACGGGCCCGACGTTCAACGGTGCGCTCGACTCGCTGACGGTCGGGCTCTCGCAGGTGCTGTTTCCGGTCGTGCTGCTGATCGGGCTGATCGGGCTGCTCGTGGGCGTGCTGCAGTCCTACGAACACTTCACGATCCCCGCGATCGCCCCGGCGGTCTGGAACCTGGTGATCATCGTGCTGCTGGTCGTGCTGCGCCCTCACTTTCACGGCGGGGTGGAAAACGGCGATCAGCTGTACGCATACGCGATCGCGATCCTGATCGCGACGTTCGTGCAGATGCTGATGGTCTTCGCCGCGCTACGGCGGATCGACTTTCGCCTGCAGTTCTCGATCGATTGGCACGACCCGCGCATCCGCCAGGTGTTCACGCTGATGCTGCCGGTCACGATCGGTCTTGGCATCGTCAACCTCGACCAGCTGATCAACTCGGTGTTCGGGACGCTCGTCAATAAGGAAGCCCCGCGCGCGATCGATAACGCCTTTCGCATCTACATGCTCCCGCAGGGCCTCTTCAGCGTCGCCGTCGCCACCGTGCTGTTCCCGACGCTGAGTCGTATGGCCGCCCGCCACGACGTCGGCAACATGCGCCGCACGATCGGGATCGGGATGCGCCAGATCAACCTGCTGCTGATCCCCGCGGCGGTGTTCATGCTCGTGCTGGCCACCCCGATCGTGCGGCTCGTGTTTGAACGCGGCCACTTCAACGCGACCTCCACCAGCCTGGTCTCCGAAGCGCTCTTCTGGTTCGCGTTCAGCCTCCCGTTCGGGGGGCTGAACCTGCTGCTGACGCGCGTGTTCTTCTCCGTGCAGCGCCCGTGGATACCGACACGCCTGGCGGGGCTGAACATCATCATCGACATCATCGTCTCGATCGGCCTGTACAAGCCGCTGGGGATCGCCGGGCTGATCATCGGCACCGTGGTCGCCAACGCCGTGATGACGGCGCTGCAGTTCCACCGCCTGCGCATCGGCTTCAACGGCCACCTGGAAGGCGCCCAGACGACGATGATCACGGCTCGCATCCTGCTCGCCTCGGCGCTGCTGGGCGCCGTCTCCTGGGTCGTGTGGACCCTGCTCAACCGGATTTTCGGCGCCTCGCTGCCGGCGCAGATCGTCAGTGTGGGCGGAGCCGCCGCGGCCGGACTGTTCGTCTACGCGCGTGCGGTCCTGGCGATGCACATCCCCGAGGCCCACCAGGTCAACCGGCTGATTCGCACGCAGCTGGGGCGGGCTTAGGCTTGGCATGGCACGCAGCATGAAGCCGGACGGGCCAATGACCCGCCCGGCTGCATCCGGTCAAAGATCGCCGCTTACTACTTACGTCCCAGGACTATGTGTCTTGCCTGGGCGGCGTGACACTCTCGACACCTGGACAGGCCGCCGGCCCGAGGGCAGGCGCGTTGCCGCGGCTGAATACGTCCTTGTCGAGTTGGCGATCCGCCGGTGGTTGAAGGCTAGCGTGTCTAGGCTGTAGCCCGCCCGTGGATCAATCTCACATCCGCAACTTCTCGATCATCGCCCATATCGACCACGGCAAGTCGACGCTGGCCGACCGCATCCTCGAGCTGACGCATACGGTCACCGCGCGGGAGATGCGCGCGCAGGTGCTGGACTCGATGGATCTGGAGCGCGAGCGGGGGATTACGATCAAGGCGCAGGCGGTGCGGGTTATGTATACGGCGCGGGATGGCGAGAGCTATCAGCTGCATTTGATCGATACGCCGGGGCATGTGGACTTCACGTATGAGGTGTCGCGCTCTTTGGCGGCGTGCGAGGGGGCTTTGCTGGTGGTGGATGCGGCGCAGGGGGTGGAGGCGCAGACGGTGGCGAACACGTATCTGGCGGTGGAGTCGGGCTTGGAGCTGATCCCGTGCCTGAACAAGCTGGATCTGCCGGGGGCGGAGCCCGAGCGGGTGGGGGGCGAAGTCGCCGATCTGATCGGCGAGCCGGCGGAGTCGATCCTCCGTATCAGCGGCAAGACGGGCGAAGGCGTGGGGGAGGTGCTGGAGGAGCTGATCGCGCGCGTGCCGCCGCCCTCGGGCGATCCGGACGCCCCGCCGCGGGCGCTGATCTTCGACTCGGAGTTCGACCAGTATCGCGGCGTGATCGCCTATATCCGCGTCGTCGATGGGGTGTTCGAGAAGGGCGGGGCGATCCGCGCGATGGCGACGGGGACGGAGGCGGAGATCGACGATATCGGCTGCTTCTCCCCGCGGATGGTACCCACCGCGCGGCTCGGCGCAGGTGAGGTGGGGTATCTGATCACGGGGATCAAGGACGTGACGCAACTGCGCGTGGGAGACACGCTGACGACGCGCGCGAAGGCCGCTGGCGGTGGCGCGGGGAGCCGGGCGGGCGAGGCCACCGAGCCGCTGCCGGGCTATCGGGAGGTCAAGCCGATGGTGTTCTGCGGCCTCTTCCCGATCGACTCCGACAGCTACCCGGACCTGCGCGACGCGCTGGAAAAGCTGACGCTGAACGACGCGGCGCTGTCGTGGGAGCCGGAGACCTCGGATGCGCTCGGGTTCGGGTTCAGGTGCGGGTTCCTGGGCCTGCTGCACATGGACATCGTGAAAGAGCGCTTGGAACGCGAGTACGACCTGGAGTTGCTGGCGACGATGCCCTCGGTGGAGTTTGACGTGACGCTGACGAACGGCGAGGAGACGGAGGTGCACAACCCCTCGGACATGCCGGACCCGGGCACGATCGAGGAGATCCGCGAGCCGTTCATCAAGGCGCAGGTGATCGCGCCGAAAGAGTATGTGGGGGCGATCATGGAGCTCTGCCAGGAGCGCCGGGGCGAGCATGCGGGGATGCACTATCTCTCGCCTGAGCGGGTGCAGATGACATACGACCTGCCGCTGGCGGAAATCGTGCTCGATTTCTTCGATCAGCTGAAGTCGCGTACGCGCGGCTACGCATCGCTTGATTACGAGCTCAGCGGTGTGCGGCCCTCGGATCTGGTCAAGCTCGACGTGCTGCTGGCGGGCGATCCGGTGGACGCGCTGTCGATGGTGGTGCATCGCGATAAGGCGTATGAGATGGGGCGCACGCTGACGGAGAAGCTGCGCAAGCGGATCCCGCGCCAGCAGTACGACGTGCCGATCCAGGCGGCGATCGGCTCGCATGTGATCGCGCGCGAGACCGTGAAAGCGTTCCGCAAGGACGTGATCGCTGGCTGTTACGGCGGGGACATCACGCGCAAGAAAAAGCTCTTGGCCAAACAGAAGGAGGGCAAGAAGCGGATGAAGCAGGTCGGGCGCATCGAGGTGCCCCAGGAGGCGTTCCTGGCGGTGCTGGAGCTGGGTGAGGAGTAGCGGAGCGTCGTCGCCGTGTCCCGGTGGGAGGGGCGGGTCGGATGAGGAGGTGTGCACCCCGATACGCTCAGCGAACACCGCCGGTTGTATCTGCTGGCGCGGGTGATCGTCTCGCGCTATTACCGCCGTCCGCTGACGCTCGCGGCGGTCGCGCGGGCGCTGTCGACCTCTCCGCGCAAGCTGCAGCGCGCATACGCGCAGTTCGGCAGCTCGTTCCAGGAGGATCTGTATGCGCGGCGGATGACGGTCGCGGCGCAGCTGCTCAGCGAGCAGCGCTCGATCCCGGTCAGCGACGTGGGCCGGCTGGTGGGCTATCCGAGCTCATATTTCGCGCGCGCGTTTCGCCGCCGCTACGGGCTCTCACCGGCGCTGTTTCGCAATCGCGCGTTGCGGCACGCCGCGAGGAGCGCTACGCGTGGACGTGCGGATTCACCGCGACGACGGCGCCCGTCAGCTCCTGGGCGTCGTCTCGGTCCAGCGGCTCGGCCCCGGGCAGGGTGACTCGCATCAGCGTGCCGCCGCCGGGGGGACGCTCGGCGGTGACGGTCCCGCCGTGCTGGGCGATCACCTGTCTGACGATCGCCAGCCCCAGCCCCGAGCCGGGGCGCCCGCGCGCCTCGGCGCCGCGGTAGAAGCGGTCGAAGACGTGCGGCAGATCCTCGGCGGGGATTCCGTGGCCGTGGTCGCGGACGGTGAGCTCGCCGCCGTGGAGATCGATCTCCACGGGCTTGCCCGCGGGGCTGTACTTGATCGCGTTGTCGATCAGGTTCGCGACGGCGCGGTCGAGGCGGGCGGCGACGCCGTTGAGCAGGACCGGGTCGAGATTGGCTTGCAGGGGCGTCGCCGGCGAGTTGCGCTGGGCGCGCGCGAGCGTTTCCGCGACGACGATATCCAGGCGCACGTCCTCCGCGCCGGCCTGTTGTTGCTCGCCGCGTGCGAGGTCGATGAGGTCGTTCATCAGCAGCGTCAGCTCGCCGATCTGCTCGACGACGTCGTCGAGCAGGCGTTCGCGCTCGGGGCCGTCGATGTCGGGGGCGTGCTGCAGGATCTCGATGTTCGTGCGCAGGCTCGTCACCGGTGTGCGCAGCTCGTGCGAGGCGTCGGCGACGAGCTGGCGCTGAGCGTGCACGGAGGCGTCGAGCGCCGCCATCGAGACCTCGAGCGCGTCGAGCATCGCGTTGAAGCTGACCGCCAGACGCCCGACCTCGTCATCGCCGGTCGGGGCGATGCGACCGGAGAGGTCCTGTGTCTCGGCGACGTGCTCGGCGGCGCGGGTGAGACGCCTGACGGGCTGCACGGCGGCGCGCGCGACGAGCTGCCCCAGCAGGGCGGCGAGCAGGATCCCGCCGAGCGAGAGCAGCACGAGGATCAGGCGCAGGTGACTGAGCAGTTCGTCGACTTCGCTGAGCGGCTGGGCGAACTGCACGACGCGTCCGGGCGCGAGATGCTCGGCGAGGATCCGCAGGGAAAGACCGTTGACGGTGGCGTCGCGGAAGAAGGCGTCGCCCCTGCCGGCCGCCAACGCACGGGTGCGCACTTCGACTGGGAGTGTCACGTTCTTGGCGCCGGAGCGGAACAGGACCTTGCCGCGCGCGTCGACGAGCTGCTGGTAGCCGCGTACCTGATTGGGCCGGGGCGAGACGTTGCCCAGCGCCTCGCCAGGCTGTTGGGGGCCGCTTTCGAACAGTTGCTGGGGGGAGGCGCCGGCGCGCCCGGCGAGCGCGTCGAGCAGGCGGTCGCCGTGGCGGCGCACCGGGTGGCGCTCGATCAGGCGCAGGTTGTCCGAGCGGTTGCTCAGCTGCGCGTCGACCTGGCCGTGGAGCTCGTTGGAGGTGAGCACGTAGACGAGCGCCGAGGCGAGCAGCACGGCGACGGCGACCGCTGTCGCCGAGGCGAATGTGATGCGCCTTCTGAAGCTCATGGGGCCGGCATCCTGTGCCCGTCGCCCGCATTGGGATCGGGTTCACGCGAGGGCATGCCGGTGAGGGAGCCGAGGGCGCTCATGGCGCGCGCAGCACGTAGCCGACGCCGCGAACCGTCTGCAGCAGTCGCGGCTCTCCCGCGGACTCGGTCTTGCGGCGCAGGTAGCCCATGTAGACGCCGAGCGAGTTGGAGGTCGCGCCGAAGTCATAGCCCCAGACATGTTCGAAGATGGCCGAGCGCGTGAGCACCTGGCGGGGGTGGCGCAGGAACATCTCCAGCAGCAGGAACTCGGTGCGGGTCAGGGACAGCAGCCGCTCTCCGCGCCAGGCTTCGTGGGCGAGGCGGTCCAGGCGCATGTCCTCGAACGCGAGCGTGGGCTCCTGCTCGTCGTCGTCCTCGTCGCCGGCGCGGCGCAGCAGCGCGCGCACGCGGGCCAGCAGCTCGCGCAGGGCGAAGGGCTTGACGAGATAGTCGTCGGCGCCGGCGTCCAGCCCGGCGACGCGATCGTCGATCTCTTCGCGCGCGGTGAGCATCAGCACGGGCGTGCGGTCGCCGCCCTCGCGCAGGCGCCGGCAGACCTCGAGGCCGTCGACGTGGGGCATGGCGACGTCGAGGATCACCGCCTCGTAGGGGTCTGAGCCGAGACGTTCGAGCGCCTGACGCCCGTCCATCGCCTGGGCGACGCTGTAGTGCTCTAGCGTGAGAGCGCGTGAGAGCGCACTCTGTACCGCCGGCTCGTCGTCGACGACGAGGATGCGAGCGAGTTGCTCGGCCATGAGGTGATTAAAGCGGAGAGAATGCCCAAGATCGTCGATCAGGACCGTAATGAAGAAGATGCTTCGGCGGATGGGGCCGCCGATTCGCTCGCCGCGATGGCGGCGCAGTCGCGGAAGTTGCGCGACAGCCTGATCGGGTTGGCGGTCTTCTTCGCGCTCGTCGCGGCGCTGCTCTTGTCGGTGCCGGGGCTGCGCGCGGCGGCCGATCGCATCGGCGATGCGCGCCCGGGATGGGTGGCGGCGGGGGTGGGGCTCGAGCTGCTGTCCTGTGCGGGGTACGTGGTGCTGTTCGGGCTCGTGTTCGGGATGCTGGGAAGGCGCCTTTACTCGCGCTTGTCGCTGTCGGAGCTGGCGGTCAACTCGGTCGTGTCGGTGAGCGGCCTGGCGGGTATCGCGCTGGGGGCGTGGGTGCTGCGCAGCAAGGGCGTGTCGGTGCAGCAGATCGCCAAGCGCTCGGTGCTGGTCTTCGTGCTGACGAGCGCCGTTAACGTCGGTGCGACGGCGCTGATCGGCGTGCCGATGTGGCTGGGATTGCTGCCGGGATCGCGCAACCCGTTGCTGACGCTGCTGCCGGCGGCGGCGGCGATCGCGACGATCGCGGGGACGATCGCGCTGGCGGCGTGGGCGCGCCGGGGCGCGGCCCGCCGTGTCCGTACGCGCGGGCGGATGTATGTCGCGCTGGTCGCGCTGAGCGGCGGCGTTCACGACGCGCTCGAGCTGATCCGCGCGCGGGATTGGCGACTGTTGGGCGCGGTGGGATATTGCCTGTTCGATATCGGCGCGCTGTACGCGTGTCTGCTCGCCTACGGTCCGGCGCCCTCGTGGTGGGTTGTGGCGATGGCCTATCTGGTGGGCATGCTCGCCAACTCCCTGCCGATCCCGGCGGGGCTGATCGCGGTCGAAGGGGGGCTGTTCGCGATGCTGCTGGCGTTCGGTGTGCGCCCGGGCTCGCTGGTGCTCGCGGCGGTCGTCACCTACCGGGCGATCTCGCTGTGGGTGCCGGCGCTGATCGGCTCGGCGGCGTTCCTCAGCCTCCGTCGCGAGCTGGATCGACCGGTCGCGAACGCCGCGGCGTCATAGCCCTGTACGTCGCTCGCTCACCGCGCGGCGCCTCGCCGGATCTCGGGATGCGAGGCCGCGCGTGAGACCGACGCGGAGGTCGAGCTCGAGCTCGAGGCCATGCGCAGGGAGCCGGCGAAGGCGACCTCCGCGGCGGCGGTCTGGCAGGCATGCCCGGGCAGGTGGGCCATGGCGTGGCGCAGGCGAGGTTCCTGCGGGCCGTAGAGGCCGGGACAGTAGACGGGCGGGGGCAGCGGGGCGGTGGCGGAGCCGGGGGCGTTGAGCGGACGCAGCTGCAGCGCGGCGGCGCGCGCGTGAGAGAACGCGTCGGAGAAGATGTCGATTGCGACGCGGCCGCTGTAGAGCTCGATCGAGCGGCCTTCGTCATAGACGGTGGCGGGCACGCCACGGATGAACATGTTGCGCTGCGGGCCGAGCGCGGAGTTGGAGTGCAGGCGGTAGATCACGGTTGTGACCTGCAGCGGCAGCTGGCAGGAGCCGCCGCCGCCGAAGACGCCGTGCCCGCGGGCGCAGTCGCCGTAGTAGACGCTGTCGCCGACGGAGATGTTGTAGCTCTTGCGTCCGTCGGCGGCGACGAGCGGTTCTCCCTGGAAGGTGGGACCGGCCCAGTAGATGCGGTAGTAGGGGAAGGTCTGCGCTTCGGCGAGCTCGCTCGCGCCGATCGGCTCGGGGGCCCTGGTCGTGCCGCAGCCGGTGGCGGCGAATGCGGCGAGCGCGAGGGCGCAGAGAAGCGCCGAGCCGACGGTCGCTCGCGATGTCGCTGCCCTCGTCATGATCTGCGCGTGTCCGATAGGGCCATTATCGACGCTACTTCACGTCCGGCGACCGGTTCTAACAGGCATGGGCCGGGGCTCGGTGGGGTAGCACCCCGAGCGCCGGCCCGTGTGCGAGCCTCGCGGACACCGCTCGCGGTGGTGGTGGCGGCGGTGTTGCTGGCGCTGTGGCTGGCGCTCGATCCGCGCACGGCCGATCTGGCGGCGCAGGTGTATCGGCTGGGCCTGTATGAACGGGCCGGTCTGAGCGTGTTCGACGAGCACTGGTATGCGGGCCATGCGCTGCCGGGCTACAGCCTGCTATTCGGCCCGCTCGCGTCGCTGATCGGGATGCGCGCGCTGGCGGTCGTGTCGGTGCTCGCGTCGGCGGCGCTGTTCGAACGGATCGTGCTCGGTGTGTATGGCGATGAGGCGTGCGTGCGGTGGGGGGCGTGCCTGTTCGCGGTGGCTGCCGTGGGGGATGTGTGGAGCGGGCGGTTGACGTTCGCGCTGGGGGTGACGCTGGCGATGGCGTGCGCCTATGCGCTGAGCCGCGAACGACTGCTCGTCGCGGCGCTGGCGGCGGCTGTGTGCGCGGCGGCGAGCCCGGTCGCGGGCGTGCTGCTGGCGTTGGCGGGGCTCTCGTATGCGCTTGCGCGGCGCGATCGGATGGTGCTGCTGGCGGTGGGGGCGCCGGTGGCGGTGGTTGTGCTGAGCGTGCGGGCGCTGTTTCCGGAAGGCGGCTATGAGCCGTATCCGACGACCTCGTTCGCGGCGACGGCGATCGTGGTGTGTGTGTTCCTGTGGGCGCTGCCGCGCGGGGAGCGCAATCGGGTGCTGCGGGTGGGGGCGGTCGTGTATCTGGTGGCGTGCCTTTTGTGTGTGGTGGTGCGTACGCCGATGGGCAGCAATGTCGAGCGCTACGGGGTGCTGTTGGCGGCGCCGCTGCTGCTGTGCGGGCTCGCCGGGGAGAGCATGCGGACGCGGGGGGCTGCTCGCGGGCGGGGCTCGGCGCGACGCCAAGGGTACGCGAGGCCGATCGCGGTGGGGGTGGGGGTGTGTGTGGCGATGGCGTGGACCGTGTGGGGGCCGGTGCGCGAGACGCGGGCCGTCGCGGGATCGCGGGCGACGCGGGCCGCTTATTATGCGCCGGTCGAGCGCTATCTGCTCGCGCACGGGGCGGGGTCCGAGCGGGTCGAGGTGCCGTTGACGCGCTCGCACTGGGAGGCGGCGATGCTGGCGCCGAGGTTGTCGCTGGCACGGGGGTGGGAGAAGCAGTTGGATGAGCGCTATGACTCGCCGTTGCTGCGCTCGGGGCTGACCGCGGCGGGGTATCGCGCGTGGCTGCAGCAGGAGGCGGTCGCTTACGTAGCGCTGCCGGACGTGCCGCTGGACCCTTCGAGCGCGCGGGAGGGGACGCTGATTCGCGGTGGGCTGCCGTATCTGAGTGAGGTGTGGGCGAACGGACACTGGCGGGTGTATGCGGTCAGCGGGGCGACGCCGTTGCTGGAAGGGCGGGGGCGGCTGACGGCGCTGGGGAGCGATACGTTCGCTGTGTATGCGCGGGCGCCGGGGAGGCTGCTGGTGCGTGTGCACTACACGCGCTACTACACGGTCCTCTCGGGGCATGGCTGCGTGGCGAGCGCGCCGGGGGGCTGGACCTACGTGCGGGCGCGTGCGGCGGGCGAGATCGTGGTGGGGGCGCGGTTCTCGTTGGGTCGGGCACTGGGGCTGGACGGCGCCTGTCACTGAGGCGGAGGTGGTACGGGTTGGGGCTTTTGTGGGGCGATTGCGCGGGCGGATGCGAACGGATCCCGCATGCGCTCATCCCGTCGCCGCGACGCCCGCCGGCAAAGAGCGTGACTAAGGGTCCGCGTCCCAATATCTGCCGGACTTGAGGCCGCCGTTCCGCGGCGTCAGACGCCACCCACGATGCTCGACGTGCCACCAGCACGCCTGCGCTCGTGTCCGGCGTCTGCCATCCACGGCCCGACCCCCTCAACCCGCCATCTATTGGGACGCGAACCTATCGCGGGGCGAGGCCGTAGAGGCCGGTGTAGCCGGTGAGGTAGATGTCCTGCCCGTCGCTGATGACGGGGTCGAAGGAGCCGGTGTGCATCTGGAAGACGACGCGCCCGGTGGAGATGCCGAGGCCGTAGGTGCGGTGGTGGGCGAGGTCGGCGAAGTAGACGACGCGCCCGATCACGGTGGCCGAGCCGGAGATGCGCCCGCCGGGATGAAAGCGCCACTCGACGTGTCCGGAGCGGGCGTTGAGCGCGTAGAAGGCGCCGTCGTAGGAGCCGGCGTAGACGGTGGGGCCGAGGCCGGGGGCGGCGGCGATGGCGGGGGAGGCGTAGACGTAGGCGCCGGTCTGCACGGCCCAGTCGAGGTGGCCGGTTGCGGCGTCGTAGGCGTAGATGCGCCCGTCGGTGTTGCCGAGGAAGACGCGCCCGTACATGACGGCGGCGGTGGAGTAGAAGGTGCCGCTGCCGAGCAGGGCGCCGCCGGAGTCGCTGTCCCAGAGGCGCCGGCCGGTGCGCTCGGAGATCGCCTGCAGGTGGCCGGAGTAGTCGCCGAAGTAGAGGACGCCGCCGGAGAGGGTGGGGCTGGCCTTGACGGCGCCTGAGGCGTGGTAGGTCCAGATCACGTTGCCGTTGTGGGCGTTGAGCGCGTAGACGGTGCCGGACTGGGAGCCGAAGAAGACGCGGCCGTGGTCGACGAGCGGCGAGGACTCGCTGGGGCTCGGCAGTGCGCGCCGCCAGAGGATCTTGCCGGTGGCATAGGCGAGCGCGAAGGCTTCGCCCTTGTGGACGCCGGTGTTGCGGGCGAGCACGGTGGCATAGACGACGTGACCGATGGCGGCGGGGGTGGAGGCGGAGAGCGAGCCGATGCGTCGCTGCCAGAAGGTGTGGCCGGTGTGCAGGTTGATCGCGCTGAGGGTGCCGTCGTCGGCGAGCTGGAAGATGTGGTCGCCGTAGAGGGAGGGGGGAAACTCGAGCAGCGAGCTGCCGTTGCGCACCCACAGGCGCTTGAAGGGCGGGAAGACGCGTGCGGGGGCGGGGAAGAAACGGGTGTGGTTGCGGGAGTAGCCGTAGAAGGGCCAGGAGGATCGTTCGGGTCCGCGTGCGGGCAGGACGGGGGAGGGTTGGGGGATGAAGCGGGCGTGGGGGTGGTAGATGCTGCCGGTGCGATGGCGCTCGTAGAGGTAGCCGCCGAGGGCGAGCGCGGCAAGCAGGAGCAGGAGCCCGGCCGCGATCCAACGCGCGCGCTTGGGGAGCGAGGGTCGGGCCACGCTCCTTATGATCGCGGGTATGGCAGACAATGAGGCCCACTCCGCGGTGTTCGCCGAGAGGCTGCTGTCGGGCAAGGTGGCGCTGGTGACGGGCGGCGGGACGGGGCTTGGCAAGGAGAGCGCGATCGAGCTGGCGCGGTGCGGCGCGAGGGTGGTGATCGCGGGACGGCGCGCGGAGACGCTGGAGGCGGCGACGGAGGAGATCTTGCGCGCGATCGGTGCGGATGCGGACGAGCCGAGGGAGATTGCGACGGGCGCCGGAGGAGGCAGCGCGGACGCCGGCGAGACGGCGACCGGCCGGGTGGACTGGGTGGCGGCGGACGTGCGGGAGCCGGCGGACGCGAGGTGCTTGGTCGAGACGGTGGTCGAGCGCCGGGGGAGACTGGACATGCTCGTGAATAACGCGGGCGGCCAGTACTTCACGCCGGCCGAGGGCATAGCGCTGAAGGGCTGGCGCGCGGTGTGGCGGCTGAACGTGGAGGGGATGCTGAACATGTCCGAGGCGGCGGTCGAGCTGGGCTTGGGCGGCCCGCGGTCGCCCGGCGCCGTGGCGGAGGGCGGGACGATCGTGAACGTGACGCTGTCCCCGCATCACGGCATGCCGGGCATGGCGCATTCGGGCGCGGCGAGGGCGACGGTGGAGGCGCTGACGCGCGAGCTAGCGGAGCGCTGGTCCGATCGGGGGGTCGCGGTGACGGCGATCGCGGCTGGGCATTTCGACACGGAGGCGATGGGCAAGTACCCGGAGACGGTGCGCGCGGGCATGGCTCGCTCGGTGCCGATGCAGCGCCTGGGCGAGCCGCGGGAGCATGCGTGGCTGGTGGCGCTTTTGTGCTCCCCGCTGGGACGAGCGCTGAACGGGTCGACGATCACGCTGGATGGCGCCCGGGACAACTGGTTCGGGCCGTGGCCACCGCCGGGGCTGACGGGCGGGACGGGGGAGGTGCCTACGGAGGAGCGGAAAGGGGCACGGGCCGGTGGAGGAGCGTCGGCGTAGGAGCCGGCAGGACGTCGGCGCCGAGGGCTTGGCGCCGAAGCAAAGAAAGCGGGGGACGAGGATCGAACTCGCATCATCGCCTTGGAAGGGCGAGGCTCTACCATTGAGCTACCCCCGCACGCGCGAACCCTGCTCGCAGGGATGTTCGCCGAGCCGATAGTAGGCCAAGCGCGCAAGTGGTCGTCCCGTCGGCGCCGCAATCCGTAGAATCGAAGACGTCACGGGGAGTGGCGCAGTCTGGTAGCGCACCCGGCTGGGGGCCGGGCGGTCGCAGGTTCAAATCCTGTCTCCCCGATTTTCGTTGGAAGTGCGAACAGCCGCGAACAGGCGGGAAATCCCGCGAAAACACTGGGGTTCGTGGACGGCTGTTCTCGCGTGTTCCCGGCTGTTCCCGGCACGCGGGACCGCAAAAGGACCGCAGCGATGGACAAAAGGGACCGCAAGCGACTCACTGCGGTGGTTTACGTCAGACGTTTCAAGCGTTGGAACCTGTAGGCTTCGTGCGTGTCGGTTGCCGACTCGGGTGGTTTTGTCCAATTGGCCGACGGGCATTTGCCGATCGCCTGGTGCAAGGAGGATCTATCCGTCGCGTACGCTCATGCGATCGCGACGGCGATCGGGGTGACGTGCGACACTCCGAAGCGCGACATCAACGGATGGGACGCCGTTTTTCGCGCTCGCGACACTGATCTGGCGGACGCGGCGCAGCTCGCAGTCCAGCTCAAGTGCACTGCATCCCGGCTGACCCGCGTTGCGGACGGAAGCGAGCTGTCGTTCCATCTCGACCGCAGCGACTACGATCACCTTCGCGTAGTTCGGACGCATCCACCTAGGCTTCTTGTCGTAGTGGAAGTCTTGCATCCGTCCCCCAGCGATTGGATTGACGTCTCAGAGCAGGAGTTGTTGATGCGGGCGTCCGCGTGGTACGTGGACCTCGTAGGACAGCCTGCTCTTCCTGATGGCCAAGCGAGCACAGCTGTGCGAATCCCGCTCGGTCAACGCTTTGATCCGGCGGCGCTACGTGCGAACATGCGTTCGTGTCCATGAGCAGCCTGTACGACATAACGTCGCGCATCGATCCTGCAGGGGCCGAGCCATACCTGCGATCTCAGGGGTGGGAGCTGGC
>DASXKH010000022.1:0-94299 GCA_036496915.1 Solirubrobacteraceae bacterium
CAGACCGACGCGCTTGTGATCGCGATCTCCCAGCGGCGCGAGGTCGTCTCGCTGTACGTGGACGGAGTCAAGTACATCCTCGCCGACATCCCCGTGGTGCTCGCCAAGGCCAACCAGGCGCTGGCGACGCTCGACAAGTACCGTACCCGCCTCGATCAGGTCTCCACGCGCCTGACCACCCTGGAGTTCGAGGGCGGCGCGACGCTGCACGACGTGCTCACCGTGCTGCAGCGCTCGGAGCTGGTGACACGCATGGCGGTCGAGATCGAGCGCTACATCGTCGAGCTGGGCTCGGAGGGACGGCTGATCGAGATGCAGCTGGAGGAGACGATGGTCGGCGCGGCGGCCGAGAAGGCCGCGCTCGTGCGCGACTACCTCTCGGCCTACTCCGACGAGGCTTTCGCGGCCGCGCTGGAGGAGATCGGGCGGCTCGCTCACCAGGACCTGCTCGACTTCGGCCGGCTGGCCGAGCTGCTGGGATATGACCGCAAGCTGAACACGCTCGACTATCCCGTCTCCCCCCGCGGCTATCGCGTGCTCGGGCGGATCCCCAGGCTGCCGAAGCTGGTGGTGAGTCAGATCGTCGTCGAGTTCGGGGGGCTGGACGAGCTGTTGGCCGCGACCGACTCGGAGCTTGAGGCGGTCGAGGGCGTGGGGGAGATCAGGGCGAAAGACATCCGCGAGGGGATGCGCAGGCTGCAGGAGATCAACCTCGTGGACCGCTACCTGCAGACGTGATGGACCACCGGCACCCGCAGACCCCCAGACAGACTTGACACGGGCCGCCCGACGGGCAGGCCGCAAACGAAGGAGGACACCATTCCCGCACAAGCAATCGAGGCCCCATCAACAGACGTCGACGCCGAGGAGACCGCCGCGGCGCTGCTCGAGCAGATCGAGGCCACCCGCGAAGTGGAGCTCATCGAGTTCGAGCTCGGCGACAACGTCGTCTACCCCCACCATGGCGCAGGGAAGGTGGAGGGCAAGGAGGATATGGAGATGCTCGGCGAAACACGCGAGTATCTGACGATCAAGATCCTCCACAACGACATGACGGTGAGGGTGCCGAGTGAGAACGCCGCACTCGCCGGTCTGCGCAGGGTGATCGACGAAGAGACCGTCAAAAAGGTGCTGGACGTGCTCCAGGCAGAGGTATCGGAGATGCCCAAGAACTGGAACCGCCGCTTCAAGCACAACCGCGACAAGATCAAGACCGGCGACATCTACGAGCTGGCCGAGGTCGTGCGCAACCTCTCGCTGCGCGAGTCCGAGAAGGGCCTGTCGACCGGCGAGAAGCAGATGTTCACTCGCGCCAAGAAGATCCTCGCCTCCGAGCTGATGTACGCGCTCGACAAGGACGAGGAGGAGGCCGAGAGCTATCTCGATGAGCTGCTCGCCACCTCCGCCTCCAGCCAGATGGCGATGGCCGAGTAGCGAGGCTTGGCCTCGCTCGCACTGATTGTTGCCGCCGGGCGCGGCGAGCGTCTCGGGGCCGATGGTCCCAAGGCGCTCGTCGAGCTCGCCGGTCGATCGCTGTTGCAGTGGAGCGTCGATCTAATGCTCGCCGTGCGTGAGATCGACCGCATCGTCGTCGCGTTGCCGTCGGGAGCTCTCGCACCCACCGGTACGACCGGTGTGCAGGGCGGCGCCGTGCGCTCAGAGTCGGTTGCGCGTGCGCTGCAGGCAGCCGGTCCCGGCGCTCCTGAGGACATGATCGTGGTGCACGATGCAGCGCGGCCGCTGGCCTCGGCCGAGCTTGTGCGGGCGGCGCTCAACGCCCTCGCCGGCGCCGACGATCTGGACGGCGCGATCGCCGCCGCGCCGGTCATCGACACGATCAAGCGGGCCGAGCGCTCGCCAGGCGGCGGTGAGGCAGGCGACGCTAACCCGGAGTTCTCGGGCGTGGGCCCGGTCGTGGTCGAGACGCTCGACCGCTCGGCGCTGTGGGCCGTGCAGACGCCCCAGGTCTTTCGCCGCGCCGCGCTCGAGCGGGCGCTGGACGTTTCGCCCGAGGTGCTCGCCCAAGCGACCGACGACGCCTGGCTCGTGGAGCGCCTGGGAGGGCGCGTTGCGATCGTCGCGTCGGGCAGCGAGAATCTGAAGATCACCACCCCGCTCGACCTCTCGCTCGCCGAGCTGTTGATCGCCTCTGCTTGAATCGCCCCATGCTCACCGACTATCACCTGCATCTTCGCCAGGACTACCTGAGCGCCCCCGCCGAGGATCACTTCACCGAGGAGAACGTCGCCCGCTACCGTGCCGTCGCCGACGAGCGCGGAATCTCAGAGCTCGGCGTCTCCGAGCACGTCTATCGCTTCGAGCAGGCGCTCAGCGTGTGGCAGCACCCACTGTGGCGCGAGTTCGCGATCGATGACCTCGACGCCTACTGCGAGTTCGTACGCGTGCACACCGACCTGCGGCTCGGGATCGAGGCCGACTTCGTCGCCGGCGCCGAGGACCGCATGGCCAACCTGCTGGAGCAGCGCGACTTCGATTACGTCGTCGGCTCCGTCCATTTCCTGCGCGAGCACTCGATCGACATGGACGACCACAGCGTGTGGGATTGCGGGCACAGCGCCGAGGAGATCTGGGAGCGTTACTTCCAGACGCTCGCCGAGGCGGCCCGCAGCGGCCTGTTCGACATCCTCGCCCACCCCGACCTCGTGAAGGTCTGGGGTCCCGATCGACCGCGCCCTGAGGGCGATCTGCGCCGCTACTACGAGCCGGCGATCGAGGCGATCGCCGAAACGGGCATCGCCGTGGAGGTCTCCACCGCCGGCCTGCGCAAGCGCGCACGCGAGCTGTATCCCGCGCGGGCGTTCCTGGAGATGTGCGTCGATGCCGGTGCGCCCGTCGCGCTGTCCAGCGATGCGCACATCCCGAGCGACGTCGGCGCCGACTACGACCAGGCCCTCGAGCTGCTGGACGCCGTGGGTATCGGCGAGCTGTGCGTGTTCGAGCATCGCTCCCGCCGCCTGGAGCCGATCGGGGCCGTCCTCGCGTGAGCGCCCTCGTCGGCATCGGCTACGACAGCCACCGTCTCGCCGCCGATCGCCGGCTGATCCTCGGCGGCGTCGAGATCCCCTCCGAGCAGGGCCTCGACGGGCACTCCGACGCCGACGTGCTGACTCACGCCGTGATCGACGCGCTGCTCGGCGCCGCCGGCCTCGGAGACATCGGCGAGCACTTCCCCGACACCGACGAGCGCTGGCGCGACGCCGATTCGATCCGGTTGCTCCAGACGGTCCTCGCGACCCTCGCCGAGGCCGGCTATGAGGTGGTCAACGTGGACTGCACGGCAGTCATCCAGGCGCCCCGGCTGGCGCCACACAAGCAGGCGATTCGCACGCGGCTGGCCGCCGCGCTGGGTCTGCCGGAGTCGCGCGTGAACGTCAAGGCGACCACCGGCGAGGGGATCGGCTTCGTCGGGCGCGGAGAGGGAGTCGCGGCGCTTGCCGTCGCGAGCCTCAACGGGTCTGGGTGACCTGCCCGTTGGGCTAGGGTTGCCGACCATGCTGAGCATCAGTCTCCACGACACTCGCAGCGGTGAGCCGGTGAGGCTGCAACCTGCTCGCCCGCAGGCAGAGGAGTTTCACGTCGGCATCTACGCCTGTGGCCCGACCGTCTATAGCCGCATCCATATAGGGAATGCCCGTCCGTTCGTGATCTTCAGCCTGCTCAAGCGCTTCCTCGAACACGACGGTCGGTCCGTGACGCTGGTCGTCAACGTCACCGACGTGAACGACAAGATCTACGACGCCGCGCGTGCGCGGGGCCGGCCGAGCGCGGAGTTGGCCGAGGAAATGACTTCGCTTTACACGGCCGACACGGACGCGCTCGAGCTGGGACGCCCCGACCATGAGCCGCTGGCGTCGTTGACGATGGGATCGATCGTCGACTACATCTCCGCGCTGATCGACGCCGGGCACGCGTATGAGAGCGGGGGAGACGTGTTCTTTCGCGTGCGCTCCGATTCCGGCTACGGCTCGCTCTCGCACCGCGACATCCAGGACATGGACCAAGGCGAGGGCGTGGAGGGCTCGGAGCGCAAGGACGATCCGCTGGATTTCGCGCTGTGGAAGGCGCGCAAGCCCGACGAGGACACCAGCTGGGATTCCCCCTGGGGCCCGGGTCGTCCGGGCTGGCACATCGAGTGCTCAGCGATGGCCGAGGACGCCCTCGGCGTGGGGTTCGACATCCACGGGGGTGGCTCTGATCTGCTGTTTCCCCACCACGAGAACGAGGCCGCCCAGACCCGGGCCGCCCGCGGCGCCGAGCTCGCGCGAATCTGGATGCACAACGGCATGATCCAGTCCACCGGCGAGAAGATGGCCAAGTCCGTCGGCAACATCGCGCCCCTGCACGAGGTGATCGAACGCTACGGTCGCGACGCGGTAATCATGTACCTGATCTCCGGGCACTACCGTCAGCCGCTGGCATTCTCGGAGGCGGCGTTGGAGCAGGCCAAGGCCAACGTGAGTCGCATCCGCGAGGCGGCGCGCCGCCTCGCGCCGGGCGCCTCGGATAGCGATCTCGTTGAGCTGCGCAACCGCTTCTTTGACGCCCTCGCCAATGATTTCAATACGCCCGAAGCGCTTGCTCACCTCAACGAATGGATCCGCGACGCAACAGGTTCAGCAATTGCCGGCAAGGGCGACGAGCATCTACGCGAAATGCTTGGCGTGCTGGGGTTGGGGAACCTGCTGGATGCGCCCGCTCAAGCGCCGGCCGATGTGGAGGAGTTGGCGAGCAGGCGCGAGCAAGCCCGTGCGGAGCGCGATTTCGCCGAAGCCGACCGCCTGCGCGATGAGATTGCCGCCCGAGGTTGGGAGGTCAGAGACGTGACCGTCGGCTTCGAGTTGCTGCCGCTGTGATCCTCTACGGGCGCAACGCCGTGCGCGAGGCGCTGCGCGGCCGGCGCGCGCACAGCGTGGGGGAGGTGTGGGCGACGCAGAGCACCGCCCGCGAGCCGTGGCTTTCCGGCGTGCAGGTGAGGACCGGCACGGCCGCGGACATCGAGCGCCTTTGCGGAGCCTCCGCGCATCAGGGCGTGTGTGCGCAGGTGGGCGGCTATCCGTATGTCTCCGCCGCGGAGCTGCTGGCCGGCCCCGAGCCGCTGGTGGTGGCGCTCGACGAGGTGCAGGATCCGCAGAACCTCGGTTCGATCTGCCGCACGGCCGAGTGCGCCGGGTGTAGCGGGGTGGCGATCCCGGAGCGCCGTTCGGCCGAGGTGACCCCGGCCGCGTGCAAGGCCTCGGCCGGGGCGCTCGAGCACCTGCGCGTCGCACGGGTACGCAACCTCGCCGACTTCCTAGCGCAGGCGCGCGAGGCCGGGTGCTGGTGCTACGGCGCCAGCGCGCAGGCCGTCGGCAAGCACACGCCGATCCCCTATGACGCCCCCGACTATCGTGGCGCCGGCGTCGTGCTCGTGCTCGGCAGCGAGGGCCGTGGCCTGCGCCCGCGGGTCGCCGGCGCGTGCGATGAGCTGATCGCGCTGCCCTTGCGCGGGCGCGTGGGATCGCTCAATGTCAGCGCCGCCGCGGCTGCCATGCTGTACGAGATCTTGCAAGATCGCGACCGCGCCACTTGACAACGTCCGAGGACTGTGCAAATCTCGCGCTCAACATAACGCTGAACCTAAGGTTCAGATACCTAAGCATTGGCGCCAGGGGAGGAGTGCGCCACTGAGCAAATTTGGGCTGCCCGCGAGAGCGGAAGGCTCCGAGAAAGGATCTGCTCGTGGCACTGAGAATCTCCCGCAACCCTAACTCTGAAGTCAAGGTCGATGATGGCTTCCTGATCGCGCTTGCCAAGCAGGGCGATCGCAACGCCTACGACCGGCTCGTCAAGCGCTACCACGGGTTCGTGCGTCTGAAGGCCTCCTCCTATTTCCTCGCCGGCGGCGACTCCGACGATCTGATCCAGGAGGGGCTGGTCGGCCTCTACAAGGCGATCCGCGACTATCGCACCGATCGTGAGTCGAGCTTTCGCAACTTCGCCGAGCTCTGCATCACCCGCCAGATCATCACCGCGGTCAAGACCGCGACCCGCAACAAGCACACTCCGCTCAACCAGTACGTCTCGTTCTCCTCGACCCCCGCGGCGGCCGGCGACGACGTGCCGACGCTCGACCAGATGCTCCCCGGCCCGACCGTGCACGACCCCGTCAACCAGGTCATCTCCTCCGAGGAGCTGCGTTCGCTCGTGGGCTGCCTCTCGACCGCGCTCTCAGAGCTGGAGAGCCGCGTGCTCGGGCTCTACCTCGACGGCCACTCCTACGAGCAGGTCGGCGAGCGCCTGGACTGCGACACCAAGACCGTCGACAACGCGCTGCAGCGCGTCAAGCGCAAGGTCGGCGCGCACCTGGACTCGCGGGCGGTGGCCGCGTAGGAAGCGCTCAACGGCGCATCTGCTTGAGCCGGCTGCGCGCGAACCCGGGCCAGGCCCGGGGGCGGCGCATCAGGGTCAGCATCAGCGGCAGTGAATCGAAGTAAGTGAACCGCTCGGTGGCCAATCCGTTCTCGTCCAGGACGAAGCGGTCGACCGACTCCCAGGAGACGGGCCCTCCACTCGCGTTTCCGCGAACCGTGAACTCGATCAGGACGCCGTCGTCGGTCGCCCCCCACCGGTGCACCTCGGCGGTCATGTCCGGGATCAGCTCGAACAGGTCGGCAAAAACCTGTCTGCCCGCCTCCAGCCCCTGCGTGGTCGGGACCATCGGCGCGGACAGGCGAGCGTTGGGCGCGAGTACTGTGTCCAGGCGCTCGGGCGTTGGCGCCCGCCAGAACTCGGCAAAGCGTCTCACAAAGTCCGCCGCCGCATCCCGGCTCATCCATGCACCATATACAGACGCAGTTCGGTTTGGAGACGTAGTTGGGGTTTGGCTCCGACAAATCAGACGGTCGGTAGATCCTCCGGCATCGGAATCTCCTGCGGCGGCGCGCCCGGCCCGTCGTCGTCCCACGAGGTCCACGCGCGGCCATCGCGCCCGACATGGCCACCCGATCCGCCCAGCGCGAGCAGGACCAGCCGCTGCGCTCCGGCGTTGACGAGCTGGCGGCGCACCGCGGGCCCGACCCGTACGACCCGGTCCTCGCCAAGCACATGCTCGACGCCATCGACGAGCAGCGTCAGCTCGCCCTCGAGCACCAGGTAGACCTCCTCCTGACGCTCATGCGCGTGGATGCGCCCTCGCGGGCTGGAACACGATCAGGTTCACCCCAAAAGAGTCAACGCCCAATTCCCTGCGCAACGCCTGAAAGCGCTCTCCGGTGTCGCGATCGAGCTGGGTGAAGGCGATGTCGGGATCGGTCACCGCCTCAGCATATGGCGTCGGTCCCGCTCGTGCGGAAGGTGAGATCGCGGTGACGACACTCTCAGACACCGATCGGGCGTTATAGAGGGCGCCTGTGGCCGCATCCGCTTGACGGCCACAGGCGCGGATACCCACTGCCTCTCTTAGCGTTCGCCTTCGGCCGGCAGCCCCGTGTTGCCGGGGCTTTCCGGCATCAGCGCCGCCGAGGGCGCGGGCGTCACCTGGATCGTGAACGGCGCGCTTGCCGCGCCCTCGTTCTCCGGGCCACCCGGGATGCGCACACGGAACACCTTCGTTCCCGGCACATACACCCTGTGCGTGATCGAGTACGCCGAGCCGGCGCCCACCGTCGCGACCTCCACGACGTGGAAGTTGCCGTTGCCGACGTTCTGGCGTTCCAGGTAGATGATGTGCCCGGTGTGGTCGGGCGCGACCGTGCCCGTGAACGTGAGCGTCCGGCCGCCGGCCGCGATCGTGCTCTGCGAGACCGCCGCCGTGAGCACGTCCTTAACGCCCTCATACAGCACGGCCGACCTGTTGATGATCGCCTTGCATGCGCGCGG
This sequence comes from Solirubrobacteraceae bacterium, assembly GCA_036496915.1. Taxonomy (GTDB): domain Bacteria; phylum Actinomycetota; class Thermoleophilia; order Solirubrobacterales; family Solirubrobacteraceae; genus Palsa-744. Next base: position 7,879 of record DASXKH010000022.1, read on the forward strand.
GTGAGGATCGGCGGCGCAGGGCACTTCGGTCGCGGCGACCTCGTAGAACGTGCTGTTCACGGGCGACTGCGGCGGGAACGTGTATTCGCCGCTCGCGTTCGTGCTGACCTCGGCGACCGGCGCGAACCCGCGCTGGCGCACGGACCGCGCGAGCAGCGTCACCGGCTGGCTCGCCGCGCCCGCGGCGACGCCGCTGATCGTCACCGACTGCCCGAAGAAGATCGGGTCGGACGAGGCATTGATCGTCAGCTGCGAGTTTTGCGCCTGGGAGATCTCGTACGTCAGCACGTTCGATGGGCTGGTGATGTTCACGCCATTGCTGCGCACGATCACCCTCAGGTTCGCGTCGCCGGGTACGACGAACCGGTGCACGATCGTAAACGCGCCGCCCGGTCCGACGGTGCCGCGGTCGATCCGTCGCCATTCGTTGCCGGTGAGCGCGTTCTGGCGCTGCAGAACCACAAGCGCACCGACGTCGGCCGGATTGACCGTGCCGGTGAACGTGACCTTGTTGGGAGGGCCCGTCAGCAGCTGCGTGCCTTCGGGTGGGCCTCCGAGCGTCACCTGCGCGGCGACCCGCACGTGCCGGTGTCCACTCTGGGCGCGATGCGAGCGCACGTAGAACGAGCTGTCGCTCTGCACGCCGGCCTGCGTCATCTCATAAAACCCGCGCGCGTCGGTGGTCGTGCTCTGCGCAAGCGCATAACCGGGCGTGCCGTGGGCATGCTCGAACAGCTGCACCGTCTGCCCCGCGGCGCTTGCGGGACTCGTGCAGCGCAGTCGCCCGAACGCGAGCACCGCGTCGCCGGCGGTGATCTGCCCGGGCGCCACGTTGAGATTGACGTTGCACCGACCGCTGGGGTTCGAATGCTTGTGTGCGCTCGCGCCGGCCGGAGCCAGTGCGAGCAATGAGGCCGCGGCCACGATGGCCGGGACCAGCCTGAATGAACGCATGAATGCCTCTCCCTCGTGCGATTTACCTGTTTACCCATGTGCTAAGCGCTGCTCCTGGCCCGCGTCCCTCCGGACCCACCTGCGCAAACCCGCACAAGCACCGTTCGATGCGGTCGCCGGGGTTCCGACCTGCGCCTAAGGTTCAATCCATCTGGAACGGCAGACCGCCGGATGGCGGTGAACGTGCCCGCATGCCGGGCACCACAAGCAAGAGGAGGCGGGCGATGAGCACAACATTCGGAACCGAGGCTTCGGAGTGGGAGGCGGTCGAGGCGGTGGGACGCGCGTGGTGGCTCGGCCTGATCGTCGGCCTGATCTCGCTCGTCGGCGGCATCGTCCTGATCGCCTACCCCGGTCCCACGCTCACGGTGGTCGCGCTGCTCGTGGGCATCGAGCTGTTGATCGGTGGCGTCTTCCTGATCGTCGGAGCGCTAGGACAGCCGTCCGGCTCGCGCCTCGGCGGCGTGCTCGGCGGCGCCCTGGCGATGATCGCCGGGGTGATCGTTCTGCGTCACCCGAGCGACAGCATCCTCGTCGTCGCGCTCGCGGTCGGCCTCTATCTGATCCTCGCCGGCGTCCTGCGTCTCGTCGCCGCCTTCGAGACTCGCGAGGGCCGTGGCTGGCTGCTCCTGGCCTCGCTGGTCGACCTGGCGCTCGGGATCCTGATCGTCTCCTGGCCGGAATTCGGCATCAAGACGCTGGCGATAGTGTTCGGCGTCGTGCTGATCGTGCGCGGCCTCGCGCTCGTCCTGATCGCGTTCGCGCTGCGCGCCGCCGCCCGCGAGATCAAGGCGGCCGGCCCTCCCGTTCACGCGGCCTGAGGCTCTGGCTCCGGTTCTCGCGTCGCGGCCGGCTGCTCGGTCGGGATGCCGCGGCTGAACAGCAACGCGAGCAGGGCCATCAGCGCAAGCACCGACAGCGAGGAGCGCAGCGCCGACAGGCGCGCCGTCTCGTTCTCCTCGACGATCGCATCCGTGGTGGCGGGCGTCGTCCCCGCGTCCTCTAGCGCGCTTCGCAGTTCGACGTCCGAGACGAACGGCACCCCGCCGGCCAGCTCCACGCCGACCTTCGCTTTGACGTCGCTCGGCACGGCCGCGTTCTGCTGCACACCCGTCAGGAACGACGTGCTCAACGCGGCGATCAACACGGCGCCCGACAGGGCCGTCCCGATCGAGGCGCCAAGGTTCGTGACGGTGTTCTGCAGCCCGCCCACCTCCCCGCTCTGCTCGTCGGAGACCGAGGACACGGTCACGCTCCCGAGCTGCGACGCCAGCGCCCCGATGCCCAAGCCGGAAAGCAACATCGGCCAGGTCACGATCTCCGGGCCGGCGCCGGCTTCCAGCGCCGCCACCATCACCACGATCCCCGCGAACAGCGCGAGAAAGCCCAGCTGCACGATCCTGCGCGGCGAGGCGTTCGGCCACAGCTTCGGGATGCCAACCGCCGCCAGCAGCAGCGTGATCGACAGCGGCAGCAGCCGCACCCCCGTTTCGATCGCCGACAGCCCCAGCGCGACCGACAGGAACAGCGGCACGGCGAAGAACAGGCCCGCCTGCAGAAGGTACTGAAAGAAGAACGAGGTCAACCCGCCGCGCAACGTCGCGTTGCGCAGGATCGCGGGATCGACCAGGGGCTCCCGGCCGCGATCGATACGACGGTTCTCCCATTGCAGGAACAGCCACACGACCAGCCCTCCGCCGAGAATCAGCCAGATCGTCGGGGACAACCCGATCCACTCCGGCGCGCCTGGCTTTGGCTGCACGAACCCCCAGGCGCCCGAGCGCAGGATCCCGAACACGATCAACCCGAGCCCGAGCGCCGACAGGGCGGTCCCGACGAGGTCGAGCCGCACCCCCGTCTCGGGCGCCGAGTCCTCCATGCGGCGCGTCAGCGCGAGGATCACAAGCACGATCACCACCTCGCCCGCGAACACCCAGCGCCAGGACAGGTAGGTGGTGAACAGGCCGCCGATCAGCGGGCCGGCGGCGACGGCGATCGCGCCGGCGGAGGCGACCAGGCCGTACGCGCGGGGGCGTTCGGGACGCGTGAAGTTCGAGGCCACCAGCGCGACGATCGCGGGCAGGATCAGCGCCGCGCCGACGCCCTCCAGGAGCGACCACCCGAACATCAACACGCCGAGGCTCGGTGAGATCGCGGTGGTGAACGACCCGCAGCCGTAGATCACGCAGCCGATCGCAAACGCCCGCTTGCGACCGAGGATCTGACCGAGCTTGCCGCCGGTGATCATCAGCGAGGCCATCACCAGCGTGTAGAGCGTGATCGCCGTCTGGATACCGGTCACGGTCGTGCCCACGTCTTTGGCGACCGTGGCGATCGACACGTTCATGACCGAGCTGTCGAGGGTCATCAAGAACTGACCCGCGGCGAGGGTCAGCAGGACGATGCCCGCCGCCCCCGCTCGGCGATCCGTCGTATCGGCCACGGCGCCAAGCTAACAGAACGGCCGTTGCCGGCGACCGCGAACGGCGAGCACAAAAGATGGCGCGGATCTCAGGGCATATGACGAGCATGGACGGGATCCGCGCCAGCATGGACGGGATCCGCATCAGTAGTTATCCGCAATCCCGAGCGTATGGAGTCCCGATGGCGCGGTTCGTGGGCAGCCGTAGGCTCGACCTACGCACGATCTGGTTTCAGCTCGGCAAGCTGGTTATTTGCCGTCACGGGCAGGACGACCCTCACCCGAGGCCGAACTACATCGAGCATACAAATCGCCGAAAGGAGTGAGGCATGGCTACGAGTTCGTATGACAGGCCCGGCGGGGGGGAATCATCCGGCGCCGGTTGGGTGATGTTCGCCGGGATCATGCTCTTGATCGCCGGTGTGCTGAACGTGATCTACGGGATCGCCGCGGTCGGCGATTCGAAGTTCTTCGTGCACGAAACCCAGTACATCATCAGCGGGCTCAACACCTGGGGCTGGGTGACGATCATCCTCGGGGCGCTCCAGATCCTCGCTGCCTTCTCGATCTGGTCCGGCGGAGGGTTCGGACGCTGGTTCGGGATCTTCGCCGCGAGCCTGAGCGCGATCGCGGCGTTGATGTACATGCCCGCCTATCCGTTCTGGTCGCTCGCGGTCTTCGCGATCGACATCCTGATCATCTACGGACTGGCCGCCTATGGAGGCCAGCCGATCGACGCATAGGGCAAGGCTTGCTCGCGACGATCGTGTCCGGCAGGGGGGCGCCCACAAAGGCGCTCCCCTCCGCCATGCCCCCGCGCAGACTGCTCGCGGGTATTCCTGTTCTGCTGCTGACGCTTGCGATTGCGTTGGCGGGCTGCGGCGAATCCAAGCAGGAGCAGGCCAAGAAGTCGGTTTGCAGCGCCCGATCCGACATCAAGAGTAGGATCGCAACCCTGCAAACGCTCACGCCTTCAATCGCGACATTGCCGCAGGTCAAGACCGAAGTGACCGCGATCGCCGATGATCTCAAACGGATCCAGGGCGCTCAGGGCGATCTCGAACCGGCACGCAAGCAGCAGGTCCAGCAGGCCACCCAGACCTTCCAGCAGCAGCTCAAAGCGGTGCTCTCGAACCTGACCACCAGCCTTTCCATCAGCGGCGCCGGCACACAGCTGGAAAGCGCCCTCAAACAGCTGGCGAGCAGCTACACCCAGGCGCTGCAGCCAATCGAATGCAGCTGATCGGAGCGCGGGGCGACCGACATGCTGACAGCGATCGCCACCATTACTAACCCACTCGCGGTTTCCTCGGGAGGCTATGTGGGTTTTGGGATCCTGTATCTCGTCCTGCTGATCGTACTCGGGCTTACAGCGATCAAAAAGGGCCACTGGATCATGTTCGTGATCGGGATCTTCATACCCATCTTCTGGCTGATCGGCGCGCTCTTGCCACCGACCGGGCCCGCGGAGTGACGAGGCGATGAACGACGAGCCCACGCAGCTTCCCTCTGACGCGGGGCGCTCGCCCGCCGAGCTACCCACGGCTCCGATGCCGGCGGGGTCCTCGGCGGCAAGGTCTTCGCCGGCAGGGTCCTCGGTGCCGCCCGGCGGCTCCCCGCCGGACGCCTCGCCCGCGGGACAGCTCAGCTCGCACCACTGGCTGGTGAGGAGCATGCTCGGTCTGGCCGCCGTGCTCAGCGTGATCGGCATCTTCGCCGTCTGGGCCAACCGTCAGCTGCTCGACACCTCCTACTGGACCGAAACCAACACCGCCCTGTTGGAGAACCACGCGATCCAGGAACAGCTCTCCTCCTACCTAACCGACCAGCTCTACGCAAACGTCGACGTCGCCGGGGAAATCCGCTCGGGTCTGCCCTCCGAACTGAAGCCGCTCGCCGGCCCCGCCGCCGGCGGCCTGCGCAGCCTCGTCGAAAAAGGCATCGTCCTCGCCCTGCAGCGTCCGCGTGTGCAAGAGCTCTGGAAGACCGCCAACGAGGTCACCCACCGGCAGTTCGTCAACCTGATCGAAAACAAGGGCAAGGCGATTCGCACCCCGGGCGGCGGCGCGGTGATCCTCGACCTGCGCCCGATCGTCGCGGATCTCGCCACGCGTCTCGGCGCGCCCTCCTCCACCGCCGAAAAAATCCCGGCGAACGTGGCCGAAATCAAGATCATCAGCTCCAAGTCGCTGGAAACGGCCCAGGCGGGCGTGCGCGTGCTCAAGGGCCTCGCCCTGATCCTGCCGATTCTCGTGCTACTCCTGTTCGCCGGAGCGATCGGCCTGGCGCGGGGCCACCGCAGCCGCACGCTGCTGAACGTGGGCCTGGTCTTCGTCGGCGCCGGACTGCTCGCCCTGCTCGCCCGCACGCTGATCGGCAACCAGGTCGTGGACACGCTCGCCACCACCGAAGCCATCCGCCCGGCCGCCAGCGCCGCGTGGTCGATCTCCACGAGCGTGCTCGTCGACGTCGCCGACGCGCTCATCTTCGTCGGCGTCATCGTCGTCCTCGCCGGCATGCTCGGCGGCCACTCGCGCTGGGCCACATCCACGCGTCGGGCCATGGCCCCATATCTGCGCGACCGTCCCGACATCACCTTCGGCGCCGTCGCCGTCGCGCTCTTGATCCTGTTCGCGTGGGGGCCGATCGACGCGACTCAGAAACTGCTCGGCATCCTCCTGATCACCGTGCTCTCGCTGTTCGGCGCGCAGATGCTGCGCCGCCAGACCGCCGTCGAATTCCCTGACGCACAGCCCGCGGGCGCCGGCATGGAGGCGATCCGCAAGGGGATGACCGACGTACGCCACTCGTTGACGCGGGGAGGCTCGAGCCTGCGTGCCGGTATATCCGGACACACCGGCGCCAGGCACAAGGCCGACGAGCAGGGCGGCTCCGTCGGGAGCTTGGAGCGGCTGGCCGCGCTGCACGCAAGCGGCTCGCTGACCGACGAGGAGTTCGCCGCCGCCAAGCGCGACCTGCTCTCGCGCTGATGATCGACATCCAGATGGGCGCACGACGCTGAGCTCGGTGCCGTCGCTGGTCGACCGCTCAGACGAGGGCGAGACCTCGAATGTGCCCGCGCGCCAAGGGCTGGTGCTCGCCACGCTGATCCTGGTGGCAGCGGTCGCCAACCTCAACCTCGCCGTCGCCAACACCGCCCTGCCCGACATCGGCAAGGCCCTCGACGCATCTCAGACGGGACTTGACCTAGTCGCCGTCGGCTACTCCCTCGGTCTCGCCGCCTCCGTGCTCTACCTCGGCGCGCTCGGCGACCGCTATGGGCGCAAGCTGATGCTCGTGCTCGGCACGTTCCTCGCGATCCCCGCATCGATCGTCGCCGCCACCGCCTCCAGCGTCGGCGTGCTCGTCGGCGCGCGGATCTTCGGGGGACTGGCGGCGGGGATGGCCTTTCCGACGACGCTCGCGTTGATCACCGCGCTATGGTCGGACGCGGCCCGCACACGATCGATCGCGCTGTGGTCGGGCATCGGCGCCTCGATGTCCGCGCTCGGTCCGCTGCTGGCCGGCGCCCTGCTCGAGCACCACGCCTGGGGCTCGGTCTTCCTGCTCACCCTCCCGCTCGCGGTCGTGGCCCTCGTCATGGCGATCCTGCTGGTCCCAAGCCACGTCAACGAGACCACCAATCCCGTCGACAACCTCGGTGGAATCCTGTCGGTCGTTGCGATCGCAGGGATCGTGCTGGCGATCAACTTCGCGCCCGTCCCCGACAAGGGAGCCGTGGCGATCGAGCTCGGCGTGGTGGCGCTCGTCGCGCTCGTCATCTTCTACATTCGCCAGCGACGCGCGCCCTTTCCGCTGTTCGATCTACACGTCGCCGCACGGCGCATCTTCTGGGTAGCCGCCGTCGGCGGGATCGTCGTGTTCGGCAGCCTGATGGGCGCCATGTTCGTCGGTCAGCAGTTCCTGCAGAACGTACTCGGCTACTCCACGCTCGACGCCGGCGCGTCGATCCTGCCGGCGGCCTTCGTGATGGTCGCGATCGCACCGCACTCGGCTCGCTTGGTGGACACGCGTGGGTCTCGCTTCACGCTGCTGGTCGGCTACTGCTTCTGCCTGCTCGGCTTCCTCGCGATGCTGCTCCTGTGGAAGTCCGGGATCCCCTACTGGAAGGTCGGGCTCGCCTACGCGCTGATCGGCGCCGGCGTCGGCTTTGCCGGCACCCCCGCCTCACACTCGCTCACGGGCTCGGTTCCCGTCAGGCGCGCCGGCATGGCCTCGGGCACGGCCGACCTGCAGCGCGATCTCGGCGGAGCGATCATCCAATCGATCATGGGCGCGTTGCTCACCGCCGGCTTCGCCAGCTCCATCGCGAAGGCGATCGCCTCCGCGCCCCACAAGTCCGCGATCACCAGCAACATCGAAAACGCCCTCACCAAGTCCTTCTCGAGCGCCGAAGCGGTCGCCCATCAGTATCCGCACTACGCGAGCGCGATCACCTCGGCCGCGCAGTCCTCGTTCGTGTCCGGCTCCAACTGGGCCTACACGGCCGGCATCATCGCGATCCTGTTCGGCGCCGCGCTGATCTTCTTCATGTTCCCCGGTCTCGAGGACGAGCAGCGGCTACTGGCCGAATATCAGGCGAGCGACGCCGGTCCGGCAGCGAGCGGCCGATCGTCCACCGGCTGATCGATCCTCTCTCTAACGAGAGATCACATGCGAGATCGCGAGCGTCTGCCCGGACGCTCCCAGCGCCTGCACCGCGAAATCCGGCTGGAGGCTGTGCACCGGAATCGCCGTCTCAAATCCCGTCCGTGCAGCGGTCGCGATCACCGACAGATGCGCCGGATCCGCTCCCGCCAGCACCCGCCAGCCACTCACGCCGGTGGCGCCATTCCAGCTCGCATACACCATGCTCGCTTCGGCGCCCGTCGAAGTCACCGACAGCGCCGGCGGGGTCGCCGGCGTCGCCGTCCAGGGATATGTGTATGCGCGGTAAGACCCTCCCGGATAGGGGATATTCGCTTCAAACACCGTCTGACCCGACGGGCCGAATTCAGTGAAATAAGGCCGTTCGCCCCAGCCCACGAACGAGCCGCCCCCCGGCAACGCCTGGTCGTTGCCCTGACTGCCCGTCAACAGCGACTGCGCACGCACCTCGCGACCCGCGAGGTGGACCGTGCGATGGGCCCAGTCGATCCGCTCGCGGATCGCGCGCGACTGCGAATGAACGTCCGGCACGGCGCCATCGTCAAACAGCGTAATCGTGCCATCGGGCTGCCAGCGGATGTCGTGTTGCCACGCCGTCCCCGTCCCCGGCCCCATACGAAAGCTCGAATGCCTGCCGCCCAGGCGCCACAAGATCTGTCCCGTGTGCCCGTCGATCTCATAGCCCGCCCAGGTGTTCCGCGAGGAGATCAGGAAGTTCCCGTCATTCGAGGGGTCCAATGAGATCGAGTTGACGTGAAAGTAATCCCACGGGATCGCAGGCGAGATCGGGCCCCGCGAATAGGAATCGTCCACCGCCACATGACCGTCGGCATGCCACTCGAACATCACCAGGCCGGTCCTCACGTCGACCTCCTGCACGAGCGCATCCTGCAGCGCTCCCTCACGCGCTCCCCCAACCGAGGACAGGTCGCTCTCCACCAGCGAATAAGCGGTTATGAACGCCGCGCCCTTGGAAGTGATCTGGATGTCGTGCAGGTCCGCCCAATAGCCGTTCCCGGCCCTGACTAAAGCAACGGGCCTATACGCCGAGCTGTAGATCTCATCCGTGCCGAAGCCGATCCCCAGATTCGCGACATAGCCCTGCCACCACACCAGTACCGGTTCGCCCCGATAGCTCTGCACCTGCAGATCCATCGCCGTTTCGCCCTTGGGCACCGGCTTGAACCAGACCAGCGCTCCGGCGCGATCGAAGATCATCGGACCCCACTGCCCATAACCGTGATTGGCGGTGATGAACACGTCGTCCAAGGACGACCCCGGCGAGCGATCCGTCACGCGCACGCTCGGCGGGGTCAGCCCGGGCTGGGAGGCGAACCGCTGCACGGTCCCCGGCCGCGCCGCCGGTGCAGAGCCCGTCGGTGTGAACAAATAGCGCGCGAGACGAGCGACCGTGAAGACACTGCCGACACGACGCTCGTGATGGGCGCTCCCGACGAGCGCGCTCACGCTCACCCGCTCGCCTTCGCCGAAGCCGCGAAAAGGCAGAAAGCTCGCGCCCGGTGAACTCGCGTAAGCCTCCAGTCGACCGCCGTGAGATCCGCTGCGCGAGCCCGCGATCGTAACATCGTGGATCTCGCCCGCAGCGACCCCTAGAAAGCTGATCTGGGTGTGCGGCGAGGCGTCCGGCGTGCCATCCAACGGCGAGATCGTAAGCGCTCGCGCCGCCGGCGCGCCCACCGCCATGGCCGACGCGATCAGGAGCGCCGCGATCGCATACCCGAGTACGCCCGCCCTGATCCCGGGATGAATGGCTCCCACCGTTACGCTACGGCGGGCTGTGAAGCGTGATGGTCCGCCCCCGTCTCAACCCTTTCGCGAATCAGATCCGCCGCGCGCTCGGCGATCGCGATCGTGGGGGCGTTCGTGTTCCCGCGCGGCACCACCGGCATCACCGAGGCATCGACCACCCGCAGCCCCTCGACCCCGCGCACGCGCAGTCGCTCGTCCACGACCGCGTCCTCGTCCGCGCCCATCCGGCAGGTGCCCACAGGGTGATACACCGAGAACGTCGTCCGCGCGACATGCGCGCGCAGCGCATCCTCACTCTCGCCCGCGGGCGTCGTGAACGGCTGCGCGCAATACGAGCGCATCGCCGGCCGAGCGCAAATCTCAAGCGCCAGCCCCAACGCCGCGACCATGCGTCGCAGATCCTCCTCCGCCGCATAGAACTCGTTGTGCACGATCGGCTTGGCCGTCGGGTCGTTCGAGGCCAATCGCACCGAGCCCCGGCTGCGCGGCGTCAGCAGGCACGGCGAAACCCACACTCCGTGACCATCGGGATCGCTCATTCCCTCATCGACGATGTGCACAGGCGCGACGTGAAACTGCACGTCCGGCGCCGGCGCGTCCGGCTCGACCCGCGCGAACCCTCCCGCCTCCGCCAGGTTCGACGCGAACGGGCCCGTCCGCGTCGCCTCGTACTCAGCCAGCGCCGCCGGCTCCAGCGCCAGCAGCAGGCTCTGCGGCTCGGGCGTCGTCCACACCAGCTGCGTGCCCGCATGGTCCGACAGGTTCTCGCCGACCGCCGGGCGGTCGATCAGCACCTCGACCTCGCGCAGCGCCAGATGCTCCGCCGGCCCGATCCCCGACAGCATCAGCAGCTGCGGCGAGTTATATGCGCCGCCGCACACGATCACCTCGCGCTCGGCCCTGAAGTCCTGCGCCTGGCCCAGCTGTGCCGCCCGCACGCCGACCGCGCGCCCGCCCTCGATCACGATCCTGTGCACCTGCATATACGGCATCACCGTCAAGTTCGCCCGCTCCATCGCCGGATGCAGATACGCCACCGCCGCGCTCGCGCGCAGCCCCTCGCGCTGGGTCACCTGATACATGCCCACGCCATCCTGCTCGCCGTCGTTGAAGTCCTCGTTGCGCTCCAACCCCGCTTCCACGCCGGCGTCCACCCACGCGCGCGAGATCAGATTGCCCGAGCGCTGCTCGCTCACCGGCAACGGGCCACCCGCGCCGTGCCAGCGCGAGGCGCCGCGCTCGTTGTCCTCGCTGCGCAAGAAATACGGCAGCAGATCCTCCCACGACCACCCGCTCACGCCCCACTCGTCGTAATCGCGCGGATTCCCGCGGATGTAGACCATCGCGTTGATCGACGAGCTCCCGCCCAGCACCCGTCCGCGCGGCAGCGGAATCCGGCGATGGTCGCAGCGCGGCTCCGGCGCGGAGCAATAGTCCCAATCGATCTCCGTGCGCCCCAGTTTCAGATATCCCAGCGGCACGTGGATGTTCTGGTTAACGTCCGGCGGTCCCGCCTCCAGCAGCAGCACCCTGACGTCCGGATCCTCGCTCAGCCTGCTCGCCAGCACACACCCCGCCGAGCCCGCGCCCACGATCACATAGTCATACATCCCGCATCCCCGCTCCCTCAGCTCACGCGAGCTCGACCGGCCCGCTCGGTTAGTGCGAACTTGCACTAACGTACATCACCTGGTGCGCCTCTGCACGACCATCCGAGCCCGCGCTCGCGAAGGCACGGCGACCGCGCTCCGCGGGCACGCCGGTCTGTTCCTCGCCCTGTCGGTGCTCGTCTCGTCGAACCTCGCCGTCGCTCCCGCGGGCGGCGAAACTCTGGCCCTCGATCCGCAGGGCGCCGCCACGCCGGTGCTGTGGAACGGAGGTGTCGCCTGGCAGGACCCCACGGGCGTCCGCGCCGCCGCACCAGGCTCGGCCACGCGTCGGCTCGTCTCCTTCCGGGCGCTCGGCTACACCTACTCCTTCGCGCTCGACTCCGGCAGCGGCGCCCAGTCCGGCGGCGCGGGCGGCTCAGGCGGCACGCTCGCCTACGGCTGGGAAGAGGCCAACGACATGACACCGCCGATGGGACCCGGCGACACGAGCATTCCCACGCCCGCGCTTCCCTATGAAACCTCGATCTCCCACCGCGGCCTGATCGGCGCCGACGGCCACTCCACGCCGCTGCCGGACTGCTCCACACAGGATCGGCCCGGATACTTCGGTGCGCCCATCGTCTCGCTCGCCGAAACCACCGCCGCCTACCTCTGCGCCGGCGCCCCACCCGGCATGCAGGTTCCCGCTCATGCGATCCTGCCCTCCTACCTGGCGCTGAGCAATCTCACCATGCCCGGCGCTCCCGCGCAGACGATCCCCGAAGCCGGCGCCCCGTTTCAGCTCTCCGGGGCCTACGTCGCCTACATCGCCGGCAACGCGACCACGACCACCGTCGCCGCGCGGCGCATCGTCGTCTTCGACCGCACCACCTCGGCGGTCGTCTACGAACTCCACCTCGGCGCAAACGAATACGTCCGTGCGCTCGCGCTGCAGGCCGACGGCACGCTCGTCGTGCTCGGCGCCGGAACCTCATCCTGTCCCAAGCCCGGGCGCATCGGCGCCGGCCAATCCTTCCCCGCCGTCTGGCTCTCGCCCGCCGACCCGACCCCGCACCAGCTCGGCTGCTTCTACGACGGCGCCCTGCGCCCCGTCGGCGGGCAGTGGGTAGCGCTCGCCCCCACCGGCCCCGGAACGCAGGCCTCGCTCGAGCTCCTGACGCTCGCGGGCGGCGCCCCCCGCACGCTCGCCGTCTTCCCCAACCCCGGAGCGTTCGAACCCCAATCCCAACAGCCTCAATCTCAACCCCAGACAGAACCGGCCGCCGACTTCGACGGACATCGCCTCGCCTGGGTCCAGCACACCTGCGCCGGCACCGCGATCGAGCTCACACCCGACGTCGCCGCCATGTCCCCCGGCCCGCTCCCATCCGCGCGCTGTCCCGTCCAGTTCCACCTCCACGGCCCGCTGCGCCCCGGCGCGCGCGGGGTCGTGCGCGTGCGCCTCTCCTGCCCGCTGGGATGCACCGTCATTGCCATGCACATCAGCGGCTCGCGCGCCCTCGCCACGAGCGGGTCCGCCTACTTCTCGCTCCCCGCCTCGCCCAGGCCCGTCACGAAGTCCTTCCGCCTCACCCGCCGCCAGCTCGCCTACCTACGCCGCCGCCACCACGTCCGCGTCGTGCTCTCAGCCGAAACCGCCGGCGTGGGCAGCGCGCCGTTTGGCAAAACCGCCGTTCGCGTCACGCTCGCGCGCTGAGCGCCCGCTCGCCTCCAGCTCGCCCGCGGCCGGGCACTCTCCTCTCCAGCGACGGGCGTCCGCGCGGCGCTCGGTATCCCCGCCGAGAGACCGGCATCAGCGTGCCCGCCGCCCGGCTGTAAGTAGTATCGCCACCTCCCATCCGCCCCGGGCATGCAACTTCCAGAAATGCGTCGGGCGATCGGAACGCGATGCTCGCTCCCATACACAGCCTGGCCCGCCAAGGATGGCTCGCGGTCGCGAGTGCGACGCTGCTGCTCGCCTGCATCGCGCCCGCCGCCGGCAGGGCGCGCTCGGTGTGGACCGTCGAGTGCCAGCATCCGATCGTCACCGGGGTCGAAATCTACGGTCTGCGCCACATCTCCATCGTCCATGCCTGCCCCGTCGCGCTCGCATTCTTCCGTTGGGAGATCGACGGCAAGCACCGGCTCGCGCTCTACCGCTGTCACGAGCTCGGCCAGCGCCACCCGCACCCCCACCTGCGGTTGCGCGACTTCCGCGGCTGGCGCCTGTCGCTCACGCCCGAATTCGTCATGTCGCGCCACGGCGCCTCGTTCGCCGTTATTGGCAACGGCTTTCCGATCGCCTGTCCCTGAGTCTGGCAGGACCTCGCTCTGCCGAGGGGCGCGCCGGCGGCCCGCCGGAAATGCGGCCGTTACGGCGCGGCGGCAGGAGCTCACGCAGAGCCGACGGCCGGGATCGAACCGGCGACCCCCGGTTTACAAAACCGGTGCTCTGCCAGCTGAGCTACGTCGGCTTGGCTCGTCGGATCGTACCGTCCCCAGCGTCAGTCGTTTCGAGCTCCGACCGGGCAGCCGCCGAGTTCGCGTGCTACGTTCGCCCAGTCGGGATTCGTGCGACTTTTCGTCTGGTCAAAACCGGTGGGAGTGCATCTTGCGTTTGATGCGGGTTCTCCTCAGACCCGTTGGTCATGAGTCGGTCGTTAAGATTCGCCAGCGCCCGCTCCAGCCCGACCTCACCCGGGTCGAGCTCGCGCATAGCGACCGTCAGCCGATACTCGGCGAAGTAGTCGGGCCGCACCTTGCATGCCTTTGCTATCAGCTCCATCGCGCGCATGGACGGCCGGTCGTGCCCGTTGGCGAGCATGTTGATGTGCGCGTGGGTCATCCCCTGGCCGTCGATGGAGCGGGTCGCCTCGGCCAGGGCGCGATAGCTGAGGCGTCGCTTGTCCATGAGCGCCCGGAGGGCGTCTCCAAAAGGCTTGGTGCTTGCGGGAGTCATCCTGACGTGCGCAGGATAGCGGGCGGCGTCATTGTCATCCCCCGGTTGCCGCCGCGAGCGTGCGAGCACAGATACGCCGCGGAAGCGCTGACGGTAGGATGCCTGCCTACCGCAAACTCACGGACCACGGGAAGGGACCCATGCCGGTGTCCTGGCAGTCGCGCGTCGCGGCGATCGTTGCGCTGTTGGCCCCCGCCGCGATGGTCGTCGTGGCGCTCGCCGCGCTCGCGGGCGATCTCGCACTCGCCGCGGCCGCCGTCGCACTGGTGCTCCTGGCATCGGCGGCGGGCTGGCATGCATTGACCCGGCGCGGGCAGCGGCGCGCCGTCGGCGCCGTCCTCGCACTGCTCGCCACCACGGGCCTGGTGATCCTCTTGATCGCCAATTGGCACGGGCTGCTGGTGCTCCTCGCGCTGCTCGCCCTGCTGGCCCTGTTTGGCCTGAGCGCGCGCTACGCGCTCGGCAGGACCGGCCCCAACCCGACCTGGGCGGCTCCGGCCGGCGGGGGGACGAGCCGCGCGGCGGGCCGGGCGGTGCTGATCATCAACCTGAAGTCCGGCGGCGGCAAGGCCGAGCGCTTCGACCTTGCGGGCGAGGCGCGGCGCCGGAACGTCGAGCCGATCGTCCTGGAACGCGGCGACGACCTGCTCCAGCTCGCCGAGGATGCCGTCCGCCGCGGCGCTGCGGTCCTCGGGATGGCCGGGGGCGACGGGTCGCAGGCGCTCGTGGCCACGGTGGCCGCCCGGCACGATGTCGCGCACGTCTGCATCCCGGCCGGTACCCGCAACCACTTCGCGCTCGACCTCGGTCTCGACCGCGACGACGTGGTCGGCGCCCTCGACGCCTTCACCGACGGCGTCGAGCGCCGGATCGACCTCGCCCGAGTCAACGACCGCGTGTTCGTGAACAACGCCTCGCTCGGCGTCTACGCGAAGGTGGTCCAGTCGGAGGCCTACCGCGACGCCAAGCTCGTCACGTGGACCGAGATGCTGCCCGAGATGCTCGGGCCGGGGGCCGAGCCGATCGACCTCGAGCTCACCACGCCAGACGGCCGGCCCTGTAACGACGCGGCCCTGGTGCTGGTGTCGAACAACCCTTACCAGCTCATCCACCTGAGCGGTGTCGGCACGCGCGAGCGCATCGATCGCGGCATGCTCGGCGTCGTCGCCGCCAGGATCCGCGGCGCGGCGGACGCGTCCAGGTTCGTGGCGCTGGAGCTCGCCGGGCAGGCCGGTCGCTTTCCCGGGCTGATGTCGTGGGCGACACCCGAGCTCGAGGTCCGCTCCGGCGGACCGGTCGAGATCGGCCTGGACGGGGAGGCGCTCTTGCTGGATCCGCCGCTGCGGTTCGTCTCGCTGCCCGGCGCCCTGCGCGTGCGCGTCCCGCGTCGGGCCGGGCTCGCGCCCGCGGCGCGCTCGGTCGCGCTCACCAGCGAGAGCCTGAGCACGCTGTTGCGGGTGGCCGCCGGGCGATGACGCGCACTGCCGTGTGCCTGGTGCTCGGGTTCGTCGTCTTCGTGCTCGTCGGCTGGGGAGCCGGCGCTCTCTGGACCTCGATCGTCGGGTCGGATGAGGAGGAATTCGTGCGGACGCTCGCCGAACAGCGCACGCCGACGCTCACCGCCATTGCCCGGGCGGTCACCTGGGCCGGGAGCCTGTGGCTGCTCGTGCCCCTGGCGCTGGCGTGCTGTGTGCTGCTCGTGCGCGCGGGTCTGCCTCGCCAGGCCGCAGCCGTGGCGTTGAGCCTCGCGGGCGCGAGCCTGATCTCGGATCTCGTCAAGGTCCTCGTCGGACGGCCGCGTCCGCCCGTGGAGCATCTGCAGGCCGTGACCGGCTCGAGCTTTCCCTCCGGGCACTCGATCCAGGCAGGCGCGTTCTGGCTCTCGCTGGTGCTGGCGATGCGAGCCGTGGGGGTGGCGCCCACGCGCGTGCGCTGGGCGGCGGTGCTCGCGGCACTGATCGTGCTCGCCGTCGCGCTCTCGCGTGTCTACCTCGGCGTGCACTACCCGAGCGATGTCATCGCCGGTGTCCTGCTGGGAGCCGGATGGGCGGTATACGTCGCCGCCTCCGTCGGGGAGCTGTGGCAGCCGAGCCGCAGGGCGCACCGATGAGCGGGCCGATCGGGCGGCTGGACCGCGCGCTGATGCGGCACTCCGCGCAAGTGCGCACACCCGGCCGAGATCGCGTCCTGGTCCTCGCGACGAGGGCGGCCAACTACTCGCGGCTGTGGCTGCTCATCGCGGGAGGGCTCGCCCTGTTCGGCGGCAGGCCGGGGCGGCGGGCCGCGCGCGATGGGGTGATGGCGATCGCGATCGCGGCGAGCGTGGCCAACGGACCGGCCAAGCTGCTCATGCGCAGACGCCGTCCCTCAGCGCACGAGAGCGGACCGCACCTGATCGCGATGCCCATGTCGAGCTCGTTCCCGTCCGGGCACAGCGCCGTCGCGTTCGCGTTCGCCACCGGCGCCTGCGGCCAGCTGCCGAGCCTGGCGCCGGCGCTGGCGCCCCTCGCCGGCATGGTCGCCTACTCCCGCGTTCACGCGGGCGTGCACTACCCGAGCGACGTTCTCGCGGGCGCGGCGATCGGCATCGGGTCTGGCATGATCGCTCGACGGCCGGCGGTCCGGCCCCAGCCGCGTTTGACCCCGCGCGAGCAGGAAGACGTCGGTCGGTGAGCGAGCCCGCGGTCGGGCGGATGGAGCGCTGGCTGCCGGGGCTCGGCACGATCCGCGGCTACCGGCGTGCGTCGTTGCGCCACGACGCGGTCGCGGGCATCGTCCTGGCCGCGATCCTCGTGCCGCAGGGCATGGCCTACGCCCAGCTGGCGGGCCTGCCGGCCGCGACCGGCCTGTACACGACGGTCGCCTGCCTGGTCGGCTACGCGATCTTCGGTCCCTCGCGCGTGCTCGTGCTGGGCCCCGACTCGTCGATCTCGCCGCTGATCCTGGCCGCGATCACGCCGCTGCTGGCCGACGGAGACACCGGCACGGCGATCGCCCTCGCCGGCATGTTGGCGGTGCTCGTCGGCCTCACGGAGATCGGGCTCGGGCTCGGACGGCTGGGGTTCGTCGCCGACCTGCTGTCCAAGGAGGTCCAGGTCGGCTACATGAACGGCCTGGGCATCACGATCATCGTCGGACAGCTGCCCAAGCTGTTCGGCTTCTCGACCAGCGCCGACTCCTTCCTGAAGGAGGTTCGGGTCTTCTTCGAAGATCTCGACCAGACCCACACGACGACCCTGATCGTCGGCGTGGCGGTGCTTGCGCTGCTCGTGATCCTCCCGCGCGTCACCCGGCGCGTGCCGGCCGTGCTCGTAGCCGTCGTGGGTGTAACGGTGGCCTCCGCGGTGCTCGGCCTGGCCGAACACGGGGTGGACACGGTTGGCTCCCTGCCACGGGGCATTCCCGCGCCGAACATCCCTTGGACCGACGCGAAAGACGTCGGTCCCCTGCTGATTGCCGCGGTCGGCATCGCCCTGGTGTCGCTGACCGACACGATCGCGACCGCGACCAGCTTCGCGGCACGGCGCGGCGAAGAGGTCAAGCCCGACCAGGAGATGATCGGCATCGGCGTCGCCAACATCGCCGCGGGCCTGTTCCAGGGCTTCGCCGTCTCGACCAGCGGCTCGCGGACCGCGGTCGCCGAGCAGGCGGGCGCAAGGAGCCAGGTCGCCGGCCTGGTAGGGGCGGGCCTGGTCGCGGTGCTCCTGCTGTTTCTCAACTCGCTGCTCGCCGATCTCCCGCAGGCTGCGCTCGCCGCGATCGTGATCATGGCGGCCCTGTCGCTCATGGACGTGGGCATCCTACGCCGCTACTTCGAGCTCCGCCGCAGCGCCCTGGGCGTATCGCTCACGGCGACGGCGGGGGTGATCCTGCTCGGGGTCCTGCAGGGCATCGTGGTCGCCGTGCTGCTCGCGATCCTGCTGTTCTTCCGACGCAACTGGTGGCCGCACGGCGCGGTCCTCGGCCGCGTCGACGCGGCCGAGGGCTGGCACGACCTTGCCTCCTACCCCGACGCCGAACAGCTCCCGGGGATCGTGGTCTACCGCTGGGAGGCGCCGCTGTTCTTCGCCAACGCCGGCTCCTTCCGCCAGCAGATCCGCCGCCTGGTGCGCGAGCGCAAGCCGGCGTGGATCGTCCTGCAGTGCGAGGCCATCACCGACGTGGACGTCACCGCGGCCGAGATGCTCGAGCAGCTCGATCACGAGCTCAACGACGCCGGCATCCACCTCGCGTTCGCCGAGCTGCGCAGCCGTCTGCAGGAGCTGATCCTGCGCTACGGGCTGATGGAGACGCTCGATCGCGACCACTTCTACCCCACGCTGGAGTCGGCCTTGGAGGCCGTCGATGTCGAGCGCCGTCAGCGCGGTAGCGGCAACTCGTACGACAGCGCCTGACCAGGCGCCTTCCAGGCGGTGCCCGCCCGTCGGGCAGGAGAGGCCCTTCACTTAGCTTCGTTGCCCGCCCTTGCCTCAACGAGCTGAACAACGTGGTCGGTCCTGCAGCTAGCCTGGGGAAGTGGCGACATCAGGGCCCCTGACACGCTTCCAGATGAGATCGAGGATGACCGAGAGCGCTGCGATGGCCAGGATCGCCGCGAATGTGGCGGGCGTGTTTTCAAGGGTGTCGATGGCGAAGAAGACGAGCACGATCGCGGTCACGGCGATCGCCGGCAGGAGGATCGCGGCTCGAGAGCCTGTCTGTGATCGCAGCTTGTAGCCGGAGATCCCGACGAGCAGGAAGATCATCAACGAGCAGGCGCTGCCGACTCGTCGCGGCGCCGGGATTCCGGCCCACAGGATTATGGCCCGTTTGGTAGGTTACTGGCCTACCGCTTACTGTCTCGCGGAAACCGAGGTCTTTGAATGGCGTCAATGGAGGTACCCGCAGATCGGCCGGTAGCGCAACCGGCCCGCGCGGCAGCGTCAATCAGCAAGCCGATCTGGAAGCCGGCGCTCATCAGCGGGGAATGACCAGCGTGGACGTGACTGTAGGAGCGCTCGGCAGCGCGATGCACCCGGGCATGTTCGGGGGCCCCGCGCCCGACCCGGTCGCCGGGCTTCTCGCGATGCTCGCCTCGATGCGCGACGAGCGCGGCAACACGACGATCGACGGAGTGGAGAACAGCGGGAGCTGGGACGGCGTCGACTATTTGCCCGAGCAGTTCCGCGCAGACGCACAGGTGCTCGACGGTGTCGACTTGGTCGGCAGCGGCTCGATGGCGGACATGCTGTGGGCCCGGCCGACTGTCACGATCCTGGGGATCGGGCAGACCGATGACACGCACATACACCACCAGCGACGACGAGGAGACAATGTCATGAGGGGACCGGGGGCAGTGTGCTTGGCGATGCTATGCGTGATCTCGATCATGCTGGGCGCGTGCAGTTCGAGCAGCGCAAACGCCGTCAGCGAACCGAGCGCCACGACTGCAGCGAGCGCGAAGTCATCGACCGACACCACGACGGAAAAAACGACGACGCAGCCGACGACGGTGACGCAGACCAAGACGGTCACCCCGCCAACGCAGACGAAGACGGTCACCGCGCCGACGCAGACGAACACTGTGATCAAGACGCAGACGACGCCTACCGCCCAGACCACGAGCACGGAGACGAACGGCAACGGTGCAGCGGCGGCGCTGGCTGCGGCAGCGGCCCAAGGAAAGGGGCCTGAAGAAGGAGATGAAGGCTTGCCGGGCTGGGCCTGGGGTTTGATCGGCGCCGGCGCGGCGGGGCTGCTGGCGTGGGCGATCGTCGCCTACCGAGGGCGTCACAGGCACGCCGGCTCTGGTCCCCCCAGAGATGGCGGAGGCGCGGGCGTACCGCCGTTGCCGCCAGAGGCCGGCCCGCGGTGAGCACACGGAACGAGTACCCAGCGGACGCCGAAGGCAAGGCCGGGCCGATCGGCCCACGGTGAGCGCAGGGGAGCGCCTGGAGCCCACTGGCCAGACGGTCTCGCCGGACTCAGAGCTTCCCCCGCACAACATGCACGCGTTCGTGCTCGAGCTCGGGCGCGCACTGGCCCTGGCCGGGCCGCGGCGAGCATCGCCGACGTCGTCATCGACGGAGATTAGGGATGATTCTAATATACAACAGCCGGGAGGAGTCGTAATGAGGGCAGCAGGCGTGAAGCGCGTAAAGCGTCTCGCGTTCACCGCACTGGGTCGGCATCGTAGGTGTGCTCGTGTAGGCAGGTCTTGCGGGCGGTACACAGCCTAGGCGTTCTTGTTACGGCGCCTGCCCCGCCAGTTCAAATCAAGCTAATAAACTGGATCGGAGGTATTATGATAAGCAGAAGAATCTGCGCGGCCACCGTGTGCGCCGTGTTCGCGAGTTGTATGCTGGCTGTGAGCGGTGCCTAGGCTCATTGGGTACCGCATTTTGAATGTGGGCTCAGTGATTCGCCACTCGAACACTGCTATGCACTGGTATGAAGCGGAAAGCGCGTTCTGCATGCACAAAAATCAAGGTCTGCAAGCCGAAGGAAACATCGAATGGAAGGTTGGATCATGTTGAGGTGGACCTCAGTTGCTATGGTCAGTGTGGGCGTGGCCGTGTTGCTCGTAGCCGGTGTTGGTCACGGAGTTGCAGCACACGCAGCCAGTACAAGTAGCGAACGCTTGACGAATTATATCCCGCCAACTGGGCCGGAAATGACATCTGAACAGGTTCAGTCCGTGGCAGTATTGGCAGCGCGTCGGGCCGGGGAGAGCGGAGTGCTTCACCTGACTCAGGTGAAGTCGAACTTCGCGCACGCTCATGCCGTGCTTATGGGTGAAGATCCCTCTGTGGCCGATGAAAGTGGAACATCGGAACGAGCCGAAGAGATGCGGAGCTATGTTTGGGTGAGCGTGATGACGACCGCTGATGGGACGCTGTTTAGTCCCAATGTGCCGACGCCTCGTGGGCACGCTGGCCCAACCGGTCAGGCTATGGCCATCGTTACCGACGCGCATACGGGATTCATCAAAGAACGCTATCTTGGTCCTGTGGTTCCGGATATCGCGCTCCTTGGACAGGGAGTGAACACGACGATCCCGGCAGCAACCGGCACGGAAGCCGGCACGGCACGGGCTGCTGGTGCCCTGAGGCGTGAGCCGAAGCGCGGTGGTCTTATCGTAGGGAAGCTTGTTCCCGCCCGGGTGGGCCGGCTGGTTACGCTACGAGATACCCATGGCCATGTTGTAGACAGCATGAAGTCGCTTGCGAAGGGGACGGAAGCCATTGCGGGTGGTTTCAGTCTACGAGCGCCGGAAGGACGCTATGTTGTTAGTGCTCCCCACTGTGGCAGGCGTTCGCTAGACATAAGGGGTCGTCATACGTTGAATGTTACGCTTCGCTGTTCATCGTAGGCGCCAGTTGTAGATCCTGAGATGCTGTCATCCGGCCTCCTTGGAGACTGGTTGGTGTTAAAGCCACTAGTCCCAGGGCGCCGGTGACCGTCATGCCTGCGCCCATAGGCCGCTGATCGGCAGCGCCCACAGCCGGTCGCCGAGCGGAGTGGTGCGCTGGCCGGTGCAAACGACGACGCCGGCCTTGAAGCGTGTCCCGGTCGCGGCGCGCAGCTTCTCGATCGGTCGGAGGTCCGCTCGTGAGACCGACGAGGCCGCTTTGACCTCGACGGCGATAATCTCGCCTGTCCGATTCTCAAGAACGAGGTCGATCTCTTCGGCGCGCTGGCGGTTCAGGGGTGGCAGATGACGAATAGCGGGGCGGGCCCTTTTGAGGTCGCAGATTGCGATCTCGAAGTGTGGCTTCGTTGTTGAGGTTGCCGATCTCTGATCTCAGAGCCGGCTGCTGTAACGGCGCACCGTGATGTGGGGTATCGAGTGTATGAGGTCAGGCCACATCCAGTCGTGCGGTGCGCCGGCGGCGGCTGGCGCTCGAAACCGGCGCGCCGGTCGCGCCGATCGCGGTCATCGGCACCGAACACGTTCGTCGCGGTTGGCGAATTCGTCCGCGCAAGGTGCGCCTGCGGGTCGGCCGGCCGCTGCGGTTTCCCACCGTGCTCGAGGAGGAGCCATCTCCGAAACTGGCGGCCGGGATGACACGGCGGATCTGGGTTTGTGTGAGCCTGCAATGGGAGTGGCTCGGCGGGGAGAGCGATCGTGCGCCGGACGATCGGCAGAGGGAGGAGCGATCCTCGACCCGAGCGCACGAGCCGGAGCGAGTGGTCTCCTCGGCCCGGGCCGCGTGAGTCGATGGGCGAGCGTGGCGGGATAGTGTGCGATGAGTGAGCGACGACGAGCCCAGCCCCAAGCCCAAGGCGCAGCTCGACGCAGAGTTCTCCGACCTGTATACAGCGCACCTGCGGGATGTGTACAGCTACGCGTACTACCGGGTCGGCAACCATCACGACGCGGAGGACCTGACCGAGCAGACGTTCCTGCAGGCCTACCGTCACTTCGAGCGCGCCCAACGCGAATCCGACGGACGGCCGCTGCGACCGTGGCTGATCAGGATCGCGCACAATCTGGCGGCGAACCTGTATCGCGACCGTTCGCGCAAGCCGGCCTCGCCGATCGACGACACGACGACGCTGATCGCCCCGCACACCACCGAGCAGCTGGTCGAGGGTCGCGAGCAGGCGCGCCAGGTGCTCGACGGCGTCAGCCGGCTGCCGGAGGACCGGCGCGAGGCGCTGATCATGCGCTTCGCGCTGGGCATGGACAATCGCGAGATCGCGCGCGCCCTCGGCCGCTCGGATGGGGCGACGAAGGTGCTGATCCATCGCGCGATCAAACAGCTGCAGGGGCTCGTCAGCGAGCAGGACGGGACGCAGGTGGGCACCGATGACTGAGGCCGCGCCTAACTTCGAGAGCCTGTTGCGCGAAGCGCTTACGCCGGTGGAGCCCTCGGAGGATCTGACGCTGCACCTGGAGGGCGCCCTGCTGAGCATCACTGAGCTGGCGGCCGACGAGCTCCAGGAGTGGGAGCTCTCGGCGATGCGCGACCCGCGCAACTGGGCCCGTCCCGCGGCGGCCGTCGTGGCGGGAGGCGCCGCGGGCACGGCGCTCGTGCTGCTGCGCGCACGCCGACGCGCGCATACCGAGGTCTCCCGTGGCGGGGTTCTCGGCGGTACGCGCCACACCGCCGAGCGGGCCTTGCGGGACATCCGACGCGAGAGCAGCAGGCTGTTCGGCGGACGCTGATCCAGCTCGGCGGCGGTTAGGACGGGCATTTCCCCAGCGGCCGCCGGCGGTGGCCGTCAAGTCTCTCACGGGCGATCGTGATCGCGAGATCGTTTGGACACTCGGGATCACGTCCGAGCGCACTGATGCAATGTGTCCAGCGGGTGCGTGATCCACAGCGAGAGCCCGCCGCGTATCAATGTCCGACATGGCCCTGTACAGACGCTCCGCCGAGCCCCCCTCCACCTCGCTGCGCCGGCTCGCCGACGAGGATCTGATGCAACTGGTGGCCGAGAGCGACGCGGGCGCCTTCGCCGTGCTCTACGAGCGTCACACCAACGTCGCGTTCTCGCTGGCCTTTCGTATGTGCGGCAAGCGGGCGATCGCCGAAGAGGTCGTGCAGGACGCGTTCCTGTCGCTGTGGCGCGGCGGCTCGCGCTATGACCGCACGCGCGGAAGCGTGCGCACGTGGGTGCTGGGGATCGTGCACAACCGCGCGATCGACGCCCTGCGCCGCGGCACGGTGCACGATCGCGGCCGGGTCAGCGACGAGGGCATCGAGGAACGGCTGGAGGCGCCCGAGCGCACCGATCAGGAGGTCGATCGCCGGGACGAGGCGCGCGAGATCCGGGCCGCCCTGAAAGGTTTGCCCGCCGAGCAGAGTCATGTCATAGAGCTGGCCTACTACGGAGGGTTCACTCACAGTGAGATCGCCACCATGCTCGACACACCGATCGGGACCATCAAGGGACGCATGCGGCTGGGACTGCAGAAGCTGCGCTCCCAACTCGGACCCGCGGAGGCGACGCGATGAGTCCTATCGATCCCCGGGGATGTGAGCGCAGCATGCAGGACACGGCCGCATACGTGCTGGGCGCGCTTTCCGAGCACGAGCTCGAGTCCTACCGCGAGCACCTCGTCGGCTGCGCCGAGTGCGCAGCCGAGATAGCCATGCTGCAGCCGGCCGCGGACTCACTGGCGCTCGGTGTCGCGCGGGTGCAGGCGCCGCCGGAGCTGCGGACGCGGCTGATGGCCGTCGTCGGTGGCGAGGCCGAGCTGCTGCACGCCGCGGGCCACGAGGCCGACCTGCCTCCGCGCAGGAAGGTCGGATGGCGTGCGCGCCTGGGTCCCGCGCTGGGCGCCGCCACCGCCCTCGCCGCCGGTCTGGCGATCGGGGCGCTGGCGATCGGTGGGAGCACCAACACGGTCACGAGGACGCAGACGATCCAGGCCGCCGTCGCCACGCCCGGCCACAACGCGACGGCCGCCTTGGAGAAATCGGGCTCACACGTCGTGCTGGTGCTCAGCGGCATGCCCGCGCCTCCGCCTGGGCACATCTACGAGGTGTGGCTCGAGCGGGGTACGCAGGCGCCGCAGCCGACCGACGTGCTGTTCTCCGTCACCCACTCCGGTGGCGGCTCGGTTGGGGTTCCCGGAAGCCTTGGGGGCGTGAGCAAAGTGCTGGTCACCGCCGAGCCCCTCGGCGGCAGCCTCAAGCCCACCCGCGAACCTGTGATCGTCGCCTCGATCTGAGGACCGGCGTGCTCGCCGCGGCGGGCATCCGCGAGGACTACGCGCCCGAGCCGCCTCCTATGCAAGCGCCGCATCCCCGGGCGGGCTCGATCGTGACATAGATAGGCTCTGCGCGGAGATGGCCACCTGCTACCGCCACCCATCGCGAGAGACCGGCGTGTCGTGCTCGTCGTGCGGGCGGCCGATCTGCCCGGACTGCATGACCACGACGCCGGTGGGCATGCGCTGCCCGGAGTGCGCCAAACAGCGCACCAAGGTCGTGCGCATGCGCGAGCTGCCGAGCGGGCCGCAGGTGACGTACGCGCTGATCGCGATCAACGCGATCGCGTTTCTCGCCGAGGGCCGGCTGGTCGGTGGCAGCGGTGGGGGCGCGGGCAACCTGTTCAACCGCGGCGCGCTGATCGGCAGCGGCATCGAAGCCGGGCCGGCCGGTCATGGCCTTTCCTACATCGGCGTCGCCTACGGACAGTGGTGGCGGATCGTGACCGGTGGATTCCTGCACGTGAACCTGATCCACATCGGCTTCAACATGTACCTGCTCTATCTCCTCGGCCGGATCCTCGAGCCGGCCCTGGGAAGCGTCAGATTCGCGGTCCTCTATTTCGTATCGCTGCTCGCGGGGTCGTTGGGGGCGCTGCTGGTCTCGCCCCACGAGCTGACCGTGGGGGCCTCGGGCGCCGTGTTCGGGTTGATGGCGGCGGTGCTGCTCGAGGCGCGTACGCGCCAGATCCCCGAGCTGCAACGCTGGGTCGCCGGGCTGATCGTCTTCAACCTCGTGTTCAGCTTCGTCGTCCCGGGCATCTCCTGGGGGGGTCACGTCGGCGGTCTGATCGGTGGTGCGCTGGCCACGCTCGTCCTGCAATACGGCGACCGCCACCGCCAGCGGGCGCTCGCACTCGCCGGTTGCGTGGCGATCGGCATCGGCGCGTTCGCTGGTGGGATCGCCGTCGCCAAGTCGAGCGCGATCGAACAGCTGCCGCCGGGCGGCGAAACCCCGCTGTCCCTGCCAGGCCAGTGACGGCGCGCTCGGTGGCGGGGCGGCGGTCGGCTACGGCGATAACCTCACAGTCGGACCCATCGCCATGCCACTGCTAAGTCAACAGGAGATCGAGCGGCGCCTCGCCGGCAGCGAGTGGAGTCGCGATGCAGACACGATCGTGCGCGAGTGGAAGCTCGCCGACTTCACCGGCGCGATCGCGTTCGTAAACGCCGTCGCGGACCTGGCCGAACGGGCCAACCACCATCCCGACATGCTCGTGCACGGCTGGAACCACGTACGCCTGACGCTCTCCACTCACTCGCAGGGCGGCCTCACCGACGCGGACTTCAAGCTCGCGGGCGAGATCGACCGTCTGCAGTGAGCATCGCATCCTCGCCGTCAACTCATCGCCGGGCCTCGGCCGGGGTCCGACCATCGCCCTTGCTACGGTTGGCGAGTCGGCAAGCGATGAACGACGACGAAGAACTTCCCCGAAGTAGCGCGGCCCCGATCGGGCGCCGCGACGTTCAACGCCTCCGGGCGTGTGGTGGTTGCGCGGGGCACTCCAGCGCCGCCGATACGGCGTGAACGGCCTGAAGCTCATATTCGCGGCCGTGCTGATCGCGGTGAACGCGTTTTTCGTGATCGCCGAGTACGCGCTCGTGCGCTCGCGCCGAGCGCGTCTGGAGCTCATGCGCGAGGAAGGCGCGAAAGGCGCCGGCCTGGCGCTGGATCAGCTCGGAAACATCAACGAGTACATCTCCGCCGTGCAGATCGGGGTCACGATGACCTCGATCGGCATCGGCGCGCTCGGCGAGCCCGCGCTGGCGAGCCTCTTGAAAGACGCCCTCGGCGACACCCTCAGCCATGGGGTGGCGGTCGCCGTCTCGGCGGTCGTGGCGTTCCTGCTCATCGCCTCGGCACAGCTGATCGCGGGGGAGATGGTCCCCAAGTTCTACGCGATCGATCGCGCCGAGTCGGTCGCCCGGCGCGTGGCTCGCCCATTGCAGGCGTTCAGCGTCCTGTTCCGCCCGTTCATCCTCGCTCTGACCGCGATCGCCGACCGGATCCTGCGACTGCTCGGCGTCGACATGAGCCTCGAGCGCCGCGGCGGCTCGCCGGACGAGCTCAAGCGCCTGATCGCCGAGTCCCACGCCGGCGGGCACATCGACCTGGGGGAGGCGGGCATGCTCACCGGCGTCTTCCACCTGCACGAGCAGGAGGCGCGCCAGGTGATGACGCCGATCCCGGCGGTCGTCACGATCGACGTCTCCCAAGATGTCGAGCAGGCGCTCCAGCTGTGCGTCTCCAGCGGTCATACGCGGCTGCTGGTGACCGAGGAGGAAGACCGCGATCGCGTGCGGGGGATCGTCCACGCCAGCACGCTCATCCGCCAGCTCATGCAGGACGGTCCGCACGCGCCGGTGCAGCCGTTGGTGCACGACGCGCCGATCGTGCCCGAGACCAAGCCGCTGGACGATCTGCTGGCCGAGCTGCAACGGCAGCGCACCTCGATGGCGGTCGTGGTCGACGAGTACGGCCGGGTGGTCGGGATCGTCACCGTCGAGGACATCATCGAGGAGGTCGTCGGGGAGATCGCCGACGAGACCGATCCCGCCGCGGGGGAGATCCGCAAGCTCGCCGACGGCGACTGGTTCGTGCGCGGGCACGTGGCCGTGACCGACCTGGCCGACTATGGCCTGCATCTGCCGGTCGACAGCGACGCCTACAACTCCGTCGGCGGTTTCGTCTTCGCCGAGCTCGGACGGCTGCCCCGGCGTGGGGACACGGTCGCCGCGAACGGCTTCTCGATCAGAGTGGAGTCAGTGCGCGACAACCGCATCGAGGCGGTCCGCATCCGTGAGCGTCGCTCTGTACCCCCGCCTTCGCCGACCCCATAAACACGTCCGGCCCGCGGGGGGAGCGGGCCGGAACGTGTGCACTGGGAGGAGGCGGGTGTGCATTGCGACTGTGGTGTCGCATGGACAAGTATCTACACGGGGATGAACGCCAGCTAAAAGTCACATCAGGCTAAATAAAATCTCACGTGCGGAATGTCACACGCGAGTTCAGCTCCTGCCTTTGAGCCTCGGCGACGGCCTGTCACACGCTCGCGCGGGCGTGCCGCCCGGGGCTCAATAGGTGAGGAAGCCGCGGCCGCTCTTGCGACCGAGGGCACCCTCGGCGATCAGCCCCAAGATGCGATCGGGCACGGGCGCGCCGATCGTCTCGCCGATCGCCGCGGACACATCGAGACCGACGAGGTCGAGCAGCGCGAGCGGGCCCATCGGATGACCGGCGCCCAGACGCATGCAGGTGTCGATGCCAGTCGGCTCCATGCCGGTCTCTTCGAGCAGCCGCACCGCGCTGAACAGATACGGGAACAGCAGCCTGTTGACGACGAACCCGGGTACGTCCGGGACCTCCACGGGGGTCTTCTCGAAGGCGTTGCACAGCGCCAGCGCCCGCGCACGCGTCTGCGCGCCGGCCGCCGCGGGAAAGATCAGCTCGACGAGCTGCATGCGGGTGACGGGGTTGAACACGTGCAGCCCGACAAACCGCTCCGGGCGACCGCTCTCCGCGGCCAGTCGCTCGATCGACAGCGACGAGGTGGTGCTCGCCAGGATCGCCTCGGCGGCGAGCATGCCGTCGAGCTCGGACAGCAGCCCGGCCTTGACGTCGTGGTCCTCGACGACAGCCTCGACCACGAACTCGGCCTGAGCGAGCGCGTCGCGGTCGGTGACGATCTGCACGTGCTCGGGATCGATCTCGGCCCCCAAGCGGGCGAGGGTCTTCTCGACCGTCTGCCTGGCCCGTTCGGCGGAGTCCTCAGAGCGTGCCAGCAGCAGCACGGGACCGTGGTGGGCGGCGGTGGCCGCCAGGCCGCAGGCGATCGCGCCGCTGCCGACGATCGCCAGACGCTCGGCCAATGGTTCGGGTCGTTGGGTTGACTGACTGGTCAATCTAGTTCTCGTCACGGCGCGATAGAGTAGTGGGCACGGAGCCGGGCATACTCGCACAAGTCCGCTCCCACACTCCACCCAACGCCGCGCAAGAGACCTTACTTAGGAGGCTGTTCAGTCATGAGGCAAGCAGAGGGCCGCGAGGTTGTGATCGTCGAGGCGGTGCGCACGCCGATCGGCCGCGGGCACAAGGAAAAGGGCTACTACAAGGACACCCACCCGAACGAGCTGCTCGGCAAGTGCTACAGCGAGGTCATCTCGCGCGCGGGCATCGATGCCGCCGAGGTCGAGGACGTGATCGCGGGCTGCGTGCAGCAGTTCGGCGAGCAGGGCTTTAACATCGCACGCAACGCCTGGCTGCAGGAGGGCCTGCCGATCGAGACTCCCGGCACGACCGTCGATCGCCAGTGCGGCTCCGCTCAGCAGGCCGTCAACTTCTCCGCCGCGCTGATCGCCGCGGGCGTGCACGACGCGATGATCGGCTCGGGCGTCGAGCACATGGGCCACCTGCCGTTCGCGGCCGGGATGAAGACCCAGGAGGACTTCGGCTTCGCCTTCACGCCCGAGCTGATGGCCAAGCACAACATCGTCGGTCAGGGCCTTGGCGCTGAGATGATCGCCGACCAGTGGGAGATCTCCCGCTCCGAGCTCGACGAGCTCGCGGTGCGCTCGCACCGGCTGGCCCATCAGGCCACCGAGGAGGGTCGCTTCGAGCGCGAGATCGTGCCCGTGGCCGTGGGCGGCGAGGAGATCGTCTCCGATCAGGGCATCCGCCCCGAAACGAGCCTCGAGACGCTCTCGCAGCTGAAGCCCGCGTTCAAGCCCGACGGCAAGATCACGGCCGGCAACGCCTCCCAGATCTCCGACGGCGCCGCGGCCGTGCTGCTGATGTCCGCGGAGAAGGCCAAGGAGCTGGGGCTCACTCCGCGCGCGCGAATCGTCGATCAGACGACCGTCGGCTGCGACCCGGTCAAAATGCTCGAGGGGCCGATCCCGGCGACGGCCAAGATCCTCGACCGCAATGGGATGTCCATCAACGACATCGACCTGATCGAGATCAACGAGGCGTTCGCGCCCGTCGTCGCGGCCTGGCGGCGCGAGCACAATCCGGACATGGATCGCGTCAACGTCAACGGCGGCGCGATGGCCCTAGGTCATCCGCTCGGCTCCACCGGCGCACGGCTGATCACGACGCTGCTGCACGAGCTCGAGCGCTCCGACAAGGAGATCGGCTTCGTGACGATGTGCTGCGGCGGCGGGCTCGGGACTGGGACTCTCATCCAGAGAGTCTGAGAGCCGTCTGAGGATGCTGTTCCTGCCGGCGCATGCGCCGGCAGGCCGGGCGGTACATGTACCGCCCGGGGCCGGGCCGCATGCGGCCCGGCCTTTCCCTATCCGCTGCTCGGTCCTGAGCCGGTCCAGTTGACGGCCACCGGCGCTACGGCCAGCAGCGCCTGCCACGTCGCCGCTTCCGTTATGCCGCTCGACGTGATCGCGTGTGCGGCCTGGAACTGCTTCAGGTTCGCGGCGGTGCTCGCGTCGAAGATGCCGCTCGTCGCCTGCGTCGAGATCGCGCCGGCGAGGTGCTCCTGCATCCACAGCACCGGATCCCCGCGACTGCCCTGCGCCAGTTCGGTGTAGCCGGGGTTCGGGGTCACGCTCGTCAGCGGGGTCAGCGGCGCCGCCAGCGCGGTCCAGGCGGCGGCGGGGGTTTCCTGCCAGTCCCACCAGGAGATGCCGCTCGCGCCGTAGTCGACGGCCTCCTCGCGAAAGCGCACGAGCTCGGCGCTCGAGGGGTGGTTGTAGGTCTGGCCGAGTGGGTAGATCGGGCGGCCGTAGACGCGATTGGCGATGTAGGTGTTGGCGTAGACGGTGTCCACGGAGGTGCCGATGTCCTTCCAGTACATCTGCGGCGCGTTGAACTGGGCGCCGTTTGGCCCGAGGAAGACCGAGTAGGGAAAGGAGGTGTGATAGCCGACGTATGGGAACGAGGCCAGTCCCAGAGGGTAAGCGGGTCCGATCTTTGCGCGCAGATCGGCGATGTAGGTCTGCGCGGAGCCGTAGCGCCCTTCGTACTCGGACTCGGCGTCGATCACCAGGCAGTCCGCGCCCGTGGCCACAGCTTTCGCGCCGAGGCTCGCCTCCCCGGCGGGACCGGTGCCGTAGACGTACTGCCAGGCGCAGACGTGCAGGCCGGCGGCGTGCAGCTGCGCCACCAGTTCGGGGCTGAACTGGCTCCAGTAGTTGGTCGAGCCGTCGGAGCTCTTGACGAACACCGTGCTCACGTCGGCGGCGTGAGCCTGAGCGACGATCGAGGCCACGTTTCCGCCGTCGGACTGGCTGACGTACCAGATCCACATGCCCTGACCTTCAAACGCGCTCGCGCCCGTCGCTCCCGCGATGGGCGCGACGGACACGCGCGGCGTGGGGGGGTGCAGCGCGTAGCGCACGATGCCGATCGGCCCGTAGGAGCTCGAATGGCGACCGTGACTGAGCAGCACCATGATGTTGCCCGAGTGGGCGGTCTTGGGCACGGTGACCTCCAGCCCGCCCGGTGTCTTGCGCAGGTGGGCGCCCGGCGAGAGGCTTGAGATCCGTGCCTTCGGCCTGCTCGGAAACGCGACCGTCAGTCCCGCCGCGATCCCCCTGCCGGCGATCAGCAGTGTTCCGCGCAGCGATACCTGGTGCGGGTTGACGCCACAGTGGCTCACCGGCACGCAGCGCACGCTCATGATGCGCACGCTGCTCACATGCGAGCTCGCGGTGGGTCTGCTGCCGCCGGTCGCGTGCGTGTCAGCCGTTCCGCCGCCCGCCGGCGCGGTGGCGCCTCCCGGGTTGGCCGCGGCCGCCGTTGCCGAAGAGGGCGCCAGCACGCACAGCAGCACGGCGGCTGCCGTTGCGATGGATCTCGTTCGCTTGTGGGCGCCTGCGTAGATCATGCGACTCCAATCGCGCCTGGAAAAGCGGGCACCGACCGTAGCCGGTATACACCCGCAAACCGACCGGCGGGACGGAAGTTGCGTGTGAGCCCGGTCAGCCCCAGCGAAAGCCGAGCGCCGAGGGGGCAGGGGGCAGGGGGCTCGAGGGTAGGTCGGGCGGTGGCTCGGGCAGGTTGAAGCCCGACGGCGCCACATCGTTTGGGGCGTCGGGATGGAACAGCGAGGCCAGATACTGGATCTGACCGCGTCCGACGCTCAGCTCCGACTGCCCGCCGCCGTAGCAGCCGATGTCGTGCGCCTTGCAGTAGTCGTACACGTCCAGGAGCGAGCGCAGTCCACCCAGGCGCGAGGGCTTGATGTTGAGCGTGCGTGGCGCGAACGGCAGCGCCTGGATGTCCGCGACCGAGTGGATCGGAGCGTCCCACGTGATCCGCTCACGGTGGGGCAGCAGGATCGGCTCGGTCTCCGCCGTCAGCCTCGGATCCTCGATCCACGCGTCCTTGAACGCCTCCACCACGCGGCGATACAGCACCGGATCGGCGGGGTTGTCGACGATCGTGCCCTCGTACTGACCCTTCAGGTCGACCGACTCGACCGCGTCCAGCTCCACGAGTCGGGCGATCAGCTCCTCGTCCCATGACGGCGTCGGGTCGAGCTTGAACTGCAGGCCCGGGGCGATCCGCAGGCGCGCCAGCAGCGGCTGCAGCGACGGCGGCTCGCCCAGGCGCAGTGAGGCGACGAAGCTCAGCGGCCCGCACTCGCGCCCCAGCGCCGCGTGCAGCGTCGTCTCGGCCTGGCGCAGCGCGAGGTCGAGCGCGGCGGAGTCGAACGCCCAGTTGCGATACAGGCGAAACTCAGGACGGTCGGTCGGCTGGGGGAAGAGGTCGAGCGAGCGCAGATGATCGGCGAAGGAATCGAGCGTCCAGCGTCCCGCCAGCGGCCAGCGGCCCACGCCGTCGCGTTGCAGCGCCTCCTGGTCCTCCGCGGCGTAGGTGACGTCCTCGCCGAGACCGGTCGCGCCCGCCCCGTGCAGGCGGATTACCGTGGTCTTGCGCACGAACTCGCTCGAGAAAGCGACCTCGTGACCCTCGAGCTCGTATCCCTCGACGACCAGGGGCATATCGGCCAGCAGCTCGAAGGTGCTCACGACTCGCTCACCTGGCTTTCCAGGCGCGCCACGAGCTCGTCCAGGCGCAGCTCCTCGAGCGCCCCCGACACAGCCTGCAGCTCGTGCGCGCAGAACTCGATCAGCACCTTGCCTTCGCCCACGAGCTCCAGCGTCTCGTTGAGGCTGGCCTCGCCCGAGTCCAGACGACGGATGATCTCCTCGACGCGCGCGGCCGCCGTCTCGTAGGTCTGCGGCCCATCCCCGGGCTTGGAATCGGACTCGCTCACCGGCCCGGCATCGCTCATCGCTCGTCGATCCTCGCAGGAATGGTGCCCTCGGCAAAGCGCAGACTCACCTCTTGCTCCTCGACCGCCGCCGCGGCGGTCGCGATCGGTCTGCCCTCGCGCGATTGAACGAGCGCGTAACCCCGTTCGAGGGTCCGCTGCGGATCGTGCCCGGCGAGAGCCAGCAGCAGCCTCTGCAGCTCCTGGGGGCGGCGCGTGCGAGCGTCACGCACGGTCGAGCTCGCCTTGCGCTCCAGCACGATCGCGCGTCGTTGCGTGACCTGGCGCTCGGCCCGCACGCGCCGGCGCGAGCCGGCCCGGACCTCGCGCAGGCGCTGGTGCAGCGATGTGCGCTGGCGCTCGACATGAGCGGCGGGCGCACGGGAGAGCGTCGTCAGCTCTCGCGCGCGCGAGAGCACCGCGCGGCGGCCGTGCTCGCGTATGCGCGAGGCCGTTCTCCGAAGCTCGCCGCGGGCGCCGGCGCAGTCCAATCCCACGGCCACCTCGGCGGCGTGCGTGGGGGTGGAGCAGCTTACGGCCGCGACATCGTCGAGCACCGTTCGATCGGTGTGGTGGCCGACGGAGGCGATCACCGGCACCGCCAGCAGGGCGACGGTGCGGCACAGCCCCTCGTCGCAGAAGCACAGCAGATCGGCGAGCGAGCCGCCGCCGCGCGCGACGATCGCCACATCGACCCCGCCGACCGTGGCCAGGTCGGTGAGGGCGCGCGCGATCAGCGGAGCCGCGTGGCGATCCTGCACGGGAGCGAACCCCCACACGATCCGCCCGGCCCAGCCGCGGCGCGCAAGGCCCGCCAGGATGTCCTCGCGCGCCTTCCCGCTCTCCGCGGTCACGACCCCGATCGTGCGCGGCAGCAGCGCTCGCGCCAGTCCCTTCTGCGGCGCCAGCAGCCCCTCTGCGTTGAGCTGCTTGCGCAGGCGCTCGATCCGGGCCAGCAGATCCCCCTCGCCCGCGACGCGCAGGTCGGTGACCGAGAAGGAGAAGCCCGGGGAGGAGGTGGCGCTGCCCGGATAGAAGTCACAGCCCCCCGCGACCACCACCTGCATGCCCTCGATCGGCGCCATTCCACCGGCGCGGGCGAGAATCCCCTCCCAGTCGCTCAGCCACACCGCGCAGGGGATCGCGCCCGTGGCGTCGCGGAGCTCGAAGTACACGCGCGCCCGAGAGGGACGCAGGTTGACGAGCTCACCGACGAGCTGCACCCGTGCGAACGAGCGCAACCGCGTGCGCAGCGCCGAGGCGTACTCGCCGACTCCATACGGTCCCGGCAGGTCGCTGCCGGGAATGCCGGTATCGGCTCGCTCGCTCGATGACGTTTCGGTGTGCGGTGTCGACACTGATCCCAGCATAGGGGCCGCCGGGGATGGGACTGCCGAGGGTCGCGAAGGGGAGAGAACGGCGATCGCGAGCTGAGCGGAGGTTCGCGTGGCGCTAGCATCGACGGCCCATGTCGCGGTGCATCGAACCCCGAACAGGCCCCTGAGCGTGGCGAACAGCCGTCCCAAGAGCCGCACGCGCCGAGGTCGGGGACGATCGCGCAAGCGCCGTCCCGAGCCGGGCACGGCGATCGTGGCTGTGGACGAGGCGACGCCCGCGGCGGATCGGAGGGCCCGCAAGGCCGAGCAAAGAAAGGCCGCCAAAGCGCGGGGGCGCACCAACGCGCGCGGCAAGGGCGATTTTCGAGACCCGCTGTCGGTCGGCGAGCGACCGCGGGCGCCGTGGCACCCGTGGCCGCTCTCGGAGATGTTGATCCTGATCGGCGCGATCGGAACGGTCGTCGGGATGACGCGGTTGGGACACGGCGGGATATCGAGCGGGGGACCCGCCCTGTTCGCGGGGCTCGCGGCGGTCGTGCTCGGCACGCTCGAGATCACTTGGCGCGAGCACAATGCCGGCTACCGATCGCACACGCTGATCCTCGCCCTGCTGCCGGTCGTCGTGTTCCATTCCGTCCTTGCGCTGACGCTGGCCACGTTCACGACCGTGCCGCGCCTGTTGAACGTCGGGCTGCTGTTCATCGACGCGGCGATCTTCGCGGTCCTCTTCAAACTGCTGCGAGCCCGCTTCCTGGACGCCCGTGCGCGCGTCGTCAGTCGGCTCTGAGCGCATCCGTCAGCTCTGAGCGCATCCGCGTCCGGCTCTCGTCTCATCCGAGCGAGAGCCGCTTGTCCTTGCGCCCCCCGCGGCTCCAGGCTCAGCCGCCGCTGAGCGAGGGCATCGGGCGCTCGCCCGTGTCCGCCGCCTCGCCCCGGGTCTCGCCCTCCAGCCCCAGTCGCTCCAGGCGAGCGATCTCGCGCTCGCCTTCCAGGCGCGCCGGATGCCCGGCGGGGAGGGCTGAGATCAGGCTCGCGATACGGTTGCGCAGCTGCAGGGCGAAGTGGGGAGTGGATGCGCCCATCAGTCGGCGCACGTCCTCGACGCTCACCCCGTGCGAGCGCTCTCTGCTCAGCAGCACCGGATCCTCGGCCTGGCTCATACCGCCTCCGGCGCGGGCGTGTGGCCGCGGCGACGATGAGGTTGAGCGTGGTGAGAGGTTGAGATCATTCGACGGGCAGGCTCGAGGATTCTTCAGACGCGGGAGCTTGCGGCAGGATCTCGAGCGCCGCGTCGAGTTCGGCCTGAGTGCTCGCCGAGATCGCGCGTTCGTCGCCGATCAGCCAGCCGTGATTGTAGACGCCCTTGACCGGCTGCGAGTGCGGCGAGGCCGGCCGGATGTCGTTCAGGTAGGCGCTCAGCACCCGCGGCACGCCGGTGGGATCGTTGAGCAGCAGCAGCGGCGCGTAGTCGCCGGTGGCGGACAGGATCGCCGCGGCCGGGGCGTCGAACGGGCGCGTCGCGTTGGCGAAAGCCAGCCCGTGGCCCGGTTCGCGTACGCCCCACCCGAACGAGCCGTCGGCGAAGCGCGCGACCGCGATCGCGTTGCCGGCGGGCGTCGCGTCTTCGCCCGCGTGCGCCTCGGCGCGTGTGACCGGGCCGAAGCGCCGAAGCTCGGCGAGCGTCCGTTCGCCGATCGCGGTCGAGCCGACCGTGTAGATCGAGGGTCTGCCCAGGCTGCTGAGCGCGGTGGCGGTCGCGGCGGGCACCCCCGATGAGCTGACGAACAGGATCGGAGCGCCGCTCTGAGCGGCCAGGCCGGCGGCCGGCATCGCCAGCGCTGGCGGGCCGTCGACGGCCACCACGATCGCCTGATGTGGGCTCGAGCCCCGCACGATGTCGAGCAGTTTCACGACCGAGGCGGCGAGCGTGTAGGCGTCGGCGGGGGCGGTCCCGCGCGCGCGGTAGCCGGCGGGCCCTTCGATCGATGATCCCAGCAACAGCAGTTGCGCCCCTCCGAGCGCACCGGTACCCGTGGGGTGCATCGCGCGCAGCGCCAGCTCGCTTGTCCGCGGCAGGCTGTCGCCTTCCGCATACAGCAGCGGCGCGCCCAGCGGGGCGCTCGCCAGCGAGGAGGCGACGAGCGCCTCGGGCCAGTTGCTCACATCCGCGATCACGACCGCCTGGGGTCGTGTGTCGGAGGTCAGGCCCGGATATGCCGCCCGCGCCACCGCGGCCGCCGTGGTCACCGCATCGGCGCCTCCCAGCCGCGTCGTGTTGCGCGTGGCGGTGGCGGCGGTGCCCGCCGCGCCGGTGTGGACCACGATCGTTTCCACGCCCGCGCCCGCCTGCTCGCTGGAGGTCTTGCCGCAGCCCACCGTCGCGAGCGCGAGGGCCGCGGTGACGAGCACGGCCGCCGCCGCCCGTTCGACCCCCGCTCGTGGTGTCCTCGCTCGCCGAGGAACCGTCGCCGAGCGGAGCGGGCCGCCTCGCGGGAGAGCTCTCTCGGGGTGCGCCACAGGCGGACAGTAGCGAGCCTGTCGGAGCGCCCACGCTCTCGACCCCGGCGCGCGATCGGCGGTGGGGCGATTCGCGGATCCCGTCCCGTCCCGTCCCGGCGCGGGCGCGCGGCTCGTATAACGAAACCCGGGAGCATGCTCCACACTGGACAGCCGAAATCGCTGCGCAATGCCCGCCCGCGGGGCCTCTGAGACGTGGGTTACGCGCAAAATGCAGGGAAAACCTGCGAAACCGCGTAGACCTGGTGCAACCGTCGTTGCACTTTGCTAGGGTGCCGCGATCAACGCCGAATCCCTGGTCAGACATCAGGGAACGGGGGACCCAGTTTGTTGGGGCGAATCCCACGGTGGAACCGTGAGAAGCGCAGGCTCTTTCAGCGCTAGCCCGTCAGCTAACCCCGCAGGCCGACGAAAGAGGTCGACGAAGTGCGGTTGCGAACACTCAGTGTGGCGCTTTGCTCCAGCTTGACTTTGACGGTCGCGCTCGGCGCGACCCCAGCTCTGGCCGGCACGACCAGCGCGGCTGCCATCGCCGGCGGCGCCGTCGCCGGCTCGACCCCCACCTCCGCCAGCGGCGGGGCCACCCCGACGGCCAAGGCCAAGCCGCCGAAGAAGCCGGCGCTGCACCTGTCGCCGATCACCGCGAAGACGCCGAACGTCGCCTACAGCGGTCCGGTCTACGAAAAGACCGCCACGGGCCAGGTCATCCCCTACGCGCCGCCCGTCACGCCCGGGCAGGCCAGCGGCGCCACCGGCGGCAGCGCCGTCGCCGCATCCGCCACGACCAAGCCCGATCTGCTCGTTCCCGGCTCGCTGGCACGCTATGTCAACGGTTTCGCCGCCGCACCGATGTCCGCGCCGGCTCTCATCCAGCAGGTCATCTGGGCCGGTAATCAGATCATCGGCCTGCCCTACATCTTCGGCGGCGGACACGCCTCGTTCATCTCGCCCGGATATGACTGCTCGGGCACCGTCTCCTTCGCCCTGCACGGCGGCAATCTGCTGCAGAGCCCCGAGGACTCCTCCGAATTCGAAGGCTGGGGCTCGCACGGCGCCGGACGCTGGATCGCGGTGTTCGCGAACGCCGGCCACGCCTACATGACGGTCGCCGGGCTGCGCCTGGACACCAGCGCCGCCGACGACCCGTCCAACCAGCAGGGCCCCCGCTGGCGCCCGCTGCGCCCGGAAAACGTCGGGTTCGTCGTACGTCACCCGCTCGGGATGTAAGCGCCTGCGCTCACTTTCGTCCGCCGGCCACTCCGGGCGCCGCGCGGATTGAGCGCGCGGGATCGAGAGGAGATCGAGAGCGCCGGGTCGCGGGTCGCGGCTTGGCTTTGACAGCGGCTCGGTTGGAGCCGATGCGGTTCGGCTAGGCTTGAGCGAACCGTACGCGCGAACAGCACAAGGAGGAACAGATGGCCGGTCTGACCGGGCGCATGTCAACCGTCGTCAAGGCGAAGGTCTCGAAACTGCTGGATCGCGCGGAAGATCCCGCCGAGACGCTCGACTACAGCTATCAGAAGCAGGTCGAACAGCTGCAGAACGTCAAGAAGGGGATCGCGGACGTCGTCACCGCCAAGAAGCGCCTGCAGATGCAGGAGACGACGCTCAAGCAGAGCGTGGTCAAGCTCGACACGCAGGCCCGTCAGGCGCTCTCCTCCGGCCAGGAGGATCTCGCGCGCACGGCGCTGGAGCGCAAGAACGTCGCCCAGACCGAGCTGCAAGGGCTCGACACCCAGGTCACCGAATTGGAAGAGCAGCAGCAGAAGCTGACCGACTCCGAGCAGAAGCTGCGCGCGAAGATCGAGTCCTTCCGCACCAAGAAGGAGGTCATCAAGGCGCAGTACTCCGCCGCCGAGGCGCAGGTGCGCATCTCCGAGGCCGCCACGGGCGTGGGTGAGCAGATGGCCGACGTGGGCCTGGCGATGCAGCGCGCGGTCGACAAGACCGAAAACATGAAAGCTCGCGCCGACGCCGTATCCGAGCTGGAAGCCGCCGGCACGTTCGATGACATCACCGCGCTGGGCTCCGGCGAAGACGACATCGACAAGCAGCTGAAGGAGCTTTCCAGCTCCTCGGCTGTGGATGACGATCTCGCCAAGATGAAGGCCGAGATCGGCGCCGGGGACGGGGGTGGCGCTCCCGCGGGAGAGATCGCGGCCGCCCCGAGCGAGCCCGCGCAGACCCCGCCGGCCGAGGGCCAGTCATGATCGTGCGCATCTCCGGCGAGGACCAGTACCGCCTCGCGGATGAGGACGCCGCTCGCCTGAACGAGCTGGAGAACGAGGTCGTCGCGATCGTCGAGAGCGGTCGGGAGGATGGGTTCGCCGACTCCTACCGAGCGCTGCTCGACTACGTACGCGCCCAGGGCACGCGCGTGGGTGACGAGGAGATCGAGACCTCCGAGATGATTCTCCCGCCCTCGGATCTGACGTTCGCCGAGGCTGGGCGTGAATTCACCGGCGAGGGTTTGATTCCGGACTGATCGCGAAGGCTCGTTCACGCGCCGGCTGCTGCGACGAGCCGATCCAGGTCAATCCCGGCGGGTTCTCTCGCCGTCGCGGGCCTCGCGCTCGCGCTTGTGCTCCTCGCGCTGCTGTTGGGTGAGGATGAACCCTATGCAGAACACGGCGAGGATCACCATGAGCGTGGGGATCCAGCCGGCATAGATCAGCAGTACAAGCAGTGCCAGGACAACTGCGAGCCAGCCGGGGACGATGCGCCGCCGGCGCGGATCTCCGCCGGCGGGGAGCTCGGGGTAGGGCGACATCAGATCGGGATCCCCCACAGCGGGAACCAGCGCTCCAGCTCGGGCTCGATCGGCAGCTCGCCGGCCATTTGCGCCTTCAGCTGCAGCTCGCGCTCGGTTGAGCGCTCGTTGGCGCCGCCGGGCGCCGGCACGAACGGGTACCAGTGGCCGCGCTTGTAGTTGTAGATCATGTACACCGCCCGCCGTTGGGCGTCGGCGAACGCGAACACCGCGCACAACAGCCGCTCGCCGTGCCCGGCGGTCTCGATTGAGCTCGAGACGGCGTTGATGCCGACCGCGAGGTCTTCCACGCTGGGGGCGCCCTCGGGGTTGCGCAGCACCATCCAGCGGTAGCCGTAGCTGTCGTCTTGAGTGGCGACTCGCGTACCCGTGTCCCCGCCGGTGGCCTTGACGACCTCCTCCATGTCGCGCAGGGTCGATTCGAACTCACTTGTGGCCAGCGCCTGGAAGACGATCGCCGCGACCCCGGTGGAGTCGATCGAGTGCTCGGACTGCAGCGCGATGTAGGCGGTCGTGATCGCGAACAGCCGGTCGGGCGCCGGGCCGGAGACCTGATGGCGGCCCGTGATGATGTCGCGCAGGCCCACGCGCGATTACGCGACGGCGGCGCCGGTCGTGCCCTGCAGCTGGGACTCCAGCCGCTCCAGGGCGGCGAGGCGCTGCTCCAGCGGCGGGTGGTCGGCGAAGATGTTCATCAGCGATTTCTTCGCGCGCGCCGGGATGATGAAGAAGGCGCTCATCCCTTCGGCGGTGCGCATGTCCTGGCTGGGGATGCGCTCCATCGTGCCGCTGATCTTCAAGAGCGCCGAGGCCAGCGCCGACGGACGACCGGTCAGCACCGCCGAGCCGCGGTCGGCGGCGAACTCGCGGTAGCGCGAGAGTGCGCGCAGCAATAGGAAGGAGATCGCGTAAACGAGCACGGAGACGAGCACCACGAGCATGATGTCCTCCTCCTCTTCGCGGTTACCGTAGCCGCCGCCGAAGAAGAGGGCGAACTGGGCGATCGTCGAGGCGAGCGTGGCGAAGAAGCTCGCGAGCGTCATCACCATCACGTCGCGGTTGATCACGTGGGTGAGCTCGTGCGCCATCACGCCTTCGAGCTCGGCGGGGTCGAGCAGCTCGAGGATGCCCCGGGTCGCGCACACGGTCGTGGCCTTCTTCGAGCGGCCCATCGCGCAGGCGTTGGGCATCGAGGTCTCGATCACGCCGACGCGCGGCTTGGGCAGATTGGCTTGCACGCACAGGCGCTCGACGATCCCGTGCAGCTCGGGCTCCTGCGCTGGGGTCACCTCCTTGACGCCCATCGTCGCCAGCGCGATCTTGTCGGACGCGAAGAACTGCACGAGCAGGATCGCGGCCGCAAAGACCACGATCACACCCGCGCCGGCGCCGGCGGCGAAGAGGACGCCGACGAACACCACATAGACGAGCCCGAGCAGGAACATCGTCAGCATCATGCGAGCCTGCAGGCCGGTGTCTCGGCCGAACTTTTCCGGACGTTTCGCCATCCTCGACATTGTCGCAGACCGGGCTCATGGCGCCCTAAATCCAGCCGTGCGCGGCGGCGCGCCGGAGAGCCGATTCTCCGTAGAGTGCGACACACGATGACCCGCGAGCAGGATCACCGGCGATGAAGCCCGAAGTGCACGTCCTCGGCATCTCGATCAAGACGTTCGGGGTGACGTTCGCGCTCGCGTTCCTGGCCTGCGGACTCGTGCTTGCGCGGCGGCTGCGCGAGCTGGAGAAGCCCGTGGACTGGGCGTATGAGCTCGTGTTCGCCGCGCTGCTCGGGGGCGTGATCGGCGCGCGGGGCTATTTCCTGATCCAGAACTACTCCTCGGTGCAGCACAACCTGCTCGGCTCGATCTTCTCGGGCTCGGGACTGGTCTGGTACGGCGGCGCGATCGGTGGCGCGATCGGGGTGCTGCTGTGGATGCGCTGGCGCGATGCGATGGAGCTGCGCATGTTCGACATGACCGCCACCGCGCTTGCGCTCGGCTATGGGATCGGGCGGATCGGCTGTCAGGTCTCCGGCGACGGCGACTATGGGATCAGCTCGAGCCTGCCCTGGGCGATGGGCTATCCGCACGGCACCGTACCGACACCACCTGGGGTGACGGTGCAGCCGACGCCGATCTACGAGACGGTCGCGATGTGCCTGCTCGCGTACTTCCTCTGGCAGCTGCGCGACCGCGTGCGCCCGGGGGTGGTGTTCGCGCTGTACCTCGTGCTGAGCGGGCTGGAGCGGCTGCTGGTGGAGTTCGTCCGCCGCAACGCCGAGGTATGGGCGGGGCTGACCGCGCCGCAGCTGGAGAGCATCGGATTGATGCTCGTCGGGCTTGCGTGGCTCGCCTGGATGGCGCGCGACGACGGCCTCTCCGGGCTGCGCGCGGGCGCCGGCCGTGGTCCCCAGCCGGCCCGAGCCTGACGCGCCAGCGATAATCAGCGGATGGCCACCGGCACCACCCCTTCGCAGAGCGCTCTGAGTCCCGCGTTCCCGCTCGGCAGCCGCCTGAACGAGCAGGGCCGACTGGAGGTCGGCGGCTGCGACACGATCGAGCTCGCGCACGAGTACGGAACACCCGCGTATGTCGTCGCCGAGGACGATCTGCGCACGCGGGCACGCGCGTTCGCCGACGCCGGCGAGCGGAGGGGGCACGCGGACTTCAACGTGGTGTTCGCCTCCAAGTCCTTCCCCTGCACGGCCGTGCTGAGACTGTTCGCGCAGGAGGGGCTGTGGTGCGACGTGGCCTCCGCGGGCGAGCTGCACCTGGCGCTGAACGCCGGCTTTGCGCCCGAGCGGATCGTGCTGCACGGCAACGCCAAGTCCGAGGCCGAGCTACGGATGGCGCTGGAGGTCGGGGTGGGGCTGATCGTGGTCGATAACTTCGACGAGATCGACCGGTTCGAGGCGATGCGCCCCGAGGACCAGGACGTTCTCATTCGCGTCACGCCCGACGTGCGCGGTGAGACCCACGATCACATCTCCACCGGGCAGGCCGACTCGAAGTTCGGCTTCGCCATGGCCGACGCTCCCGAGGCGATCGCGCGGATCGAAGGCGTGCCGGGGCTGCGCCTGATGGGGCTGCACGCCCACATCGGCTCGCAGCTGCTCGAGCTGGACCCGTTTCGCCGCGAGGTCTCCGAGCTCGCGCGACTCGGCGACTATCCCGTGTGGGATCTCGGCGGCGGCCTCGGTGTGCAGTACACCGCTGAGGAGCCCGCCCCTCCCTCGATCGAGTCATACGTCGAGACCCTCGTCACGGCGGCGCGCGCGCATGGCATGGGGGAGTCCGGCCGGCGGTTGCTGATCGAGCCTGGGCGTGCGCTCGTGGCCAACGCCGGGGTGACGCTGTACACCGTCGAGTCGGTCAAGCGCAACGTCTCACGCTGGGTGGGCGTCGACGGCGGCATGTCCGACAACCTGCGCCCGATGCTCTACGGCGCTCGGTATGAAGCCCACGTGGCCGACCGCCTGGGCGGGCAGACCGAGTGCGTGCTCGCGGGCAAGCACTGCGAGTCCGGCGACGTGATCGTGCGCTCGGCGCTGCTCGACGATCCCCGGCCGGGCGATGTGATCGTCACGCCCGCGACAGGCGCCTACGGGCATGCGATGGCCTCCAACTACAACGGCGTCCCTCGTCCGCCCGTGATCTTCTGCCGCGACGGTCATGCGCGCGTGGTCGTTCGCCGCGAGACCCTCGACGATCTGACCGTGCGCGATGTCTGAGCCGTTGCGCATCGGCCTGCTCGGCCACGGCACCGTCGGCGGGGCGTTCGCCACATTGCTGGACGAGCGCGCCGCGGAGATCGAGCGCGTGAACGGCCGCGCACCGGTCATCACGGGCGTGCTCACCCGCTCGCGGGGCGACTTTCAGGAGATTCTCGCCGAGGCCGACCTGATCGTGGAGCTGATCGGGGGCACCGAGCCCGCGCGCGAGTACCTGCTGGCCGCGATGCGCGCCGGGCGCGACGTGGTGAGCGCCAACAAGCAACTGCTCTCCCAGCACGGCGAGGAGCTGTTCGCCCTCGCGCGCGAGCAGGACGTGCGCCTGCGGTTCGAGGCCGCCGTCGCCGGCGCGGTGCCGGTCGTGCGGGTGCTCGAGGAATCGCTCGCCGTCACCCCAATCGAGCGCATCCACGGGATCGTCAACGGCACCACCAACTTCATCCTCAGCGAGATGACCGCGGGCAGCACCTATGCGCAGGCGCTCGCCGAGGCTCAGCGCCTAGGCTACGCCGAGGCCGACCCCACCGACGACGT
This sequence comes from Solirubrobacteraceae bacterium, assembly GCA_036496915.1. Taxonomy (GTDB): domain Bacteria; phylum Actinomycetota; class Thermoleophilia; order Solirubrobacterales; family Solirubrobacteraceae; genus Palsa-744. The sequence goes on from DASXKH010000022.1 coordinate 52,065, forward strand.
CACCGGCCGCGACGCCGCGGCGAAGATGGCGATTCTCGCGCGCCTGGCCTTCGGTGCGCCCGTGCGTCTGGAGGACGTTCCCTATGAGGGCATCGAGCACCTCGAGACCGACGACATGGAGTATGCCCGCGAGCTCGGCCTCGGGCTGAAGCTGATCGGCACGGCCGAGCGCCGCGACGGCGGTCTGTCGGTGCGCGTGCATCCCGCGTTCCTCTACGCCGGGCATCCGCTCTCCTCCGTATCGGGACCGTTCAACGCGGTCACCGTCGAATCCGAGGCGATCACCGAGATCACCATGTCAGGCCCGGGCGCCGGCGGGCGGCAGACCGCGAGCGCGGTGCTGGGCGATGTCGTGAGCGTGATGACCGGTGGCGCCCGCCCGCCCGCGCCGCCCTTGCAGCTGCGTCTGCTCGAGGACGTCCCGAGCGCCTTCTACCTGCATCTCGACGTCGCCGACGAGCCGGGTGTGCTCGCCTCGGTCACGCGCGTGCTGGGCGAGCAGGAGGTCTCGATCCGCTCGGTCGTGCAGCGCGGCACCGGCGCGGGCGCGCGCCTGGTGATGGTCACCCACGCGGTCCCCGAGTCGCGCCTGCGCGCGGCGGTCGCGCTGCTGGAGGAGTTCGACTTCGTCCGCTCCCCACCGCGCACCATCCGCGTCATCGAAGAGGAGTTCGGATGAGCCCTCCGACACCGCCCGTCGAGGAGCTTCCGCGCGTGCCCCTGCCGAAGGTCGAAGGCGCGGCGTTCTCGGGCACGCACGTGCCGCTGATCGAGCGCTACCACGAGCGCCTGCCGTTCGAGCCCGGCGACAAGCTCGTCAGCCTGCAGGAGGGCTCCACGCCGCTGTTGCGCGCGCCCGTGCTCTCCGAGCTGGTGGGCGCATCGGTGCGGTTGAAGCTCGAGGGTGCCAACCCGACGGGCTCCTTCAAGGACCGCGGCATGACCTGCGCGGTTTCCGCGGCGGTGCGCGACGGCGCCAAGGCCGTGATCTGCGCCTCCACCGGCAACACCGCCGCGAGCGCCGCTGCCTACGCCGCACGTGCCGGCATCACCTGCGCGGTGATCGTCCCCGACGGCAAGATCGCGCAGGGCAAGATGGCCCAGACGCTCGTCCACGGCGCGCGCGTCATCTCTCTGGCGGGCAACTTCGACCAGGCGCTCACGCTCGTGCGCGAGCTGACCGATGCGCACCCGATCGTGCTCGTGAACTCGGTCAACAACTACCGTATCGAAGGCCAGAAGACCGCCGCCTTCGAGATCCACGAGGGCCTGGAAGGGGGACTGGAAGCGCTCTGCATCCCCGTCGGCAACGCCGGCAACATCACCTCCTACTGGCGCGGGTTTCAGGAGCTGGGCGCCGCGCCGCGCATGTACGGGTTCCAGGCGCAGGGCGCCGCGCCCCTCGTCGAGGGCCGTCCCATCGAGCACCCCGAAACGGTGGCCTCCGCGATCCGTATCGGCAACCCCGTGCGCTGGGAGGACGCGATGGCCGCCGCGACCGACTCGCGTGGCGCGATCCGCGCGGTCAGCGACGAGGAGATCCTCACGGCATTCAAGCTCCTGGCCTCGCGCGAAGGCATGTTCTGCGAGCCCGCCTCCGCCGCGTCGGTGGCGGGCCTGCTGCGTTATGGCGCCGGGGGCGCCGAGCAGATCGTGTGCGTGCTCACCGGCCGCGGCCTGAAGGACCCCGAGACCGCGATCGCCCACAACGACGGGCGCATCATCAGCTGTCCCGTGGAGATATCCGCGATCGAGGAGGCGGTGCTGGGTGATCCGTAGTCCCGGAGTGGCGCCTGCGTATGGCGCCTGCTGCGCATGATCGCGGCGTACTGGGGCCGTGGCGCGTGGCGGCAGGTCGGGGTGTCCGGCAGCCGGCCCGAGGGGGCATCCGCCGATGGACCGTAGGCGGGTGGTGCGCGTGCCCGCGTCCTCGGCCAACCTCGGCCCGGGCTTCGACTGCATGGCCGCCGCCGTCGGGCTGCATCTGCAGCTGGAGGTGCGCGAGACCGGCCAGTTCGCGATCGAGACCGATCTCGCCGTCGCCCGCGGGCGCGAGAATCTGTGCGTGCGCGCGTTCGAGGCGCTGCATTCAGCGGACGGGTTCACGTTCAAGATCGACTCCGAGATCCCCCTGTCCGGCGGGCTCGGGTCGAGCGCCGCGGCGATCGTCGCGGGGCTGACGGCAGCCGACCACCTGTTCGAGCTCGACGCCGACCTGCTCGCGCTCGCCACCGAGCTGGAGGGTCACCCCGACAACGCCGCCGCGGCGCTGAACGGCGGGTTCGTGATCTGCGCCGGCGGCGCCGCAACGCGCTTCGATCCGCCCACGGGCCTCGAGGCGATCGCGGTCGTTCCCGAGCAGGCGGTGCGCACGCGCGAGGCCCGCGAGGCTCTGCCTGAGGAGGTTCCGCTCAACGACGCCGTCTACAACGTCGCGCACGCTTCACTGCTCACGCTCGGCCTGGCCCGCGGCGACTGGGATCTGGTCGCGCGCGGCCTGCACGACCGCCTGCACCAATCCCAGCGCGCGCCCCTCTTCCCCCGCTCCTATGAGCTCGCGCTGCGCGCCCCCGAGCTGGGGGCGCTCGGCGCGACCATCTCGGGCGCCGGCCCGACCGTGCTCGTATGGTGCTTCTACGAGCACACCGGCGCGGTCGTCGAGGCCCTGCGCGGCGAGATCGAGGGCTGGGCGAGCCTGCTGCGGGCGCCGTTCGAGGTGCAGGGGGCTTACGTCGGGAAGCTCTAGCCCAGCTTCGTCAGCCCAGCTTCGCCACTCGCCCGCATGCCCGCTCGAACCCGTCCAGTCGCGCGAGCGTTTCCCGCGCAACCGCCAGGTAGTCCGCGCCGAGATCGGGCCGATGATCGAGGATCGAGGTGGCGCGCTCGGCCGACTCGGCGTAGGCGATCGAGGAGCGGATCGGCGTGTCGAACACGCGATCCCCAAACCGCTCCTTCAGCGAGACAAGCGCCTCCCGGGAGTGCACGGTGCGCATGTCGGCCAGGTTCAGCAAAACCCCAAGCAGCTCCAGCTCCGGATTGAGGCTGTCCCGCGCGAGCTCGATCACCTCCATCGCCTGCTCGACGCCCTGCAGGGCGAAGTACTGCGCCTCGGCCGTCACCAGCGCGCGATCGGCGGCCACGAGCGCGTTGACGGTCAGCAGCCCGAGCGAGGGCGGGCAGTCAATCAGGATCAGCTCATAGGAGTCCCGTACCTGCGCCAGCGCACGACGCAACGTCAGCTCGCGGCCCATCTTGCCGCCCAGCATCAGCTCGGCCTCGGCGAGGCTGAGGTTTGCGGGGATCAGATCCTCGTGGATCGCCTCGGTCGCGGTCGCCCGGCCGGCGAGCACGTCGGCGATCGTTGGCCCCACGTCGGGTGGCAGGTCGAAGTAGTCGGACAGATTGCCCTGCGGATCGAGATCGACGGCGAGCGTGCTCACGCCGGCCCGCCGGAACGCATCGGCGAGCGTGCGCACCGCGGTCGTCTTGCCGGTCCCGCCCTTCTGTGACAGCACGGCGATGGTCGTGGTGCGGGTGACCGTCATGAGGCGCGATACTACGCGCCGCGCGCTCGCGCCGGGATGCGGTGCACCTCTTGTTTCGCGCACCGACTCTGAACGGCGGTGTCCCAGGGTGGGGTGGGTGGCTTCCCGCGCAGACCCGCCGTGATCGGGCGCCGTTTCAGCCGGCGTCGTGCAGGGTCTTCGCGCTCTGAGCACTCTCCAGCTGGGCGGGAACACTGAGGAACCGCAGCCGGTAGCGGCCGACCAGGATCTCGTCGCCGTCCTGCAGCACCTTCCACTCGATCCGCGAGCCGTTCACGAATACTCCGTTGAGGCTGCGGTCGTCGAGCACCCTTACGCCGTCGGCCTGGCGCACGACCAGCGCGTGGCGGCGGGAGACGGTCGGGTCGTCGAAGCGCACGTCCGCCGCGAGGCTGCGCCCGATGCGCGTCCACTCGCGCGTCAGCGCCACCATCCTCAGCTCATCGCCGTCTTCGTAGGCGAGATACTCGCCGGGCTCCTCCAGCTGCCCGCGGGCGTGCTCGAGCCACGCGTCGCTGTCCACGGGCTCGGGGCGCGACAGCGCGCCGGCGCCGAGCGCGCCCGTCCTGATCGTGTCCGCGTAGCTCACGCGCCTGTCGGAGCCGGTGGCGCTCGCCTTGCCGGTGCCCATGCGCCCCGCGAGGATCGGATCTCCCGCGCCGGAGAGGACCGGTCGGCCCGGCCCGGTGATGCGCCCACGGGCCAGTCCGCCGGCGCTGAACAGCGACGCCCGCACGAAGTCGTGCCCGCCGCAGCCGGGGCAGTCGCTCAGCGTGTCTGTGCCGGCCAGGGTCAGCACGTATCCGCAGTGCCCGCACCGGAATGAGCCGGCGCCGGCCATGGTGCCCGAAGTAAGCGATTCCATCCTGTGCCTACGCCCCTTTCTGCTTTTCCGGTTTCCCCAGGTGCCGCGCCAGTCAGGACGAACTCGTGGCGATCATAACAAGCCTGTCAACTTCATGTAAGCCGCGGTCACGAGTTCTGGTAAAGGAAATCTAGCACTCTGCCCTCGACCCTGTATCCGTGGCTTCCGATGAGCTCCAAGCTCTCTCTACCCGTGCCCACGTTCGTGTAAACCCACGGCTCAGAGCCGAGCGCGGGCTTGCTGCGGAAGGAGTGCCGGGAGTCGTGGCGAACCCAGCCCCATGAGTCGCCCCGCCCAGCAGGACGTGGAGCAGTTCGAGCGCTTCCTGCTGCGTCGCGGCGTCGGCGCGCTGGAGGCCGACCGCGACCGCTGTGCCGACTGCGGCCGCACGCCGCTTGTGGGCGAGCACGTCCATCTGTACGCGCGTGTGCAGGGCATCGTCTGCGAGCTGTGCAGTTCGCTGCGCCGCGAGCACGCCGTCGCGACCGAGCTCGTGCGCCACTCCGAGCACGGTCAAACCGTGCGCCTCAGGCGCGCCGCGTAGTCCACCTGCGACCGACTCACCATATGGCGAGTGTCGCGCGCGACACGTAGACTGGCGCCCATATGGGCCCTATGACCGTGTCGATCCTCGTCGACCGCCCGCGCGAGCAGGTGTTCGACTATCTGCAGGACATCGCCAACCACGCGGAGTTCACCGACCACTACCTCACCGACTGGCGCCTGACCCGCGTCGATTCCGTCGGGCGCGGCGCGGGAGCGCGCTTTCGCGTGAAGGCTCCGGGCGCGCGCTTTGCCTGGGGTGACGTCACCTTCGTCGAGGTGCAGCGCCCGCACCGGATCGTCGAGGCCGGTCGCACCGGCAAGGAGAACCGGGTGCGCACGCGCGGGATCTACGAGTTCGCGACGGCCTCGGCCGGCACGACGCGGGTCCAGTTCACGCTGCAGACCCAGCCCGCGACGCTCGCTGATCGTCTGTTGGAGGGGTTCGGCGCGCGCGGCTGGATGCGCCGTCAGAACAACCGCGCGATGCGCCGCCTGCGCTCGATCCTCGAGTCAGACGTTGGCCGCGGTGGGCGCGTCACGGTCGCCGGTGGATAGACTGCCGCGCGCATGTTCAGCCGCTGCCTGCGCAAGTCCTCAGCCGTCCTCGCCCTGCTGCTGGGAGCGGCGCTCGCGCTGAGCGCGTGTGGGAGCTCCGCAACGAAGGTCACGACCGGCACCTATGCGGGCGAGTCGGGCCAGAACGCCCCGTATCTGAACGTCGGCCCGCTCGTCTATGAGGTGCAGCTCTCGCGCGAGCTCAACCCCGCGAACGTCGAAGACGCCGCCTATCTGCAGGGGCTGACCCCGCTGCAGCGCAAGCTCCTCCCCGGGCAGGAGTGGTTCGCGGTGTTCATTCAGGTCTACAACCACTCCTCGGTGGCCCATCTCGGCGCGAGCACGATCGCGATCAGCGATACGCAGAACAACGTCTACACCCCGATCGTCCCTGATCAGACCAACCAGTTCGCCTACCGCGGCGGGTTCATCCCCGCCAACAGCCAGATCCCCGTGGCCAGCTCGATCGCCGCCAACGGCGGCACCCAGGGCGCGCTGCTGCTCTACAAGATCCGGGTCGTCTCGCTCGACAACCGGCCGCTGACGATTCACATCGTCGACCCGCTGAACGCCACACAACGCGCCTCGGCCGAGCTCGACGTCTGATCTGACGGCGCCTCGCCAGACGGCGTCTCGTCGTCCCTGGCCGTGCCCTCAGTCTCTCCATCCGTCAGATCGGCGTGCAGTCGTTCCTATCTGTGGCGTCAGCTGCTCGCGTGCAGTCCCGCCTCGAGCACTTCGCGTGCGACCGGCGCGGCGGTGGCGCCGCCGGCGCCGTCTTTGACCATCAGCACGCACACGACGATGCGGGGGTGCAGGGCGGGCGCGAAGGCCGCGAACCAGGCATCGGTGTTGCTGGGATCGCTGGGGGCGCCCTGACAGCTCGAGCCGTGCGATTCTTCCGAGCTCGCGCCTTCCTTTGCCCCGCCTTCTTCGCTGGAGCCCGAGCACGAGCTCGCGGTGCCCAGTTCGGCCGTGCCGGTCTTGCCCGCGACCGTCACGCCGGGGATCGCGGCCGCGGTGCCGGTGCCTTCGCGTACGACGCCGATCATCAGCCGCCTGACGGTGCGCGCCACGCTCGCGCTGGTGGCGGTCGCGACCGAATGAGGGTTGGCGCCCAGCGCGAACGTCGGCTGCGGGCGGTGTCCGCCGTCGGCGATCGTGGCGGCGACGGTCGCCATTTGCAGGGGACTCGCCTGCACCTCGCCCTGACCGATGGCGGTCGAGCCCACTTCCAGTTCGCCTTGGATCCGCGACGCCGCCGGCAGCTTGCTTTCCACTGCCCCGAGGACTCCCGGCGGATGGTTGAAGCCATACGCTTCGGCCATCGCCACCAGTCGCGGCGCGCCGAGCTTGACCCCGAGCGGCGTGAAGACCGAGTTGCACGAGACCGCGAAGGCCAGCGCCAGCGAGCCGCCGCATTCCTCGCCGTTGGCGTTGCTCAGCTTGACCCCGTCGAGCGTCGCGTAGGTCGCGTAGGGGAAGGTCGTGTGCGGATTGGCGACGCCGGCCTGCAGGACGCCGCTGAGCGTGATCATCTTGAAGGTCGAGCCCGGCGGCTGCAGGTCGTCGATGCCCAGACCGGCCACAGCCAGGATCTGCCCTGTGCCCGGTTGCATCGCCACGACCCCGCCGAGCTGACCGCCCAGCGCCGCGACGGCCGCGCGCTGCACCTGCGGGGAGATCGTCGTGTGCACCGCCGGCGCGGCCTTCGGGGCGGCGATCGCCAGCACGCGGGTGGGCCCGCCGGACTGTGAGCCGTCGGCCAGCAGCTCCCCTCCCGGCATGCCGCGCAGGCGCGCGTCCAGGGCCGCCTCGATGCCGCTCACACCGACGAGCGCGTCGGCGGGCACGCCTTCGGCTTCCAATCGCGGCGCCAGCGCCGCGGGCACGGGCCCGACTTCGCCCAGCACCGCGCCGGCCGCGGCGCCGAGCGGCGACCCGCGCTGTCCCGCTTCGGTCGCCGAGCCTTCGCCCAGCACCGATCCGTCTCGCGCCAGGATGCTCGCCCGGCGGGGGAGCGTCGTCTTGCGAGTGAGTATCTCGCCGGGGCGCAGGCCGGGGAACTCCAGCGAGCGCGACCACACGATCCCGCCTTCGCCGGCGCTGCCGCTCGCGACCTTCACCACGAAGGTGAGCTGGAGCGTGCCGAACAGGCGCGTGTGTACGCGTACGGGTACCGCGACGAAGCCTCCGGGCGCCGCGTGCGGCTTGCCGGTAATCCGCAGGCGTGTCGCGGTGGCCGTCCTCAGGGCGTGCCGGTAGTCCGCGGCCAGTTCCTGCGCTGAGACGGCGCGTTTGGAGTGAGCGTCGATGTCGCCGTACATCGTCGCGTAGTCCCCGTGCGCCCACGCATCGACGAAACGGTCCGCGAGCGTCTGTGCGGCGTTGGGGCCGTGTCCAGCGCCGACGATCGCTCCGATCGCGAACGCGACCGCGGCGAGCGCGATCACCGGTCGGGCGCGCATGGCGCGCCGGCGACGATGATCGTCGCCGTGGCGGCGATCGACGCTGGATGCGCCCCTGTGCTCACTCGCGGACGTCGCGTTCACGATCGATCCCACCGGCGAGTGTCCACGTCGCGGAACGGTAGAACATGAAATGGTGAACCGGTTGGCACGTACAGGCGCCTCGGTGGCCGGTCGCGATCGGGGCGTGGGCGCGTGACCACGCTCGACTGGGCGATCGTCGCCTTCGCGGCCCTGCTGGCGGTGTTCGGGTTCCGGCGGGGGTTCATCGTGGGCGTGCTCTCGTTCGCTGGTTTTGCACTAGGTGCATTCCTCGGAACTCGTCTCGGTCCTCTTCTGCTGCCGCGCGGATCGGCCTCACCGTATGCGCCCGCGTTCGGGCTGATCGGCGCGCTGCTGGCCGGCGCGATCCTGGCGATGGGCCTGGAGGGGGTCGGGTTCAGGCTGCTGCGCCGCACGCTGATCCTCCCGGGCGCCGGTCTGCTCGACGGCCTGCTCGGAGCGGCGCTGGGCGCCGCGCTGGGGCTGGGCATCGTCTGGATCGTGGCGGCGGTGGCGGCGCAGACCCCCGGGGCAGGGCAGTTGCGCGCAGACATCCAGCGCTCGGTCGTCCTGAGCGAGCTGAACCGGCTGCTGCCGCCGTCGGGGCCGATCCTGAACGCGCTCTCGCGTCTGGACCCGTTGCCGCAGCTGGCGGGGCCCTCGCCGGACGTGGCGGCGCCGCTGCCGCGGATCGGACGCGCCCCGGGCGTGCGCGAGGCCTCACGCAGCGTGGTGCGCGTGCTCGGCAGCGCCTGCGGATTGGCGATCGAGGGCTCCGGCTGGGTTGCGCGCCCGGGCGAGGTCGTCACGAATGCGCATGTGGTCGCCGGCGAGCGGGACACGACCGTCGAGGTCGGCGGCCACCCTCCGGCGCTGACCGCGGAAGCGATCGCGTTCGATCCGACCGACGACATCGCGCTGCTGCGCGTGCCCGGGCTCGCCGGCATCCCGTCGCTGCGCATCGTGAGCGAACCGGCGTCGGGCAGCGCCGGCGCGATCCTCGGCTATCCCGAGAACGGACCGTATGACGTGCGGCCGGGGCGCATCGGGCGCACGCAGACCGTGCTCACGGACAACGCCTACGGGCAGGGTCCCGTGCGCAGGCTGCTGACGCCGCTGCGCGGGCTGGTGCGACCGGGCAACTCCGGCGGACCGCTCGTGGACTCGAGCGGCGCGGTGCTGACGACGGTGTTCGCCGGGACCGTCGGCGGTCATCCCGCCGGTGGTTACGGCGTGGCCAACGCGACGGTCGTGCGTCTCTTGGCCGGCGCCGGCTCGGCCGCGGTCTCGACCGGTCCCTGCGCGGCCGGATGAGCCAGTTCAGGTACCGGCGGTTGCAGGGCGAGGGCGCGCGGTGGAGCGGGGTCTGGCTGGACGCTTAGAGGGGGCGGATGACGTATCCGCGGCGGATGTCGACTCCTGGCCGGCCTCGCCCGCCGCCCGCGCGTCGATCGCGCTCTGCACCTGCGCGAGCCGGTGTACGAGCCCGGAGCGGACTCCCTCCAGCTCGTGCGCGCTCAGCAGCGTCGGGCCGGGTCCGCGGCGGGTGGCGGTCGGCCGCGGCGCGACGCCGGGGTGCTCGGCTTCCATCTCGGCGATCGCCCGCTCGAGCGTCGCGATCTGGGCTCGCAGCGTGCGCCTGCGCGCCGCCGTTCCCCCGCCGGTTGTCCCGTCATCGCCTTGCGCCTCGAGGGTTGCGGGTCCACTCGTCGGCGCCTCGGCCGGTGCGCCGGCGGCGCTCGGCGCATCGTGGGGCATGGCGACATACAGCGCGGCCGCGACCTCGCGCGGATCCACGCCGATCGCCTCGGCTTCGCGGGCCGCGTCGGCGGCGATCGTGCCGATCGCCGCCGGTCGCGGGAGGGTGGAGGCGACGAACGTGCCGCTGCCCTGGCGGCTTTCGAGCAGGCCGCGCTGCTCCAGGCGCTGATAGACGGCGCGGACGGTGTTGACGTTCAGGCCGCTCGCCTGGGCCAGCTCGCGCAGGCCGGGCAGGCGCTGGCCGGGTCGAAACTCGCCGTCGTATATGCGCGCGCACAGCGCCCAGCCGAGCTGCAGTCCGATCGGGACCTCGGCGTCGCGGTCGATCGTCGCGGCGAACTCCTCCAGGCCGTGCGCGTCCGAGGTGGATGTGTCCGGCTCGGCGGTCACCGATGCGGGTGTATCTGACGGAGCGCTCACACTCCAACGGTAGCGCTTCCCAAGCACGGCTTAACCAGTGTTCTGGTCAACTAGTACACTGGCAGAATGAATCGGGCGTTCTTGCCGGCGCGGGGATTGATGGAGGAAGTCGGGGACATGGTGCTCCTGGCCGGTCGGACCGCGGTGTCGGCGCTGCGCCCGCCGTATCCGTTCGGGGGAGAGTTCGTCTCGCAGTTCCTGTTCGCGCTGCGCCTGTGCTGGCTGCCGCTGCTGCTGTCCACGATCGCCATCAGCTATGGAGCGCCGGGGCTGGAGGCGGACAACTTCTTGACGATCTTCGGCGCGACCGATCGTCTCGGCGGGTTCTTCGTCGTGTTCGCGATCCGCGAAATCGGCCCGCTGATAACCGCGATCGTGCTCGCCGGGGTCGCGGGCACTGCGATCACGGCCGATCTGGGCGCGCGCAAGATCCGCGAGGAGCTCGATGCCCTGCAGGTGCTGGGCGTCGATCCCGTCAAGAACCTGGTCGTGCCCCGATTTCTGGCGCTGATGCTGGTCACGGGCCTGTTCAACCTGTACGCGATCCTGTTCGGCCTGTTCGGCGGCATCCTCGCCTCGATCACCTACGCGCAGCCCTTGGGGCCGTTCTGGAACACGCTGTTCGCGAACGCCACCAGCACCGACCTGTGGGGCTCGGTGCTGAAGACGACGATCTTCGGGGCGATCATCGCGATCGTCTGCTGTTACAAGGGCATGACCGCCAGCGGCGGGGCCGAGGGCGTCGGCCGGGCGGTCAATCAAGCGGTGGTGGTCACGTTCCTGGGGATCGGCGCGTTCAACACCGTCTTCACGCAGACGCTCCTCGCCACGCATCCCAGCATCTTGGTGATCAAGTGAACGAGCTGCTGGCGATGCCGCGCGAATGGGTCGCCGCGACCGGGGAGATCGCGGGGTTCACGGGCGATGTCGTGCGCGACGTGTGGGGGTTGCGCGTGTTCAGGTTCTTTGGCGAGGCGCTGCGTCAGTCGGGCATCATGATCGTCTCCTCGACGCTCGTGATCTGGGGGTTGGTGTTCATCATCGGGCTGGGCACGTGCGGCGTGCAGGGCGCCTACTTCACCGAGGCCCAGGGCGCGCCCGCCTATGCGGGCGTGTTCGCCGCGTGGTGCGATCTGCGCGAGGCGGTGCCGCTGACGTTCGGATACATGCTCTCCGCGAAGGTCGGCACCGGGATCGTGGCCGAGCTCGGCGCGATGCGGATCAGCGAGGAGATCGACGCGCTCGAGGTGATGGGCATCGACTCGATGACCTTCCTGTGCGCGACGCGCCTGCTGGCGGCATGGCTGGTGCTGCCGTTCATGTACCTGGCGGCGATCGGCGTGGCCTACTTCGGCTCCTATCTGGCGGTCGTGCAGCAGATCGGGTACGTCTCCTCGGGCGGGTACTTCCTGGTCTTCTGGCAGTTCCAGAACCCGCCGGACTTCCTGTTCAGCCTGATCAAGGGGATGACGATGGCCACGGCGATCGTGCTCGTGGGGTGCTACTACGGCTACAACGCCAGCGGCGGACCGGTGGGCGTGGGCACGGCGACGGCCAAGTCGATGGTGCTCAACCTCGTGCTCGTGAACCTCATCGGCATGCTCGGCACGCAAGTGTTCTGGGGGGCCAAACCGCGGGCCCCGATCGGCGGGTAGCTTGATCGGGGTCCGCGCTTTGGCTGCAGCCTCTCCTAAGAGGCTGTCTCAAAAGGCGTGCACGTCCGGATGCGTCCCTGGACACAGCGCTGGATCGCCACGTGACGGCTTGCACGTGCAACCAGCATGCGCTGCGCCGTCCCGCGTCGCCCAGCTTGGTCCATGAACGCCCCGACCGCACCCGCCTGGTTTTGAGACAGCCTCTAAGCCGATCGCGGTGCCGGCGGCTGCGGTGACCGGCGCCGAGGACGCCGTCGGTGAAGCGCGCTCTGGGTCTCCCGTCGATCGCGCATGGGCCCGGCGTGAAGCGACTTGACGAAGCCTCGCGCCGTTCACCCGCTACGCTGACCGCCGTGGCGAAGACCCTCTTGATAGCCGAGAAGCCCTCCGTGGGGCAGGACCTGGCGCGCGTGCTGAAGGGACCGTTCCAGAAGAAGGAGGGCTGGCTGGAGGGGCCCGAGGACGTGATCACGTGGGCGGTCGGGCACCTCGTCCAGCTGGCCGAGCCCGACGAGTACGACAAGAAGTTCAAGCGCTGGCGGATGGAGGACCTGCCGATCGTGCCCGAGCGCTTCAAGCTCGTGATCCGCGACGAACGCTCGCGCAAGCAGATGACGGTCGTGACCGCGCAGCTGGGCCGCGATGACGTCGATCTGGTCGTCAACGCCTGCGACGCCGGGCGCGAGGGCGAGCTGATCTTCGCCTACCTGTATGAGAAGGCGAAAGGCAAAAAGCCGATCAAACGGCTGTGGCTGAGCTCGATGACGAACGCGGCGATGAAAGCGGCGCTCGACTCGCTGCGCCCGGCCGAGGAGCTGGCCTCGCTCGAGCAGGCGGCCAGGTCGCGCTCGGAGGCCGACTGGATCGTGGGCATGAACGCCACGCGCGCGGCGACGATCCGCCTGCGCAGCTCCTTCGACGGCGCCGTCTCGCTGGGGCGGGTGCAGACGCCGACGCTCGCGATCGTGGCGCGTCGCGAGGAGGAGATCAGGGCGTTCAAGCCCGAGCCCTACTGGCTGGTGGACGCGACGTTCGCGGCCGATCCGCTCCCCGACGCCGACGCGAACGGGGACGGCGAGGGGGGCGAGCGCGTCTATCGCGGTCGCTTCCACGCGGGCGCGAAGCCGCGGATCGCGAGCGAGGCCGAGGCGGTGGCGATCGTCGAGGCGTGCGAGGGCTCGACGGCGACGATCACGAAGCTGGAGAAGAAAGAGCAGCGCGAGAAAGCGCCGATGCTGTACGACCTGACGACGCTGCAGCGCGAGGCGAACACACGCTACGGGTTCTCGGCGAAACGCACGCTGGCGGCGGCGCAGCGCTGCTATGAGGAGCACAAGGCGCTCACGTATCCGCGCACGAGCTCGAGATATCTGACCAAAGACATGGTCGCGGAGATCAAGCCGACGGCCGAGCTGGTGGGCGCCCACGCCGATTACAGGAAAGCGGCCGAGTACGTCACGAGCCTCGATCTGCTGCCGCTGGGGCGGGTCGTGAACGACGCGAAGGTGACCGACCATCACGCGATCATCCCGACGAAGTCAGAGCACGACCTCGACCGGATGGGCTCGGACGACAGGCGCATCTACGACATGGTCGCGCGGCGCTTCCTGGCCGTGTTTCACCCGGAGGCGGTGTTCGAGAACACGCGCGTGGAGACCACGATCCCCGCGGGCGAGGACGAGCGCGACGGCGGGTACGTGTTCCGCACGCGCGGCAAGCTGCTGCTGGTAGCGGGCTGGCGCGGGGTCTACGACGAGGTGTCCGCGGCGAGCGCCTCCAAAGGCGCGAGGCCCGCCGGCGAGGAGGACGAGGGCGCCGACCAGCAGCTGCCGAAGCTCATCCAGGACGAGCAGGTGGCCACGCGCGAGATCGAGAGCGCGCGCAAGGAAACGAAACCGCCGCGGCGCTACTCCGACGCGTCGCTGCTGGGGGCGATGGAGACGGCGGGCAAGCTCGTCGACGACGAGGAGATGCGCGAGGCGATGAAGGACTCGGGCATCGGCACGCCGGCGACGCGGGCGGCGATCATCGAGCGGCTGATCACGGTCGGCTACATCGAACGCGACGGCCGCTCGCTGGTGGCCAGCGAGAAGGGCCTGAACGTGATCCGCCTCTTGAACGAGCACCCGCTCACGTCTCCCGGGCTGACGGGCGACTGGGAGAACCGACTGGGCAAGATCGAGCGCGGGGAGGACTCGCGCGAGAAGTTCATGGGTGACATCGCGGGCTTCGCCAAAGAGACGATCTCAGAGCTCGACGAGAAGCTGAAGGACGTGCGCATCCCCCGCGCGAACCTCGGGCCGTGCCCGGTGTGCGGGCACGAGATCATGGAAAACCGCAAGGGCTACTCGTGCTGGGCACGCAACGATCCCGGCTGCGGGTTCGTGATCTGGAAGGGCAAAGCCGGCAAGCAGCTGCCCGCGGAAGTCGCGCGCGAGCTGATCAAGACCGGCTACACCGCGCGGGCGATAACCGGCTTCAAAGGACGCAGCGGGCGCAGCTTCAGAGCCCATCTCGCGCTCGAGCAGACCGAGGAGGGCAAATGGCGCGTCGAGTTCGACGAGCCGTGGGCCAAGGAGGGCGCCAAGCCGCCGGACGCGGAGGTCGAGGCGGAGACCGAGAAGCCCGTGGCCGCTCGGACGGAGAGCGACATCGAGGCTCGCACTGCCGCCTAGCGGGTTGACCATGGGGGGAGACACGTCGGCCAGCTGGTTCGACCACCCGTAGTGACGCCGGCCACCGCACCTGACGGCGTATCGACAGCGGCGCCGAGCGCGCGTCGCATCGGCCCGGCGCCGTTGCGCGATCCCCGGGTGCTGGAGGAATTGCGCGCGAGACCGTGGTCGGCGTCCTCGCTGGAGCTGTGGATCTCCTGCCCGGCGCGATGGTTCGTCGAGCGGATGCTGCGCCCCGACAGCCCCGAGCCCGATCCCGAGCCGCTGACGCGCGGGGGACTGGCGCACGCGGCCCTGCGCGACACGCTTGCGGGGTTGCGCGAGCGCACGGGCTCGGCGCGAGTCGCTCCGGCGCGGCTGGGGCTGGCGCGCGAGCTGCTCGGTGAGGCGCTCGAGCGCCATGCGCACGAGTTTCCGCTGTCGGCGCGCGCCGAGCGCGTGCCGAGCGCTCGCCGGCGGCTGGAGGCCGACCTGGAGCGCTATCTGGCGCATGCGGCCGGCGCCGCCGCCGGCGCCGAGGGCGCCCCGCTGGAGCCCAGGTGGCTGGAGCTGGGGTTCGGCTTCGACGAGGAGGGCTCTCTGCCGGCGCTGGATCTCGGCGACGGGGTGATGCTGCGCGGGCGCATCGATCGCATCGACGTCACGCCCGCCGGGGAGGCCGTCGTCTATGACTACAAGGGCGCGCGCGTCACGCCGGGCGCGCGCTGGATCGAGGACGGCAAGATCCAGCTCGCGCTGTACATGCACGCGGCGCAGCGGCTGCTCGGGGTGCGGGTGGTGGGGGGGCTCTATCAGCCGCTGGGCGGCGTCGATCTGCGCGCGCGAGGAGTCCTCGACGCGGGCGCCGGCGTGGGGGTGGAGTGCGTGCGCACGGACCTGCTGGAGGAGGCGGAGATCGATGCGCTCGTGCGCGAGGCGGTCGCGCGCGCCCGCGCCGCGGCGGCGCAGGCGGTGGCCGGGGAGATCGAGGCGCGGCCGCTGACGTGCGCGTTCACGGGCGGATGCTCGCACCCGGCGATCTGTCGTGCGGGGCGGTGAGCATGGAGCGGCTCACGGGTTGGGAGCTCATCGATCCCGAAGCGGGCGCGAGCGAGCCACGGGATGTGACCGAGCCCACGGCCGGGAGCGCTCCGGCGCCGAGGACGCTGACGGCCGAGCAGGAGCACGCCGTGGAGCGCCGCGGCGAGCCGCTGCTGCTGGCCGCGGGCGCCGGGAGCGGCAAGACCTCGGTGCTGGTCGAGCGGTTCGTGCGGGCCGTGCGCGAGGACGGGATCGCGCCGGAGCGGATCCTCGCGATCACGTTCACCGAGCGCGCCGCGGGCGAGCTGCGCGCGCGCGTGCGCGCGCGCCTGTCGCAGCTGGGAGAGACGGTCGCCGCGGATGCCCTCGACGGCGCGTTCATCGGCACCTTCCATGGGTTCTGCGCGCGGATCCTGCGCGCGCACGCACGCGCGGCCGGCCTGGGGGAGGAGCCTTACGAGATCCTGGACGAGGGTCTCGCGGGACGGCTGCGCCGCCGCGCGTTCGCCGACGCGCTCGGAGAGCTCGTGGGCGACGGGCGCGGCGAGGCGATCGATCTGATTGCCGCCTACACCGCGGATCGCGCGCGCGCGAGCGTGCTCGGGGTCCATGCCGAGCTGCGCAGCCGCGGGGCGCGCGCGCCGCGGCTGCCCCCGCCCCAGCCCGGGCGCGAGCCCGCCGGTCAGGCCGAGCTGCCGGCGGGACCCGAGCTGGACGCGGAGGCCGAGCGTCGGGCGCGCGCCGTGGATCAGGCCGGCGCCCGGGCGATCGTGCTGTGGGACGAGCTGCTGATGCGCTTCGGAGAGCGCTACGAGGCCGCCAAGCGCGCCCGCGAGGGCCTTGACTTCGACGATCTCGAGCTGCTGGCGGGCGAGCTGCTGGGAGGCGATGAGCGGATCCGCGGGAGCTGGGCGGAGCGGTTCGAGCTGCTGATGGTGGACGAGCTGCAGGACGTCAATCCCCGCCAGCTGGCGCTCGTGAGCATGCTGGAGCGCGAGAACCTGTTCACGGTCGGCGACGAGTGGCAGTCGATCTACGGTTTCCGCCACGCCGACGTCGGCCTGTTCAGGGAGCGCGAGGAGCGTCTGGCGCCGCTCGGTCAGAGCCTGCGGCTGGCGCACAACTTCCGCGCTCGCCCGGAGCTGCTGCAGGCCGTGAACGTCGTTTTCGCGGGGCGGTTCGGCGAGACCTACATTCCACTGCGCGCGGGCCGTGAGAGCGCACGCGAGGCGGCGGTGGAGCACGGTGAGCCGCACATCGAGCTGCTGCTCACCGACAGGCGTGGCTGGAGCGAGGCGCAGGGCCCGATCGCGGTCGCCGGCGGATCGGGCTCGGGCGCGGCAGACTGGCGGGAGGCGGAGGCGCTCGCGCTGGCGCGGCGCGTGCGCGAGCTGATCGACGCCGGGCGCACGAGCGCGGGCCGGGTGGCGGTGCTGCTGCGGGGGATGGGAGACATCGACTGCTACGAGCAGGCCCTGCGCGCCCAGGGCCTGCACACGCTCGCGAGCGCAGGGTCGTTCTGGGCGCGCCAGGAGGTGGCCGATCTGCTCGCGCACCTGCGCGCGCTGGCCGATCCCGGAGATGAGCTGGCGCTGTACGGGGCGCTGGCCGCCCCGCCGGTGGGACTGTCAAGCGACGCGCTGGCGCTGCTGGCGCGCGCGGCGCGCGAACGCGAGTGCGGCGTGTGGGAGGTGGCCCGAGATCCCGACGCTCACGCGCCCGACGCCCACGCGCCCGGGGCCGGCGCGTCCGCTGCGCTGACGGGCGCCGAGCGCGAGCGGACGGGCGCGTACTGCGCATGGTTGGAGTCCGAGCGCGAGCTGGTGGATGAGCTGACGCTCGCGCAGCTGCTGGAGCGGGCGGTCGAGCACGGCGCGCGCGCGCCGCGTATGCGCGCGGACGAGGTGCAACCGCGTAGGCTCGCGAACGTGAGCAAGCTGATCGGGCTGGCGGGGGAGTGGGAACGCAGCGAAGGGCACGACCTGCGGGGGTTCCTGGACGAGGCATCCTTCCAGCAGGGCGCCGGCGGCATGGGTTTCCTGGCGGGCGCCGACACGACCGCCGAGCCCGATGCGCCGACGGAGGGCCGGGCGCCGGTGGAGGCCGTGCGCCTGATGAGCGTGCACGCCGCGAAGGGACTGGAGTTCGACGTGGTGTGCGTGGCCGATCTCGGCCGCGCGCCGAGCGTGGGGGTGCCCGACCTGCTCGTGCAGGACGATCGCGTGGGGGTGCGGCTGCTGGAGCTCGCCGATCCCGAGCCGCGCCCGGCGCTTGACTATGCGCAGCTGGCGCAGGAGCGCCGCGAGGCCCAGGCGCGGGAGGAGGACCGGATCGTCTACGTCGCGATGACCCGCGCTCGCGAGCGGCTGCTGCTCAGCGGGGCGGTGGATTTCACCGCCTGGCCGCGCGAGCGCCCCGGGGCGCCGCCGATCGCCTGGCTGGGGCCGGCGCTGGTCCCCGAGCTGCCCACGCTCTGCGCGGAGGCAGTGCGACGCGTTCCCGAGGGCGCTCGCCGGTCCGCGGATGCCGCCGCTCGCGCGGTCGGCGATCGGCCGGCGAGCGAGCGCCTGGCGCCGGTGCTGAGCGTTGACGGAACCGACGTGCCGTTGCGCTGTCGCCTGAACACGCCCCTGGCGGCGCCGTGAGCCAGGCGCTGCCCCCGGACAGCGAGCTGTTCGCGCGAGCGCGCGCCGGCGACGAGCGCGCGCGCGAGGAGCTCATCGAGCGCTACCTGCCGCTGGCACGGCGACTGGCGCGTCGCTACCAGCGCAGCGAGGAGCCGCTCGAGGACCTGACGCAGGTCGCCTCGCTCGGCCTGTTGAAGGCGGTCGATCGTTACGACACGAGCCGGCACACGGCATTCTCGAGCTTCGCGGTGCCGACGATCCTCGGCGAGCTGCGCCGCCACTTTCGCGATCGCACCTGGTCGGTGCGGGTTCCGCGCGAGCTGCAGGAGCTGGCGCTGCGCGTGGACAAGACGGCCGCGGCGCTGTCCACCGAGCACGGCCGCGCGTCGACGGTCGCCGAGATCGCGGCTGCGTTGGACGTCAGCGAAGAGCAGGTGCTGGAGGCGCTGCAGGCCGCCGGCGCCTATCGCGCCGGCTCGCTGGACGCGCCGCGAGCGGGGGGCGGGGAGGACTCCTCGGGAGAGAGCGTGGGCGATGCGATCGGCGTGCGGGAGGGCGGGTTCGAGCGCGCCGAGGAGCGCGCGACGCTCGGACCGATGTTCGCCCACATCACCGAGCGCGAGCGGCTGGTGCTGACGCTGCGCTTCGCCGAGGACCTGACCCAGGCGGAGATCGGCGAGCGGATCGGCGTCTCCCAGATGCAGGTCTCGCGGCTGATCCGCCAGGCGCTCGCGCGGCTGCGGGAGACTCTGAGAGAAGGCCCGCCACGGGAGGATCCGCCCACGGGTTGACATCGGCGGTCCCACGTCCGACACTGTGACGATGCCCCGATCGATGTGGATGGGCACGCTCAACTTCGGTCTCGTGAGCATGCCCGTCAAGCTCTACAGCGCCGTCACGAACAAGAGCGTGCACTTCAACCAGCTGCACGGCGCCGACAATGCGCGCATCCAGCAGAAGCGCGTCTGCTCGGCCGACGGCGAGGAGGTTCCGTTCGAGGAGATCGTCAAGGGCTATGAGCTTGCGCCCGAACGGTACGTGGTGATCGAGGACGCAGAGCTCGCGGCGCTCGCGCCCGAGGCGACGCGCACGATCGAGATCGAGGACTTCGTCGAGCTCGAGGAGATCGACCGCATCTACTTCGACCAGCCGTACTACGTCGTCCCCAACCGCGGCGGCGCGCGCTCATACAGGCTGCTGCTGCAGGCGATGCGCGAAACCGGCAAGGTCGCGGTCGCGCGGGTCGTGCTGCGCTCGCGCGAGCGCCTGGTCGCGGTGCATCCGCGCGAGGACGTGCTGATGATGACGACGCTCACCTATGCCGACGAGGTCAATCCCACGAGCGCGTTGCGCGAGCTGGGCGGCGAGGAGGAGGAGGCGCCCGCGGTGGGCGAGCGCGAGCTGGACGTGGCCAAGCGGCTGGTGGAGTCGCTGGCTCAGCCGTTCGACATCGGTCGCTACCGCGACACCTATCGCGAGGCCGTGCTCGACCTGATCGACCGCAAGGCCGGCGGCGAGGAAATCGTGGTGGAGCCGCGTCCCGCCGCCCAGACGTTGCAGGCCCCGGATCTGATGGGCGCGTTGCAGGCGAGCCTGGAGCGCGCCCGCGAACGCGACGGCGCCGCGGCGATCGACGGCAAGGAGGGGCCTCGCAAGAAGTCCCCCGCCAAGAAAGCGCCCGCCAAGAAAGCTCCGGCGAAGCCCGTCGCGAAGACGAAGACCGGATAGCTGTCGGTCGCTCCGATCAGGCGAACGGGATCGTGAGGATCAGCTCCTCACCGGCGCCGTCCGAGGCCGGTTCGACGCGACGCTGCTCGGAGTAGCGCTCGATCACGTTGCCGACGTCCGGAAGCCGGGCGTCGTCCAGGAGCCCCGCCGCGCCGCCCGTGCGCAGCTCGGAGACCCGCAGCTCGACCGCGCGCTCCTGTGCGGTCAGCGTGTAGGCGAGGTGGCCGTCGCGCACGTGGGCGGGAGCGTGCGCGGAGATCGCGTCGCACAGGATCAGCGCGTCGTCGAGCCGATCGAGCGGGCACGAGGCGCGAGCAAGGACCATCGAGGCGACGCGGTTGAGCACCGGCCCCGCCAGCGGGCCGCTCGCCACGCGCAGTGACACCGGACCGGGCGGTCCGGGCGCAGACGAGGAGTCCAGCTCGGGCTTCGTCGCCGCGCTCACGTCCGCGCGGTCGGGTCGGTCTGATCGTCCTGCCCGGCGGGCGGAGAGCCTCCCCCGGTCGCGGAGGAGCTCGAAGACGCTCCGTTGGCAAGGCCGTCCGACAGCGAGAACGTCATGCACACCTCGGTGCGCTCCTGCTCGTCACGGCCGAGCTGCACCGACTCCGCCAGCGAGGCGATCAGCGGCAGGCCCAGGCCCAGGCCCGGGCTGTCGGGGTGTGGGGCGATGCCCGGCCCCTCGTCGCGCACGATCACCGTGAGGGCGCCGTCCCGCACGGTGGCGAGGACTTCGAGCGGCCCGGGGGCGTCGTCGGCATAGGCGTGGACGACCACGTTCGAGCAGGCCTCGGTGACCGCCAAGCGCACGTCGGAGAGCCGCTCCTCGTCGACGGCCAGCACCTCGCCGAGCGCGCCGAACGCGTGGCGGATCAGCGCGATGTTCTCCGCTCGAGCCGGGAGCGCTAGCTCCATGTCAGGCATCATGCTCGCTCCTGGGATACTCGAGTTGCCTTCGTCATCGCTAATGGTGCCCACAACCGGCGATTCTCACACGCCGAGCATACGCCAGCTACCGCTCCGCCACATGCCCGGACCGGCCAGGTCCTGACGCGAGCGTCGTTTGGGCGGTGGCAGGCGAGTGGGCGCGCTCCCCGCGGAGCCGTGAGCGTGCGCGCGCGAAAACGGCTGAGAGCCCGCGCGCACTGATACCCTTTCGGGCTCCGCCTCAGGTGTCCGCCCGTGTCCGCGCGATGAGTGTTCGTGCGGGCTGCACCGCCCCCCAGGGAGCACTTCCATGACTACGCACACCATGCAGCCGCCCAAGGCCGTCGGTCTTTACGACCCCCGCTTCGAGCACGACGCGTGCGGCGTGGGCATGGTCGCGCGCCTGGACAACATGCCCACGCACGAGGTCGTGGAGCGGGGGATCGTGGCGCTGAAGAACCTCGAGCACCGCGGCGCCTCCGGCGCGGACCCGTGCACGGGCGACGGCGCGGGGATCCTGATGCAGATGCCCGACGAGCTGCTGCGCGCGGTTGTCGAGCTCGAGCTGCCGCCTGCCGGTCGCTACGGGGTGCTGATGTGCTTCCTGCCCACCGAGGAGTCTGCTCGCGCGCGCCTGCAGGAGCTGTTGGAGCGGACCGTGGTGGCGGAGGGGCAGACGGTGCTCGGCTGGCGCGAGGTGCCGGTGGCGCCCGAGCACACCGGCGAGGTCGCCGGGGCCTGCCGGCCGGAGATTCGTCAGCTGTTCGTCGGCGCGGGCCCCGAGCAGGCGCAAGACCAGGATGCGTTCGAGCGCAAGCTGTACGTGATCCGGCGCGTGTGCGAGCTGAGTCCCGAGGGCGAGGGGCTGTATGTCGCCTCCAGCTCCTCGCGCACGCTCAACTACAAGGGCATGCTGATCAGCTGGCAGCTGGCCGAGTTCTACCCCGACCTGCGCGACGAGCGCTGCAAGAGCGCGCTGGCGCTCGTGCATTCGCGCTTCTCCACGAACACGTTTCCCAGCTGGGAGCTCGCGCACCCTTACCGCACGATCTGCCACAACGGCGAGATCAACACGGTGATGGGCAACGTCAACTGGATGCGCGCGCGCGAGTCGGAGCTCTCCAGCGCTCTGTTCGGCGACGATCTCCAGAAGATCCTGCCGGTCGTGACGCCCGGCAACTCGGACTCGGCGACGTTCGACAACGTGATGGAGCTTTTGCTGCTCGCCGGGCGCTCGCCGGCGCACGCGGCGATGATGATGATCCCCGAGGCCTATCGCGACCGCGAGGACCTGCCCGCGGACCTCGTCGGGTTCTACGCCTACCACGCCTGCTTGATGGAGCCGTGGGACGGGCCGGCGTCGGTCGCGTTCACCGACGGGCGCGTGGTCGGCGCGACGCTCGACCGCAACGGGTTGCGCCCGGGACGCTGGATCGAGACGGCGGACGGGCACGTCGTGCTCGGGTCGGAGACGGGGATGCTCGACGTGGAGCCGGCGCAGATCAGGCGGCTGGGGCGGCTGCAGCCGGGCAAGCTGTTCCTGGTCGACCTGCAGCGCGGGCGGATCGTCGAGGACGGCGAGGTCAAGCGCGCGGTGTCCACGCAACGGCCCTATCGCGAGTGGTTTCAGCGCAGCTCGGTGGCCTTCGCGGAGCTCGATCCCTCCGAGCAGGTGACGATCTCCGATCAGCCGCTGCACCGGCGCCAGCGCGCGTTCGGCTTCAGCCAGGAGGACCTGCGCGTGCTGCTCACGCCGATGGCGCGCGATGGGGCCGAGCCGATCGGCTCGATGGGCAACGACATCTCCCTCGCGGTCCTCTCCGATCAGGCGCCACCGCTGTTCTCCTACTTCAAGCAACTGTTCGCCCAGGTCACCAACCCGCCGATCGATCCGATCCGCGAGGAGATCGTGATGAGCCTGGAGACGACCTTGGGCAGCGAGCGCAACCTGTTCGAGGAGACGCCCGCGCACGCGCACAAGCTCGTGCTGGAGCGCCCGATCCTGCTCAACCGCGAGCTGGAGACGCTGCGCCACGTCTCGCACGAGCTGTTCAGCGCGAGGACGATCGACATCACGTGGCCGGTCGCCGAGGGCGCCGCCGGCATGGTGGCGGCGCTCGAGCGCGTGTGCGCGCAGGCGCACGACGCGATCGCCGAGGGGGTCAACATCATCGTGCTCTCCGACCGCTCGCTCGGTCCGCGCCGCGCGCCGATCCCGTCGCTGCTGGCGGTCGCCTCGGTGCACCATCACCTGGTGCGCGAGGGCACGCGGCTGCGCGTGGGGATCGTGTTGGAGTCCGGCGAGCCGCGCGAGGTGCACCACTTCGCGACGCTGATCGGGTACGGCGTGAGCGCGATCAACCCGTATCTGATGCTGGAGACGCTCGATCAGCTCGTGATCGAGGGGCGGATCACGCCCGCGGGCGCCGACGGCGCGGGGCCGCCGAGGGGTGAGGAGCTGAACGTCCAGCTGGAGCAGGCGGCGCAGAACACCATCAAGGCGCTCGGCAAAGGCCTGTTGAAGACGATCTCCAAGATGGGCATCTCCACGATCCAGTCCTATCGCGGCGCGCAGATCTTCGAGGCCGTCGGGCTGGAGCGGGAGCTGATCGACCGGCACTTCACGGGCACCGCCTCGCGCATCGGCGGCGTCGGCCTGGACGTGCTCGCGACCGAGGCGCTGGAGCGCCATGCCCGCGCGTATCCGGCGCCCGAGGACGACCTCTTGCCGGTCGGCGGGGTGTACGCGTGGCGGCGCGACGGCGAGCACCACCAGTGGAACCCGGAGACGATCGCGCTCGTGCAGCACGCGGTGCGCGCGGCCAACGGCAACGTCGCGGCCGCGCTGCAGGGCGAGGGCGAGGCGCTGGAGGAGGTGCGCTCGAGCGAGGCGTATGCCAAGTACCGCGAGTACGCGCGCGCGATCAACGAGGACGCGGCGCGCAAGGCGACGCTGCGGGGGCTGCTGCAGATCGGGCCCGGCGAGGGGGGCGAGAGCGGTGGCGGCGAGGGCGCCGGCGGCGCGACGGGTTCCGGCGCGCGGGCGCCGATACCGCTGGAGGAGGTCGAGCCGGCGAGTGCGATCGTGCGGCGCTTCTGCACCGGCGCGATGAGCCTCGGCTCGATCTCGCGCGAGGCGCACGAGACGCTGGCGATCGCGATGAACCGCCTCGGCGGGCGCTCCAACACGGGCGAGGGTGGGGAGGACCCGGCGCGCTTCGCACCCGACCCCAACGGCGACCGGCGACGCTCGGCGATCAAGCAGGTCGCCTCGGGCCGCTTCGGCGTGACGATCAACTACCTGGTCAACGCGGACGAGCTGCAGATCAAGATGGCCCAGGGCGCCAAGCCCGGTGAGGGCGGCCAGCTGCCGGGCGGCAAGGTCGACGCCTACATCGGCGCGATCCGCCACACGACCCCCGGCGTGGGCCTGATATCGCCGCCGCCCCACCACGACATCTATTCGATCGAGGACCTGAAGCAGCTGATCTACGACCTGCGCTGCTCGAACCCCCCAACCGAGACGAGCCCGGGCGCGCAGGTGTCGGTCAAGCTCGTCGCCGAGGTCGGCGTCGGCACGGTCGCCGCGGGTGTGTCCAAGGCGAACGCCGACCGCGTGCTGATCTCAGGCCACGACGGCGGCACGGGCGCCTCGCCGCTGTCCTCGATCCAGGCCGCGGGCGTGCCGTGGGAGATCGGGCTGGCCGAGACGCAGCAGACGCTGTTGCTGAACGACCTGCGCTCGCGCATCGTCGTGCAGACCGACGGTCAGCTGAAGACCGGCCGCGACGTGGTGATCGCGGCGATGCTCGGCGCGGATGAGATGGGCTTCTCCACAGCGCCGCTGATCGCGACCGGCTGCATCATGATGCGAGCCTGCCACCTGAACACGTGCCCGGTCGGGATCGCCACGCAGGACCCGGAGCTGCGCAAGCGCTTCAAGGGCACCCCCGAGCACGTCGTCAACTTCTTCTTCTTCGTCGCCGAGGAAGTGCGCGAGATCCTTGCCGCGCTGGGCCTGCGCTCGCTGGATCAGGCGATCGGCCGCGTCGATCTGCTGCGCTCCCGGCCCGCGATCGAGCACTGGAAGGCGCGCGGGGTCGACCTGACGCACATCCTCACGCACATCGAGCTGCCCGACGAGGCCCCCAGACGGCGCATCGAACCGCCCCCGGCGGTGCTGGCCGAGGCGCTGGACTGGGAGCTGGTGCGCCGCTCCCAGGGGGCGATCGAGCGCGGCGAGCGCGTGCGGATCGAGCTCCCGATTCGCAACGTCAACCGCTGCGTCGGCGGCATCCTCTCCAGCCACATCGCGCGCGCGCACGGAGCCGCGGGGCTGCCGGAGGGCTCGATCGAGGTGTTCTTCGAGGGCTCGGCCGGGCAGAGCTTCGGCGGATGGCTGGCCCCGGGCGTGACGTTCACGCTGCGCGGCGACGCCAACGACTACACCGGCAAGGGCCTCTCCGGCGGCGTGCTGGCGGTGCGCCCGCGCGAGGGCATGGCGGCGGATTTCGTCGCCGAGGAGAACGTGATCGTCGGCAACACGCTGCTGTATGGGGCGACCGGCGGGCGCGCGTTCTTCCGCGGCATGGCGGGCGAGCGCTTCGCGGTGCGCAACTCCGGCGCGAGCGCGGTCGTGGAGGGCGTCGGCGATCACGGCTGCGAGTACATGACCGGCGGGTGCGTGGTCGTGCTCGGTGAGACCGGACGCAACTTCGCCGCGGGCATGAGCGGCGGGGTCGCATACGTGCTCGATCAGGACGGCGGCTTCGCCGGACGCTGCAACATGGGCATGGTCGGGTTCGAAGCGCCGAGCGCCGATGACGCGGTCGAGCTGCGGGCTTTGATCGAGGAGCACGCGCGGCGCACCGACTCGCCGGTGGCTGCGCGGCTGCTCGCGCAGTTCGACGAGCTGCTCGCGCGGGGCGCGTTCGTGAAGGTGATGCCCCATGACTACAAGCGCGTGCTGGCCGAACAGGCCGCCGAAGGCGCGAGCGAGACCCCGGCAGTGGCGGCCTGATGGGCAAGCTCGGCGG
Organism: Solirubrobacteraceae bacterium; assembly: GCA_036496915.1. GTDB lineage: Bacteria > Actinomycetota > Thermoleophilia > Solirubrobacterales > Solirubrobacteraceae > Palsa-744. The sequence continues at coordinate 77,935 of DASXKH010000022.1, forward strand.
CTTCCTGCAGATCGAGCGCCGGGGGATCCCCTACCGGGACCCCGACGAGCGCGCGCACGACTATCGCGAGTTCCTGATCACCCGCCCGACCGAGGAGCTGCGCGAGCAGGGCGCGCGCTGCATGGACTGCGGCGTGCCCTTCTGCCACAACGGTTGCCCGCTGGGCAACCTGATCCCCGACTGGAACGACCTCGTCTATCGCGACCGCTTCGAGGACGCGATCGTTCAGCTGCACGCGACGAACAACTTCCCCGAGCTGACCGGACGGCTGTGCCCGGCTCCGTGCGAGGCCGCGTGCGTGCTGGAGATCCGCGAGAACGACGCGGTCACGATCAAACAGATCGAGCTCGCGATCGTCGATCGCGCCTGGGATGAAGGCTGGATCGTCGCGCGTCCGCCCCGGCACGAGACCGGGCAGTCGGTCGCCGTGGTCGGCTCGGGACCGGCCGGGATGGCCGCCGCGCAGCAGCTGCGCCGCGTGGGCCATCGCGTGACCCTGTTCGAGCGCGACGAGGCCGCCGGGGGCCTGGCGCGCTTCGGGGTGCCCGACTTCAAGATCGAAAAGCGGATCGTGCAGCGGCGCGTGGAACAGCTCGTCGCCGAGGGCGTGGAGCTGCGCTGCGGGGTGGACGTCGGGGGCGCCGCTCCGGATGTCGCCGGGGTCGGCGCCGACGGAGCGGGCGGCGATGGTCCCCGCGCGGATGGTCTCGGGCCTGGCGGCCGCGAGGTCGTCAGCGTGGATGAGCTGCGGGGCGCGTTCGACGCGGTCGTGCTCGCGACCGGCTCGCGCGTGCCGCGCGACCTGCCGGTGCCCGGACGCGAGCTGGACGGGGTGCATTTCGCGATGGACTACCTGTATGGACGCAACCGCTGGGCCGCGCGCGAGCTGGGCCCCGTCCCGGACGCGCCCCAGCCCGAGGCCGCAAGCACGATCAGCGCAGCAGGCAAGGACGTCGTGGTGATCGGCGGCGGCGACACGGGCGCGGACTGCGTGGGCAACGCGCTGCGCGAGGGCGCCCGCTCGATCGTCCAGCTGGAGCTCCTGCCCGAGCCCCCGCCCAAACGTCCGGACGACCGCACGCCGTGGCCGGAGTGGCCCCTGAAGTATCGCATGAGCTACGCGATGGAGGAGGCGCTGAAGGAGGGCGTGGGCGAGCAGGACTACTCGATCGTCACGACCCACTTCTCCGGCGACGCCGAGGGGCGGGTCGCGGCGCTGCACGTCGCCCACGCCGAGCCGGCGCCGCCGTTTGGCCCGGTCGCGGGAACCGAGCGTGAGCTGCCCGCTCAGCTCGTGCTGCTGGCGATGGGCTTCCTGGGACCCGAGCCCGCGCTGCTCGATCGGCTCGGCGTGGAGAAGGACCCGCGCGGCAACGTCAAGGCGGTGAAGCCCTACACGACCTCCGTCGAAGGCGTCTTCGCCGCCGGCGACGCCCGCCGCGGGCAGTCGCTGATCGTATGGGCGATCAACGAGGGCCGTCAGTGCGCGCGCATGGTCGATCGTTATCTGAGCGGCCTGCGCAATGGCGTGCTCACCGGGGGATCGGCCCAGCCCGAGGATCAGGCGCTGGCCGGTCACGCCGACGCGGACGAAGGCCCCGAGGGCCCGCCGAACCACGTCACGCCGGGCGTCTCGGTCGAATAGGGCCCTCGACCGAGGGCCCGTTGCGGGCTTCCATGGGTGAGCCATAGGCAGGTCCTTCGTCGGGTTGCGGTCCAAGCCGCTCACCGCAGCGGTTGGCGTTCGGGTCTGTTGTTGTTCGCTTTTGTCTGGATGTTTGTGGCTTTGTGGAGCCGTTTTGGGCGCGTTCGGATGTAGACTTGAGGGTTCCCTCTTGACAAGCCGTTGTGTATTCTGTATGTTCCTTTTGTCATGGCTTCCCACCGTGGGCGGCCGGGCACGATAGATCGGGTTTGGGTCGGTTTCTCTGTGATCGATCGTGAGCGCTTAGCAGGGTAAACCCCTTGGGAGAGGGATTGGATCGCTGATGATGAGGGGTTGTTTTCGCGTGAGTCCGTTGGGGACAGATGTGACGAGAATCTTTGCGTGCCCGGGAGGGCCCGTTGGTAGATGCGTCAGCAGCGCTGACACATCTCTCTCTCTCTCTCTCTCTCTCTCTTGCCCGGGTCTTGTTGGGCTAGCGTCTAGCCCCGGCGCCTTTCGGGGCGCTCTAACTAATTTTCCGGATGTTCTGCACCGCGGCCTTGGCCGCGGTGTTCGTCGTTGTCGTCGTTCTCGCGCACGTATTGGCGGTCCGGTTCAATTCGCGTGCGTAGGGCTGGGTCCGTGCACGCTCGACTCTAGAGATAGGGAGGAGAGATAGCTCATGCTCTCAGCACTACGTAGGCGTGTACGGGTGACCCCCACGGGCGTGATCGCAGTTTTTGCGTTGGTGTTTGCGATGACGGGTGGGGCGTATGCCGCGAAAAGGTATTTGATCACTTCGACGAAGCAGATCAGCCCGAGCGTCTTGAAGTCGTTGCAGGGCAAGGCCGGTCGGGCGGGCGCGAGCGGCGCTCCGGGCACCGCCGGCGCGCAGGGTCCGGCGGGTCCGGCTGGTGCTCAGGGTCCTGCGGGTGCGAAGGGCGATACCGGCGCGGCGGGTAAAAACGGGGAAAACGGGAAAACGGGTCCGACGGGTCAGACCGGGTTCACGGCGGCTCTCCCGAAAGGCGCGACGGAGACTGGTGCTTGGGCGGTTCAGGTGCCTGTGAAAGCTGAAAAAGACGAACGAGAAGCTACTGCCTTCTCGTCTATCTCGTTCGCGATCCCGCTCATAGCAGAATTGGACAAAGAACATGTGTTCTTCGTTGCACCGGAAACCACCGCGCCGGAACAGTGTCCGGGGTCGGCGGAAACACCGGAAGCAGAGGCGGGGGATCTCTGTGTCTATGTGACCAAAATGACGCTCGTGGCTCCCGGCTTTGGGGTCATACACCCCCCGTCATCCGAACAGTTCTTCGCCGAAGCCGGTGCTGGACGGACGGGTGCCCTGCTGACCCTCGCCGTGAAAGAAACGGCACCATCCTCGGGTAAATTCGAAGAAGAAGGCGGATTCGCGTTCGGCACGTGGGCGGTGACGGCGCCATAGTTTCAGTGTTCTCCCGATCCGTTGTGGTGAGAGAGCCTCACCGCGAAGTGATCTCCTCGGGGTCGTCGCGGACCGGTCGGTTCGCCGGTGGGCTCGTGCTGCTCGCTCTCTGCGTTGCTTTTGCTGCTTCGCCTGCCCTGGCGGCGACATCGCACAACTTTGCCTTCGCCTTCGGAAGCCAAGGCGAAGGCGCCGGACAAATGTCGATCGTCACCCAGCCCTCCCCTCCCGGAGGCGGCATTGCCGTAGACACGAACACCCACGACGTTTACATCGCGGACATCGGCAATCGCCGGATCGACGAGTTCTCACCGACGGGAAACTTCGTCCGGGCTTGGGGCTGGGGCGTCGCAACCGGCGCAGCCGAACTTCAGGTTTGCACTGCCATCTGCCAAGTAGGCCTGTCGGGCTCCGAACCGGGCGAGTTTCAAGCTCCAACCTATATAGCCGTCGATAACTCAGAAGGCGCCTCGCATGGGGATGTCTACGTCGCCGACACGGCGAACGCCCTCGTGACGAAGTTCGACGGCGAAGGGCATTTGATCACCTCCTGGGGCAACAACGGCGAAAAAGCCAGCCCGAACGGACAGCTGAATGGCTCGCCTACTGAGCTGTTCACCTCCGGGTTCGCTGGATTGCTGATCACGGGCATAACAGTCGACGCCTCCGGAGTGTTCTGGGTCTACAACTTTCACGAACGCCTGTTCGAGTTCGACTCTGGTGGCACCTGGGTCGCCACTTGCAGCGCGGCGTTCGGGGCCGGTGCTGGCGGAGGCGGAATCTCAGCCAAGGGCGGGATCATCTATGCGCACGACGGCAATGCCGGTCTTCACGCCATCTCCCCCACCTTCAATCCGAATTGCACCAATCTCGGCATCGTGGTCACGGGCCCAGAACCCGCTTGGGGTGCTGCCCCTGACGTCTTAGCGGGCGACATCTACGTTGTCCGCAGCGGAATCTTCATCGAAGACATTCCAGCAAGCTGCAAACCGTCTGTGCTGGGCTGCGTGCCGTCGCAGGTATTCGGCGAAGGTTTCCTCAATGGTGGCTCCGGGCTGGCGGTGGACAGCAGTACCAGCACCGTGTTCGTAGAGAACAGCTCAACCAGCACGGTGGCTGCGTTCAAAATCGCGCTGGAAGCGATCACGGAACCGCCCTCAGGCATCTCTAAACACGAAGCGACACTGCATGCACGTGTGAACCCCGAGGGCGTCGAATTGATTTCATGCGAATTTGAATTCGGGAAGACCGCTGCCTACGGCTCACAGGTGCCGTGCACCGAGAATCCGGGCGAAATCGGCGAAGGGACGTCACTGGTGCCAGTGGGCTCGACCCTCAGCGGCCTGTCGTCGGGAACGACCTACCACTTTCGCCTTCACGCAAGAAGCTCTGCCGGCACTGTGTTCAGTGAAGACGGTTTGCTGATGACCACCGCCGGCGCACGGGTCCGCGAAGTGTCAGCCAAGGAAGTATCAGCTGCCGGTGTGACCCTGGGCGCTGTTGTAAATCCCGAGGGTCCAGCCGCCAAATATCATTTTGAATACGGTCCATGCCCCGCGCCGGGTGAATGTGTCGGCGCACCCTTCACAGGCCGCTCACCAGAACCGGACAGCGAAATTCCGGCTGGCACGAGCGACGTGCCAGTATCACAGCCTGTCTCAGTCAGCCTCGCCGCGGGGGCCACCTATCACTTCAGGATCGTGGTGAACGGGGAAGCGCTGTCGGAGCCCGAAGCCGAAGGCGCCTTCGTCTTTGAACCGGCGGCTCCCAGCTGCTCGGCATCCAGAGCGCCGGTTGACGGCGTCCTCAGCGATTGCCGGGCGTATGAGCTCGTGACGCCACCAGACAAGAACGGCGCCCTCGTCAACAACGGCATCTTCATCGAAGACCCGTCGATCGCCGCCGACGGCTCGCGTGTGCTGACCCAGAGCCTCCAATGTTTCGACAGCTCGCAGTCGTGCACCGCGATCCGGCAGACCGAGGGAAGCCCGTTCTCCTTCACCCGTGGCGAAACGGGCTGGGAAACCCAAGCGCTGCTCCCATCGCCGACGGCCTACAGCACGATGCTCGCGTACTCCGCGAGCTCGAATACCGTGCTGCTGGCGCGCTCGCCGCAGCCCGGCGGCCTGGAAGAGCTCTACGCGAGAAAGCCCGACGGGACGCTGCAGCCGATTGGCCCGACCGGCGAAGCACCCGGCCCGCACATCGGCACGATCACAACGGCGCCAAGAGTTGCCAGCTCCGACCTCTCACACGTCGTTTACCAGGGTCGCCTCCAAGGCGGACTCTGGCCCGCACTCGAAGGCGGAGCCCACGGAACTGAGACGTATGCCTACCCGGGGCCAACGAATGGGAGGCCGGCACTCGTTGGTGTCACCGGCGGACTTGGCAGCACCAGCCTGATCGGAGCGTGTGGCACGAATCTGGGAGGCACTAAAGACATCTTTAGTGCCTACAACTCCCTGTCAGCGGACGGGCGATCAACGCTGTTCACAGTCGCGCCTTGCTCCACCGGAACAGGCGAAAATGCCGGCAAAGCTGTCCCCGCCTTCACCTTGTACGCACGTGTCGATGAAGCCAGCGAACCGCGAACCGTCTTGGTGTCTGGATTTGGGCCAGAAAGCGTATGCGACAGTGAATGCAGGGAACAGCCACCGCGGGATGCCAGCTTCGCGGGCGCGTCGGAAGACGGTTCACGTGTGTTCTTCACCGACACAGGGCGTCTGACGAACAGCGCAACCGACGACCGCCGCACTCAGGACAGCGCGTTTAGCTCGTGTAGCGAAACCACGCATCTGACACCTGGATGCAATCTCTACGAGTTCGCCTGTCCTGCGCATTGCGAACACACGAACGAACGGCAGCTCGTCGATGTGTCAGCCGGCGACACCAGCGGCCTAGGGCCGGTTGTCCAAGGGGTCATGGCGATTCCGCCCGATGGATCCGATGTCTTCTTCGTCGCTCAGGGTGTGCTCACCAGCACCCCCAACGACATGGGACGCAAGGCGTCGCCCGGCGCCAACAACCTCTACGTGTACCGCTTCGGCCCAGGCGGTGGCGAGGGAAGCGTCGGTTTCATCGCACCCCTGTCGAGCGCCGACAGCACGCAATGGGTGAGCGGCATCGTGAAGGCCAACGTGACTCCCGATGGTCGCTTCCTGGTATTCACCAGCCACAACAGACTCACAGCCGATGTGTCTAGAGAAGAAGGGCCGGCACAGGTGTACCGGTACGACGTCGTCATGAAGAAGCTCTCGCGTGTATCGATTGGGCAGGCCGGCTTCAACGACGATGGAAATGCCAGCGCCGCCGACGCGCGGATCCTCAGCGCCTTCCACGGATTCGCGACCGGTATCGGCCCCGGGCGCGCAGATCCGACGATGTCCGACAGCGGCGGTCTTGTGTTCTTCGAAAGTCCTGCCGGTTTGACCCCGGGCGCTCTCGATGACCATCCCGTGATCGGGAATCCGAGCGTGCTGGCGGAGAATATCTATGAGTGGGCGGCTGACGGCACGCAACCGTCACGAAATGCACCTGCGTGCGCGGAACCCAACGGCTGTGTCTCGTTGATCTCCGACGGGCGCGATCTCAACGAAGGCAGCGGTGTGCATGAAAATACGAGCGCCGTGCAACTCTTGGGTGTCGATAACACGGGCGCTAACGTGTTCTTCTCGACCGCTGACCCGCTGTTGCCGCGAGACACGGATAGCCAGGTCGATTTCTACGACGCGCGCATCGGCGGTGGATTCTCAGAACCGACTGAAGAAGCTCCGTGCGTGACGCTTGATGCGTGTCACGCGCCGTCGTTGCCGTCGCCGGTGTTTGGTGCTCCCGCGAGCGCTTCGTTCCTGGGAGCCGGGAACATTACGTCCTTGTCAACGGTTCCCTCGGTGCTTCCGGGGGCGAGGAGATCGCTTACCAGGGCGGAGAGATTGGCGGTGGCTTTGCGTGCCTGCAAGAAGAAGCGTTCTCGTGCTGCACGCGCTCGTTGTGAGAGACAGGCCCGTAAACAGTACGGCGGCGCTTCTCGTTCTCGTGGGCGGAGGACCCACCGATGAGGCCACGTGTCTGTATGGGCCGTTCAGCGCGGATGCTTCTTGCCGCGGTCCCGTTCGCGATGCTCGTCGCTGCTGTTTTCGTGGGTGTGGCCGGTGCGGCGCCTTCGGCGCAGTGGAGTCTCAGGTCGGTCGCGTACCCCTCCGACTTCTCCGCGGCCAACGACAATGCGCGCTGCGAAGCCGAAGGTCCCAGCTTCGCTCACTTCATCTGTGACACCTACATAGTGACGGCCACGAACGTGGGCAGCCACGCCACGAACAACGCGCTGGTGACGCTGAAGGACACCCTTCCCGCTGGGCTTGAAGTCCGCCACGTATCGCTCTATGTGGGTAATAAAAAGCCCCCGAAAGCCAATACCACGATCAACGAAGAGCTCAGCGAAGATATCGGAGCAGAATTCTGTAAACCGTCTCCCGCGGAGTGCGTCCTGTCCAGGTCGTTGCAACCGGACGGCTCGTTCAAAATGTACGTTTCGGTGGTGGTGAAAGAACCAGCGACTCCGGGTTCGCTGGTCAATGCCGTGTCGGTGTCCGGTGGTGGTGCGCCCGAAGTGACGGCGTCGGCTGTGAACACGCTCGAAATGGGCGCTCCGCGGTTCGGGGCGAGCTTCTTCCAAGCACCGTTCGTGGGCGTCGACGGACTACCCGACACACAAGCCAGCGCTCACCCGTACGAGCTGGACACCGTGTTCGGTGTCGCCAACGCGACCCGTGAAACGCCCGAAGCCGGCTTGAAAGCCACGAGCATCGAAGACGTCCGCGACGTGATCGTCGACCTTCCGGTCGGGATGGCCGGTAGTGGCGTCTCCGCTCCGCGATGCACGCTGGCTCGCCTGGGCTCCAAAGGGCTACCCGAAGAAGTAGGAGAATCCCGTCAGGGACGCTCGGGCTGCCCAAACGACACGATCATCGGCCACCTCCGCACGGTCCCCGAAGCCGAAGCCGCCGCTAACAGCCCGATCTACAACCTGCTGCCCGACAAGGGCCACGCCGCCGAGCTTGGGTTCATCGATGTCTCCGGTGGCGCGCATGTCCTCTACGTCTCGATCGTGCCCACACCGGCCGGTTACGTGTTGCGCACGACGAGCAAGGAAATCCCACAGCTCACCCTGCTCGAAGTCATCGCAAACATATACGGAGATCCATCGACCAGACCCGAAGACAAAGCAACCGAACCGGCCCCGTCGACGTTCACGAACCCCGCGCACTGCACCGGCGAACCACTCATGACCACGGTGAGGATGGACTCCTGGCAGCACCCCGGCTCCTATAACCCTGACGGGACTCCCAACCTGTCAGATCCCAACTGGGTGAGCGCTCATTACGAATCGCCCCCCGTGACGGGTTGCGAAGCGCTCGAAGGACTGTTCGAACCCTCGATCACAACCGCGCCGTCCTCGCACGCGGCGGATACCCCGGCGGGCCTGGACGTGAACGTCACGGTCCCCCAGCACAATGGTGGGGAAGAACCAGCGGTCCCGCCGTTGCGGGACACGCTCGTGACGCTGCCCGCGGGGGTGAGCGTGAACCCGTCCTCCGCCAACGGGTTGCAGGCGTGCTCGCTGGGACAGATCGGGATCAGTCCCGCGGGTGTCCCGGACGCGGCGCCGCCATCGTGTCCTGATGGGTCGAAGATCGGCACCGTTGAACTGGAAACCCCGGCGCTCGCGATGGAAGCATGCAAGAAATCGAACGTGCCGTTGCAGGAATGCCCCGAAGGCGAAGAACGCGAAAAAACACCCCTGAAGGGCTCGATCTACGTCGCCAAACAGCACGAAAACCCATTCGGGTCACTACTAGCGATCTATATCGTGATCAATGATCCTCGTACAGGTGTGGTCGTGAAGATCCCCGCGGAAGTCAAACCCGATCCTGTCACGGGACAGCTCACAACGCTGGTGAGGGACACGCCGCAGTTCCCGTTCAGCGAACTACGCACACATTTCCTCCCCGGCCCCACAGCGTCGTTGCGTACCCCGCCGACGTGCGGCTCCTACACCCTCACCTCCGAATTGACACCGTGGTCCGCGCCCGACTCGGGACCCCCCGCGACACCATCGGGCTCGTTTGAAATCACCGAAGGCCCCAGTGGTAACGGCACGTCTTGTGCGCACAGTCCGGGCGAAGAGCCAAACAGCCCGTCCTTCCAGGCCGGGACGAGCACCCCGACCGCGGGTGCGTTCAGTCCCCTGGTCGTGCACCTCAGTCGCGAAGATGGTTCGCAGAACTTCGGGCAGATCAGCGTGACGCTCCCGCCGGGTGCGAGTGGGAGGCTCGCGGGTATCCCCCAGTGCTCCGATGCGCAGATCGCGACAGCGCTCGCGCGTAACCATCCCGGGGAAGGCGCCCTGGAGGCCTCCGGCCCGTCGTGTCCGGCCTCCTCGGCGATCGGGACGGTCACCGTCGGCGCCGGTGCCGGCCCAGACCCGTTCTATGTGACGGGGAAGGCGTATTTGGCGGGCCCGTACAAGGGAGCCCCGTTCAGTGGCGTGTTCATCACCCCCGCGATAGCGGGCCCGTTCGACCTCGGCACCGTCGTCGTACGCGCCGGCCTGTACATCGATCCCAACACTGCACGGGTAACCACAACCTCGGACCCGTTGCCGAGCATCCTGCTGGGCATCCCGCTCGACATCCGTTCGGTCACGGTCGACGTGGATCGTCCGGGGTTCACGCTGAACCCGACCAACTGCAACCAGCTCACGGTGACCGGGACAGAGACTTCGACACTCGGGAACACTGCACAGCTGAACGATCGTTTCCAGGTAGGTGGTTGTCAGAACCTGAAGTTCGCGCCCTCCTTCACAGTCTCCACCGCGGGTAAGACGAGCAAAGCGAACGGTGCCAGTCTGAGCGTGAAGGTAGCCTACCCCTCCGGGTCGTTGGGGACACAGTCGAACATCGGCCGTGTCGATCTGCAACTGCCAAAGCAGCTACCGGCACGGTTGACGACGTTGCAGAAAGCGTGCACGGAAGCGCAGTTCAATGCGAATCCTGCTGGTTGTCCGGTGGCGTCGATGATCGGTACGGCGAAGGCGATCACACCACTGCTGAACAGCCCGTTGGTGGGTCCGGCGATCCTCGTCTCCCACGGCGGCGCGGCGTTCCCCGACGTCGAGTTCCTATTGCAGGGCGAAGGCGTGATGGTCGTCCTGGACGGCAAGACGCAGATCAAGAAAGGCATCACGTTCAGTCATTTCGAAACGGTCCCGGATCAGCCGATCAGCACGTTCGAGACGACGTTCCCCCAAGGCCCTTACTCCGTCCTCTCGACGAACCTCCCCGTGAGCGCGAAATACAGTCTCTGCGGACAGTCCCTGACGTTGCCGACGACGATCACCGCGCAGGACGGCGCGATCATCAAACAGAACACCAGAGCGACCGTCACCGGCTGCGCGAAGGTCAAGACCCTCACCCGCGCACAGAAGCTCACCGCTGCACTGAAGCTCTGCCGCAAGCGGGACAGGTCGAGGAAGGGGAGGCGTGTGGCGTGTGAACGTGTGGCGCGCAAGAAGTACGGGGCTGTCCTGAAGGGCAAGAAGAGGTCGAGAGGTTAGGTCGGGGATGGGTGGTGTGGTGAGTGTGTCTGGTTCGGTGCCGCGGCGGCGTATCTCGTCGTCGGTGAGGCGGGGTGGGAAGCCTCGCGCCGGTGCGCTGGTCGATGGCTCGGCTGGTGGGGAGGGTGTGCGGGCTGGTGATGATCTTGCGCGTGTGCGGGTGTCGGAGGTGCAGCGCGCGCGGATCATCGCCGCGATGGCACGGGTCGTGGCCGATGATGGCGTGGGTGCGGCCACGGTCGCGCGGGTCGTGGCGCGTGCCGGTGTCTCACGGCGCACGTTCTATGACATGTTCAGCGGTTGCGAGGACTGCTTCCTGGCGATGTTCGAGAGTACGGTGGAGCACGCAAGCGCGATCGTGAACGAGGCGAGCATTAAGGTCCGGCCGGTGTGGCGGGAGCAGGTAAGGGCCGGTCTGACCGCGCTGCTCCTGTTCTTCGACGAGGAGCCCGATAAGGGGAGATTGCTGGTGGTGGAAGCGCTCGCGGCCGGCCCGCGGGTCCTGCGGTCCCGTGCGCGTGTGCTCACGAGACTCACCGCGATAATAGATCGCGGACGTTCGCAGGCTCCTAACAGGCGCAGGACCCCCTCCGTTTCGCCGCCGTTGACGGCGGAGGGCACGGTCGGCGCGGTGCTCGCCGTGATCCATGCGCGGATGGTGGAGCCCGAGCGCCGTCCATTGATCGAGCTGTTGAACCCCTTGATGGGAATGATCGTGCTGCCCTACTTGGGACAGGCCGCGGCCACCAGAGAATGCGAGCACGCCACCATCCCACCACCGGTCACACGCCACGCACCACACGCGAAGGAACACGCCGGCGAGAACAACGACAACGACGCTGCTGCGGTCAAATCCTCGCGTGGCGCCGAGTCGCCGCAGGACCCCTTCGAGGGTCTGAACATGCGCTTGACCTATCGCACACTGATGGTCCTCACCGCGATCGCCGACACCCCCGCCGCCTCCAACCGCCAGGTCGGAGAGTCCGCCGGGGTCCACGACCAGGGCCAGATCTCAAAGCTACTGCACCGTCTCCAACGCCTCGGCCTGATCCACAACACCGGACACGGCCAACCCACCGGCGAACCCAACGCCTGGACACTCACACCACGCGGCCACGACATACACCACACCCTCCACACCTAAATCTCCCCAACACCCGACCGGACAGGGGGCATGCTCATGACCGGGCGGTATTACTCCGGTAGGAAGATGGTGGTAAGATGGCTGACATGCCCGTACAGAAGGTGTCCATCTCTCTTGATGAGTCCGTGCTCGTGGCTGCCCGTGAGGCGGCCAAACGCCGGGGTATGAGCCTGTCGGCCTGGCTGAACGGCATCGCCGCCGAGGCGCAGGCCCACGAAACGAGCATCGAGAAGGGCCTTCAGGGGGTCGCCGAATGGGAAGCCGAAAACGGGCCTCCCACTGAGGAGGAAATGGCCAAGGCCTCTGCGGTCCTGGATGCCGCGGGGATAGGCGTCAAGCACGAGTCACGCCGCGCTGCGTGAACGGCGTCACCTACGACGCAGGCGCGCTGATCGCGGCCGAACGTGGCTCGCAGTCCATGTGGTGGCTGCATCGCGACCTGCTCAAACGTGGGATGCAGCCAACCCTCCCGACGGTCGTCTTGGGCCAGGCCTGGCGAGGCGAGCCCCAGGCGCGCCTGTCGCGACTCGTGCATGGGTGTCTCATCGAGCTGTTCACCGAGGAGCAGGCGCGTGCCGCCGGAGCGGCGCTGGCGAGAAGCGGGAGCAGCGATCTGATCGACGCGGCCGTGGTGACGACGGCCCTGGAGCGCAACGACATGATCGTGACCAGCGACCCCGACGACCTGCGCCGGATCGCGAGCGCGATCGGTCGTTCCGTCGAGCTGTACGTACCCGACTGACCATCACGGTCGGTCTCGACCCCCCTTCACCGGCGAACCGTTTTCTTCTAGGCTGACTGCGTGTCCCAAGTAAACGGATCATCGGGTCCTTCTCTGCCCCGCGCGTGCGTGATCGGCGCCGGCTCCTCCGGCATTGCCGTCGTCAAGGCGCTGCACGAGCGCGGCATCCCCTTCGACTGCTTCGAGACCTCCGACGTGCTCGGCGGCAACTGGGTGTTCGGCAACCGCAACGGCATGTCCGCCGCCTACCGCGACCTGTTCATCAACGTCTCGCGCGAGCGCATGGCCTACTCCGACTTCCCCATGCCCACCTCCTATCCCGACTTTCCCCACCACACGCACATCCGCGAGTACTTCAACGACTACGTCGACCACTTCGGCCTGCGCCCGCACATCACCTTCCAGACCGGCGTCCAGCACGCCGACCGCCGCGAGGACGGAACCTGGGAGATCACGCTCGAGGACGGCGAGACGCGCACCTACGACGCGCTGCTCGTCGCCAACGGCCACCACTGGGACCCCCGCTGGCCCGAACCCGCCTTCCCCGGCGCCGACACCTTCTCAGGCGAGCAGCTGCACGCCCACGCCTACGTCGACAACTCCCTCTTCGCCGGGCGCAACGTCGTCGTCCTCGGCATGGGCAACTCCGCCATGGACATCGCCGTCGAGTCCTCCTACGTCGCCGCCAACACCTATCTCTCCGCCCGCCACGGCGCCTGGATCATCCCCAAGTACGTGTTCGGCAAACCCGTCGACCAGCTCCCCCAGGACCCGCGCGTCCCCTTCGCCATCCGCCAGCGCATGATCCACCAGGTCATCAAGAGCTACACCGGCGACCCCGAGCGCTACGGGCTGCCCAAACCCGACCACAAGTTCGGCGAGTCCCACCCCACCGTCTCCGGGCGCATCCTCGACCGCATCGCCCACGGCACGATCGCGCCCGTGCCCAACATCGCCGCGCTGGAGGGCTCGCGGGTGCGCTTCACCGACGGTCGCGTAGTCGACGCCGACGTCGTCGTCTACTGCACCGGCTACCGCATCACATTCCCCTTCTTCGACGCCGGCCTCATCTCCGCGCCCGACAACCACATCGAGCTCTTCCGCCGCGTCTTTCATCCCGACATCTCCAACCTCTACTTCATCGGCCTGCTCCAGCCCCTCGGCGCGATCATGCCCTTGGCCGAGGCCCAGGGCCAATGGGTCGGCGACCACCTGCTCGGCGACTACGTGCTCCCCTCCGCAGCCGAAGTGCGCGCCGACATCGCCGCCGACCAGGCCGCCATGGCCAAGCGCTACGTCGCCTCCAAGCGCCACACCATCCAGGTCGACTTCGACGACTACCTGCGCGACATCGCGATCGAGCGCCGCGCCGGCGCGCGGCGTGCCCGAGCGCAGCTGCTGCCAGCCTAATCTAAGCAGGCAATCGTCGCCGCCCAATCGGGGAGGCTCTCGCGACCTTCTTCTACGCTGTTTCTCACAGCCATGCCCACCTTCTGCCGGCATAACCGCTTCATCGAGCGCTGCCCCATCTGCAGCAAGACGCTGCCCGGCGCCGAGCCCGCGGCCGGCGCCGGCAAGCGCCGGTCCGCGCGCGGCGCGGGAGCGGGCACGGGAGCATCCCCCTTGCGCGGCGCCTCCGCCACCGCGCCCAACCGGCGCCTGCGCGCCGGTGGGCGCGAAGTGCGCGTCCACCGCGAGACCCGCGCCCAGGAGGACGGCTACGAGAATGCGCTCGTGCCCGGGCTGCACTCCTCCGAGGACGCCGCCCGCCTCGCCGAGGAGATTGCCTTCGCCGGCGCGCGCCTGCTGCGCATGCACGCCGCGCCACCCGGTCTCTTCAACGAGATCCGCGCGCTCGCCGGCGAGGGTGAGCTGGAGCGCGCCACCTGGCTGTGCTTCCTCACAGTCTACCTCTCGCCGCTGCAGGGAGAGGATCCCTTCGCAGGGGTGCGCCTCGTGCTGGAGCGCGAGGGCGATGGCAGCGGGTCCGAAGAGGCATCTCGGCGCGAGGGCTCTCCGCTCGACGGCGTCCCACTGGGGCCGCGCACCTCACACGATCCCGCGCGTGGATCGGAGACGGTCCACGCCTACCGTCAATGGGCGCTGAACGCCGGCTCCCAGGTCCAGGGGCTCCACGGTGAGGCGTCCTGGACGCCCCAGCGGCGCTTCGAGCGGGCGTTCGAGCGGCTCGCCCTGCCCGGCTTCGGGCGCATGGGTCGCTATGAGCTGCTCGTCACCCTCGGACGGCTCGGGCTGTATGAGCTGCAGGCCGACTCGCTGCACCTGGCCGTCGGGCGCGCCGGGTTGGAGGATCCGAGCACCGTCGCCGCCAAGCGCGTGCTCGCCGTCGGCGATCCGATCTACCTCGAGCGTCGTGCGTCCGCGTTCGCGCAGGAGCTCGACGTCCCGATCGACGTGCTCGATCTCGCGTTCGCCAACTGGGGGACCGGCGAGCGCGCCACCCTCGGCTTCAAGCCCGACCTCACCGATCGCCACGCGCTGCAGCGCATCCGCGAAGCGTTCGATCTGCATCTGCCGATCGCCGACTAACGCCCGTTTTGCAGCGCATTCCCGGCGCTCGTGGACTGCGGCGCGACGGGCGGCGAATGGCGCAGAAGTGCCGTCCACCCCGCCGCCTACAGTCTGCGGGGTGGCGCTGTGCTTCATTGAGCCCCAGGACGCAATTCGCGTGATCGCCGAGTCCGTCGGGCGGGAGGCGCGCCGTCAGCTCGTCGGCGAGGTCGTGCGCGCCTGGGTCGACGACATCCCCGATCAGGAGCTCTCGGTCCACTACGCCCGCGCGATCGCCGACCTCGACCAGGACGACCTGCACCTGCTCGCCGCCTGGCACGCCTCGCTCGAGGTCGGCCAGCCGGTCCCCAACACCGACTTCCTCGTAGGAGTGTTCCCGAGCCTCGGCGACAACCGCCGCGAGGCGCTGAAGATCGCCGCCGGCTTCCGCGGCGAGGAAGCCTTCCAGGCCGGCGTCTCCGAGGAGCAAGCGCTCGACACGGTGCTCCCCTGCCTCTCCCGCGAGCGGGCGATCGAGCTCGCGCACGAGTGCATCCAGCTGTACGCCTGGGATCGCCTGGGCTGCGACAACTAGGGCGTCGTATGCCTGCGCGCTACTGCGTCCTCAGTCGCTCGCGTACGTAGTACGCCACGCTCCTTGCGTCCTTGTATCGCTTGGCCTACGACGCCCTAGAGGCGCGTGGATCTGAAGAGTCGTCGGTTGTCATGCCGCTAGACTCGGGCCATGTCCGATCTTGCCGCCGCGCCCACCGTCGATGATGTCATGGACGCGCTCTCCAACGTGATCGACCCCGAGCTGGGTCTCGATTTCGTCGAGCTGGGGCTGATCTACGGCGTCGAGGTGAACGACGGCCACGTCAACGTCACGTTCACCCTCACCACTCCCGGCTGTCCTATCGGTCCGCAGGTCACCGAACAGATCGACGAGTTCGTCGGCGAGCTCGACGGTGTCAAGACGATCGACTCCGAGATGGTCTTCACGCCGCCGTGGTCGCCCGAGAAGATGTCTGAGGACGCCAAGTTCGCTCTCGGCTACTGACGCGCCGGGGCTGAGTCAGGCGGGCGTTGCGATCGACTCGCGCGCGAGCGCCACGAGCGTGGCGAGTTCCCCGGCGATCGTCTCGCCGAGCAGGTCGATGTCCGGCAGCGCGTCGTAGTCGCCGAGCAGCCCGAAGTTCATCTGGCCGTTATAGGACATGATCGCGATCGCCAGCGCGTGGTTTTCGGGCAGGAACGCCAC
>DASXKH010000023.1:0-1906 GCA_036496915.1 Solirubrobacteraceae bacterium
ATCTGGTCGGAGTCGCCCGACTGCGCGGGGAAGTCCCGCTTGAGCAGGTCGGTCGCGCGCTGGGAGTCGGTGCCCGGTAGCGAGAAGTTGGTGCTGAAGCTGCTGCCGACGGCGCGAGAGATCCCGAGCGAGACGACCAGCACGACGATCCAGCCGATCAGGACGGTGCGCCTATGGCGCGAAGCCCAGCTCCCGGCGCGCGCTACCACGCCCAGCTTTAAGGGCGCGTCAGCGCTGGAGCTCATGCGGTCGCTGTGATCGATGTTGGTCATCGAATCCTGCGAACCCTACTGTTCCATTCTGACACTCTTCTGACGAGGAGAGCCATCGATGCCAGGCCCTCTGAGCGCCACGACCGAGCGGCAGGCGACAGCCGACGACGAGAGCGGGCCTAATCAAGCCCGGCGCCCGAGGAGGTCGCGGAGCTGCTCCGAGAGAGCGTCGGCGCACCCGAGTCGACGGGGCCCCAGGTGCAGATCAGCGCAGCGGGAAGACCGACAGCGCCACCGAAGACGGGCGCTCGGGCCCGTGGAGCAGCTCGACGTCGACGGCCCGCAGCTCCGATGGGGCGAGCGGATCCTTGCCCGTCCCCGGATTGCGCACGTATCGGGGGTGGGCGCCCGACGAGACCTGAAGCCGGATGCGATGCTCAGCCGCGAAGCGGTGCCCCATCGGCCAAAGCTCGAACTCCACCCGCCATGCCCCGTCGGATTGCTCGAAGCGGCCCGGGGCGACGCTCGCCAGCGCGTCGCACACGTTCCATGAGGCGCCTTGCGTGTCGACGTCGCACACGCGAGCAAAGAGATCGAAGTACGGCTCGCTTCCGCGGGCCCATAGTTCCACGCGTACGGGGCCGATCGCCTCCAGCGGCTCCGCCAGCGGAGGAGTCGTGAACGTGACCACGTCCGGACGGGCCTCGAGCTCTCGGTTGTCGATGACCGGCTTTGGGATCATCATCACCGGTCCGCCCATCGAGGGCGTGGGTTTGTTGGGGTCATAGCGGTACGTGCTGCCGCCGCTCATCTCGGCGGTCGGCGGCTCCCACGCAAGACGCCCCGCGTCGGTGATCCACAGCCGTCGCTCCGCGCTCTCGGGAGGCGGCCAGCGCTCAAACGCGCGCCATCCAGCGTGCTCGCCGGTGATAAACAGGCGCACGCGGGCCGGATCGATCAGACGTGTGTCGCCCAGCAGGTGTCCGCGGAGCCACGCCAAGCCGTCGCGCGCGCCGGCGGCGGTAAGGTCCTCCTGGGTGTGCGTCCACGGCCCGATGATCAGCTGCCGCGGGCGATCGGCGTCCTGCAGCGCCGCGTAATCCTCCAGCTGCCAGGGCGCGAACGCGTCATACCAACCGGTGATCATCTGGATCGGGACATTGACCTTCCCAACCCCGCCCGAATAGTCACGGTTGACCCAGAACTCGCCCTCGCGGTCCGGATTTGACAGCGCCTCGCGAAACCACGCCACCTCCTCCCCGGTCAGGCGACGATCAAGATCCTCGAGTGACGGCTCGGACAGCATCGAGTGCAGTCCCCGAAGCGCCCGCGGCAACGGAAACGGCACCGGCAGCTGCGGCAGCGAAAGCGCGGCCACCCACTGCGCTGAAATTTCAAGCGAGCGCAATCCGCGGAGCTCGCCCGTCGACGAGGCCTGCGTCAGCCCACGCTCCTGCAAGGCGATCAGCGCCAGCCACTGTGCGGAGGTTTCAAGCGACATGCTCCCGCCCGGGTAGCTCTGCCCGTGAAACTGCGAGGCGCTGCCTTGAATCGACAACGCGCCGAGGTCATCGCCGGCGTCGGCCGCGATTGCCCACTGCACAAGACCCAGGTAGCTCGAGCCGGTCATCCCAATCGGGCCCTCGTGCCACGGTTGCCGGTGCAGCCAGCGGACCGTCGCCAGGCCGTCGGCA
>DASXKH010000024.1:0-20757 GCA_036496915.1 Solirubrobacteraceae bacterium
GCACCGACATATCAGCCGTGTTGTGCACCTTGGAGGCCTTGAAGGTGGATGTGATCGGCCTCAACTGTTCGACCGGCCCACAGGACATGAGGGACGCGATCCGGTTCCTCGGCGAGTTCTGCCCGGTGCCGGTCGCGTGCATCCCCAACGCGGGGCTGCCGCTGCAGGGCCCGGACGGTGAGACGATCTTCCCCGAGCAGCCCGAGCCGCTGGCCGAGGCGCTGAAGGAGTTCGTCGAGCGCTATGGCGTCGGCATCGTCGGCGGCTGCTGCGGCACGACGCCCGAGCACATCGCGGCGATCGCCGAGCGAGTTGCCGGGCGAGCGGTCGGCGCACGCCCGGCGCCGCGACCGCCGCAGCTGTCCTCGATGATCGCCTCGACGCCGCTGCAGCAGGAGCCGGCGCCGACGATGGTCGGCGAGCGCGTCAACTCGCAGGGCTCGCGCAAGGCGAAGGAGCTGCTGCTGGCCGATGACTACGACGGGCTCGTGCAGATCGCCGAGGACCAGGTCACAGGCGGCGCGCACGTGCTCGACCTGTGCGTGGCGCTGACCGAGCGCACCGACGAGGACGAGCAGATGCGCCTGGTGGCGAAGAAGGTCTCGCTGACGCAGCCGGGGCCGATCCAGATCGACTCGACCGAGCCGGAGGTGATCGAACGCGCGCTCGAGCAGATCCCGGGGCGGGCGATCGTCAACTCGGTCAACCTCGAGGCCGGGCGCGAGAAGCTCGACCGCGTCGTGCCGGTGACGCTCGCGCACGGAGCGGCGCTGATCGCGCTGACGATCGACGAGGTCGGCATGGCCAAGACGGCGCAGCGCAAGGTCGAGATCGCCCAGCGCATCCGCGACCTCTGCTGTGAGGAGCACGACCTGGACCCGCGGCTGCTGATCTTCGACTGCCTGACGTTCACGCTGACGACGGGCGATGAGGAGTGGCGACCCTCGGCGGTGGAGACGATCGCGGGCATCAGGGCGATCAAGGAGCAGATCCCGCACGTGAAGACCTCGCTGGGGGTCTCGAACGTGTCCTTCGGCGTATCGCCGGGGGCCCGCGCGGTGCTCAACTCGGTGTTCCTGCACCACTGCGTCGACGCCGGCCTGGACCTGGCGATGGTCAACCCCAATCACATCACGCCCTACTCGGAGATTCCCGACGCCGAGCGCGAGCTGGCCGATGATCTCGTGTTCAACCGCCGCGAGGACGCGCTGGAGAAGTTCATCGCACACTTCGAGTCCAAGGGCGAGGAGGAGGGCCCGGCGGGCGCGGCTGACCCGACCGAGGGCATGGAGCCCGAGGAGGCGCTGCACTTCCACATCCTGCGCCGGCGCCGCGACGGCGTCGAGGAGCAGATCGACAAGAGCGTGCAGAAGATCGGCGCCGTGCCGACGCTCAACGAGGTGCTGCTGCCGGCGATGAAGGAGGTCGGCGACAAGTTCGGCGCCGGGGAACTGATCCTGCCGTTCGTGCTGCAGTCGGCCGAGGTGATGAAGCGCGCCGTGGCGCAGCTTGAGAAATACCTCGACAAGATCGAGGGCTACACGAAGGGCACGGTCGTGCTCGCGACGGTGTTCGGCGACGTCCATGACATCGGCAAGTCGCTGGTCAACACGATCCTCACGAACAACGGCTACACGGTGGTGGACCTCGGCAAGCAGGTGCCGATCCAGACGATCGTCGACGCCGCCCAGGAGCACGACGCCACGGCGATCGGCCTCTCGGCGCTGCTCGTGTCCACGTCCAAGCAGATGCCGGCCTGCATCCAGGAGCTGCACGCCAAGGGCCTCTCCTACCCGGTCCTGATCGGCGGCGCGGCGATCAACCGCGCGTTCGGCTACCGCACGCTGTATCCCGGCGGCAAAGACTCGGACGAGGTCTACGAGCCGGGCGTGTTCTACTGCAAGGACGCCTTCGAGGGCCTGTCGGTGATGGACCAGCTGGTCGACTCCGACGCACGCGCGGCGCTCGTGGAGAAGCTGCTCGCGGGCGCGACGGAGTTCCGCGCGAAGGGCGAGGCCCCGGAAGAGGAACTGAACTTCGCCGATGACTCGGTGCGCTCGCCGGCGCGCACGGATGCGCCGATCCCAACGCCGCCCTTCTGGGGCGTGCAGGAGATCCCCGTCGACATGCAGGAGCTCTATCGCCATCTCGACACGCACGTGCTGTTCAAGCTGCATTGGGGTGGCAAGGGCATCAAAGGCGAGGAGTGGCAGAAGCTGCTCGAAGACGATTTCCGCCCTCGCCTGGAGCGTATGTGGAAAGAGCAGACCTACTTGCATCCGCGCGCGCTGCTCGGCTTCTTCCCCTGCTACGCGCTGGGCAACAACATCATCGTGCTCGACCCTGCCGACCGCGAGACGGAGCTGACGCGCTTCGTTTGCCCACGCCAGCCGAAGGGCGACCGCATCTGCCTCGCTGACTTCTACCGCCCAGCAGTCGACGGCAAGGCTCCGGCGGAGCTCGACGTGATCGCTGTGCAGGCTGTGACGGTCGGCTCAGAGGTGACCGAGCTGATGGCGAAGCTCGAGGCCGAAGCCGAGTTCGCCGAGCAGTTCTTCGTCCACGGGCTCGGCGTGCAGACGGCCGAGGGCTTGGCCGAGTGGCTGCACTGGCGTGCGCGCCAGATGCTCGGCATCGACGATCAGCAGGGGCGGCGCTATTCGTGGGGCTATCCGGCCGTGCCCGAGCAGTCGGAGCACCTGAAGGTGCAGAAGCTGCTCGACCTGGCTCAGATCGGCATGACGATCACCGACGGCTATGCACCCGAGCCTGAGCAGTCGACGCTCGCGCTGATCGCCCACCACCCCCAGGCGATCTACTTCGGCACGCGCCAGGGCCGTCTGCTCCCCGATGGCTCCCCCGACGATGTGATCCGCGGCTCGGCGCGCGACCCCTCGCTGTTTGGGGAGATCGGTGACGAGGACCCCCCCGAGGGCGTCGTCGAGTCCGAGGACGAACCGGCGATGGCTCCCTGACCCCGCGCGGGCTGCGTTGGGGAGACCCATGGCCCGCGTGTTCCGACGACCGTAGCGGCGCCGGTCACCGCACCTGCGTCGTAACGGCTGTCGGTTGGCTCAGGACCCCGCGGTCGCGGCGATGCGCTGTCTACGTTCCGTGCCCTCGGGCAACGGTCCGAGCGTGACGGGGGCGGCGTGCATCGTGCGCAGGCGCACGTCGCGCCAGGAGAGTCCCTCGTTGAGCAACGCGGGCACGCCCATCAGCAGCGCGGTGGAGACCTCGACCGCCTGCAGCACGATGCCGTAGGCGATCGCGTCGGGGGTGGAGACGTGGTAGGCGCCGGCCAGCACCGCTACGCAGGCGGCCTGGAACACGCCCACGTTCGCCGGTGTGGCGGGGATGACGGCGGTGACGTTGACCGCGAACAGGACCCCGGCGGCAGCGCCGGCGCCGGCGTGCGAATCCAGGCCGAGCGCCATCAGCAAAAGCCAGCAGGACAGCCACTGCAACGCCCACGCGCTGAGCTGGGTCGCGGTGGCCAGCGCGGCGCGGCGCGGGCGGCTGAACACCCGCAGGCCGTCGCGCAGGCGCAACAGCACACCGCGCAACCCGACCAGCGCAGCCTGCAGTCGGCGTGAGCGAGAGACTGCGGCGGGCGGGATCAGCACCGGCGCGAGCAGGACCGCGACGAGCGCCGCCAGCGGCGCGAGCGCGATCAGCAGCAGCGCGCGATCGTGGCCGTCGAGCACGCTCACGCTGGACAGCGTGACGCAGCCGAGGATCAGCAGCGCGAGCAGGTTGAGCAGCGTCTGCGAGACCATCGTGCCGAGCACCACGGGAAGCGTCTCCCGCGCGCGCCCGAGACGGCGCGCGACGATCAGCGCGCGCGATGGCTCCCCCAGACGTGCGGGCAGGGTCGATGACATCAGCACTCCGATGAATGTGCCCTGCATCGCGTCGCGACGTTTGGCGCGTCGCCAGGTCGGGGCGACGACGAGGATCGTGTGCCACGCCAGCGCTCGCACGAGCATCGCGGCGCACATCACCGCCAGGCCGGCGAGGAGCAGGCCTGGCTTTGAGGCCACCAGCGAAGCGGCGACGCGGGTGACGCCGATGTGCTGCAGGGCCAGGGCGGCCAGCCCGGCGCCGAGCAGCGAGCTGCCGGCCAGGCCGAGACGGCGCAGCCTGCGCACGCGACGGGCACGATCCGAGGCGGGCAGCGTGGGCGCCTGCGCCTTCAGCGATGCCAGCCGCTGGGCGGGAACCCGCGGCAGCAGATCGGCGGGGGCGAATCCGTGGCGCACGGCAGCCCGGGTCAGGCGCGTCGCGGGCTCGCCGACCGCGAGGGCCTGCTCGTAGCAGTCGAGCACTTCGGCGCCGACGTGCGGCCAGGCGAAGCGCTCGGCGCGCTCGCGGGCGGCGAGGGACATGCGCGCGCGCCGCGCGGGTTCGAGCGCCAGCCGGCGCAGCGCCTGCGCGAGCGCCAGCGGGTCGCCGACCGGCACCAGCTGCCCGTCGACACCGTCGCGCAGGACGTCGCGATATCCGGGTATGTCGGAGGCGAGCACCGGCGTGCCTGCGGCCAGGCCCTCGGTGATGACCATGCCGAAGCTCTCGCCTCCCAGGGAGGGTGCGCACAGCACGTCGGCGTGAGCCAGCTCGGCCAGCTTGCGGGGCTCGGAGACTTTGCCCAGCGCCCGGATGCAGCGGTCGTCGAGGGCCATGTGCGCGACCTCCTCGGCCGATGCCCCCACGAGCGTGAGCGTCGCGGGCACGTGGTCGCGCAACGCCTCGAACGCGCGCAACAACACCGGCAGACCCTTGCGCTCGACGGCCTGACCGACGAACAGGATGCGCAGCGGGCGGTCTCCGTCCGCCGGGGCGGGCTCGGGCAGCGGGCGGTCTCCGTCCGCCGGGGCGGTCTCGGCGGACGCCCCCGTGACGTCGTCGAGGTGCACCCCGTTGGGGACGATCCGATAGCGCCCCCCATAGAAGCGCCGCGCAGTCCAGGCTGCCGCCTCGGACACGGCGATGCGCACACGCAGGCGGTTGACGCGCCGGCGTCCACCAAGCGGCACGGCGGCGATGCCGTTGGTGATCGGATTCTCGGAGTAGGTGTGGAACGTCCCGACGAGCGGCAGATCGCCGGCGCTGAGCAGCGCGTCCCAGCAGACGACGGGGACGATCGGCTCGTGGATGTGCGCTACGTCATAGCCTCCCTCGCGTAGCTCGCGGCGTAGGGTGAAGATCGCGCTCGGGCTGCCGGTGATGTTCGAGACGGCGCCATTGGCGGGCAATCCAAATGTGCGCCCGAGCGAGACGAAGCCCACGGGCGGCTCACAGGGCTGGGGACGCGCCCCGCGGTGCAATCGGCGCGAGAGCGCGTCGTCGGGGTCGTAGGGAGCGAGGATCCGGGCATCGTGCCCGAGCACGCCCAGCTCGGCCGCGAGCGCCTCGATGTGGCGCGTTACGCCTCCGGGGTAGGTCCAAGAGTAAGGCGAGATCAGCGCGATCCGCACGTGGGTGAGTCTAGCCGCTTGGGTCGACCGCAAACCCGGGCGGCCCCAATGGCAGCCCGCCCAGGGACTGCGATAATCGCGTTGTGGCCACGAGGCACTTCGTCAAGTACACCTTCCTGAAGCTCGATCCGGCCTGGCGGCGGCTGGACTCTCCTCGCCGCGAGCAGGACAAGCGCGAGCTGCTGGCCGCGTGCGAGGACTTCGCCGACGGTCACATGCTGCAGGCCTTCTCGCTGATGGGCACGCGCGGTGACGCCGAGCTGCTGCTGATCGCCGAGGCGGAGAACCTGGAGCGCATCCACGAGCTGCACGTCGTGATGGCGCAGAGCGGGCTGATGAAGTGGGCTGAGATCCCCTATTCGTTCCTGGGCATGCGCAAGAGCTCGGAGTATTCCGAAGACGAGCGCACCAGCCCGCGCGGCTTCGAGGGCCGCTACGTGTTTGTGTACCCTTTTGTCAAGTCCCGGGAATGGTACGGGCTGCCCGCGCAGGAGCGCTGGCGGATCATGCAGGGGCACATCCAGGTCGGACGCGAATATCCGGGCGTGGACAACCACACGACGTACTCCTTCGGACTGGACGATCAGGAGTTCGTGGTCGCGTTCGACACCGACGACGTCGGCACGTTCCTGGATCTCGTGCAGCGCCTGCGCACGACCGAGGCCTCGCGCTACACCGTGCGCGACACGCCCAGCTTCACCTGCATCCGCATGTCGCTGGAGCGCGCGCTGAACGCGCTCGACGGCGAGCCGATCGGCGCCGAGACGACAGCGCTGACGTCCGGTTGAGGTCGCACGTGGCCCAGACCGCCAAGCCGACTCCTCGCCGCCGTTCGGGACCGCCCCGGGGCCTGACTCATCTCAAGCGCGCCGATCCGGTGCTCGCCGAGGTGATCGCGACGGTCGGAAAGCTGCCCGATGCGCGCGCGGGCAGGCCCGATCGGGAGGATCACTATGGCGCCCTGGTTCGCGCGATCGCGGGCCAGCAGTTGTCGGTGAAGGCGGCACGCGCGATCTACGGTCGGCTGACCGACCGCTTCGACGGCCGCCCGCCCACGCCCGAGCAGATCCTCGAAGACGAGCCCGAAGAGCTGCGTGCCGCAGCGGGGCTTTCGCGCGCGAAGGTCGGCTACCTGCGGTCGCTGGCCGAACACACGCTCACGGGCGAGCTGGAGCTGGAGCGCCTGGACGAGCTGGACGACGACACGGTGATCGCCGAGCTGACCGCCGTCAAGGGACTCGGGGTGTGGACCGCGCATATGTTCTTGATGTTCCACCTCGAGCGCCCCGACGTGCTGCCGGTCGGCGACCTCGGCATCCGCCGCGCGATCGAACGCGCCTATGAGTTGGACGAGTTGCCCGATGCGACCGCGATGGAGGCGATCGCGTTGCCGTGGCGTCCGCACCGGACACTCGCCTGCCGTTACCTGTGGCGCTCGCTGGCGAACGAGCCCACATGAGACAGACAGGCGGGTAGAACATCCGTCGATCGCTCCCGCAATCTGGCAAGTGTCCCGAGCCGCGACCGACGCGACGTCAACTGATTCGACGTACCGCGACCGTCCGATCGGCCTCGGCGACCATCTCCCAGCCAGGGACGCCGGCGCCGATGCGAAAGTGTCGTGCGACCACCGCCGTCGGCCCGGGCAGGCCGCGCCCGTCGGGGCGGTCGGCACGGGCGTCGTGGAAGACGACCTGACCGCCGGGCGGGACGAAGCGATGCCACTGCGACCAGTCGAGCTCACAGCCGGACTCGGAGTGATCCCCGTCGATGAACACCAGGTCCACCTCGCTCTGCCAGCGCAAGGCCAGCTCGGCGGAGAGGCACGCGTGCCAATGGACTGCGGGCGCATCGGCGCCACGACGGCGGCAGGCGCGGGCGACGGCGCGACGGGTGGCCCACTCGGTGGCGCCCCAGCCGGAGGGCAGGGCATCGGGATGGCGCCCGAACGGGTCGACGAGATGCAGCTCGGCGCCCGGGCGCAGCGCCCCGCACAGCTCGACGGCGGAGGAGCCCTCGTACACCCCGATCTCGACCACGCGCCGCGCGCCACGAGCCGCGTCCAGCAGCACGGAGGCGTCCTCGACGGAGTGCATGATGCGCGGCGGGATCAGCCCCGTGCCGACCGCTAGCGCGCGCAGACGCACGTCGTCGCGCAGACGGTCGGGCGTTAGACGGCGCAGGCTGACTGGCAGAACCGGCATCGGGTGCGCACCCTACGCACTCCGGCGCGATCAGACGGCTGAGACCTGCTCCTCCTCGGCCACCCTGAACGAGGAGCCGCAGCCGCAGGCGGCGACGACGTTGGGGTTCTCGACCTTGAAGCCGGCCCCCTGCAGGGTTTCCTCGTAGTCGATCACCGAGCCGCGCACGAACGGGAGGCTGTCGTTGTCGACCAGCAGCTTCAGGCCGTGGGTCTCGAACACGGCGTCCGCGTCGCGCTGCTCGTCGAAGGCGAGCTGGTATTGAAAGCCAGAGCAGCCGCCGCCGCGCACACCCACACGCAGACCGGCCATGCTCACGTCCGCGTCCTGAGCGGCAAGGAACTCGCGGACCTTCTCGGCACCCTTGTCGGTGATCGTGACCATTGCTTTCCAAAGTATAGCGAGGGGTGAGCGAGTGTTCTAAGCTGCAAACAGCATGCCGGATGTCGAGGAGATCAAGCAGCGCATCGAGGCCGCGATCCCGGGAGCGAGGGTCGAGGTCGAGGACTGGACGGGCGGCGGCGATCACTTCAAGGCGACCGTGACCGCGGCGGCGTTCGCGGGGCGCAGCCGGATCGAGCAGCACAGGCTCGTCTACGACGTGTTCGGCGCTGAGATCGGCGGCCCCATCCATGCGCTGTCGCTGAAGACCCAAAGCCCCCAATGAATCGATAGCCAGGAGCCAGCCATGCCAGAGACCGAGCAGAGCACCGAGATTCGCGACGCGATCGCTCAGGCGATCTCCGAGCACGAGACGATCCTGTTCATGAAGGGAACGCCGGAGGCGCCGGCGTGCGGGTTCTCGGCGCGGACCGTGGCGGCGCTGCAGAGCCTGCAGGCGCCCTTCGCCGCGGTCGACGTGCTCCCGGATCCGCGCATCCGTGAAGAGCTGTCGGCGATCTCCAGGTGGCCGACGATCCCGCAGCTGTTCGTCAAGGGCGAGCTCGTGGGCGGGTGCGACATCGTGATGGAGATGTACGAGTCCGGCGAGCTGGCGCAGACACTCGGCGTCGAGGATGACGCGATCGAGCCGGTGGACGAGGCCGAAGCGCTCGCGCCCGGTCTGACGCAGATCGAGAATCGGCTCGGCTGAATGCCTGCGAGCCCTTGCCTCGCGTGAGGGGGCTCTGCGACACGGCGATGTCTGACGTGAGATTCCGCCAGGGTCGGCCATTGCGATAGCTTCCGTGAAGGATGCCTGAGTCCGTCGCGGTGGTCACCGACAGCACGCAATACCTGCCGCGCGAGCTCGCGGACGCCCAGGGCATCCAGCAGGTCAGCCTGTATGTGGGCTGGCAGGGCAGACCCGAGCGCGAGCTGGAGATGGACGGGTTCGACGCCTTCTATGCGCGCCTGGCGTCGGACCCCGAGCTGCCCACCACCTCGCAGCCGTCGATCGGCGACTTCCTCGCGGTGTGGGAGCCGTTGCTCGAGCGGGGCAGGGACATCGTCTCGATCCATCTCGCCGGCGGCATCTCGGGGACGTGCGAGGCCGCCAGGCAGGCGCATGGGCTGCTGAGCGAGCGTGGCCTCGGCGAGCGTGTCGAGGTGATCGACGGCGAGACCGCGTGCGGCGGGATGGGGCTGCTGGTGCTCGCGGCCTGCGCCGCCGCCCGGTCGGGCGCCGACCGAGATGCGGTGGCAGAGAGGGTTCGCGAGACGCGTCGGGCGTTGAAGATCTGGTTCTGCCTGGACACGCTCGAGTACCTGCGCCGCGGCGGGCGCGTGGGCAAGGCGCAGGCGTGGCTGGGCGGGACGCTGCGGATCAAGCCGATTCTCTCGATGGAGTACGAGATCGTCCCCGTCGAGCGCGTGCGCACCGCGGGCCGCGCGTTCGAGCGGATGGTGCAGTACGCGCAGCAGCTGCATGACGAAGGGTCGGACGGATGGGTGGTGCAGCACATCCAGGCGACCGAGCAGGCCGAGCGGCTGATCGGGCGCTGCCGCGAGATCTTCGATTCCGAGCCGGTGTTCACCTCGGAGGTCGGACCGGTGATCGGCACCTACACGGGCCCCGGCTTGATCGGCGTGGGCGCCGTTCCCCGTACGCTGCTCAGCTGAGAGTCGTGGATATGGGATGCGCGAAAGCGCGTGCTCCCTATCGACCTTCCTGAAGCCGGCCACCACACCGGCCGGCATCAGGTCGGGAGTGCGCGCCCAGGCCCGTAACGGGTCAGCGGCGGCGGCGGCGCAGCAGGCGCGATCCGAGCGCCAGGCCGACGAGCGCGCCCGCGACGATGACCTCGCGCCGATGGCGCTCCAGGTGCCCGCGCCAGTCGGTGAGGTAGGCGACCTCGCCGCGCAGCTGCACGATCGAGAGGGCGAGCTCGTTGCGGTTGGCCTCGATCGAGTCGCGGATCTGAGCGGGCGAACGCTGGGGCATCAGACGGCAGCTCCCTCTCCGCCCTCAGCTGCGGGCGGCTTGACGGTGTGGGGCGCGGCGGCGCCATAGGAGGGAGCGAGGGCGCCGACCGCTCCCGCTCCAGAGGCTCCGGGGGCGCCGGTCGCTCCCGCTCCTGAGGCGCCGGGGGCTCCGGACGCGGCGGTCGCCGAGGCCGTGCCTGGATGGGAGGCGGCGCCCAGCCCATCGGTCGTCCCTGCGGAGACGGTGTCGCGGATGCGACGCGCCTCCTCGATCGCCATGTCCGGCATGGGGGGAGCGCCCCGTTTGACCGCCCGAGCGGCGATCAGACCGGCGATCAGACCGAGGATGACGAGAATCAGGGCCATTGCGAAGAAGCCCCAGAAGTAGGTGAACTGGTTGCCGATCGGCAGGTAGTAGTAGAGCAGCCAGGCACAGCCGATCAGGACGAAGAACAGGGCCGTGATCAAGAAGATCCCCGCGGCGACGCCCACGACGGCGCCCTTGGCGAGTCTGGTGGCCTTCTCGGCGACCTCCGCCTTGGCGAGCTCGATCTCCTCGCGAACCAGCAGGGTCGCGCGCTCAGAGACCTCGGCGATCGTGGCCGCGATGCCCCTGGTGGCGTCGCTGCCCGGCGAACCCGTACCGGCGGGTCCGTTGGCTCCCTGTCGGGGATCGCCTGGCCCACCGCCTGCGGGCGGAGCGCTCACTCGGGCGGCTCCTCGTCGAACAGCCGTAGCCACACGCGCGTGGCGAGGCGGTGGGCGACGATGCTCGCCAGCGCGCCGATCCCGGCCAGCAGGCCGGACCACATGAGGCGCTTGATCACGTCGTTCTCCATGTCGCTAAGGCAGTCTATTGCTCCGAGACGACGCGCCTCGCCGAAGGGCCATCCCGGGGTGAGTCCTTCGCGGAAACCGTGAGCCTCCCGTGCTCACCTGATGCGTCCCCGATGGGCCCTCTATGAGCCCCCGCCGGGCGCGTCGAGTCCGCCGCAGATGGTTTCGACGACGAGCCGCTTGGCCTGCTCGTAGTGCTCCTCCCCGCGCGGCAGCAGGCCGAAGATCCAGCCGGTCAGCACCTGCTCGATCGCGCCGTAGAAGGCGATCGCCGCGAACTCGGCCGTGATCTGCGACTTGAACTCGCCGTCGGCCTGCGCCTTGGTGACGATCTCTGAGATCAGCGTGAACGCCTGACGGATCTGGGCGAGGTGGGTCTGCCCGAACGAGTTGGCCGCGCGGGTGACCTCGACGATGATTACCTTCATCAGGTCGGGGTTGTGGGTGTAGGAGTCGATGATGAACGAGGCGATCGCCGCGAGCTTCTCGCGCGCCGGGATCTCCTGCGCGTCGACCTGGCGGATCGTCTCGAGCATGATCGCCCAGCGCTCGAGGAAGAGCGTGTCGAGGATCTCGTCCTTGGAGGCGAAGTAGTGGTAGACGAGCCCGTACGCGACGCCCGCCTCGTCGGCGATGTCGGCGACGCGACAGGCGTGGAAACCCTGGCGCGCGAACACGCGCACGCCGGCGTCGAGGATCGCGCGGCGCTTGTCGGCGGCGGTCTTCGCGCGGGTTTTCGCGCCGGCCCCCGCGTCCCCGTTCGGCCGTCTCCGCTGACCGGAGCGAGCGCCCTCCAGGTCCTCGCGATCGCCGTTGCGCGGCTCTGCGGCGCTCATGGGGTGTAGGTCTCCGGACGGCGATGGGTCAGCGCGGGCAGCTGCGCGCGGATCTCGAGCTGGCGCTGCAGATCGAGCTCGGCGAGCACGCGATGCTCGCCGTCGGGGGCCTGCGCGAGCACGACGCCCCAGGGGTCGACGATCATCGAGCGCCCGCCCGAGCGCAGGCCGCCGGGATGGGGTCCGACCTGATTGGCGGCGATCACGAACGCCTGGTTCTCGATCGCGCGCGCGCGCACGAGGACTTCCCAGTGATCGCGCGTCGTCGGCAGCGTGAAGGCGGATGGCAGCGCGAGGATCCGCGCGCCGCTGACGGTCAGGCTGCGGAACAGCTCGGGGAAGCGCAGGTCGTAGCAGATCGCCAGACCGAGCTCGATGCCGCCGGCGCCCTCCTCGCCGACGGCGCCCTCCTCGCCGACGGCGCCCTCCTCGCCGATGCCGGCCTCCTCGCTCGCGGGCTCGTCTGTCGAGCCCGCCTCGCCGAAGGTGGTCTGACTGAGCACGATCTCCTCGCCGGGGAGCTCGATGTCGGACTCGCGGTAGGAGCGTCCGTCGATGCTCACGTCGAACATGTGCAGCTTGCGATAAACCGCCCGCACGCCACCCGAGGCGGAGACGTGCACGCACGTGTTGGCGAACTTCTCCTCCCCGGGGATGCGCTCCAGGAAAGAGCCGGCGACGAGGTCCACTCCCAGCTCGGCGGCGGTCTCGCGAGCCCAGGAGACGGCGGGTCCGTCGAGTGGTTGCGCGCACGCGCGCAGCTCCTGCTCGGAGCCCATGGCGGTCCACTTCTCCGGCAGCACGATCAGCTGCGCGCCATCCGCCGCCGCGGCTCGTGTGAGACGATCGGCGGTGGCGAGGTTCGCGCCGAAGTCGGCGGTGGAGTTGAGCTGGACGGCCGCTGCCTTCATGGTTGCGCTCCCCTTCGCGAGCCGAGTCCCAACCCACGGAAATAGATTGACTAGTCAGTCAACACCCATAAGCATAGCTCCAGAGCGCCCCGAGGCGAGCGCCGGCGAGGTGCGGCTGCCGCTGCTGCGGGGCGGCCGGCCGTTGAAGCGGTGGCGGTACGTGGGGGTGTTCTGCGAGGAGCTGATGGCATGTGCCGCGCTCGTGCGGGTCGGGCCCGCAAGTCAGGTGTTCTGGGCCGTGTACACGCGCGAGGACGGACGGTTGCGAGAGCGCACGCGGACACTGTTGCGCCGCGGCGCAACAGTCGGGCTGGCACCGGGCCGGATGAGTGTTCGCGACCGCGACGTGGGACTCGAGCTGGTGCTCCACGAAGACGGTGGCATTCAGACGCGCTGTGCTCATCACGGCGACGCGCGCGGCGCTCGCGATCCGGGCAGGAAGACGCGCCCCGGCGCGCGAGCGTACGGGCTGGGCGCGGGCGCGGCGGCGCTCGGGGCCGGCGAGGTGTGGACGCGCAAGCAGGCGGGCGTGCGCGCGCACGGGACGCTCACGCTCGGCGACGGCTCGCCGCGGTCGATCGAGGCCGCGGCGGTGATCGACGACACCGTCGGCTACCACCCGCGTGAGACCGAGTGGTGGTGGAGCGCCGGCGTGGGCACGGGCGAGGACGGCGCGGCGCTCGCGTGGAACCTCGTGGCCGGAGTCAACGACCCTCCGGCCGGGAGCGAGCGCGCGGTGTGGGTGGATGGTCTGCCGAGCGAGACGGCGCCCGTGCGTTTCGCGGCCGATCTGAGCGAGATCGTCGCGGAGGGCGCCGCAAGCATCGACGATGGCCTGCAGCTCCACTTCACCGCGGAGGCCGTGCGCGTACGCCACGAGAACCTGGTGCTGCTGAGCAGCGACTACACCGCGCCGTTCGGAGCCTTCAGCGGAACGCTGCCGGGTGGCGTTCGTCTGGCGAGCGGCCTCGGCGTGATCGAGCACCACCGCGCGCGCTGGTAGCCGAAGGAGCCAAGCACGGGGGGCGCCTGGCGCGGGAGCTCAGCGCCCGCGCTGGCGCGCGAGCTCGGCGAGCAGGAGCTTGGAGTGGATCGCGCCGATCAGCTCGCGCAGGGGCTCGGCGCCGGCCTCGATGATCGCGTGCGCGCGCTCCACCTCGACCTCGCCGGCGAGACGGTCGAGCAGTGAGCGAACCTCCTCCTGCACGAGCGGCTCCAGCGCCTCGCGGTAGCGCAGGGTGTCATAGACGGTGAACCCGAGCGCCTCGTCGTAGCCGCCGGCGCGGAAGCGGCTGATGGCCTCGACGATCTGCACGTCGTCGGGCCCGTAACCGCGGTTGGAGGGCGTCAGCACGCCGATCTCGGCCAGGCGCGCGAGCACGTTGCGGGGGATGTCGTAGCGCTCGCGGATCTCCTTCGCCGACACGCGACGCCCGCCGCCGCGCTGCTCTGCGCTGGCCAGCGCGCGCTCGAGGATGCGGTCCTCGGACTCGATCAGGGCGCGTACGCGCTCGGGCTCTGTGTCGAGCATCGCGCGGATCACGCGCAGCGGCATGAACCGCTCCTCCTGCAGACGCCTGATCAGAGCTATCCGCTGCACGTTCTCGACCGGATACCAGGCCATGTTGCGGCTCGTCTTCACGGGAGCCGGCAGCAGGCCCTCGCGCAGGTAGTGCCTGACCGTGCCCGGGCTCACTCCAGCGCGCTCGGCCAGCTCGCCGATCTTCAGCAGCTCCGTCGCGGGCGCGTCGTCCCCGAGCGAGTTATCGCCCGAGGATCGCTCGCGGCGGGCGGGTGCGCGGGTGGAGGCGGCCACGATCGCCGGCTCCGCTCACGCGCGGAACGTCGCCGGCGCGGTGGGCTGCGCGGGCCCAGCGGCGGCGCCACACCCAAGCAGCTCGGCGATCCGCTCGTCGCTGTAGCCGGCCTCGCGCAGGGCCTCCTCGGTGTGCTCGCCCAGCGCCGGGCCCGGCAGGCGCCGGTGATCGCCGGGGGTGCGCTCGAGCTTGACCGGGATGCCGAGCTGGCGCACCGCCCGCGCCGCTCCGGGCTGGTCGATCTCGACGACCATCTCACGCGCGCGCACGAGCTCGGAGTCAAGCGCCTCGTCGAGCTCGAGGACCGGCTCCAGGCAGCAGTCGTGCGTGCGCGCGAACTCCTCCCACTCGGCACGAGGACGGGCGCGGAAGATCGCCTGGACCTCGGCGTGAGCCTCGGAGCCCGGGCGCTCGAACTGGCGCTCGATCAGATCCTCGCGCTGCACGCCGCGGCAGAACGTCTGCCAGAACTTCGGCTCCAGCGCCCCGAGCGTGACCCAGCCGTCGGCGCATTCGTACGGTCGATAGCAGATCAGCGAGCCGGCCAGCGGCAGCTCGCCGCGACGTGGAACGGCGCCGTCGGCGAAGTGGGCGCCGGCGACCATCGCCAGCCAGGAGAGCGCGCCGTCGGCCATCGAGACGTCCACGATCTGGCCCTCCCCCGAGCCTGGCCGGGCGGGACGCTCGCCGCGCGCGGGGGCGCCGTCGCGCTCGTGCAGGGCGGCCATGATGCCGAAGGCGGCCATCAGCGAGCCGCCGCCGAGATCGGCGATCTGCCCGGCCGCCTGCACGGGCTCGCCATCGGCCTCGCCGGTGAGCCCGAGCAGGCCGACGAGGCCGAGGTAGTTCATGTCGTGGCCTGCGGCCTCGCGCTTGGGGCCGGTCTGACCGTAGCCGGTGATCGCGCAGTAGACGATCCCGGGGTTGACCTCGCGCATGCGCTCATAGCCGACGCCGAGGCGGTCGAGCACGCCGGGACGGAAGGACTCGAGCACGACGTCGTGCTCGCGCACGAGCGCCAGCAGCGCCTCGCGGCCCTGCTCCTGCTTGAGGTCGAGGCGGATCGAGCGCTTGTTGCGGTTGAGCGCCAGGAACAGCGCGGACTTGGCGCTGTCCTCGGCCCCCTCGACGTAGGGCGGGGACCAGCGGATGTAGTCGCCCATGCCCGTGTCCTCGACCTTGAGCACGTCCGCGCCGAAGTCCGCGAGCAGCAGCGAGCAGAACCCGCCGGGCAAGAGGCGCGAGAGGTCGAGCACGCGGATGCCCTCCAGCGGCAGGCTCATGAGGCGGAGCCCACCGTCTCGCGGGGCTTGATCTGAAGCATCGCGCGGGCCTCTGAGACGGTCGCGGGGCGGCGGCCGACCTCTTCGGCCATGCGTCGCGCCTGGGCGATCAGCTCGCCGTTGGAGGCGGCCATCTCGCCGCCGGGCAGATACAGGTTGTCCTCCAGACCGACCCTGACCGAGCCGCCGAGGGTCAGGGCGGCGGCGACGAGCAGCCACTGCTGCCGGGAGATGCCGATCACGCCCCAGTGAGATTTGGGCCCGCCATTCCCACACTCACCGGGGATGTTCTCGACCATCGCCGCGAGGTTGCGCGCGCTCGGGGGGATGCCGCCGGTGACGCCCATGATGCAGTCGACGTGCAGCGGCGGGTGCAGCACGCCCATGTGCATCAGCGGCTCCAGCGAGCCGACGTGGCCGATGTCGAAGCACTCGTGCTCGGGTTTGATGCCCAGCTCGTTCATCGCCTCCAGCAGCGCGACGATCTCCTCGAACGGATTGGCGAAGACCATCTTGAAGACGAAGTCCTTGCGCGAGCGCGAGTACTTGGCGTAGTTCATCGAGCCCATGTTCAACGCCGCGACTTCCGGGCGGCACTCGCGCAGATAGTCGACGCGCTTCTGGACCGACACGCCCACGGCGCCGGTCGAGAAGTTGATGATCGCCGCATCCCCCACCTCGGCGCGGATCGCTTGCGAGATCGCGCGGTAGTCCTCGACCTCGAAGCTCGGCGAGCCGTCGGGCTTGCGCGCGTGGATGTGGATCATCACCCCGCCCTCGTCCACGATCCGTCGCGCCTCGGCGGCGTACTCGGCCGGGGTGTACGGGATCGCCGGGCACTGCTTGCGGTTGGCGAGCACGCCAGAGATGGCGCAGGTGAGAACTACCGGGTCCTCGACGCTCATACTCCTCCTCCGTGGGGCCCGTAGGACAAGCGATACAAGGACGCAGGGAGCGTGGCCTGCTCTGCAGGCGAGCTGGCCGATCCGTCGATCGCATCTGATCGACGATCGGTAAGGACGCCGTAGCGCGCAGTCATACGGGCACCACGCCGTGTCGCTTCCAGGGCCGCTCGACCTTCTTGCCCGCAGACATCTCCAGCCCTCGGCAGATCGTCTCGCGCGTGGCGCGCGGGTCGATCACGTCGTCGATCAGGTCGTTGCCGGCGGCGATGTAGACGTCGAACATCTTGCGGAATCCCTCGATCAGCTCGGCCTTCTTGGCCTCGGGATCCTCGGCCTCCTCGACCTGGCGGCGAAACGCGATCTCCACGACCCCCTCGGCGCCCATCACGCTGATCTCCGCGCTCGGCCAGGCGACGATCAGGTCGGGCTCGTACGCACGGCCGTTCATCACGTAGTAGCCGGCGCCGTAGGCCTTGCGCGTGATCACCGTGATCTTCGGCACGGTCGCGTTGGCGACCGCGTACAGCATCTTGGCGCCGTGGCGGATGATGCCGGCGGCCTCGACCTTCGTGCCGACCATGAACCCGGGCACGTCCTGGACGAACACGAGCGGGATGCCGAACGCGTTGCACAGGTTCACGAACCGCGCGGCCTTGTCGGCGGAGTCGTTGTCGAGGATGCCACCCAGCTGCTTGGGCTGGTTGGCGACGATCCCCGCCGGGCGCCCGCCGAAGCGGGCGAAGCAGGTGATGATCGTCTTCGCCCATTGCCCCTTGATGTCGAGGTAGTCGCCGTCGTCGACGATGCGCTCGATCACCTCGTACATGTCATAGGGCTTGCGGTTGGACTCGGGCAGCACGTCGAGCAGGTCCTCCTCGGCGCGGTCGATCGGATCGACGGCGGGGCGCAGCGGCGGCGGCAGCTCGCAGTGCTGGGGCATGTACGACAGGTATTGCTTGATCCGCGCGATGCACTCGGCGTCGTCGGCGACTTCCATGTCGCCCACGCCGGACTTGCGGCAGTGCACGCGCGAGCCCCCCAGTTCCTCCTGGGTGACGTCCTCCCCCACGGCCGCGCGCACGAGGTGCGGTCCGGCGAGCGCCATCGAGCCGCGCCCCTTGACCATCGGCACGAAGTCGGCGAGGCCCGGGATGTAGGCGGTCCCGGCCGCGCACGGCCCCAGCAGCGCAGCGACCTGGGGAATGACGCCGGACATGATCACCTCCTCGCGGAACAGATGGCCCGAGCCGGCGAACATCGCCCCGGCCGCCTCCTGCACGCGGGCGCCGGCGGAGTCGAGCAGCCACACGAACGGGATGCGCTTGGTCAGCGCCAGCTCGCGCAGGCGCGTGACCTTGAACTCGCCCGTCATCCCCATCGAGCCGGCCATCACCGTGAAGTCATACGCGCACACGGCCGTCAGGCGACCGTCCACCTTGCCGTAGCCGGTGATCACGCCGTCGGCGGGCGCGTCGACGCCGTCCATCGCGCGCTGGGAGGAGTGCGGGCGCCCGTGGATGCCGAGCTCCACGAACGTCCCCTCGTCCACGAGCAGCGCGATCCGCTCGCGCGCGGTCAGCGCGCCCTTCTCGTGCTGTCGGTCGATCTTCTCCTGTCCCCCGCCGAGCGCGATCCGCGCGCGGCGGGCTTCCAGGTCCTCGACCAGGGGTCGCAACAGGCTGGACTCGGTAGACGGCGCGGCCACGAGAAGCAATCCTAACCGGATCGCGAGCCGTGCGAGAAGTAAAGAGTCCTACTGCTTACTTCGCCCCGACCACCCTTCCCAGGCCGGCGAGCAACGAGAGGACTCGAGCGTGCTCCTCAACGCCCTTTCCAAACCGGCTCGCGCTTCTCGAAGAACGCAGTGACGCCCTCGACGATGTCCTCGGTGGAGACTGCGAGCGAGAGCTGTGCGCGTAGGTAGTCGAGCGCGTCGTCCAGCGGCATGTCCATCTGACGACGCATCGCTTCCTTGCCCAGCCGCATGATCACGGGCGACTTGGATGCCAGCTTCCCAGCCCACTCGGCCACGGCGGCGTCGAGCTCCGCGACGGGGACAACCTTGTTGACGATCCCGGCGGCGTGCGCCTCCTCGGCGCTCCAGCGCTCCCCAAGCAGCAGCAGCTCGGTGGCCTTCTTACGCGGGACGTTGCGGTAGATCAGCGCCATGATCATGAACGGGAACGCGCCCACGTTGATCTCGGGCGTCCCGAACGTGGCGTCCTCGGAGGCGACGATCAGGTCGCACGCGAGCGCGATCCCGAGCGCACCGGCGAGCACATGCCCACGCACCGCGCACAACGTGGGCTTGGTCAGCGAGCCGATCAGCTTGAACAGGTCAACGAACCGCCCGGAACCGAAATGCTTGTGCACGAGCGGGATCTCCCCCGCGAACCCGCCGAGGTTGGCGCCCGAGGAGAAGGTGCGCTCGTGCGAGGAGCAGAGCACGACACAGCGCGCCTCGGGATCGTCCTGCGCGCGCTGAAACGCCTCGATCAGCCCAGACAGCAGCTCGGGCGAGAGCGCGTTGCGCGTATCGGGCTCGTCGAGCGTGACCGTGGCCACGCCGTCGGCGAGCGCATAGAGGACCGGATCGGACACGGACTGCATCCTAACCAGATCGGGCACGACACAAAGTAAGCAGCACTACTGTTTACTTTCTAGCGAGCCTGCGTTAGCCTCCTTGGATAACCGTTCGCGCACCGCCCGATGCCGGCGCGTAGACGCGTGCGTCAAGCTGGGCGTCAACCCCGCAGAGACCGAGCGCCGTCAACCACAGACCCGAGGAGACCACTGAACATGGCCGCCACCGCCGAGAGCGTGCTCAAGCCCGACTTCAAGAGCGAGAAGAGACATTTCATCTTCACCGACGAGCACGAAGCGCTGCGCGAGTCGATCCGCAGCTTCGCGACCAAAGAGCTCGCGCCGCACGCGGAGGAGTGGGAGCAGACGACGTTCCCGGACTCGGTCTTCAGGCGCATGGGCGAGCTGGGCTTCCTCGGCCTGGACAAGCCCGAGGAGTACGGCGGGCAGGGCGGGGACTACTACTCGGCGCTGGTGCTGGCCGAGGAGATCACCAACGCCAACTCGGGCGGTCTGGCGATGGGGCTGGCCGTGCACACCGACATGGCGATGCCCCCGATCCTCGCGTTCGGCTCGGAGGAGCAGAAGCAGGAGTGGGTCGTGCCGGCGATCAGGGGCGAGAAGATCCTGTGCCTGGGCATCACCGAGCCCGACGCCGGCTCGGACGTGAAAGGCATCAAGACGCGGGCGGTCAAGGACGGGGACGACTATGTCATCAACGGCTCGAAGACCTACATCACCAACGGCCACCGCGCCGACGTGATCGTGCTCGTGACCAAGACCGACCCGGACGCGGGCTATGACGGGTTCACGCTGTTCCTCGTGCCGATGGACGCGCCCGGGGTGATCCGCGAGAAGAAGCTCGAGAAGCTCGGCATGCACGCCTCCGACACGGCGCTGTTGGCCTTCCAGGACGTGCGCGTGCCGGGCGCCGCGGTGCTGGGCCAGGTCGGCAAGGGCTTCTACCACATCATGTGGGAGCTCCAGGGCGAGCGCCTGATCGGCGCCGCCGGCATGGTCGCGGGCGCGCAGAAGTGCTTCGAACGCACGCTGCAGTACGCGCACGAGCGCAAGGCGTTCGGCCGCGAAATCGGCAAGTTCCAGGTGATTCGCCACAAGTTCGCCGAGATGGCCACCAAGATCGAGTCCGCGCGACAGATGACCTACATCACGGCCTGGCGCTTCAACAACGGCGAGTATCCCGTGCGCGAGATCTCGATGTCCAAGCTCGTCGCCTCGCGCGTGCTCTGCGAAGTGGCCGACGAGTGCATCCAGATCCACGGCGGCGCGGGCTACATGCGCGAGTACGGCATCGAGCGCGTCTGGCGGGACGCGCGCCTGAACCGCATCGGCGCGGGCACCGACGAGATCATGCTCGACGTGATCGGGCGGTCGTACGGTCTTTGATCAAAGCCCTGGCCGCATGACTATTGAAGCTGATCTGATCGCCGCAGGGGCGCATGCGCCCCTGCTGGGACGGCCGCATGCGGCCGTCCCTAGGAGCCGCACATGTGCGGCTCCTCCGGGCGGTACATGTACC
>DASXKH010000025.1:0-8557 GCA_036496915.1 Solirubrobacteraceae bacterium
GCACGACCAGCTTGTCGACGACGGCGAACGCGTCTTCACCCGCCGCGGCCTGGTAGGAGACGCCCTTGTAGCTGGTCGTGTGCGCGCCCGCGTGCGCCGCCTGGGATGCGACGAACGCCTGGGCCTTGGCGAGATCGCTCGTGTCGAGCACGATCGCGCCCTGCGCCCCCGTGCCCGCCGCGAACGGCCACCCTGCGCCCGAGCCCCCCACGCCCGTCAACCCCTGCTGGAGCAGGCTCGTCAACGCTTTGGAGGATCCGAGCGTGGTGAAGAACAGTCCCGCGTTCTCCCCCAGCCACGGCGCGATGTCACGGCCGAATTCGAGCGTGGGGGAGCCGGGCGTCTGGAGCACGCCCACCAGTCGGCTATACGGGTTGTGCTGTCCGGTCAGCGCGTGCCCGGCCGCGAGCGCTTCGGTCTTGAGGCCGCCGTTCGGGCGCACGATCGCTCCCACATACACGGGCGCGTAGGACGGGACGACCCCGGCGGGATCGGCGCTTGTGCCAGTCGATCCGCCGGAGCCGCATCCCGCGAACACGCCGGCGACCAGGACGAGCGCGGTGAGCGCGAGGAGCGCGAGGCCCCCGGCGCGGCCACCGGCGCGGCCACGTTTGCGTCCCTGCGCCCGTCCCCATCGATGCCCCTGCTCGACCCGCATCAGCCGATCGTATCCGCAACGGACGATGCACCCACCCATATTGCATGGCGACCTGCATGAATCGGGCCCACCGGCACTCGGGCGGGCGGCGCGGCAGGCAAGCGAAAAGCGCCATGGGGAGGACCTCTCGTCGATTTCGACGGCCCCAGGACGGGGTTGTGGGAAAAAATGTGCAATTAGGGTTGCGTTGTGGGGGAAAGTGGGGTAACTTGCCGGAAGCGAGCCGAGGTGGAGGGGCTCCTCCCACTCCTCCACCCCGGCTCGGTAGCCACCCCGACGAGACACCCTCTCCCGACGAGCAGAAGAAGCCCTCCCCCTCATGGTTCACTTCCGCGGCACCTTCGACCACACGCTCGACGCCAAGAACCGCCTGACCGTCCCGGCCCGCTACCGCGCCGCGCTCTCGGAGGGAGTCGTGCTGGCGATGCCCGTCGACCTGAAGCCCTGCGTCGGGGTGTGGCGACCGGAGGAATACGAGCGCTACACCCAGCGCGCCCTCGCCGAGCTTCCCCCCCTGTCCGCGCGCCTGACCGAGCTGGAGCGCTTCTTCTACGGCAGCTCTCACGACGCCGACCTCGATGCGGCCGGACGGATCATGGTCCCCTCGTTCCTGGGCGAGCACGCGGGACTGAGCAAGGAGGTCGTCGTCGTCGGCGTCGGCGATCGCCTGGAGCTGTGGGATCGCGGCGCCTGGAACGACCATCGACCGACGCTGCTCGGCGGCGTCGCGGAGATCACTGCCCGTGTTGACGAGTGAGGCCAACCCCTCGAACCACCGCCTATCGTGACGCTCACCCTTGACATGACAACCAGCACGCACATCCCGGTGCTCGCCGGCGAGCTGATCGACCTGCTCGACCCACGCCCCGGGCAGACCGCGATCGACTGCACGTTCGGCGGCGGCGGCCACGCCCAGCTGATCGCCGAGCGCCTCGGCGCGCAGGGCACCCTGATCGCGATCGACCGCGACCCATATGCGCGCGAGCGCTTCGAGGAGCTCGCCGGAGAGGTCGCGTGCACCGTGCGCTTCATCCGCGCCGGCTACGCGCAGGCCCTCCAGGAGCTGGCGGACGAGGGCGTGCGCGCCGATGCCGTCTACTTCGACCTGGGGATGTCCTCGATGCAGGTCGACGCGCGCGAGCGCGGGTTCTCCTACTCGTTCCAGGCGCCCCTGGACATGCGCATGGACCCCGACCAGGAGCTGACCGCGCGCGAGCTCGTCGCCACCTGGGACGAGCGTCAGCTGGCGCGCGCGCTGCGCGACTTCGGCGAGGAGCGCCACGCCGGCGCGATCGCCCGTGCGATCGTGCGCCGACGCGAGCAGGCGCCGATCGCGACGACGCAGGACCTGGTCGAGACGATCGTCTCCGCGATCCCCGTGCCCGCGCGCTTCGCCGGCGGTCACCCGGCCAAGCGCTCGTTCCAGGCGCTGCGGATCGCGGTCAACGACGAGCTGGAGCAGCTCGACGATGCGCTGCCGCTCGCCTGGGAGCTGTTGCGCGACGGCGGCGTGCTCGCCGGGATCTCCTTCCACTCACTCGAGGATCGCCGCGTCAAGCGCTTCATGGCCGCCCGCGCCCAGGGCTGCATCTGCCCGCCCGACCTGCCCGTCTGCGGCTGCGGGCGCACACCTGAGGCGGCGCTGCTGACGCGCCGCTCGATCGTGCCCTCCGCCGGGGAGATCGCCGCCAACCCGCGCTCCTCATCCGCGCGCCTGCGCGCTGCGCGCAAGCTCGCCGCCGACGATCCCTCGTCTGCGCCCGCGCCCGAGCAGGCGCCCGGCGACCCGTTCCCGAAGTCCTCCGCACGACGCACCGCGCGCAGGCGCGGCGAGCACGGAGGCGCGCGATGACCCCGCCGCCCCCCGCGGCCGCGGCCGCCGCCGCCGCCGCCGCCGCCCCCGCCCCCGCGGTCCGTCCTCGCCGCAGGCCGCCCGCGCCCGCACGTCCCCGCCGCGTATCGGGCCCCGCCAGGTCCCGTCCGGCTCCCGCGCGCCGCGCCGCGCCCTCGCGCAACCCGGCGACCGTCATCACCACGCACCCACTGTTCGACCGCCTGATCCACGGGCGCGCGTGGATCGGACTCGTCACGTTCGCGCTGATCGGGATCGTCACGATGCAGCTCGGCCTGTTGAAGCTGAACGCCGGCATCGGGCGCGCGCTCGAGCACGAGGGCGCGCTGCAGCGCGAAAACTCCGCCCTCAGCGTCGAAAACTCCGAAGTCGCCGCCGGCGACACGGTCGAGCTGCAGGCCGCGCACATGGGCATGCAGCTCGTCCCCGCCGGATCGCTGCGGTTCCTCTCCGCGCACGGCTCCCAGTCGGAGATCGGCCGGGCGGTGGCGGCGCTGAGCGCGCGTGCCGGCGCCGGCCCCGCCGCTTCGACCTCAGGCGAATCCTCCCCGTCTTCGTCCTCGCAATCCGCAACGTCCGCCGCCGCCCCCTCGTCCACCGGCGAAAGCGAAACCACGAGCTCGACCGGCGCGAGCGGCGGCGAAGAAGGCTCATCCAACACGGCCTCCTCGGAAACGAGCCGCTCGAGCACGACCGCATCCAGCGAAGCCCCCGCCACGAGCGAACACA
Organism: Solirubrobacteraceae bacterium; assembly: GCA_036496915.1. Classification (GTDB taxonomy): domain Bacteria; phylum Actinomycetota; class Thermoleophilia; order Solirubrobacterales; family Solirubrobacteraceae; genus Palsa-744. Next base: position 3,240 of record DASXKH010000025.1, read on the forward strand.
CCTCGAGCGGAGCCGAAAGCGGCGCGAGCGAAGCCACCTCGGCGCCAGCGCCAAGCGGCGAATCCGGTGGCGCATCGGCGACCCCGGGGGGCTAGCGGGTGGCCACCGTCCAGCACCGGATCGGGGTCATCTTCGCGCTGTTCTTCCTGCTGCTCGCGCTCGCCGCCGCGCGCACCCTGTATCTGGGGACGGTGCGCGCGGGGACGCTGCGCAGGGCCGCCCAGACCCAGCAGCTGAGCAACGAAACACTCCCTGCCCAACGGGGCACGATCGTCGACCGCAACGGCGTCGACCTCGCCGTCTCCGAGCCCGCGCGGGACATCGCGGCCGACCCCTACCTGGTGAAAGAACCGCTGCAGGCGGCGCAGAAACTGGCGCCGCTGCTCGGCCAAGCCCAGGCGCAGATCCTGGCCAAGTTGAGTGAACGCCGCGGCTTCGTCTACCTCGCCCGCGCGCTCCCGGCCCGGCAAGCGCGCGCGGTGGACGCCTTGAAGCTCGAAGGCGTCAGCGGCACGCCGACGATGCGCCGCGTCTACCCGCGCGGGACGCTCGCCGCGCAGGTGCTCGGCTTCGTCGGCACCGAAGGCAAGGGCCTGTCGGGCCTGGAGTACTCGCAGTCCGCGCTGCTCAAAGGCACGGCCGGGGAGCGGCACACGATCAGCGACGCGCGCGGCCAGCCGATCTCGATCGCCAACGTCCATACCGAGAAACCCGGCGCCACGCTCACGCTCACGCTCGACGCCAACATCCAGCAGCGCGCCGAAGACGTCCTCGGCGCGGTCGGACGCGTGTTCGCCCCCAAAGACGCCACCGCGATCGTGATGAACCCCAGCACCGGCGCGCTGCTCGCGGTCGCCAACTGGCCTCAGGTGAACGCCAACGACCCAGCGGCCTCCTCCCAGGCGGCGCTCGCCGACCGCGCGGTCGGCTTCGCCTACGAACCGGGCTCCACCTTCAAGGCCTTCACCGTCTCCGGCGCGCTGCAGCAGAGCCTGATCACCCCGACCAGCGGCTTTAACATCCCCGACCAGATCCAGGTCGCCGATCGCACGATCCACGACGACACCGAACACGCCGACGAGACGCTCACGACCGCCGAAATCCTCGCCCAGTCCAGCAACGTCGGCGCGATCGAGATCGGCAAACTCGAGGGGGCGTCGAACTTCAACACCTGGGTCCACCGCTTCGGCTTCGGCACACCCACCGGCGTCGAACTCCCCGGCGAGGAACAGGGCGTCACATTGCCGCTGTCCAAGTACTCCGGTTCCTCAATGGGCAACCTGCCCATAGGTCAGGGCGAGCTGGTGACGCCGATGCAGATGGCCGCCGCCTACTCGGCCATCGCCAACGGCGGCATCCTCCGCCGTCCCCACATCATCGGCGCCGTCGACGGCCGGTCCAGGTACACGCCCACAGGACACCGCGTGATCTCCGCGACGACCGCCGCGCAGCTGCGCACGATGCTCGAGGGCGTCCTCGCTCCGGGCGGCACCGCCCACGAGGTCTCAGTCCCCGGCTACCAGCTCGCTGGCAAGACCGGAACGGCCAGCAAGATCGATCCGGCGACCGGCGAATACTCCAAATCGGCATACGTGGCCTCGTTCGTGGGCTTCGCGCCCGCGTCCGATCCCAAGCTGCTGTGCGCCGTGATCGTGGACGAACCGCAGTCGGGCTCGATCTTCGGGGGGACCGTCGCCGCCCCGGCCTTCGGTCAGATCATGAGCTTCGCCCTGCCGTACCTGCGCATCCCCCCGGGATAGTCCGTCGCGGCCGGCGGATTTGCCTGCAAATCCGCTGGCAAGCGTGGCGGACGCCGAAGGGCGTCCGCTAGACTGCGCCGCGGGCAAGCGTCGGCCGCCGGACACGCTCTCCGCACCGGGGGAGAAACCCCGAAATCCGCGCCCCAGAGCCGAATTTCGCGCCCGAGCGCGGACGCACCCACCCCTCCACCCGACCGATGAGCATCTTCACCTACCTGACAGGCTTCGGCGGCCGCGACATGGCGGTCGATCTGGGCACCGCGAACACGCTCGTATACGTGCGCGGGCGCGGGATCGTGCTGTCCGAGCCGAGCGTCGTCGCGATCGACTCGCGCACCGGCGAAGTGCACGCCGTCGGGATCGAGGCCAAGCGCATGCTCGGCCGCACGCCCGGGACGATTCAGGCGATCCGCCCGCTCAAGGACGGCGTGATCGCCGACTTCGACGTGACCGAGGAGATGCTTCGCCACTTCATCCAGAAGGTCCACCAGAACCGCTGGGCGCACCCGCGCGTGGTCGTGTGCGTGCCCTCCGGGGTCACGGGCGTGGAGAAGCGCGCGGTCGAGGAGGCCTGCCTGTCCGCGGGCGCGCGCACCGCCTACCTGATCGAGGAGCCGATGGCCGCCGCGATCGGGGCGGGCCTGCCCGTCGGCGAGCCGACCGGATCGATGGTCGTCGACGTCGGCGGGGGCACCTCCGAGGTCGCCGTGATCTCGCTCGGCGGGATCGTCGTCTCGCAGTCGATCCGGGTCGGCGGCGATGAGATGGACGAGGCGATCATCAACTACGCCAAGAAGGAGTACAAGCTCCTGATCGGCCAGCAGACCGCCGAGGAGCTGAAGCTCGAGATCGGCTCGGCCTGTCCGATGTCAGAGGAGCTGCAGGCCGAGATCCGCGGGCGCGACATGGTCTCCGGGCTGCCGAAGACGGTCGTGCTCACCAGCGAGGAGATCCGCCAGGCCCTGGAGGAACCGCTGAGCCAGATCATCGACGCGGTCAAGGAGACGCTCGATCGCACCCCGCCGGAGCTGGCCTCGGACATCATGGACCGCGGGATCATGCTCGCCGGCGGCGGCTCGCTGCTGCAGGGCCTGGACGAGCGGTTGCGCGAGGAGACGCAGATGCCGGCGCACCTGGCCGAATCGCCACTGACGTGCGTCGCGGTGGGCTCCGGGCGCTCGCTGGAGGAGTTCGAGGCGATACACCGCTCCAACCGCAACTCGCGAACCAGGCGCCGTCGTTAGCACGGCGCGCCGCACCCGGAGGCCCGGTTACCCTGTCCCATGAACGCTTCGGAAGGCCCTGACTCGTGTATGACAAGACGGTTCGCCGTCGACGTGTGGTGCTCGCACTGCTCGTCGTGCTCTCCCTGATCCTCCTGACGGCCTACTTCGGCGAGGCTTCGGGCGGGCGTCTGCACTCGGTGCAGCGCGGCTTTCTGACGGTCGTCTCGCCGATCCAGGACGGCGCCAACAAGGCGCTGAAGCCGGTGCGCGACCTGTTCGGCTGGTTCGGCGACACGCTGAACGCCAAAAGCCAGAACTCCGCACTGCGCAAGCAGGTCGCGACGCTGCGACGCGAAGTGGTTGCCGACCGGGTCGACCAGCAGTCCTACCACCAGCTGCTGGGGATGTTCCACCTCGACAACCAGCTGGGCGTGGCCAATTACCGGCCCGTGACCGCGACGGTCGTCGGCAAAACGCCGAACATCTGGTACTCGACCGTCACGATCGACAAGGGCACCGCCGCCGGGGTACGCGTTGACGACCCCGTGATCAACGACGAAGGGCTCGTCGGCAAGGTCACGCTCGCCGCCTCCGACGGCGCCCAGGTGAGCCTCATCACCGACAGCTCGATGGGCGTCAGCGCGCGCATCGGCTCCTCCGCGGCGACCGGCATCGTGCAGCCGAAGGTGGGCGACCCCAACGATCTGCTGCTCCAGTACCTGCCCGGAGGCACGGCCGCGCTCAAGGGCGAATACGTCTACACCTCGGGCACCGTCGCGAGCCCCGACGAATCGCTGTATCCCCGCGGCATCCCGATCGGGCAGGTGACCTCGGTCGATGAAGAAAGCGCGTACGAGTCGGTCAACGTGCACCCCCTCGCGAACCTGCGCAACCTCGACGTCGTGCAGGTCCTGACGGCCGGCGCCGGCTCGCGGCCCGCGCGGCTGAGCAGCCTCCTGTCGAGCCTCCCCGCCGGCGGGCGCCCCGGCACCGAAACCGGGCCCGCCGGGCAGCTCGCCTCGACTGGAGCCGGATAGTGGATGGGCAGGGCGTCTCCGGCGGGCTGATCGCGCGCATCGCCGCGCTGTCGATCGTCGTCGTGTTCTTCCAGGCGGGCGTCGTCTCCGAGGTGCCGGTGCTCGGCGTGACCGTCGACCTGTCGCCGCTGCTGGTCGCGTTCGTCGGGTTGCTGTGCGGCTCCACCGTCGGCGCCGCGAGCGGGTTCGCCGTCGGGCTGCTCGTCGATCTCGCGCTCGTGCAGACGCTCGGCCTGACCTCGCTTGTGTTCACGCTCGTGGGCTACTGGTGCGGGCGGCTGCGCGAGCTGCGCGACCCGCAGGCCGCGCTGACGCCGCTGCTGGTCGGAGCGGGGGCCACGGCCGGCGCGCTCGTGGCCTACTCGCTGATGGAGTTCATGCTCGGCGTTGACGCTCCCGTCAGCCTGGAGCTCCTGCGCCAGATCGTGCTCGGGGTGCTCGTCAACACGATCGTCGCACTGCCGGTGTGGGTGCTCGTGCGTCGCTGCCTGATCGGAGGTCTGCCCGAGGATCCGCGCCGGCGCCGCCGCCGCGCCTACACGACCGGCGGGCTGAGCCCGCTGTCCCGGACGTAGGCGGGGCGGACCGGATGAGCGCGATCGAAGGCTTTCGCTCCGGCGATGCCCCCGGCGGTGGGTCCACCGGGTCGGCGGGTGGACGTCTGCCTCCCGTATCGCCGCAGATGGCCTTTCGCGTGGCGATCCTCGGCGGGATCGCGCTCGTGATGTTCGCGGTGATCTTCTTCCGGCTGTGGTACCTGCAAGTGCTCACCGGTGAACGCTACGTCCAGGAAGCGGCCGTCAACAGCGTGCGCGACCTGCCGATCGCCGCGCCGCGCGGGCAGGTATTCGACCGCGAAGGCAAGGCGATCGCCGCTAGCACGGTCACCAACGCGGTGCAGATCGTGCCCTCCGCGCTGCCGCCCGCGGGCGCGCCCAGGCTAAGTCTCTATCGACGGTTGGGGGCGCTGCTGGGCATGAGCGCCTCGCACATCGAGGCGCTCGTGATCAAGGGCCGCACGGCGCTGCCCTATGCGCCGGTGACGATCAAGACCGCCGCCGGGCGCGGCCCGCTGACCGAGCTTGCCGAGCGCCAGAACGAATATCCCGGCGTCACCCAGCGGCCCGTCTCGATCCGCTCATACCCCTACGGGGAAATGGCCGCGCAGGTCCTCGGTTACGTCGGACAGGTCTCCGAACGCGAGCTGAAGCTGCGCCCGTTCGCCGGTGTCAAGCAGGGAACGGTGGTCGGTCAGGAAGGGTTGGAGTACTACTACGATCGCTACCTACGGGGCA
>DASXKH010000026.1:0-41401 GCA_036496915.1 Solirubrobacteraceae bacterium
GAGGTTCACCGAGTTGACGATCGCGCGGCCAGGGATCTGCTCGAGCGCACGCTGGAGGACCTCGGGCTCGGTCGAGTCGATCTGGATCGGCGCCGGTTGGGTCAGAGAGACCTTCTTCGCGAGCACTCGCATCTGCTCGTCCTCGTCGGTGCGCTCGGTCAGCGCGACGCAGAGATCTAGAACGTGGGCCCCGCCGGTGACCTGGTCCTCGGCGATCTGGACGAGCCCGTCGTAGTCGTCTGTGAGCAGCAGCTCCTTGGCCTTGCGCGAGCCCTGCGAGTTCACGCGCTCGCCGACCATCGTCGGACGCGGCTCCTGCACGAGGGGCGTGGCGGCGATCATCGAAGAGAGGTGGGGTGGGCGCGGGGCAGGGCGCGCGGCGACGGCCTGCTCCTTCACGCGCTCCGCGATCGCGGCGATGTGTGCCGGGGTCGTGCCGCAGCAGCCGCCCACGATGCCGACGCCGTAGCGCTCGACGAACTCCTTCAGCGCGTCGGCGAGCGGTTCGGGCTGCTCGGGGAAGATCGTCTCGCCGTCCGGGCCCTGCAGGGGCAGGCCGGCATTGGGAATGCACGCGACCGGCACCGGGCAGAGCTCGCCGAGGAAGCGAATCGCGTCACGCATGTCCTCCGGGCCGGTCGAGCAGTTCAGCCCAATCACGTCGACCTTCAGCGCCTCCAGGGTGGTCAGCACCGAGGAGATGTCCGTGCCCAGCAGCATCTTGCCGCCGTTGGGCAGCAGCGAGACCGACGTGTGGAGCGGCAGCGTGCGACCGGTGGACTTGAACGCCTCGCGGGCTCCAAACACCGCGGCCTTGACCTCGAGGATGTCCTGGGCGGTCTCGACGATGATCAGGTCGGCGCCCCCGTCGATCAGGCCCGCCGCCTGCTCGGCGAACACCTCGACCAGCTCCCTGAAGCGGATCTGACCCAGCGAGGGATCCTCGGAGGCGGGCAGGTATCCGGTCGGACCGATCGAGCCCGCGACGAAGCGAGCCTCACCAGCGGCCTTGCGCGCGATCTCCGCGGCCTTTGTGTTGATCTCGACGGTGTAATCGGCCAATCCCCACTCGTCGAGCTTGATCCGCGACGCCTGGAAAGTGTCGGTCTCGATCACTTCCGCGCCGGCATCGAGCATCGATGTGTGCACGCCCTCGATCACGTCGGGGCGGTTCAGGATCAGCGCCTCGTGGCACTTGCCCGCCAGGCCGCCATAGTCCTCGCTGGTCAGCTCGAATTGCTCCAGCGTCGCGCCCATGCCGCCGTCGTAGACGACGACGTGCTCGCCGATCGCTTGCAGGTAGTCGCGGGGCATTCAGGTCATGCTAGCGGCGGGGTGCGGGCGATATGGGCCGCCGGCTCCCGGCATGGCCCGCACCGAGGCACGAGACCGATCCGTGCATCGCTGTGCCGGCCGTGTCCACCTTTCCGACCGACACGATCTGCCTCCATCGGGCAGAAGCCCGACCGCATGGGACGACACCGTCATATGACTATTCGGGACGTTTTTAGATCAATCGTCCAGAACCCCTGGAATCTTGCTCCGGAAGGTGCATCCTGCGTTGCGCAGTAGCTCGACGGGGGGCTGGCTCGACAGGCGGGGCGCACCGCTCCGCGACATCGATCAGGCCGCCTGACGCTGACCAAGCACGGACGACGAAGTCAAGTCAGGAGGACATCACATGATGCGTAAACAGGGGTTTGGGGGTCTGGCGCTATGACCCCCGCGCCGGCCGTCGACACGACCCCGATCGAGTCGGCCTCCGCCCGTTGGCGACGCCAGCTCGCCGGGACGAGCATCGATCGCAGACTGAACCCCGAATCGCGGCTTGGCGTAGGGCTCGTCGGGCTCGGATACTGGGGCCCGAACCTGCTCCGCGGACTGATCGAGCAGCCGAGCATCGACGTCAGGTACATCTGCGATCTCGACGCAGAGCGCCTCGCCTCCTTCAGCCGGCGCTATCCGGGGGCCGCCCCGAGCAGCCGTTACGAGGACCTGCTGGACGATCCGGAGGTGGGGGCGATCGTCATAGCGACACCCGTCTTCACGCACTACGAGCTGGCCGCCGCCGCGCTGCGGGCGGGCAAGCACACCTTCGTCGAGAAGCCCCTCGCGCCCTCGGCGGCGGAGGCCGGGGAGCTGATCGCGCTCGCACGTGAGCGCGATCTACGCCTCATGTGCGGGCAGACGTTCCTATACAGCCCCCCGGTGAAAGAGGTCAAGCGCCTGATCGAGACGGACGAGCTCGGAGACATCTTCTTCATCTCCTCCAGTCGCGTGAATCTCGGCCTGCACCAGCGCGACGTCAGCGTGATCTGGGATCTCGGGCCCCACGACTTCTCGATCCTGCTCCACTGGTTGGGGGAAATGCCGGACTCGATCACGGCCACCGGACGCGACTCGATCGTGCCGGGCATCTACGACGTCGCCTTCATGAGCCTGCAGTTCCCCTCGGGACTCATCGCGAACGTCGAGCTGAGCTGGCTCGCGCCGAGCAAGCTGCGCCGCACGGCGATCGTCGGGAGCAACAAGATGGTCCTCTACGAGGACGGCACCCCGGAGCCGGTGCGGGTGTTCGATCGGGGCGTCGTCTATCGGGACCCCGAGACGTTCGGCGAGTATCAGCTCTCCTACCGCAGCGGAGATATCCGCTCGCCCCAGATCGCGGCCACGGAGCCGCTCGTGACAGAGCTGGCCGAGTTCGTGCGCCTGATCGCGATGGGGGAGACCTCAGGCGACCTCGAGCTCGCGCACCAGGTCGTGATGATCGCCGAGGCGGCCGAGTCCTCGCTCGCCGCCGCCGGCGTCCCGGTTGCGGTCTCCAATTACGCGAATGCTCTGGCTTGACCGGCGCCGGCACGCGCGCGGACGACGAAAGGGAATGACTAGATGAGCGTTCAAGAGCGGGCGATTCGCGTGCAGGCACGGGCGAGCGCGGAGGTCGTGCCGTTCGTGGGCTTGGCCCGCCAGCACGCGGCGCTGGGGCCTGAGCTGCGGGCGGCTTTCGAGCGGGTGGTGGGCGCCGACGGCTTCATCCTCGGCGATGAGGTCGAGGCGTTCGAGCGCGAGTTCGCCGACTACTGCCAAGTCTCGGAGTGCGTGGGCCTGGCCTCCGGCACGGCCGCGCTCGCGTTGGTCCTGATCGCCGCCGGGATCGGGCCCGGCGACGAGGTGCTGGTGCCGGGACACACGTTCATCGCCTCGGCGCTCGGCGTGCTGCACGCCGGCGCCACCCCGGTGTTCTGCGACGTGCAGCGAGACACGGGGCTGATCGACCCCGACGCGGCGGCGGCGCTGGTGGGTCCGCGCACGGCTGCGGTGATCGCCGTCCACCTCTACGGGCAGGTGTGTGACATGGATCGCATCAACGCGCTCGGCGCCCACCACGGTCTGTTCGTGCTCGAGGACGCCGCGCAGGCTCACGGCGCCACCCACAACGGCAGGCGGGCGGGTTCGCTGGGCGACGCGGCCGCGTTCTCGTTCTACCCGAGCAAGAATCTCGGCGCGCTGGGGGATGGGGGCGCGATCTGCACTCACGACGCGCGGTTGGCGGCTCGCGTCCGCGAGCTCCGCCACCTCGGCCAGCGCGGCAAGGGCGAGCACGTCGTGGTCGGATACAACGAGCGGCTTGACGGCCTGCAGGCGGCGCTGCTGCGAGTCAAGCTCCCACACCTCGACAGATGGAACGCGGCACGTCGCAGCCACGCGGCGAACCTGCGCGTGGGCCTTCCGCAGGAGCTCCTCCTCCTCCTCGGCGAGCGGTCCGCTACACCGTGTGTCTACCACCTGTTCCCGGTGCGCCACCCGGCGCGCGATCGGCTGGTCGAGCTGTTGCGCGCCGACGGTATCCAGGTGGGTTTGCACTACTCCCCGGCGGCGCATCGGCACGTCGCCTTCGCGCATCTCCCCGCGAGCTCGCGCCCGGTCGAGCTTCCAGAGGCCGAGGCGTGGGCCGGCGAGGAGCTCTCGCTGCCGATGTTCGCCGAGCTGAACGAGGCCGAGGTGCAACGAACGGCGATGGCATGCCGGGCGGCATGCGAAGCAATTACCTAGCGCGACATGACCGGAGACGGGCTATCGACAAGCGCCTTGCACGCCGCCTTTCAGGCGCGCCGTGCGAGCGCTGGATCGCCGCTGCGAAGATCGCTGGTCGCTCGTGACTACGGGCGTCGGGATTGGTTCTTGCGGCGGTTGCTGGCGCTCAGCGACGCTATCTGTCTGGCTCTGGCGATGGCCCTCACGATGGCCGTGGTCGGTGGCACGCGAGCGCATTCCTGGCAGGGATACCTGCTCTACGGATTGATCACGCTGCCCGCGTGGGTGGTGCTGTTCAAGGTGTACGGGCTGTATGAGCGCGACGCCAGGCGGCTAAGCCACTCGACGCTGGACGACCTGCCTTCGCTGTTTCACTGTCTGCTCCTGGGGTGTCTGCTGACGTGGTGCTGGTTTGTCGTGGCCGCGCCGGCGAAGCTGAGGTTCACGGCGATCCTCACGTTCGGAGCTCTGGCAATGGTGTTGGTGCTCGCGGGTCGGGTGCTCGCGCGCGCCGGCTTCCTGCGCCTGGTCTCGCCTGAGCGAGTGCTGTTGATCGGCACGGGCCAGGCCAGTGGCGCATTGATCGAGAAGATGCGCTCCAAGGCGAGCCTGGGCCTGCAGCCGATCGGGATGGTCAGCTGCGAGCAGAGCGCCGGAGCAACGGTCGCACTGCCGCGGCTGGGCCTGCTGGAGGAGCTCGACCTACCCGATCTGCTGGCCGAGCATCGTGTGGCGCGGGTGGTCGTCGCGGACGTCGAGCTCGAGCGCGACCGGCTCCTGGGTGTGGTGCGGGACTGCAGGACCGCGTCGGTCAAGGTCTGCCTGCTGCCGATGACGTTCAGCGCGCTCGGTCCAGCCGTCGAGGTGGACGATGTTCAGGGGATCACCGTGCTGGGCATCAACCCGCTGGTGCTCTCGCGCTCCTCGCGGATCGCCAAGCGCGGTCTCGACCTCGCCGGCGCCGGGCTGCTGAGCGTCCTCGCGCTCCCGCTCCTGTTGGTGCTGGCCCTGGCAATCAAGCTCGACTCGCCGGGTCCCGTGTTCTTCCGTCAGGAGCGCATCGGGCGGGGCGCCGGCCGCTTCCGGCTGGTGAAGCTGCGCACAATGGCCCACGACGCCGAAGCGCGGCGGGCAGAGCTGTTGGCGCAGAGCAAAGACCCCGGCTGGCTGCATCTCGAGCACGACCCGCGCGTCACGCGCGTCGGCCGTCTGCTGCGGCTCGGCAGCCTCGACGAGCTGCCCCAGCTGTGGAACGTGCTGCGCGGCGACATGAGCCTCGTGGGACCCCGCCCGCTCGTCGCCGAGGAGGACCGCATGGTCAACGGCTGGGGGCGCGGGCGGCTCGACCTGACACCGGGGATCACCGGGCTATGGCAGGTCCTCGGCCGCACGAGCATCCCCTTCGAGGAGATGGTCAAGCTGGACTACCTGTACGTGACGAACTGGTCGCTGTGGGGTGACGTGCGCCTGATCCTGCGCACGCTGCCGGTGGTGCTGCGGCGCAGCGGGGCCAACTGAGGCTGTCATGTCTGCGCGCACCTCGATGCTGAGCCGGGTTCGCTCGGTGCCCGGCAACACCGCCGCGATGCTGCTCGCGCGCATGCTCACGACGCTCTCCCAGGCGGCCGCCTTTGCGCTGGTGGAGAAAAGCTATGGAACGCAGACCCTCGATCGTTACGCCGTGGCGTTCGCGGCGGCCACCTTCGTAGGTCTGTCGCTCGATTTCGGCACCAGCATCTGGGCCACGCGAGAGCTCGCTCTGCGCCGGCCGGTCTATGCCTGCCTACGCGACCGCTCGCCGATGCTCGGCCTTGTCGCGATCGGTCTCGCGCTGGGGGTCGCCACGCACGCCCTCGACACCGCTCAGGCGCTGGAGATAATCGCTATGGGTGTGGCGCTGGCCGCGAGCTATCTGGCGAAGGGCCTGTTCATGGGGCGCAGGATGCACGAGCGCGAGGCGGTCTTCGCCGCCTTCGAGAGCTGTCTGATGATCCTGCTCCTGACCGGTTCATATCTGCAGGCTCTGCCCCACCTTTCACCACTGCTCTATACGTCCATGGCCTATGCCGCGGGCGCGTTGGGCAGGTGGCTGACGATGCCCGCGGCACTGCGACCGTCTCCAGGAGCGGGCGGAGTCGGCTGGTGGTTCAGGACGATGACCCCCTACGGCGCCCAGAGCATGGTGATGATGGCCTCGACCCAGCTCGACGTCGTGCTGCTCGCCGCACTGTGGCTGATGCCGATACCGGGAGGTGTGGCCGCGTACGCGCTGGCGATGCGCGTCTACTACGCGGCGCCGATGCCGCTCGACGCGCTGAGCTCGGCGCTGCTGCCGCGGTTCGTGGAGCGCCCGGGACAGCATCGGCGCACAGCGATCGTCGGAACCGTGCTCGGCACGCTGATCGCCGCTTCCACCGCCGCCCTGTTTGCCTGGATCGCGCCGCTGTTCGGATACAGCCAGGCGATCGTGCACCAGCTGCGGGTCTCCCTGTTGATTCTGTCCTTCTCGTTCATGGCCCGCTGCCTGGCCTACGTGCTCGGCGCGCTGGTGACGGCGCAGGGCAGACAACGGACGCGGCTGTTCAGCGCGACGGGCAGCCTGACGGTGATGGTCACGCTCGACCTGATCCTGATCCCGCACCATGGGCTGATCGGCGCCTCATGGGCGATGGTCGCGGCCGACTGGGTGCAGATCGTGGGATATGGGGTGGGTGTCTGGCGGATCAACGTGTCCGCTCGTCGTGCGATCCCGCAGGGGCTCTAGGAAGGCTGTGACCGGCGCGATGCGGATCGCTCTAACCCATATGTCATCGGATTGCAACAAGGGCGACTACGCGATCCTGAGCGCGACGGCAGGCGCCCTGCGCGAGGAGGCGCCGGGCGCGGTCATAACGGCCGTGTCGGCTGAGCTGCCGCACACAGCCCTGGATCGCCCGGCGGACACGCGCCTGACCCGGGCGCTGGGATGCGAGATCGTGGGCACCCCGGTGCCCTCGCTGCGCGCCTTTGCGGGCGGTCGCGGGCGGTGGGTGCTCAACCTGATCCGCGCGGAGCTCCTGCTGTGGGCCAGGCGGATCGTCGGAGATCGGGCGCTGATGCTCGTCTCGAGCGAGGATCGAGAGTTCTTTCGCACGCTCGCCGACGCCGACGTCGTGGTGGCGAAGGGCGGGTCCTACCTGCATTCGCTCGGGGGGCTTGGCGAGGTGATCTATCTGTGGCGCATGCTCTACCCCCTCAGGATCGCCCATGCCTACCGTCGTAAGACGGTGCTGCTCGGAGTCTCGTTCGGGGAGCGCTATTCGCTCTTGACCAAGGCGATGCTCCGGACCGCGCTGCGCTCACGGGTACAGATATACGCCCGCGAGCCACTGTCGCTCGCGTTCGCGCGCTCTGAGCTGGGCATCGTCGAAGAAGATCTCCAACTGATACCAGACCTCGCCTTCTTGACGGCCGAGGAGATATCCGAGCGCCCGGCCGACGATCAGCTACGGATCGGCGTGACCGTCCGCTGCAGCCGTTTCACGGACGCATCTCCAGCGCTCGCGCTGGAGCGCTACAAGCAGACGCTCGAGCATGTCCTGGGAGACATTCTCCGAGCCGATCCACGCGCACGGGTCATCTTCATTCCGCAGGTCCTCGAGGACATCCCGCTCGCCCGCGACATAGCCGCCGCGCTGGGATGTCACGATCGGGTCGAGGCATTCGACGCGGACCTGTCGCTGGAGGAGCTTCTGGCGCTGTACGCAGGGCTCGACGTCCTGGTCGGGACGAGGCTGCACTCGATCGTCCTGGCGGCCGTGACCGGGATTCCCTTTGTGCACATCGTGGTCGAGCGCTCCAAGAGCAACGGCACGCTGGAGATGCTGGGGATGGAGAGCGCCGGCGTGCCTTACGACGGGATCACCGACGGCGACCTGATGCGCGCCGTCCAGCACGCGCTCGCGAACCGGGATGAGATCTCCGGGCGACTGCGGGTCCGCGTGGACGAGCATCGCCGCGCCCTCAAACGGGTCCTGACCACCTCTTTGGAGCCGATCGCGGTCGCCTCTCGGTCAGACGGCGAGCGCGTGGATTTGGCGAGGGCGGCGTGATGAGCACGAACGGCGAGAGCTCTGTGAGGAGTGCAGGCGCCGTGGGGACTCCAGGCGCGGTGGAGACTCCGGGCGCCGTGATGAGCGCAAATGCAAGGCTGTGCCTGATCACCCATGCGCGCTTTCCGATCGGCGAGCCGCGCGCCGAGCGGGCGGCGCGGGCCGCGGCCGGCGAGGGATACCGGGTCGATGTGATCGCGCTGCGGGGGGAGGGTGAGCCCGCCCACGAGCGCCTCGACGGGATCGCCGTATGGCGTCTGCCGATACGCCACCGCCGCGGAGCGCCGATCGCCATGATGGCGCTCGAGTACTGCTCGTTTACGATCCTCGCCGGACTCTGGGCGCTCGTCCTACGCGCACGCGGCAAGATCGCCGTCGTGGAGGTGCACTCGCCTCCCGAGTTCCTGATTCTGGCCGGCCTGCTGCCCAAGCTGCTGGGAGCTCGACTGCTGCTCGACGTGCGCGATCTCTCCTCGCATCTGTGGGAGGCTCGCTTCGGCGCCTCGCGTGCAAACGCGATCGTGATCGATCTGCTGAGAGGACTCGAGCGGGCGGCGTGTGCGCTGGCGGACGCCGTGCTCACCGTCCACGACCCCTACAAGGCGCAGTTGGTTGCCCGCGGCGCCAAGGAGCGACGGATCGCGGTCGTGATGAACACTCCCCGGGAGTCCCTGATCGCGGGGGTCAAGCGCGCATCCGCACCGCTCGGCGACGGCATGTTCACGGTCGCCTATCACGGCACGATCACGCGCTGGTATGGGGTCGACCTGCTGATCCAGGCGCTCGGCCTGCTGTGCGCGCAGGGGCGCCATCTGCGCGCGGTGATCCTGGGCGAGGGGGATCAGCTCGAGACGGTGCGCGAGCTCGCCGCCGAGCTGGGGGTGGGTGATTCGGTCTCCTTCTCCAATCGGTATCTGCCGATCGAGGAGGCCCTCAGGGCCGTGGCCGGAACCGACTGCGGGATCATCTCCAACCGGCCGTCTGAGATCAATCGCTTCATCCTGCCCAACAAGCTGTTCGAGTACGTCGCGCTCGGAATACCAGTCGTGAGCGCCCGCCTGGAGACGGTGGCCGCCCACTTCGACGACGGCGAGCTGACGTTCTGCCGGCCCGGGGATCCCGCGTCGCTGGCCGGCGCGATCGCATGGGTGATGGATCAGCGGGCGGCGGCGATGCAGAAGAGCGTCCGGGCTCAGGCCCGAGCCGAGTTCTACCGATGGGACAGGAGCCGCATCTCCTATCTGGACATTCTCCGTGAACTGCAGACCGGGCGCGTCGGCGAGCGCGCATAGAGCCATGTCTCAGCCACAGTCAACTCACACAGTCACACTGGGACGGCCCGCGCCCGCCTCATACTTTCACCAGGGATGGGCCGCGCTCGCGGCGATGCTGGCTGCCCTGGCGATCGCGATCGGCGCCGGTGTCGCGCTGGCCCCCCTGCAGACGCTGATCGGCGCGGTGGCGCTCAGCCTGCTGGCGGCAGTCACCCTGGCGGGCGCTCGCCTGCGGCTCGTGCTGGGCATCGGCGTGCTGGCCGTCGTGCCGATCGTCAGCGGTCTCGCCGCGTACGGACAGCTGCATCCGCACGAACTGAAGCTGTTGAGCGACGCGGTGCTGCTGACGGGCTTTGTCCCGCTCGTGCAGGCCGTGTCGGGGATGCGCAAGGAGGTCAAGGATCTGGCGATGCTGATCATCGTGCTGCTTCTCGCCGGGGAGCTGGTGGGGGCCGTTCACTCGCACGGGGGGCTGGCGCTGTCCGTGCCCGCGGTGTGGCAGGACCTGCGCTGGCTCGGAGCGATCGGCTGGGGTCTGCACCTGGGCAGTCGTCTGACGGCGACGCAACGCGTCAGATGGGCGTATCGCCTGCTGGTCGGGTGGAATATCTGCCAGACCGTCGTCGCGCTGGGGCAGATCGCCCTGGGCGAGGGCGCCGGAACGCGGTTCTCGCTGCCAGTCGTGAGCGGCGCCTTTGGACATCCGACGCTGGGGTCGATCGTCGGCACGATCCTCCTCTGCCTGGTGCTCAGCGACGCGCTGTCGCCCACTCGCTGTCTCTCGCGCCGACAGCTCATCTGCGGCGCGGCGCTCGCGCTGCTCGTGGTGGTCATCAGCACGCGACTGAAGCCGCTGCTCGCGGTGGGCGGGCTGCTCGTGTTCATATCGTCGGTTCGCCTGGTGCGCGGACGCTGGCTCAGCGCTGCTATCGCCGTGGCGATCCCGGTCGTCTTCTTCCTGGGGCTGCCGTTCGCGAGTGGGTTGACCGCGACCAACGCGGAATCGGGCAATGGCCTGGTGGGCAGCATCGCGGGCCACGCGGGCCCGCGGACCAGTCTTTTGAGTGGCGCGGAGAAGCTGGCAGATGACAAGTTTCCCTTCGGCTGGGGTCTTGGAACCTTTGGATCGAACATCGATCAGAGCGCCGAAGACAGCGCTTTCGGCGACGCCGGCCTGGACACCACCTTTGGATTCTCCGACGCTCAGCCGGCGTTCAGGTACGACAGCCTGATGGCGCATGTGCTCGGCGAGCGCGGCTGGGCAGGACTGGGCCTGTGGGTGGTGGCGTTCGTGGCGGCCCTGGTGTTGATGGTGATGATCTCGCCCGAGTACCTGTTTCCAGCTGGAGCGATGGCGGCCGCCCTCACGTTGACGCCGATCTCGCCGTCGCTGCAGGATCCGACGCTCGCGCTGTTGATCTTCCTCCCCGTCGGTCTGTGTATCGCGCCGATGAGCAAGCTCCGGATGTCACCAAGCAGATGAAGATCCTGACCGTCACCAACATGTACCCGTTCGCGGGCGAGCGCTACTACGGCAGCTTCGTGCGAGAGCACGTCGAGGCACTCCGAGGCGAGGGCGTGGAGGTTGACGTCATGTTTGTCAATCCGCGAAAGGGAAAGCTGAGGTATCTGACCGAGCTGCCCCGGCTGGCGCGCGCCATGCGTAGGGGGTCCTACGACGTCCTGCACGCCCAGCACAGCTACTGCGCGGTGCAGACCGCGGGGCTTCGCAGCGTCCTTGAGATCGACACGCCGCTGCTGTTCACGATCCACGAGGGTGAGGCCTACAGCTCGTCGAGCGTCGGCCGAAGCAAGACCCTGACCAAACGGCTGGCTTACTGGAAGCGCTTGAAGCGGCTGGCCCTGGATCTGAGCGACCACGCCGTCACGGTGGACGAGCGACTGCTCACGGTGCTCGGCTACCGGGGCCCATATAGCGTGATCGCGCCCGCGGTTGACACAGAGCTGTTTCGGCCGCTGGATCGAGCGCAGTGCCGCCGGCGGCTGGGTTTGGCGCCCGCGCAGGAGATCCTGTTCTTTCCAGCGAGCATCGCTCGACCCGAGAAGGGCGCCGATGTGTTCAAGGCGGCGCTCGCATGCCTGGATCGCAGCGTACACGTGGTGTACGGCGGTCAGATCGAGCGCGCCGAGATGCCCGTGTACATGAACGCGGCCGACGTGGTCGTGCAGACTTCTCACTTCGAGGCTTCGCCGATGGTCGTCAAGGAGGCGATGGCCTGCGACACACCCGTGGTCTCGACGGACGTCGGCGACGTCAGCGCTCTGTTCGGGGCGGCCCCCGGCTGCTTTTGCGCCGATCGCGATCCGCACATGATCGCAGCGGCGCTCAGGCGGGCGCTGGAGCTGACGGGCCCGGTGGGTGCGCGGGAGCGGATTCTGGCCAGCGGCCTGTCACCGGCTTGTGTGGCGGGGCGCTATCGGGAGCTCTACCACGAGATGTCGGGCGCCAATCGGCCAGATATCAATCGGCCAGATATGACTGAAGAAAGTAACGGATCGACCGTAGCTTCCGATCATACGAGTGTCCTCGGCCGCGCCGATCGGATGAGTGTCGTCGGTCGCGGAGAACGCAGCTAATGGATACCGAGCAGGAGAAGGCAGCCAAATGGACACCGAGCACACAAATCTGAGCCTCGAGCAGGTCGCCGGCGTCCTACGTCGCCGCGCGCCGTGGATCCTGCTCTGCTTCGCGCTCGTCACCGCCGCGGCTTACGGCTTCTCCAAGCATCAGGCCAAGCAGTACACCGCGACGGCCTCGCTCGTCTTCGGCAACAACCAGCTCGGCCAGCAGGTCGCCGGTCTCCCCGCGGCGAGCAGCACCAGCCAGCAGGCTCTCCAGAACACGAACCTGAAGCTCGTCAAGCTCGGCGACATGGCGGCCAAGACCGCCTCGCAGCTCGGACGGGGATTGACCAAGCAGAAGGTCAGCGCGAGTCTGAGCGTGAGCGGAGAAGGGGAATCGAACATCGTCAACGTGTCCGCCACCGCAACCTCGCCGGCGCTGGCGGCCGCGATCGCGAACACCTACACCAGCCAGTTCGTGACAGAGCAACAGGACAGCAACCACGCCTACTATGCCTCTGCGCTGGCGCTGGTCAACAAGCAGCTGGCGGGACTCTCCCCGAGACAGCGTGCCGGCACCGCGGGGCTGGCGCTGGAGGATCGCGCGCAGTCGCTGGGGACCCTCGCCGAACTGCGCAACGGCAACGTCCAGGTCGCACAGGCCGCGAGCGTCCCGACATCGTCGTCCTCGCCGAGGGTTGCGCGGAATACGTTCCTCGGCGGCGTCGTGGGCCTCTTGCTCGGACTGATCGTCGCGTTCCTGCTCGAGCGCTTCGACCGCCGGATCAGAGAGCCGAAGGACCTGGAAGCGATATACGGCCTGCCGCTGCTGGGGGTAGTCCCCGAGATTGCCGCGCTCACGCGCACGACACGCAACCGGACCGCGGCGAGCTCGCTGTCGGCCGGCGAGGCCGAGACCTTCGATCTGATCCGCGCTCACCTACGCTATTGCAACGTCGATCGCGAGCTGCACGCGCTGCTCATCGCCTCGGCAGGTCCGGGAGACGGCAAGACGACGGTGGCCCGCCACCTGGCGGAGGCAGCGGTCATGATGGGGTCACGCACGCTGCTCTTGGAGGTGGACCTCCGGCGCCCGACGCTCGCCAAGCAGCTCGATCTCAGATTTGGGCCAGGCCTATCGGACGTGCTGATCGGGGCGATCTCGCTGGGCGAGGCGACGCAGAGCATCGACGTCGACCTGCGGGCCGGCCGCAGATCGTGCGGACGGACACTCGACGTTCTGGTTGCGGGGTCGATCCCGCCACCGAACCCCGCGGAGCTGCTCGAGAGCCGCACGATGGAGTCTGTGCTGCAGGCCACGAAATCCATATATGACCTCGTCATCATCGACACGCCACCGCTGACCGCGGTCTCCGACGCGTTTCCGCTGCTGCGCAAGGTCGACGGAGTCGTCATCGTCGGCCGGATCGGACGCAACCGCCGCGATGTCGCCGAGCGCCTGCACGAGACGCTCAACGGCGTCGGTGCTCCGCTGCTCGGTGTCATCGCCAACGGCCTCAAATCGCGCGGTTTCGGCGCCTACGGCTACGACTACGCCTACACCCAGGAAGAGCGCCCCGCCGCAGCGGGACCCGCCAACGGCGCCGGTCCGCCCAAGGGCATCCACTGGCCCAATGACGAGGGCTCTGAAAACGGCGCCGGCTCGGACCACGAGCCCACGCCTGCGGCCGAGCGCTGACGCACGGGCCGCGGTGATCGCCAGGTGAGCGACGGCCCTGCGATGGCGACCGAGGCGGCCTCGATCGGCGAGCTCCCGACGCGCGCCGACGCTCCGCCGGCGCCGGTCGCGCCCACGCCGGTCTTGCGGGCTCAGAGCCCGGCCATGATCGCGCTCATGCTGCTCCCGGGGGCGCTCGTCGTGTTCATGGGGTTCAACGCCGGTGGCTACTTCCCCGCCGCGCCCGCAGTCGTGACGATCGTGCTCGCTCAGATCCTGCTGGTACGGATCGTGCGCTCGCGCAATCCGTTCGAGGGGCTGGCGCCCGCCACGCTCGTTGCGATCGGCGCACTCGGCCTGTACACGGCGCTCACGCTCGCCTCGGCGCTCTGGTCACATTCGAGCGGCCGGGCGCTGATCGAGTTCGATCGCGCATGCCTGTATCTGCTGGCGCTGATCCTGTTCGGCACCGTTCGCGCAAGTGCGTGGAACATGCGCTGGCTGATCAGGGGCCTGGCTCTCGGCGCGTCGATCGTGTGCCTGGCAGGGCTGATCAGCCGCGTGGCGCCCGACGTGTGGCACACCGCGCCGGACGTCGCCAACGAGCGGCTGAGCTACCCGGTCACCTACTGGAACGCGCTCGGACTGCTGGCCGCGTTGGGGATCGTGTTCGCGCTCCATCTCACCTGCACGCTGGGCGAGCGCAGGTGGGTGCGGGTACTCGCCGCCGCCGTGCTGCCACTGTTGGCCGCGACGCTCTTCTTCACCTTCTCGCGCGGCGCGATGGCCGCCGGCGCGGTCGGCCTGGTCGTCTACGTGCTCATCGCCCGTCCCAGCGCATTGCTCAGCGGCGTGCTCGCGACCGCCGCGCCCACCGCGGCGCTGATCTTGATCGCCTATCACGCAAACCTGTTGGACACGGTCGATCCGACCACGCCTGCGGCCGTCGCACAGGGCCATCGCGTTGTGCTGGCGGCGCTCGTGTGCGTCGCCGCCTGCGCCGCTCTGCGTCTCTGGCTCGCCGCGCAGCTGGATCCCCGCCTGCGCCGCTCGGGCAGGGAACCATGGATGAGCGCAAGGGTAAGAGTCACGACGATCGGCGGCGCGGCCACGGCGGCTGTGGTGGCGATGCTCGCGCTCGGCGCGCCTCAGAACCTCGCCCACGATTGGAGTCGCTTCCTCAGCGGCGCAACCCCCCGCGGCAACCACGGCGATCTGCGCCAGCGCCTGTCGGACCCCTCCAACAATGGACGCTCGGAGCTGTGGCAGGTCGCTCTGAAAGGCTTCG
Organism: Solirubrobacteraceae bacterium; assembly: GCA_036496915.1. GTDB lineage: Bacteria > Actinomycetota > Thermoleophilia > Solirubrobacterales > Solirubrobacteraceae > Palsa-744. The sequence continues at coordinate 14,950 of DASXKH010000026.1, forward strand.
TCGCCGCCCCGGTGCACGGCCGCGGGGCGGGGATGTACCAAGCGATCTGGGACCAGAAGCGTCCGGTCTCCAACTTCACCGTCAACGCCCACAGTCTGTACCTGCAGGCGATGGCCGAGCTCGGCGTCCCTGGCCTGGTGTTGCTGATGGTCCTCGTCGGGGCGGTCCTCGGCGGGTTGGGTGTGCGTGCGCGCGGGCCACGGCGCTCGCTCTACGGTGCGCTGCTCGCGGGCAGCGTCGTCTGGGTGCTTCACGCAGGCGTCGACTGGGACTGGGAGATGCCGGTGATCACGCTGCCCTTCTTCGCTGCTGCGGGCCTGGGCCTGTCCCCGCGCGCACACGCCGGGCTCGGCCGCAGAGCCACCAACGTCGCCCGCCTGGTCCTTGCACCACTGTGCCTGGCCGCGGTCGTGCTTGGGGTGCTGATAATCGGGTCCCAGAGTCGGCTCACAGACGCCGAGCACGCGCTGTACGCAGCGGACTGCGCCAAGGCCGGCTCCGCGGCGCGATCGTCGATCAAATGGCTGAGCGTCCGGCCGCAGCCGTATGAGATCGTCGGCTTCTGCGACCTGCGGCGTGGTCTGCCCGGGCTGGGCGTCTCGGCGATGGATCGGGCGCTGCGCCGCGACCCGGGCAGCTGGGAGTCCTACTACGCGCTGGCGATCGCGCAGGCCTCGGCGGGCATCGACCCCAGGCCGGCCGCCGAGCGAGCCCTGCGGATGAACCCCCTGGAGCCGCTGACTCGGCAGGCGGTCAAGGCGCTCGGCTCCTCGAGCCCAACCGAATGGGTGAAGCGAGCTCCGGCGCTGCGCGCGGCGGCACTGGCCAGCAACGATCTCTCGATCGTCCCGTCCTAGGAACGATCAGTCCAGCGCCTCGCGCAGCTTGCGCAGAGCCCGGTACACGCGGCCCTCCATGGTGCTGAGCCGCTCGCCCGTCAGCTTGGCGATCTCCGGTACGGTCAGGTCGGCCCCGAAGCGCAGCGCGATCGCCTCGCGCTCCTCGTCGCTCAAACAGGAAAGGCCCCTGCTCACGAGGTCACGGTCGGCGACCTCCTCGATCCCGCCGGCCGATCCGGCCACCGCCGCCACCGCGACGCGTTCGAGCGCCCTGCTCTCGGTAGACCGTCGCCGGATCTGATCGCGCAGCCGGTTCAGTGCGATCGCGTACAGCCAGGTCTTCTCGCTCGCCTTACGGCGATCAAAGCGCCGGCGCGCGCGCAGGGCGCGCTCGAAGGTGTCCGCGAGCAGTTCTTCGGCCAGCACACGATCGCCCGTTCGGTAGCTGAGAAAGGCGTACAGAGCCTGGGCATGCTCGGCGTAGAGCCGCTCGAACGCCTCATCGCGCATGGGACTCATCGCATCCCCTATCGGCATCTCGTGCCGACGGACAACTTTCGGCCAAGAATCTGGCCCTTCGTGCGTGCAATCAGTCCTGCGCCTGGCCCGCACACTGTCCGGAATCCGGCCCCTCGTGCGTACCAGTACGTATGAGCCGTTCACACACAGAGAAGAACGCTTTGCGGATGACCTTCAGCAGGTCGCTGAGGTGCTTCGCGACCGGCGTCCAGGGCTTGACCCGCTCGCGCTCGATGCAATCAAGCCGGCGACGAGCAGGATGCGCCGCTCCACGTCCTCACGACAGAAGGGATTCTTCATGCGCTCACGCCTGACGACGGTCCTCACAATCGCGTGCCTCAGCCTCGGTACCGGCGGCGCGCTGGCGCTGAGCGGCGGCCAGGACCTCGGGCTCGGCAGCCATAGTGGATACAGCGCCAGCGCCAGCCAGTACGGCCCGCCGTTCCCCACTCCGCCGGTGAACAGTCCTCCGGTTACGACTCCGCCGGCGCCAACTCCGCCGGTGCGGATCCCGCCGGCGTCACAGTTCCAGCCTCGCGCGGCGTCGGCGAAGCTCTCGACGCAAGGCGCGGCCACGATTCACTGCTCGGTCGCTTGCCACATCGTGGTGCGCGCCAGCCGCGGGTCGCGCCACGTCCGCCTGGCCAAGACGCTCGGCGCCTCGGGCACGACCACCGTTCGGCTGTCCAAGAGCGCGCTCCGTCGCCTCGGCAGAGGACGAGTCGTGTTGATCGTCGAAGTCGACGGCAAGCAGGTCGCCAAGCGCACGGTGAAGGTTTCCTAACGCGAGCGTCGTTGCCGCCGCGGAGGGCCTCCTAGGTTTTAGGGCCCCGCGGCGGCCGCGTCGCCCGGCAGATCGGCGGGACGTTCGATTCGTCGGTGAACACGGGCGCCATGACGCTGCCCGGGACCAACGAGTGGGGATGGCCGAGCAGGTGGCCCATCTCGTGGGTCACCGTCAGGCAGAACATGTTCCAGTCTTCTTCCACGGCCGTCCGTGTCGGCCACCGCCAAGAGGCAAGGGAGATCGCGCATTGCGTGTAGGTGCCGGCCGGCGCTTCGAGGTCGTTCGGCCCGAGCGAGGAGTTGAACGTGACCCAGCCGTCTGTCATGGGGGTCAGTCCGGGAGCCAGGGGGCTATAGGCGAGGACCGTGATCTGACCACCGCAGGGCACCGCGCCCCAGTAGCGCTCTGCGACGGAGGCCGCAAGCAGCACCGGATCGGGGCCGGCGAGCTTGTCAAGCGCCACTCCTCGGGCCGAGACGTGCCGGTGCGTGATGCGTCGGGCCGAGACACGCCGGTGCGTGGTGCTCGAGGCGTGAGGATGGTGGGGCCGGCGGCCGTGAGCGCCGGCCGACGCGGGCAGGAGCAGCGCCGTGGCGAAGGCGGCGGCGAGGAGAGGACGGACCAGACGGGCCATACCCGCATGCTCGGGCGAGCCGCCGCCTCGCTCGTCCTCTCGCGAGGGTGATCATGGGGGGAAACTACGGGGGAAGCGAGGGTGAGGCGAGACTCACCCTCGCGCTCCGTTCTGCCGATAAGGACGTAGCGCTCGCCCGCGCCTGACCACACCTGTCGCGCCCCTGATCGCACATGCCGCCACAGACCCCCATCACCGTCGTCCTCGCCCACTTCGACGATCTGCTGGCCAGAGGACTGCGCGAGTTGATCGAGAGCGATCCGAGCCTTGCGATCGTCGCCGCTGACGTGGATCACAGGCGCATCCCCGTCGTCCTACGCGCCCACCGTCCAGACGTGGCGATCCTCGACGTCGGCGCCCTGGCCAAGATGGCCGAGGTGCGCGAGCTCTGTGGACTGCATCCCGCCACGCGCATGGTCCTGCTCGCAGACTCCCCTTCGATGACCGAGTGTGCCCAGCTGCTCGCGTTCGGAGCGAGCGCCTGCCTCGGCAGGGACACTCAGTCGCGCGACGTGCTGCACGCGATCCACCTCGCCTCACGCGGGCTGCAGGTGACTCCACGGGGAACGCCCGATCAGCGTGGCGGATCGATCGCGGGAGGGCAGCTGTTGACACGGCGCGAGGCCGAAGTGCTTCCCCTGCTCCAGCAAGGACGCTCGAACGCTCAGATAGCCCTCGCCCTGCAGGTGGGCGTCGAGACGGTACGCACCCACGCGCGCAACATCTACCGCAAGCTCGGCGTCTCATCTCGCCGCGAGCTCGCCGCGCCACCAACGCTTGATCCAGAGCAGCGACCCGGCTGGGTCGGGCGCTCACCACGGCAGCGGCCCGCATCGCTCCTGACGCGCCCGCGGCGGGGAGACGGCTCACAACACCATTGACGGGCGGCGCCCGTCAATGCGAGCGGCCACCGGGAATCGAAACCACTGCACGTCGGCCAGGAAAGGACTGCGGTCAGGAAGCCGGCCATTCGTGCGTATAAGGCCACATGAGCACTTCACACAAAGAGGAACGCCTCGCGGATGGTCTTCAGGAGGTCGCCGACATGCTTCGCGACCAGCGTCCAGGGCTTGACCCGCTTGCGCTCGATGCAGTCAAGCTGCGCGCGATGAGCAGAGCGCGCCGGTCCACGTCCTCACGACAGAAGGGATTCTTCATGCGTTCACGTCTGACCACGGTCCTCACAGTCGCATTTCTGAGCCTCGGCACCGGCGGTGCGCTGGCATGGGTGGGCGGTGAGGACTTCGGCCTGGGAGGCCACGACGGAGGCAGCGCCAGCTTCAACCAGTACCGCGAATGCGACCACGGCAACGGCCGCGGCAAGGATCACGAATGCCACGGTCACGGCCACGGTGACGGTGGTGGTGGCGGCGATCATGGCCACGGTGACGGCGGAGGCGGCGGAGGCGGAGGCGATCATGGCCACGGTGACGGTGGTGGTGGCGGCGGCGGCGGCGATCATGGCCACGGCCATGACGGCGGCGGCGATCACGGCCACGGCCACTAGCAGAGGCTGCCACTGTCGTCATTCGGCGACTTGTGCATGAGCCACAGCTGTCCCGTGCAGCCATGAACGAAGGAGGGCCCGCGCAAGCGGGCCCTCCTTCGATCGGTAAAAACGAGCATCCGCGCCGTGCTCACGGTCGCCGGGCGCTACTTGATGAAGAGCATCTCCGAGTACTTCGGCAGCGGCCACAGATCGTCGGCCACCAGGCCCTCCAGTCGGTCGGCCACATCACGCACGTCGTCCATCGCCGGGATGACCTTGTCGTGCATGTAGGCGGCCCACTTGACGGCCGTCTTGTCGTCCTGGTTGTCCTTGAGGTTGGCGTCCTCGAGCTTGAGAATCGCGAAGTGCAGCTCCTTGATCAGCGGCTCGACCTCGCCGATCAGCTCCTCCAGGCCGACGGCCTTGAGCTCGTTGAGGTGCCGCACGGCGGCGGGCAGGATCTCGGTGCGCGCGATCGCCGCGGCGGTCTCGGACTCGATGTTGATCTTGACCGCGTACTGCTCCAGGAACACCTCGTGGCGGGACTCGAGCTCGCGCTTGGACAGGACCTTGTACTTCTTGAACAGCGCCACGGTGCCCTTGTCCACCAGCCACGGCAGCGCGTCGGGCGTGGAGCGCAGGTTGTAAAGACCGCGCTTCTCGGCCTCGGCGTGCCACTCCGGCGAGTAGTTGTCGCCGCCGAACACGATCCGCTTGTTCTGGGCGTAGCTCTCCTTGACGACCTTCGCGACGGCCTTCTCGAGGTTGCCCGAGGAGCCTTTCAGCGCGCTTTTCAGCTTCCCCGCCAGATCGTCGATCGCCTCCGCGACGATCGTGTTCAGCACGGTGTTGGGGAGCGCCAGGGACATCGAGGAGCCCAGCGCACGGAACTCAAACTTGTTGCCCGTGAACGCGAACGGGCTCGTACGGTTGCGATCGCCGCCGTGCAGCGGCAGCGGTGGCAGCACCGGTGTTCCAAGACCCAGGAACGAGCCGGGCTTGGACTGCTGAGCTTTGCCTGCCTCAATCGCCGTGAACACCTTCTCGAGCTCCGAGCCGAGGAAGATCGAGATGATCGCCGGGGGGGCCTCGTTGGCGCCGAGGCGGTGATCCTGGCCGGGCGAGGCGATCGATGCGCGCAGCAGCGCCTGGTGGGCGTTGACCGCCTGGATCACGGCGGCGCAGAAGAACAGGAACTGCAGGTTCTCCGAGGGTGTGTCCCCGGGCTCCAGCAGATTCACGCCTGTGTCGGTGCCCATTGACCAGTTGTTGTGCTTGCCCGACCCGTTCACCCCGGCGAACGGCTTCTCATGCATCAGGCACACCAGGCCATAGCGACGGGCGACGTTCTGCATCACCTGCATCGTCAGCTGCTGGTGGTCGCACCCGACGTTCGAGTTCTCGAAGATCGGCGCGAGCTCGTACTGGTTCGGCGCCACCTCGTTGTGGCGTGTCTTGACGGGCACCCCGAGCTTGGCGAGCTCGAGCTCGGTCTCCATCATGCACGCGAGGATCCGCTCCGGGATCGAGCCGAAGTAGTGGTCGTCGAGCTCGTGGCCCTTCGGCGGCTTGGCGCCAAACAGGGTTCGCCCGGTCGTGAGCAGGTCAGGGCGTTCGAAGTAATACTGCTCGTCGATCAGGAAGTACTCCTGCTCGGGACCCACGGTCGTGAACACACGATCTGCGCCCCCGCCCGAGCCGAGCAACTCCAGCGCGCGAATCGCCGCGCCCGACAGCGCGTCCATCGAGCGCAACAGCGGGATCTTGTTGTCGAGCGCCTCGCCCGTCCAAGAGGTGAACGCCGTCGGGATGCACAGCAGCGCGCCGTTCGGGTTCTCCAGGATGAACGCCGGGCTGGTCGGGTCCCAGGCGGTGTAGCCGCGGGCCTCGAACGTGGCCCTGATGCCGCCGGTCGGAAACGAGGAGGCGTCCGGCTCGCCCTGGATCAGCTCCTTGCCGGAGAACTCGGCGATCGCTGTGCCGTCGCCCGCGGGCGCGTAGAAGGAGTCGTGCTTCTCCGCCGTGGAGCCCGTCAGCGGCTGGAACCAGTGGGTGTAGTGAGTCGCGCCGCGCTCCATCGCCCAGTCCTTCATCGCCTGCGCCACCTGATCGGCCAGCGAGGTGTCCAGCGCCTCGCCGTGCTCGAGCGTGCGCTGCAGCGCACGGTAGACGTGCTTGGGCAGCCGGTGGCGCTGAAGGTTGGCGCTGAACACGTTCGACGCGAACACCTGGTTTCCCGGCAGCGTCAGATCGGGGGTGCCGAGCGCCGAGCCGTTGGCGCTCCACTGGGCGGCGGTCACGTTGTGCTGGCGGGTCCTGGGCATGGGCGGGGCGATTCCTCCTATGAAGTGTTTTGAGCGGCGTTCACGCGGGGTGGAGCCGGCGCCCTGTCCTCGGGGGGGCGTCGGCGCATTGCCGGAGTGCAATCGTAGTGCCCGCGCGGGCTCGCGGCATCACCGTCTGGCGAAATCCGGGCCCGGTGGTTTCGACACCGGGCCAAAGCCGCCCGCCGCCGCTGCCTATTCGCTCGCCGCAGATGTGCCGGGCACGTAGCGGCCCGGTTCGACCCGGCCCGTTTCCGGATTCACGTGCGTGGCCGGCGGTCTGCGTGCGATCACGACCTTGAAGTGACCGTGGGGGATCGCGCCGTTCGCCAGGCGCGCCCGAGAACGGCCGGCCAGTCCCGCGGCGACCGTGTAGTGGACGGTGTAGAGGCCGGACTTCACCGCAGTCACGCGCCATGCGAACGTCTGCGTATGTCTGGGCGCCAGGGGACCGAGCGCCCAGGTGTTCACGTAGGCCGTCTGACCGCCCCCGGGAGGGCTGATGGCCTGACTCTGCACCGGACGTTTGGGAACCGCCCCGGGGCCCTGTTCGACAACCCAGATCGGCCGCTTGCTCGAGGCCAGTTCGGGCAAGTCGGACACGTAGCCGAACGAGTCGATGGTGACCGCGAGGTTCGGAATCGTGGCGCTGCTCGTGTTGCGTATCCGCAGCGTCATCGTGGCCGAGCGCGCAACCGCCTGCACCGCGGGGAAGCTGCGGCCCACCACCGCGACGGTGAACGTCGCGTCTGGTTCGTGCGCGTCCTGGCGTGTTCCCCCACCGCAGCCGGACGCAAGCGCGGCACAGGCGCCTACGAGCAGGACGGCGATTGACGCATGACACCCCCTCACAGCGAGGCCACGATACCAGCGGGGTCCACGGCGGGCCGATATGTGGCGATGGGTTGGGGTGGCGCGCCGCCAGCGCATCGCGTAGAGTTCGTATCGATAGCGACCGCTACCCGAGGGAGGGGCGTCAGAGACGATGGTTCGCAGTGCAGCCGAGCGGGCGTTCCTGCCGACGCGGAACGTGCTCGAGGAAATCGGGGACATGATGATCCTGACGGGCAGGACCATCTGGTCGGCTCTACGCCCGCCCTACCCCTACGGGGAGGAGTTCGTCGCGCAGTTTCTGTTCGCGCTGCGTCTGTGCTGGTTCCCGCTGCTCGTCTCGACGGTCTGCCTCTGTTACGCGGCTCCGGGACTGCAGGCGGCGAACTTCTTCGAAATCTTCGGGGCGCTGGACCGGGTCGGGGGCATCTTCGTGCTCGCCGCGATCCGCGAGATCGGCCCAGCCGTGACCGGGATCGTGCTGGCGGGCGTCGCGGGCACCGCGATCACCGCCGACCTCGGAGCGCGCAAGATCCGCGAGGAGCTCGACGCGCTGCAGGTCTTGGGGGTCGACCCGATCAAGAACCTGGTAGTGCCTCGCTTCCTCGCGCTGATGATCGTCACCGGCCTGTTCAACATCTACGCGCTGCTGTTCGGCATCTTCGGCGGCCTGCTCGCCGAGCTCGTCAAGGGTCAGCCACTCGGCCCGTTCTGGGCGACGCTGTTTGCCAACGCGTCGACGACCGACCTGTGGGGATCGGTGCTGAAGACGACGCTGTACGGGGCGATCATCGCGATCGTCTGCTGCTACAAGGGCATGACGGCCTCCGGCGGCGCCGAGGGGGTCGGACGCGCCGTCAACCAGGCCGTCGTGATCACGTTCCTGGGGATCGGGGCGTTCGACTACGTGTTCACGCAGATGCTGCTCGCGACGCACCCGAACATCCTGGTGATCAAGTGATGCCTGGGCGGCCGATGCCCTCAGCCCTGCTGCGTCCTCAGTCGCTCGCGTACCGGTCGCAGATCGACGGGATCTCCGACCGGCCGGCACGCCACGCTCCCCGCGTCCTCGCTGGACTTGATCCTCGATCGCTCAGGGTGGCGCGCAGGAAGAACATGCGATGAACGAATTGCTGGCAATGCCGCGCGAATGGATCTCCTCCACGGGGGAGATCGCGGGGTTCACGGGCAACGTCATGCGCGACGTGTACGGCCTGCGCGTGTTCCGCTTCTTCGGCGAGGGATTGCGCCAGGCGGGGATTCTGATCGTCTCCTCGACGCTGATCATCTGGACGCTGATGTTCATCCTCGGCCTGCAATGCGGCATCGAGGGCGCCTACTTCACCGAGGCGCAGGGCGCGCCGGCCTATTCGGGGGTGTTCACCGCGTGGTGTGACCTGCGCGAGATCACGCCGTACGCGTTCGGCTACATGATGTCCGCGAAGGTCGGCACGGGCATCGTCGCCGAGCTCGGGGCGATGCGGATCTCCGAGGAGATCGACGCGCTCGAGGTGATGGGGATCGACTCGATGACGTTCCTGTGCGCGACGCGTCTGCTCGCCGCCTGGATCGTGTTGCCGTTCGTCTACCTGGCCGGGATCGGCGCTGCCTTCCTGGCTTCGGACATCGCTGTCGTGCAGCAGATCGGATATGTCTCCTCGGGGGGGTATCTGCTGATCTTCTGGCAGTTCCAGAGTCCGCCCGACTTCCTGTACAGCCTCATCAAGGCGATGTTCATGGCGACAGCGATCGTGCTCGTGGGTTGCTACTACGGCTACAACGCCAGTGGTGGGCCCGTGGGGGTGGGCAGGGCGACGGCCAAGTCGATGGTGCTCAACATCGTGTTGGTGCACATCATCGGAATGCTGGGCACGCAAGTGTTCTGGGGCTCCAATCCGCGAGCCCCGATCGGGGGCTGACGGGTGCCCGATCCATTGCCGTCGGTTTCCCCCGGGGACGCCGAGACTGACGAGCCCGTCGAGGTCAAGCGGGACGCGATCGAATTCATCGACGTACACAAGGCGTTCGGCCGTAATCAGGTGCTGCGCGGCCTGAACATGAGCCTGCCCGACGAGCAGATCTCGATGATCCTGGGTCCCTCGGGAACGGGCAAGTCGGTATGCATCAAGCACATCGTCGGGCTGCTGTATCCCGACCAGGGAGACGTGCTCGTGCAGGGCCGGTCGATCCCCAGCCTCTCCGACGCGGAGCTGTTCGAGATACGCAAGAAGTTCGGGGTGCTGTTCCAGGACGGCGCCCTGTTCGGGTCGATCAACCTGTATGACAACGTCGCGTTTCCGCTGCGCCAGCACACCGAGAAGGGCGACGAGGAGATCGCGGAGATCGTCAACCGGCGCCTGCGCGAGGTCGGTCTGGGCAACGCCGGGACGAAGATGCCCAACGAGCTGTCCGGTGGGATGCGCAAGCGCGCGGGGTTCGCGCGCTCGCTCGTGCTCGAACCCGAGATCGTGCTGTTCGACGAGCCCGACTCGGGCCTTGATCCCGTGCGTACCGCGCTGCTGTGCGAGCTGATCAAGGAAGTCCACGCCGAGAACGGCGGCTGCTATGTGGTGATCACGCACGACATCATGAGCGCGCGGCGGGTGGCCGAGCACATCGCCGTCCTGTGGCAGGGACAGATCGTCCAGTCCGGCCCCGCGGCCGAGCTGTTCGCCTCCGAAAACCCGTTCGTGCGGCAGTTCCTGGCCGGTGATTCAGCCGGGCCCCTCGGGATGGAGTGACCCCGTGGCGCCGGGTAGCGCCTCGCGCCGGCGGATCGACCGACTAGCCTCGTGTCCGTGAACAGCGCCCGGTTCTTCTCGGCCCTCGTGGGGGGCGTCACTCGCAGGCCATGGTTGACGCTCGCCCTCGCGACGACGCTCGCGCTGGCCGGCGCGGCGCTTGCCCTGGGGTTGAGCCCGAGCGCGAGCACGAGCACGTTCGTGTCGGGCTCCAGTCCCCAATACCGGGCCACCCAGCGCTACTACGAGAGCTTCGGCGAAGAGCCGGTGGACGTGGTCGTGCGGGGCAGCCTGCAACAGCTGCTGCTGAGCTCCGACATCGACAAGCTGGTTGGGCTGGAGGGTTGCCTGTCGGGGAACGTGCCGGCGAGCGCGCTGGCCTCGGAGGGAGGCGTTCGGGGGCCGTGCGGGCAGCTGGCCAGAGCGAAAGCGGTGAAGGTGGTGCTCGGCCCGGGTACGTTCGTGAACGAGGCGGCCGAACAGCTCGACGAACAGCTGATAAGCCAGACCAAGCAGGCCGAAGCTCAGGCGCACGCGGCGCAGCGGGTCGTCACGCAGGCGGCGCTCGTGCAGGGACACTCGGCGGCGCAGGCGCGGACCCTCGGAGCGCAGGCGAGCTCGATCACGATGAAGCGCTTCCAGGAGGGGATCGCGACGCTGGCGCTGCAGTATGGGCTGACCTCCAAGCCGAGCCTGGATGACCCCGAATTCGTCTCGACGCTCGTGTTCGACTCGAGCAAGCCGGCCGGCACGCCCAAGCAGCGATTCGCGTACCTGTTCCCGAGTCGCGATGCGGCCCTGATCTCGGTGCGGATGAAGCCGGGATTATCGGAAGCGGCGCGCAAGCGCACGATCGCGCTGATCGGACAGGCGGTGGCGATGAGGCAGTGGCGGTTGACGCACGGTGAGAGATATCTGGTGACCGGCGAGCCGGCCGTCGTGTCGGATCTGACGAGCTCGATCAGTCATTCGATCGCGTTGCTGGGGCTCGCCGTGGTGATGGTGATGGCGATCGCGCTCAGCCTGATCTTTCAGGGGCGCCCGCGGTTGCTGCCGCTGGGAGTGGCGCTGCTGGCGAGTGCGCTGACGTTCGGCGCGCTGTCGCTGCTCAGCTCATCTCTGACCGTAGCCCAGGTCGCGGTGCTGCCGGTGCTGATCGGGTTGGCGGTGGACTACGCGATCCAGTTCCAGTCGCGCGCCGCAGAGATCCTCGCTGCGGGGATATCGGACAGACGCGCGGCCGTACGCGAGGCTGCCCGGATGAGCGCGCCGACGATCGCCGCGAGCGTCGCCGCGAGCGTCGCCGCGACGCTTGTGCTGGTGCTCTCACCGGTCCCGATGGTGCGCGGGTTCGGCGTGCTGCTCGCGGTCGGGATCGCGATTGCGTTCGCGTGCGCGCTGGTCGTCGGATCGGCGGCTCAGGTCGTCTCTGGACCCGGCGAGCACCAGGGCGCAGCATCACCTCCCGGGCGTACGTCGCGTGCGCTGCCGGGGGTTCTCGAGCGCGGGAGCGAGCTGCTCGCGCCCGCGTGGCGCGGGGCGCGCGACCTGGTTACGGACAATCTGTTGACGCGATTCATATCGCGCGCCGCGCTCGATCGCGCCGTGTGCCATCCCGGGCGAGTGCTCGGCGTGGGACTCGCGCTGGCGGCGCTCGGGTGGGGGCTGGACACGCAGACGAAGGTGCAGACGAACATCGAAAAGCTGGTGCCTCAGGACACGGCATCGCTGCGCAACCTCAACACGCTGGAGCGCCTCAGCGGCGTGGGCGGGGTCGTCAATCTCACGATCGGCGGCAGGGGCGTCCTGAGGCCGGCGACGATCGAATGGATGAGCTCCTATGAGAGTGCGATGCTCAGACGCTTTGGCTACACCGCCGAGCGCGGTTGCGGGAAGGCCAGGCTGTGCCCGGCGTTCTCGCTGCCCGACCTGTTCCAGCACGAAGGCTCCAAGTCGAAGCTAACGAGCGCTGAGGTGAACGGTCTGCTGGACGTGATCCCGCCGTACTTCTCCCAGGCGGTGATCGCCCCGGGGCGGCGTCTGGTCTCGCTCGCGTTCGGCATCAAGCTGATGAGCCTCGATGAACAGCAGCGGGTGATCGAAGCGATGCGCGCCGGCCTGCACCCGCCCCGCGGCGTGAGCGCGCAGCTGGTGGGGCTGTCGGTGCTGGCGGCGCAGGCGAATGCCCAGGTCGCCTCACCGTGGCGACGTCTGCAGACGCTGCTGGTCGGATTGGCAGCCGTGGCGCTGGTGCTGCTGATCGCGTTCGCGGGCGACATCCGTCGCGTGTTGACCCCGCTTGCACCGATCGTGCTCGCGAGCGGCTGGTCGGCGCTGATCCTGTTCCTGGTGCGGGTGCCGTTGAACCCGATGTCGCTCACGCTGGGGGCGCTGGTGATCGCGATCACAACCGAGTTCAGCGTGCTCCTGTCCGAGCGCCATCGCCAGGAGCGGCTGGCTGGGCACGATGTGGTGCAGGCGCTGCGGCGCACCTACAGCCATACGGGGTCAGCCGTCGCCGCCTCCGGAGTGACGGCGATCGCCGGATTCGGCGTGCTGATCCTGTCGGACATCGCGATGCTGCGCGACTTCGGTCTGGTGACGGTAATCGACCTGAGCGTCTCGCTGGTAGGGGTGCTCGTCGCGTTGCCGGCCGCGTTGATGTTGGCGGAGCGCTCGCGGGTGGGCGTCCAGTGGCCCACTCCACGTATGCGCTGGCATGCACGCGATGAGCCGACCTGAGCCCCGATACGGGCGCTATGTGGGGTTGCTGGCGCTCGTGATTCTCGTGCTGATCACGATCAACACGATCGTGACCAAGCCGAACGGGGCCAGGGGGATCGAGCCGGGCCACACGATCCCACCGTTCGCCGCTCCGCTGGCGCTGGGGACGCTGACGGGAGCGGTGAACGTCGCGACACACGCCAACGAGGGCACCGCGGGTCGGATCCCGGCTTGTGCGGTACGTGAGCCGGGGGCGTTGAACGTGTGCGCGCTCTACCATGGCCGACCGCTGGTGCTCGCGCTGTTCGTGGATGAAAGCTCGTGCCCGGACGTGCTCAGCCAGATGCAGACACTCGCGGGCGCGTTTCCGGCGGTGAGCTTCGCCGCGATCGCCATCAAGAGCGAACGGGGACCGCTGCTTACGCTGATACGCAAGCGTGGACTGACCAGAGTGCAGGTCGCCTTCGACAGCGACGGGATCCTGGCGGGCCTGTACAAGGTGGCGAGCTGCCCGCAGGTGTCGTTCGTGCTACCCGGAGGCGTCGTGCAGAGCCCTGCGCTGCTGAACACGCCGTCGCCGCAGACGCTGCGTGCGCGCGTGGCGGAGCTGGTGGCGGCCGCCGGGCGCAGGACAGGCGGGCGGGCGTCGGGATGAGCACAGAGCAGGCGCCGAGGATCGGCTGGCGTGCGCCGGAGCTCGAGGAGGAGCTGCCGCAGCTGCGCATAGTGGTCTCAGAGGCGCGCCTGCCGGCGGCCGGCGCCGCCAGGCGAGGTTCCCCGCGGGGCGTCGAGCGACGATTGAGCGACCTGTCAAACCGCTACAGGGGCGCCCGTGCGGTCGGTGTGCGCCGCGAACCGGTGCCCTCCGCCTATCGCGTGTTCTACCGCCAGATCGGTCTCGATCCGGAGGTCGCACGAACGCCGATCGAGGAGGCGGTGCTGGAGCGGATGCTGCGCGGCGGGTTCCTGTCGGAGGGGTTGCTCCAGGATGTGCTGCTGATCGCTCTGGTCGACACCGGTGTGCCGGTGTGGGCGCTCGATGCGCGGGCCGTCCACGGGGAGCTCGGCGTACGGCTGAGCCGGGAGGGCGAGCCGCTGGGGCGGGCGAGCGACGCATGGTCGCTGCCGGCGGGCAGGCTCGTCGTGGCCGACGAGGCGGTCGCGTTGGGTCTCCTGTTCGGCGAGCTCGCGGGGGACTGCGAGGTGGGCGCTCGCACGCGCGATCTGACGCTGTTCGCCGTGCAGGTCGCGGGTGTGCCGATGCTGTACTTGGAGGAGGCGCTGTGGAGCGCTCGCAATGGCCTTGAACGGGCTCGCTAGCGCACCGGTCGAGTGCGCGCGCTGGTAAGATCGCTGGCAGGCCAGGATAGTGGAGGAGTGCATCAAGTGCAGCTGACCATCGAGCGCATCGATCGGGTCTCGACCTCGGGTACGGACGAGCGAGCTGCCAGACGCGCCCTGCGGGCGCAGGTAGCCAAGCTGGAGCGCGATCTCTGCGAGCTTGTCGTCAACGGGTTCCCGCATATCGCGCCGCCGGCACACGCGAGCACGAACGGTGGGGGCGATCAGCGAGCAGGCTCCGCGTGCCTGCTGGACCTGGGGCAGCTGGAGCGTACGCGCGACGAGTTGGCCGGACGGCTGCAGCTGGCGCGGCGCACCAGCGCCGAACGAGTCGAGTTGGAGACGCGTGCGCGCGAGCTGCTGGAGCGGATGAAGCGCGATCCGCGCGGCTATAAGTTCGTTCGCCTGCCGGTGGCAGACCTCGGGGAACATGGCTGCGGGGTGTGGGAGGTGCGCCCACGCATGGGCCTGATCGGGATGCTCGCCGGTTGGTGGCAGGTCAAGCTCTCATCAGGTTGTCCGTTACCCAGGGGCCACGCTCCGGCGTGGTCCTTACCCCCCGCAGCATCGCAACCAGGGTCTGACGCTGGCGGTCGGTCAGCGAGCCGATCGTCTTCTTCTCTGACATCGGCAGTTGCGCGAGGAACTTGCGACAACGGGTCTGACCCCATCGGCGCTGGCTCAGCAGCAGGTCGGCGACGGCCATGCTGTCGGCTTCCCAGGGACAATCGATGAGCACATCGGTGACGTCGATCTCTCCGGTCGAGATTCTGCGCTTGAGCTCCGCCCGCGCGAGGCGAACCTTGTTTGCGCGTTCGAGAGCGCGCATGTACTGGGGACCGGCAGGGGCGATCGTCGCCGTCGCGTTCATGATGAGACTCTCCCCGTCGCCGCCGCTGGGACGCGGACGGGCGACATCTATGCTTGATTTTTCGGACGTATGAAACGCTCGTCGTGACCGTCTGAGATCGGTCCGCGAACGGTGTCGCGGAGAGCCATACTCAGCGATATAACCGCCCCCGTGAGGGGGCCCTCCCGGTAGATTGTCATCGTCGGGACGCGTCCCGAACGGTCATGCAGAGCGCCCAAGGAAGCTACGACAGCGAGGGGCGTCCGGTCAACTCTCAGAGCACGGTTCGTGCGCTAGCAGCGACCTTTTTCGTTGCCCGATCCACTTGTGAAGAATTGGACAAGTCCCGAGTGAGGGTCGAGACGTGTAAGAAAGGTTACGTGCGGTCACGGGGGTGGAGCGGGCAGCGGGCCGTGCTCGGCCTCGAACTCGCGCTTGACCCGAGCGAAGACCGACAGGGCGCGGTCGATCGTCGGCACGTCGTGGGTGGCCATCACGCTGGTACGCAGCAGCGCGCCACCGGGGGGCACCGCCGGGTGCAGGGCGGTGTTGACGAACACCCCGCCGTCATAGAGGGCCCTCCACAGCAGCGCGGCCTTCCAGTCGTCGCCCACGAGCACGGGGACCACCGGGGTGAGGATGGCGGGGTGGGCATCACCCTCGATCTCCACTCCAGGGTTTGCGGGGCTGACGTCATCGGGGAGCAGTTGGGGTGAGACGACCGTGAAGCCGAGCTCGTGCAGGCCGTCGCGCAGCAGGCGGGCGTTCCCAAGCACCCGCTCCAGCAGCGGAGGACCCTCGGGCGAGCGCACGATACGCAGCGCCGCGAGCGCGGCGCCGAGCGCGGCCGGGACGGCTGAGGCGGTGAAGAGGAAGGCACGCGAGTACAGGCGCAGATACTCGATCACGTCGGCCGGGCCGGCGACGAAGCCCCCGCAGGAGGCCAGCGACTTGGAGAAGGTGCCCATGCGCAGATCCACGCGCTCCTCCACGCCGAGCAGCTCGGCGGTGCCGGCGCCACGCGCGCCGAGCACACCGGCGCCGTGCGCCTCGTCGACCATCAGTCGCGCGCCGTAGCGCTCGCACAGATCGCAGATCTCGCGCAGTGGAGCGATGTCGCCCTCCATCGAGAAGACGCCGTCGACCACCACCAGAAGGCCGCCGCCATCGGTCTGGGCGCGCTGCAGGGCGCGCTCGAGCTTGTCCAGGCGCGAATGGCGAAACGGGCGCAGCTTCGCGCGCGAGAGCAGGCAGCCGTCGAGGATCGAGGCGTGGTCCCCAGAGTCGGCGATAACGGTGTCGCCGGGACCGAGCAGCGTGCCCAGCGTGCCGATGTTCGCCTGATGGCCGGTCGTGAAGACGATCGCGTCCTCGGTGTCCATCCACTGGGCGATCTCCCGCTCCAGCTCCAGGTGCAGGGGGATGGTGCCGTTGAGAAAGCGCGAGCCGGTCAGCCCGGTCCCGTAGCGGTGCAGGGCGTCCTGCGCACCCGCCATCACGCGCTCGTCGCCGGTCAGGCCAAGGTAGTTGTTGGAGCCCAGCATGATCCGCTGGGCGCCCTCCATCTCCACGACCGGCATCGCGGGGGAAGTGAGGACATGGAAGTAGGGAAGGACGTCGGCCTCGCGGGCCGCGCGCAGGATCTGTTCGCGCTCGTGGCCGCGAACCCTGGCGAAGAGGTCGGGGGCGCTCGCCGGCGGCGTGTCATCGGGGGGTGGGGCGGGGGCGTCGGTCGGAGTGTGCATGTAGGGTGCGGGCGGTGAGCGTCGAGATCACACCGGTCTCCGGCAGGCGGGACCTGAGGGCTTTTATCGACGTGCCGTTCGCAGTGCATGCTAACCACCCGCCGTGGGTGCCCCCGCTGAAGCTCGAGCGCAGGCTGTTCTTGAGCCGGCGGATGAACGCATTCTTCTCGCATGGCGAGGCCGAGTATTTTCTCGCCCGCCGCGACGGGCGGGTGGTGGGCAGGATCAGCGCCCATGTGAACGACGCGTTCAACGACCACCAGCACAAGAACTGGGGTTGGTTCGGCTGGCTGGAGCTCGAGGACGACCAGGAGGTGCTGGACGCGCTGCTGGAGGCCGCCGAGACGTGGCTGAGAGCGCGCGGGAAGGAGCGCATGGTGGGCCCGGCGAGCTTCACGATGAACGACGAGAGCGGCGTGCTGATCGAGGGCTATGACGTGCGCCCGATGATCGCCCAGCCGTGGAACCCGCCCTACTACAGGGAGCGCATGGAGCAGGCCGGGATGGGCAAGGCGATGGATCTGCTGATGTGGAATCTGGAGGTGGAGAACCGCGACAAGGTCATGCCCGTGATCTGGGAGCTGGCCGAGAAGGTGCAGTCAGAGCACGGGATCAGGGTGCGCCCGATGCGCCGCCGGCAGCTGCGCAAAGACATGGACGCGTTCGCCGACGTCTATAACGCCGCATGGTCGAAGAACTGGGATTTCGTGCCATATTCCAAGAAGGATCTGGACGCGTTCGCGCAGGAGCTGCACATCGCCTTCGACAAGCACTGGTTCATGCTCGCCGAGCGCGAAGACACCGGCGAGGTGGTCGGGATGGCGATCACGATCCCCGATCTCAACCAGGTGCTCGAACGGATGAACGGCAAGCTGCTGCCGCTCGGCTGGTGGTATCTCCTGCGCAAGGGCCGCATCATGGACCGGGTGCGCGTGGGCTTCCTCGGGGTGAAGCCCGAGTATCAGCACACCGGCGTGGCGGCGAGGCTCTATCAGCTGCACTTCGATGCCGCCGAAGCCCGCCCGCAGAAGGGCGGGGAGATGGGGTGGATCCTCGAGACGAACATCGCGATGAACCGCGGCATGGAAGCGATGGGCGGGACCGTGGTCAAGCGCTACCGGATGTACGAGCGGGTCTTCTAGATAGGTCTGGACCGGCCTCTACACTGGCCTGCGTGAGCGAGATCGGCGCGATCGACGTGGTGCAGGAGGTGGATGCCGTACCGGTGCTCGCTCCCGAGCCGGTCAGGCGCGGGGGGCTGATCAGGTCGGTCACGCCGGCCGGCCAGGCGATGGTCCTCGCAGCAAGCGGGTTCGCCGCCGGTGCAGCCGTGGTCGGCTTGGCGGTGCGCAGGCATGGCGCAGTCGCGCGCAGGCCCGCCAAGCGCCGGGGTGCACGGGGCGCGAAGCGGAGTGAGATCGTGAAGATCGTCGGCACCCGTTCGCTGCTGGTGGACGTGCATCTGCTGGGCGGCGCCGAGCGCTGAGCCGGGCAGGCGGTCCTGTGGTGGAGCTGCGAGTCGAGGTCCGCCTGTGCGGCCCATTCAGGTTGCCGCGCAGGTTGGGATTGGATGGGGTCACGCGCAGGCGTGGTGGAGTGATCGAACGTCTGCTGCACGACGAGGAGGGAGAGCCGGTCGTGGTGCGGGTCGCGCAGAGCGCCCCGGAGAGCGTGGTGTTCGGCGCGCGCGCGGGCGGCAGGGAGAGCGCCGAGCACGGCATCGCGCGGATGCGCTTCGCGCTCGGGATCGACGACGACCTGCGCGCGTTCCTTCGGCTCTTCAAGGACGATCCGCTGATCGGCGGCTCGGTGCGGCGGCGTCCATGGCTGCGGGTGGATCGCAGGCCCGAGCCGTGGGAGGCGCTGGTGTGGGCGGTGTGCGAGCAGCTGATCGAGTACGAGCGCGCCGCCGCGATCCAGAGCAGGCTGGTCACGCGCCTGGGGCGGCGCTGGAGCGGGCAGGGAGCCGAGGAGTGGGCGAGCGGGCTGCGCGACCTGCCGAGCGCCGCGACGGTCGGCGTGAGCACGCCGGCGATGCTCGAGTCCTGCGAGCTGAGCGGTGCGCGCGCGATCGCGCTCAGACGGGCCGCCCGCGAGATCGCCAGCCGGCGCGTGAACCTGCACGACGCCGAGCCCGAGCATGCCTGGGGACGGTTGCGCGCGATCCCGGGCATCGGCGCGTGGACGGTGGAGATGCTGGCGCTGCGCGGGCAGGGACGCTATGACCAGCTGCCGGCCGGGGATCTGGGGCTGCTGAAGCTGGTGGGGCGCATCCTCAGCGGCGGCGATCCGCGGGCGCGGGCCTCAGAAGAGGACGTGCGGACGCTGTTCAGACCCTACGGCGAGTGGGCGGGGCTGGCCGCGGTGCACGCCGGGCTGTAGACGCGCGGGTGCTCACTGACCCGCGAAGCGTGAGACTACGTGTCCGGACTCGCGAGCGCTCAATGGGTCGCTGACGCGATATGCGACGGACTCGGTCGCGGTCTCGGAGCTGACCCAGGTCTCGCGCAGCCCTCAACCCGCGGCGTTCGTCAGTCGCGATCTCGCGTCAGCAGCAGCGCGAACGTGGGGCAGGCCTGGGCGGCCCGGCGAGCGTGGTCGAGGACGGCCGGCGTCAGGGGCTCGGAGTCCACGATCGGATAGCCCCACTCGTCGAGTGAGATGCGCTCGGGCAAGAGCTCGGCACACATGCCGTGAGCCTCACAGGCGATCGGGTTGACCCGCACGCGCGGGCTCATCGCGGCAACGTCGGTTCGTGAGCGGGCGCGCCGGCGGGGCGATGGACGGGCAGCGGCAGCTCTCCGGGGCGGGCGCAGCCCTCGCAGTGGCCGCGCCGGGCGTGATCGGCGAACTCGAGAGCGAACGCGTTGAGGGCGCTGGTGACAAATCGCGCAGTCCCGTCGGGATGCCCGCAGGCGCCGCGACGGTGAACGAGCGCGGCCAAGCGCTCGATGCGCTGGGTGGCGTTCCTCTGAGCATGCCCTTCGGCGATCTCCTGCACCGCTGCGGCGATCGAGTCCAGGCCGTTCACGCATGGTCCGCACTGACCGGCGCTCTGCTCCGCCATCCAGCGTGTCGCCCGCGCGGTCTCGGCGACCGGACAGGCGTCCTGCGACAGCAGCAACACCACACCCGCGCCGAGCGAAGCGCCGTGGGGCGCGAGATGTTCGTCCGACAGTGCGACGCCACGCAGAAACTCGCCGCCGATCCAGCTACCTCCGTAGCCGCCGACGAGCAGCGCCCGGGGGTTGGCGAGCATGCCGCCGGCCGCGTCGATCAGCGATTGCAGCGACGCCCCGTGCTCGATCTCATACACGCCGGGATGCGCCAGCGCCCCCGAGAGCGTCACGAGCGCCGATCCCGGCTGGGAGGCCGTGCCGAGCTGGCGAAACCATTCCGGTCCGTGACGAGCAATCAGCGCAACGTGGGCGAGCGTCTCGGCATTGGCCACGAGCGTGGGGCGCCGGCGGACTCCCTGCTCGAAGACCATCGGTGGGGTGAACGTCGGGATCGCCGGGCCTCCGTTCAGGCAATTGACCAGCGCCGCCTCCTGCCCTGCGACGTAGTTTCCCGGGACGGCGGTCAGGCGCATGCGCGCGGAATCCAAGGGCATGCCCAGGCGTTCGGAGATCGCATGAGCGCTCGCCTCGACACTCGCCCGCGCGGTCTCGCACACGCACACGATCAGCTCGTCGGCGCCGACGGCCTGCGCGGCCAGTTGGGCGCCGTCAAGGACCAGATGGGGCAATGTCTGCATCAGCGTGCGGTCCTTCAGGCTCGCCGGCTCGCCCTCGGCGGCGTTGACGACCACGATCGCGCGCTTGCGCGAGGCGGCGACCGCGCGCAGCTTGGTGGCGGTGGGGAAGCCCGCGCCGCCGTGCCCGCGCAGACCGGCGCGCTCGATCCGCTCGATCAGCGGTGACTCCGACCGGCGTTCGCGACGGCGTGCGGGAACGGGCGCCTGGCCGTGGACGGCGAAGTGCTCGTCGAGGCTCATCGCCCCATCGGGGAGAATACCCGCGAGCAGTCGTGGCAGGGCGCCCGGGGCCTGTGCGGGCGCGCTCTCCACGGGCGGATCGATCATCAGGGTCTCTTCGCTCATTCGCCGCTCCCGTGGGAGGAGCCGGTGCTGGATGCGCTCGAATGGTGATGCAGCAGCGAGGACGGGGTGCCTGAGCGCCGCGCCCATTCCGATCCGAGCGGTCCGCTGGGCATCCATATCAACAGGAACAGCGAGAACACGCCCGCGCCGGCGAGCGCGGCGCCGCGGCGTCCCAGGTGCTCGGGCCAGCCGTCGGTCACACGCACGATCACGGATGCGAGCACCGCCACCAGGCAGATGATGCTGAGCGCCAGCAGCCATGTGTCGGTCACGTCACTGCCGGTGCCGAAGCCGTGCAGCAGCGCGATCGGCCAGCTCGCGTATGTCAGCCAGTGGATCGCTCGCCAGCTCGCATAGCCCATGCGCTGGCGCAGCAGGCTGGTGAGCGTCACGGCGATGAGCAGGTCGAACGCGACGGCGCCGAGTCCCAGCCAGAACGGGCGATAGGAGCCGGCGAACGGCACGACCGCATCGATCAGCGAGATCGGGGCAAAGGAGTCGAGCACCGAGGTGAGGATGTGCAGGCACAGGAACACCATCGCCAGCAGGGCGACGTTGCGGTGCAGGGCGTCCACCACGAACCGCGGCCAGCGGGGTGTGCTGAAGCGGCGCACGTCCACGACACCGAGCACCACCGCGGCGGTCAGCAGCAGCAGCGCGACCGCGCCCGTCGAGCGGGTCAGATACCAGTACAGGCTGCCTCCGGTGGCCAGGATCGCGGGCATCTCAGATCGGCTCCCGCGCTCGATTGAGGGATGGCTGCGTGGCCTCTGCGGCGCGCGATCCCGGTTGTGGGGCTGACGGGATCTGGGTTCGCCGCCGGTCCGCCGGCCAGGCGCCGATCGCATAGACCCGGCCGCTCTGGCTGACGAGCCGAGCCGGCACGCCCATCCGCGCCAGCCACGCGGGGGCGGCGCCCGCACGTATGAGCGCGGAGG
The DNA here is from genome assembly GCA_036496915.1 of Solirubrobacteraceae bacterium. Classification (GTDB taxonomy): domain Bacteria; phylum Actinomycetota; class Thermoleophilia; order Solirubrobacterales; family Solirubrobacteraceae; genus Palsa-744. The sequence goes on from DASXKH010000026.1 coordinate 36,814, forward strand.
TGGTCGCGATGTTCGCGTCGGCGCAGCTGGCCGCCGCGACGCTGACCGTGCGCCACGTGTTCTGCACGGGCGCGCCGGTTGCGGGGTCGATGATGTGGTGCATCGTGCGCCCCCGATGGCGCCAGCGTCGCACGGCTGTGCTGGAGGTGGCCAGACCGCCGGAGTCGATCGTGACGGTCTGGCCGGGCGCGTGGTGGTCGCTGCGGTGATCGTCGGTCACGCGCACGGCCCATCCACCTGCCGGGCCCGCGCCGCTGGTGGCGATGTCCCCACCGATCGCGACCAGCACGCCGCAGCCCGCGATCTGCGCGGCAGCCTGTGCGGCGCGATCTGCCGCCCAGGCTTTGGCGGTGGCGCCGAGGTCGATCGTAAAGCCGGCGGGCACGCGCACCGTGCGCGTGTCGGCGTCGAACATCACGCTGCGCCAGCCGCAGACCGTGCGCGCCAGGACGATCGGGGCGAAGGGCTGCTTGCCGGCGGAGGAGTCCTCAGACGGTGTGTCGGCCAGGTGCTCCAGCAGCGGCCAGTCCCGGTCATAGCCGGCGAGCGTCAGCGCCGAGCCGACGGTCGGATCGACATCACCGTCAGTCAGACGAGCGGCCCGCAGCGCAAGTGCCAGCGCCTCGGCGAGCAGGGGGCTGACACGCATCGCGCGTCCGGCGCTCGCGTTCGCGCGCGCGATCTCGGAGTCCAGGCGAAAGCGGCTGCACGCGCGGTCGATCGCGTCGAGCTCGCGTTCGACCGCGATGCGCGCGGCGAGGAGTCCGCGCGGGTCTGCCAGGCGCAGCACCACGCTCGTGCTCCACGTCTCCCAGCGTGCCTCCCCGAATCGATCGCGCCTCGCGGGTGGGACGATCGGGAGTGTCTTGGCGGGAGAGCCCGGCATGATCGTGACTGGACGGTCGGCTCCCATCACGAGCCTCCTGAGACGACCGGCGGCGCGGATTCCTGGGCAGGCGTCGATTCTCGTGTGGGCGCCGATTCGTGGGTGGGCGCCGATTCTTGGGTGGGAGCGGACTCTTCAGTCGGCGCTGATGCAGGCGCCGATTCTTGGGTGGGCGTCGCTTCTTCAGTCGGCGTCGATTCCCGACTTGCTTGCGGCGCTTGGGCGGGTGGCCGCACAGAGCTTGAGGAGCCGCTGCCTGAGGAGCGATGCGTGGCGCGGGCGCGCTTGGCCGCGGAGGACCTGGCCGAGCTCGCACCGGGGAACGCGCTCGCCGCGGCCTCCGAGAGCGCCGCGGTCAGCGCCACGCTGCCGGCGATCAGCCATCGATTCACGCGGTGCAGCCGGTTCATCGCCGCATCCCGATCCAAGCGCTTGTGGTGGATCGTCATGGGACGAGTGTGTGTACCACGATTAAGGATCGGATAACCGCTTGATGAGAAAGCTCATCGAATCACGGGCCTACAAAAATGCCTGCACTGCGCGGCCTATGCTTGAGCTATGGCCAAGGTCGCAGATGCGGACTCCGGCAGCGGCCGAGCGGTTGGGCCGGTGGACGCGACGATGGGACAAAGGGACGCCGAGGGTGCGTCCGATGACCGTGTCGAGGAGCGCTCGGAGGAGGCGTTCACGGGCGCCGAGCGCGCCGAGCGAGCGCGGATCCTGCTGGTGGAGGACGAGCCGGGGATCGTCGACTTCGTGTGCCGCGGGTTCGAGGCCGATGGATTCGCGGTGGAGACCGCGCTCGACGGAGTGCAGGGGGAACGACTGGCGCTGGCGGGCAGCTTCGACGCGATCGTGCTCGATCTGATGCTGCCTGGACGCGATGGGATGGCAGTGCTCGCCTCGGTACGTAGCGCCAAGCCGGAGGTGCCGGTGATCGTGCTGACGGCGCGCGGCGAGATCGAGGATCGCGTCGCCGGGCTGGACGCCGGCGCGGTGGACTATCTCGTCAAGCCGTTCTCCCTTGCGGAGCTGCTGGCACGCGTGCGCGCACAGCTGCGCGTGGTCGCGCAGACGTCCGCGACGACGCTGCGCGGCGCGGACATCGAAGCGAATCTGCTGACCCGCAGGGTGCGCCGCGGGGATGCTGCGGTGCAGCTGTCGAGCACCGAGTTCGAGCTGCTGGTCCACCTGCTGCGCCACTGCGGGCAGGTGCTCTCGCGCGAGCAGATTCTGAGCGCCGTCTGGGGCTACGAGCACGACCCGGCGACGAACGTCGTGGACGTGTACATCGGCTATCTGCGTCGCAAGCTCGCCCGCCGCGACGATCCCGCGCCGATCTACACGGTTCGCGCCGTCGGCTACCGCCTCGGCGGCGCCCCCGCCTGAGCGATGCCGGGCCGGTCCACGTTCGCACGGATCGTGCCGGCAGGGTTGCGCTGGCGCCTGGCGGGATGGATCGCGCTCGTCACGCTGGTCTGCACCGGCATCGCGTTCGCCGCCGTCTACCGTGGCACCGGCGCCCAGCTGCGTAGTCAAATCGACCACGAGCTCTCCGGGGATGCGGCGGAGCTCGCGCACAACCTGACGAGCTCACGAGCACGCTCACCCGCGGAGGTCAAGCGCCTGGCGAGCACCTACGTGCACAACCAGCCGTTCAGCGCCAGCTCGACGTTCCTGTTCGCGATCGTCCCCGGAGCGGGCACAGCCACCAATCGCCCGGAGCTGTTCGTGCGCGCCCGCCCGGACAATGGCGAGACCAGGGCCGAGCAGGCGCAGGAGAACCGGCTGTCCAAGCAGCTGGTGAGCGTCCCTCCGGGCTACACGACCCTGGCGCTGCCCGACGTCGGCGATCTGCGTGTGGTCAAGCGCACTGTGCACGTGCGCGGAGGACCGCGTGTGTCGATCGGTGTCGGCGAGCCCCTGGCGAGCGTGACGCACGCCCAGAGTGGCCTCGCGCGGGCGTTCATCCTTGCCGGGGTCCTCGCGCTGCTCGGCGCCCTGCTGGGCGGCTACCTGATCGGTACGCGCCTGTCGCGACCCCTGAGAGACATGGCGGGGGTCGCGGCACGCGTGGATGCCGGCGACCTGTATCCGCGTATCGGCGATCTCGGTGGCCAGGGAGAGGAGGTGAGGGTGCTCGCGGACGCGTTCAACCACATGCTCGATCGTCTCACCGACGCGTTCGCCGGTCAGCGCGCGTTCGTGGCCGACGCCTCACACGAGCTGCGCACGCCGCTGACCGTGATCCGCGGCCAGTTGGAAGTGCTCGCGGCGCAGCCGGCTCCCTCGGGTGCGGAGGTGCGTCGTGTCGAGCGCCTCGTGCAGTCGGAGATCGCGCGCGTCAGCCGACTCGTGGACGACCTGCTGCTGCTGGTCAAGGCCGAGCAGACGCAGTTCCTGCGCATCGAGCCGATCGCGCTCGGCGGCTACGTGCGGGAGCTCTGGGATGGGATGAGCCTGCTCGCGCGGCGCCGGTTCGAGCTCGGCCCGGTGCCTGCAGGCACGCTGCGCGCCGACCCCGACCGGCTCGCACAGGCGCTGCGCAACCTGATCGGCAACGCGATCGATCACACGGTGGACGAGCACGGCCTCGTGCGCATGCAGGTGCAGGAGGTTCCAGGCGGGGGCGTCCGGTTCGCGGTGGAGGACGACGGTCCTGGCATCCCGGCCGGTCAGCGCGAGCGCGTGTTCGACCGCTTCTACCGCACCGACGCCGCCCGCGATCGCGCATCGGGAGGCACCGGGCTGGGGCTGGCGATCGTGAGCGCGATCGCAGAGGCCCACGGTGGCAGCGTCGCCGCCGGGCGCTCACCCGAGGGCGGTGCGCGGATCGAGATCGAGCTCGCCGGCTTCAGCGTGAAGGGCGCACGCGCAGGAGAGCGCGAAGCTCGTCCACGATCACCTCAGGATGCCGGTGTGGCCGATCGAGTAGCGGCCGGGTTGAGGCCACACGCATAGCCCGTGAGGGCCTTCGCCGACGTTGATGCGGGCCAGCAGTTCTCCGCTGGTGGTCGAGATCGCATACACCTCGGCGTTGTAGCGACCGGAGAGCCACAGCACCTTGCCGTCGGCGGAGACGCCGCCCATGTCCGGTGAGCCACCGGGTATGCGCCATGTCGCGATCGGGCGGCGAGTGGCAAACGACAGCACGGTGATCGAGCCTTCCATGCGGTTTGAGACGTACAGCGCCTGCGCGTCACGGCTGGGATACAGGCCGTGGGCGCCCAGCCCGGTGTGGATCAGTTCGACCTTGCTCATCGTGGCGGCGTCGATCACCCACACGCCGTTGGCGGTCATGTCGGCGACGTAGAAGGTGCGACCGTCAGGAGAGAGCTTGACGTCCTGGGGCATCGCGCCCGGCGCCAGCTCGATCGTCTTGATGACGGTCTCGCTGCTCATGTCCACGACGATCATGCGCGCGGCGAACTCACACGAGACCAGCGCATAGCGCCCGTCGGCGGTGAAGTCCATGTGATCCACCCCGGCGCACTGTGGTGTCGTGAGGGCATGGTGCAGCGCCATCGTATGGGCGTCGCGGAAATCGAGCTGGCGGCGAGCCTCGGCGACGACGATCGCCCAGCGTCCGTCGGGGGTGAAGTACATGTTGTAGGGATCGAGCACCGGGATCGGCTGACCCGGACGGGCGGTGCGGGGATCGATCGGGGTGAGGCTGTTGCCGGCGTCGTTGGTCACGTACAG
>DASXKH010000027.1:0-107806 GCA_036496915.1 Solirubrobacteraceae bacterium
TCACCAGGCTCCCGGAAGTCGAGCCACCTTCGTAAACCTTCACCGTGACCGTCGAGCCATCCCCCACAGCCGTGCCCGCGCCACCGGTCAACGTCGGCGTCGAATCATTCGTCGGCGAGGGCACAGAGCCAAGCGAGACCAGCGGCGGAGTCGTATCGACCGTGAACGTGACCGGGGAGCTTTGGCCCGTTTGCGGTTCAAAGTTAGTCTGTTCGGCGACGGCCGTGTATTGGCCGGGTTCAAGCGGCGATTCCGGGGTCGTGGCCCAGGAGGCTTCCGAAGGGGCGACTTCCAGGGGAGCAAGATCGACCAGCGTCCGCACCGGCGAGGCGTTGGTGTCCGTGCCGGCATAGATGTGCAGCGTCACCGGATCGAGGACATCGCCGGTCGTGCCGCTGAACTGGGGCTTCTGTTCGTGGGTCGAGCTCCCCGCCACAGGAGTGACGATCGCGACGATGGGCGCGGCCGCCATCGCGACCCCGGTGCAACCCACCACGAGCGCGGCCAGCACGGTAAGCGCGGCCACAGCCACTCGCGCAACATTCCTCTCGACCGTCATCGAAGCGCCACTCCAAACCATGTCGTCTTCCAGCCCGCATCTCCGCCTGGCGGCGGGAGCCAGACCTAGGTCTCATGTCCTGCATCGCCTCCATGCCCTGTATTGCTTCCGCCGCTGAGCATGATACGGAGATTTGAGTGGGGATTGGTAGCTCTGCGAACGGTCTAAGGCGGCACAGGACATGGGAAAGGCGGCTCGAGTCCCGCGAGCGAGGCCGGTGCGGGCCGCCACACCGGGAGGAACAGGTGGTGCCCGGAATTTCGAGGGCGACAGCATCCTGCGTAGCGCTCTACAGCGGAGGGGGAGAGATTCGAACTCTCGGTACGCCGATAAGACGCACAACGGTTTTCAAGACCGCCGCATTCAACCGCTCTGCCACCCCTCCAGGGGAATCAGATGCTACGCGGCCGGGGCGCCGGAAGCGGTCGCGGTCGCGGTCGCGCCATGGCCGGCAGACGCCGCCGGGCGTTGCGTTCGGGCGGGATGGAGGACCTGTGCCCCAGCGCACGCGAGTCCGCCAGCGGTGGTGACGCGGCTGCTCCCAGCCCGGCACAGCCTCTAAACTGGCCAGACCTCTTGGAGAGGTGGCCGAGAGGCTGAAGGCACTCGCCTGCTAAGCGAGTATGGGGGTCAAACTCCATCGCGGGTTCGAATCCCGCCCTCTCCGTCCCCCGAGACACGTTGGAATCGCAATCTGCGCCGGCGGTCCGTCCCGCCGGGTAGAGTCAGCGAGTGGGAAACACATCCTGATCATCGGAACATTGGGTCGTAGATTGCTGTGCAGTGATGAGACGCTATATGCGAAGGCTGAGCATCTATCTGGCGCTGGCGAGCGTGGCCGCCCTGATGCTGGGGGCGGTTGTGGCACGGGAGCCGACGCAGGCCAACGCGAGCGTGGATGGCGCGCCCACGACGACGCAGCCGCAGCGCGGCCAAGATCCGCTCGCGTGGGAGGCGCGGGAAGTGAACCTGCAGGAGACCGGGCATCTGCATACGGTCGGTGAACCGGGGACCACGTTCCTTGAGCGAGGCATCGCGACCGGTACGTTCGACTGCTCGATCACGGGGCGTCTGACGATCGTCTCGGCCAACAGGGTGATCGCCACGTTCACGGTCAGGCCCAAGGGCGGGTCGATCACCGGCAGGGGCGCCGCGCGATTTGCTCAGCAGGGCGCCAACGGCTACTTCGGCGGCACGATCTCGATCACGAGCGGGACCGGCAGCTACGCCCATGCCTCGGGGACGAACATCGGCATCAGCGGCATCATCAGCCGCGAAACGTTCGCGCTGACGGTGCACGTCCACGGCAAGATCCGCGTGTAGGAGAGCCTCGGCGGCGCGTCGAGCGAGCTGGAACATGCGCGCCGGAGTCGCGGTCCCCCAAGCCCGTATCAGGGCCCTCATCGCCGCATTGGCACTGTGTGTGTGCGCGAGCGCACCTGCCTGCGTCAAGGCCGCTCAGACGGCCGAGCTGGAGGCCAGCTTCAACCCCGATCGACTCGGGGCGCGCACCACGATCGAGTTCGGGTTCCACGTGCACAGCACAAACCCCCGGCAGGCGCCCTCGCCCGTGACCGACGTCGATCTGCACCTGCCCGCCGGTCTGGGATTGGCGACGAGCACGCTGGGTCTGGCCAACTGCGACCCGCGGGACCTGATCGCGGGCGGCGTGGAAGGATGCCCGGCGAACGCGCGCATCGGCTTTGGCAGCGCGACCGTCGCGGTTCCATCCGAAGGCGAACCGATCGAAGAGGCGGGCAGCATCACAGCGCTGGTTGGTCCACCGAACGACGAACACCTGGAAGTCCTCTTCTATGTCGAAGGCCATGCACCGGTCTCCGCGCAGCTCGTGTTCCCCGGCCGCCTCCTTGAAGACGCTCCTCCGTTCAGCGGTCGCCTCGACACCGCGATCCCGCTGATTCCAACCTGGCCGGGCGGCCCGGATGTGGCGGTCACCAGCATGACCTCGACGATCGGCCCTCGGGGCCTGACCTACTACCGGCACACGAACGGCAAGATCGTGCCGTTTCATCCGCGCGGCATCGTGGTGCCGGCGCACTGTCCCCGCCGGGGCTTCCCGTTCCGCGCCGACATCGCGTTCCTGGACGGCACGCACCAGACCGCTATCAGCTCCGTGCCCTGTCCGCACTAACGAACGCTCGCCCGCTGGCCCGTCCAGCCGCGCCTGGGTGTTGAATGTGCTTGGGCGCGGCCTGGCGGCGCCACTGTGCTTGCGTGCGCGTTACCGTAGCGAGCGCGTGTACTCTCCCCAGAGCCAGACGCCCTGAGCACGTACACAGCCAATGACATCAGACGAAGATAAGAAAATCGACAAAAAGATCGATCGGCGCACGTTCGTCAAGAAAGGCCTGTTGACCGGTGGCGCTGTGGCCGGTGGCGCCCTCGCCGTCTCCCGGTTGGCGGACGCGACCGGCGGCTCGAGCGCCAGGGTGAGCGCGGCGGCGACGACGCTCCCCGCGGCCGCGCAACCCGTTTCGCGGCAGACGCCGGCGGACCCGCGAGCGCCGAACATCCTTGTGATCGTGGTCGATCAGCTGCGCTTCCCACAGTGGTTCGGGGTGGGACCGGCAGGGCCGGGACTGCCACCGAACCTGCAACGCCTGCGCCGTGACGGGGTTTCGTTCGCTCGCCACTACACGGCCTCCAACGACTGCACGCCGGCACGCGCGGCACTGCTCACGGGGCTGTACACACATCAGACGGGTTGCATGATCACCGGCGGCAGCACGCTGGACCCGGGCTTTCCGACATGGGGATCGATGCTGCGCGAATACGGCTACCACGCGCACTGGTACGGCAAGTGGCATCTCACGCACGGCGACAACAAGTGGGACCCGGCCCGGGGGTCTCGCGCACTGGAGCGCTACGGATTCGCGGGCGGCACCTACCCCTCGCCCGACGGAGCGCCCGGCCAGGGCTGGCACGTGGACCCTCACGTCGCCGGACAGTTCGAGCAGTGGTTCTCGACGGTCGGCGAGTCCAAGCCGTGGTGCACGACGGTGTCGTTCGTCAACCCCCATGACATCGCGTGGTGGTATGACTGGAGCAACCGGGTTCCGGCCGAGGCGTTCGCGCCAAGCGTGATCGGAGCGCTGCCGCCGAATTTCGAGACGCCCGAGCTGCTGGCCGCGCGCAACAAGCCGCGCCTGCAGCGCTCCTTCCAGGAAACGGCCGCGGCCTCGTTCGGGCCGGTGCCGTTCACCGGCCCCGAAGTCACGAGCACGTGGCTGGGCATGCTCGACCTGTATGTCAAGCTCCAGCTCGAGGTCGACAGTCACATTGGCCGGGTGCTCGACGTGCTGGAGAGCCGCCCGCGGGTGGCCGCCAACACGGTGGTCGTGTTCACCTCCGACCACGGCGAGTACGGCTCCTCGCACGGCCTGCGCGGCAAGGGGGCAAGCGCCTATGAGGAGGCGATCCGGGTGCCGCTGATCGTCAATGACCCCCGCGGCGTACTCACCAAGGCGCCGGAGATCGCGCGCACGCAGCTGACCTCGAGCGTCGACGTGGCGCCGCTGCTGTTGACGATCGCCAGCGGGTCAGACGAATGGCGGCGCGAGCGGCGCTACGCCCACATCGCGCGCCGGCTCGACATGGCGAGCATTCTCGCCGACCCGACGGCATCGGGGAGACCCTACGTTATGCATGCCACCGACGAGACGGTGACCGAGTTCGCGAACGAACCCTATGCGGCCGACGCCCCGCTGCACGTGGTGGCGTTGCGCACGGCCGCGGCCAAGTACGCCACTTACTCGAACTGGCCAGACGAAAGCATCGATCAGCTCGCGGAGGGGCAGGAACGCGAGCTCTATGACTACCGCACCGCGGAGGGTCGCCTCGAGCTCGACAACAGCGCCGGTGCTAACCCGTCGGAGGGATCGCTTCAGGCGACGCTCAGGCGCGCGTTCGCGCAAGAGCTGCGGTGTCCGTTGCCGGCTCGACTGCACGCCGCGCGCGAGCGGGGCTTCAACGACTATTTCAGGGTCGCCACGCGGGTCGCCACGCGCGCGGCGACACACCGCGCCGAACGGGAACTCGTGGTGGGCTCATCCCCTGATCGTCGGCGAGCGCCCGATGACCGCACCGGCCGGGCTGAGCGCCTGCACGGCTAGATACGCGGGCGTCGAGGCGAGCGCGACACTCGTCTGAAAGCCGCGCTTGGGAGCGCTCGCGGCGAGCGTCAGCGATGCCGGCGAGGCGCCCGCGAGCACCTGCCAGGAGGCGACTTCGGTCGCTCCGCTCCAGCTCGCGGCGACGCTCGCTCCACCCGCGCTTTGCGACTGAATGGCCAGCGAGGGCGTGCTCGTCGGGTGGGCGCTCCATGGCGAGGAGTACGTGCGGAAGTTCTGTACGTTCCTGCCGAGGGTCGCGTCGAACAGCACGTGGCCGGCGGGGTCAAACTCAGTGAAGTTCGGGAGCCTGCCATAACCCAGCAGCCAGTCCCCACCCGGCAGGCTCTGCATGTTCCCCTGGCTTTCAGCCAGCAGCGTGTGGGTCGGGTTGGTGAACTGCCTAACCAGTCGCACGGTGTGCGTCGAGAGGCTCGGCGCCAGCAGCAGACCACGCGACTGCTTCTCCTTCGGTGGGTCCGAGCCGTTGTCGAACATCGATATCAGCCCGCCGGGCTGGAGCTCGGCGTCGTGCTGCCAGTAAAACTTCACGCCCGAGCCGAGCTTGAAGTCAGAGTGCTTGCCGCCCCCCAGTCGCCAGTCATAGCCGCCGGTGTGGATGTTGACGTCATACAGCGTCCACGTGTTGCGCGCGGACAGCAGCACGTCGCCCGAGGCGCCGGGATCGACGCTGTTGATGTGCACGTAGTCCCAGGGACGGCCGTTGCCCGGGAGCGGGTTGAAGGAGTCGCCGATCGCGATGTGGCCCAGCGCGTGCCACTCCCACATCACCAGGCCCGTCTTGATGTCGATCTCCTGGATCACCGAGTCGGTGAGAACGCCGTTGGAGGAGCCTTTGACCGCGGTCAGGTTCGTGTGGATCGGATCGAAGATGTCGATCCAGGCGGTGCCCTGCGGCGTGAGACGCGCCTCGTGCAGGTCGGCGCGGTAGCCGTTGCCGGCCCTCACTTCGGCGACCTTCTGATAGGAGTCGTTGTAGATCAGGTCCTCGCCCTGGCCGAAGCCGACGCCGAGGATCTTGCCCTGCCACCACATCAGCACGGGCTTGCCTGCATAGCTCTGCACCTGGAAGTTGGTCGCGGAATCGCCGGCCGGTATGGGGTGAAACCAGACGAGCTGACCGGTCTGATCGACGATCATCGGACCCGGCGAGCCCTTGCCCTGATATGGCGCCAGGAAGAAGTCACCCGGCGCGATGCCGGGCTTTGCGGGCGTTGTGACCGTGACGGTCGAGGGCGTGAGCGTCGGCGCGGAGCTGTAGTGCTGGACGGCGCGGGGATCGCCGGGGTTGTTCGGGAAGGGAGCCTGGCTGAAGCCCGCCTGGTGGGCGATCGTGAAGGTCGTGCTCGCCGTCTGCCCCGGACCCCCGGCGGCGGTGGTGATGGTGGCGTGCACCGTGACCCGCTCGCCGGCGCGGAACGGGTGCGCGGGCAGGAAGCTCGCGCCCGTGCCTGTCGAGTAGCCCTGCACGCGGCCGCTGTGCGCGCCGCTCGAGGAGCCGACGACGCGCACGTCGGAGACCTGCGTGCCGGAGGAGCCGAGAAAGCTGATCTGCGTCGTTGGCGAGGCGTCCACGGTGCCGGGCAGGGGCGAGACCGTGACCGGGTTGGACGCCGCGGCGCTGATGGCCGCCGCGGGCGCGATCGTGCCGGGACTGGCCGTTGACGCTACGCCCCCGCACGCGCACAGCCCGATCGCCATCGCCACCGCGGCGGATGCCGCGCTCGTCAGTCGCCTAGCGTCGTTCATTGTCACCGCTCCTCGTCGCTCCTCGTCTCGCTGGGTTTGGGGCTTCCATGACCACCACTGGAAGTCCTCCCGAAAAATCCCGCCATCGATCCGCCACGTCACCCTCCCGCCGTGAACAATCGCGAGGCGCCGATGATGCGGCCGTTTGCGTCGAGCGCCTGGACCTGAAAGCGCGCATCTCCCGGTGGCGCCGCGATCGCCGTCTCGAACCCGGACCGGGCGGCGCTCGCCACGACACTCATCCGGCCGCTGGAGTCGGGGCCTGCCAGGACTCTCCAGGAGACCACCCGGGTGGCGCCGTTCCAGCTCGCGTACACCGTCGTGTGGCCGTTCGTCCGCAATGCGGCGCCCGCGGGCGCCGAGAGCGGTTCGCCCACCCACCGTCCTACCGTCGCCCTGTAGGTGAGGTCGGGCCCGGGGAGCTCGGCGCCCAGCAGCAGCTTGCCGGAACGGTCGTACTCGGAGAAAGAGGGTTCCGATCCCCAGCCGACGAACATCGCGCCGTTCGGGAGCGGTTGGGCATCGCCCATGTATTCGGATTCGAACTTGCCATCGCCCGGGTACTGGGCCACCAGCGTCGCCGTACGAGCGGCCTGATCCAACCTGAGCACAAGCCCTCGTGACGGTCCGGTAGCGGACACGGAGGTGCCTCCACCGGTCAGCTGGCAGCAGTGATCGTCGAACATGGTCACAGTCGAGCCGTTGAGCCTCGCGTCGTGCTGCCACTGAAAAGCGGCCCCCTGACCGAGCTTGAAGTCCGAATGCTTGCCGCCGAGGGTCCATTCGATCCCGCCGGTGGCGATGTCGACGAGATAGACACCCCAGGTGTTGCGCATCGAGACGAGGAACTTCCCGTTGCCGACCGGGTCGATCGAGTTGACGTGGTAGGCGTCCCAGGGGAACCCGTTGGTCGGCAGCGAGGCCTGGGCCTCGCTCAGGGAGATGTGATCGAGCGCGTCCCAGTTGCGCAGGAGCTTGCCGGTCCTGAGGTTGTACTCCTGCACGGCGGAGTCGACCAACGCGCCGTTGTAGGCGCCGCCGTACTTGGAGAGATCGATCGGGATGTTCTTGTTCGCGGTCACCCAGGCGTCTTCCCCGCTGATCGCGAGCTCGTGCAGAGTCAGTACCCAGCCGTTCGTGGCTTTGAGCCTTGCGACCGTCTGATAGTGGCGGTTGACGACGATGTATTCGCCGGTTTCGGTCGCGCCGGTGTTCGTGACACGACCCTGCCACCAGGCCAGCGCCGGCTTGCCCCGATAGGTCTGCAGGCTGAGGTTCACGGCGGCGACGCTTTCGGGCACGGGCTGAAACCAGACGGGCTGCAGCGTGGTGTCGAGGATCAGCGGGCCGCTCTGACCGACGATCGGGGGTTCGTTGAGGTCGTAGAAGCTCGTGGTGAAGATGTAGCTACCCGCCAGCTGCCCAGCGGGCGTCCGCTGGGTGCTGCGGATCTCGGGCGGGTGAAGCGTCGGCGCGGTGACGAAGCTGTAGGCGCCGCGGGTCGTGTAGGCCCCGATCGGAGCCGCATGAGAGCCCGCAAAGGCGATCGTGACAACGACGAAGCCTGCGAGCACCACGCCGATCGCCGGTGCGAGCCGTCGTGCGGCGGGCCCCGCCGCGACAGCCGGCTTGGGGAGCGAGGCGAACGTGATCAGCGCCGCCGCGCCGGCGAGGCCGGCGCCGATCAGGTAGGCGAGCCGAAAGCCGTCGGTGAGCGCCTGTGAAACCTGCTGGCCCGCGCCGATCTGGTGGCTGGTGCGCTGCGTGGCGAGCGTGATCAGAATCGCGAGGCCGAGGCCACCGCCGATCTGGCGGGAAGTGTTGACGAGGCCCGATGCAAGACCCGCCTGCCCCTCCTTGGCGCCCTGCGTGGCGGCGATCGTCGAGGGCACGATCGACATCGCGATCCCGGCCGCGGCGAGCAGCCCGGGGATCATCACGTAGACGATCGCGCTGCCGCCGGATCCGATCCGCGTGAACAAAAGCAATCCCCCCGTCAGCATGATCAGCCCGCCGCCGAGCACCGAGCGCACTCCGAAGTGGCTCACGAGCTTGCCGGCGCGCGAGGCGACGATCATGATCGTCAGGGTCATCGGCAGGAACACCAGGCCGGTGTGAAGCGGCGAGAGACCCAGCACCTGCTGCATGTACAGCGAGCTGACGAACCACATCGGGAACAGCGCCGCGCTGAACAGCAGCACGATCGTGTTGGCTGTCCGCAACGGCTTGGTCAGCTCCCTGAAGGGGATCAGCGGCGCGGACGCCACGCGCGTCTCGATCACGCCGAAGGACGCCAGCAGGACAACGCCGAGGATGATCGGACCGAGCGCCGCGAACGTGTCCCAGCCCTTCAGGCCGGCTTCCACGACCCCGTACACGAGCACCATCTGACCGATCGTCAGCGTCAGCGCGCCGGCGAGGTCGAAGGGCGCGGCGTCCTTGCCCTTGCGGCGCTCGGCCACGACCGCGTGTGCCACCAGCGCGGCCACGATCGCGATCGGCGGGTTGATCAGCAGCACCCAGCGCCAGCTGAGCACTTCGGTGATGATCCCGCCGAGCAGCACGCCGGCCGCGCCACCGAGACCGTTCATCGCGGCCCACAGGCCGATCGCACGGTGGAGCTTGGGCCCTGGCGCGAACGATGCGGTGATGATCGCCAGCGAGGTCGCGGCCATCAGCGCGCCGGCGAAGCCCTGCACCGCCCGAGCGCCGATCAGCACCTCCTGGTCGGGCGCGGTGCCGCCGGCGAGCGAGGCGATCCCGAACAGGATCAGCCCGGTGACGAGCACACGGCGCTGCCCGTAGCGATCGGCGACGCGGCCGCCGAGCATCAGGAAGCCGGCGAAGGTGATCGCGTACGCGTCCACGACCCACTGCAGGTCCGGAGAGGAGAAGCCGAGGTCCGACTGGATCCTGGGCAGCGCGACGTTGACGATGCTCAGGTCGAGGATGACCATGAACTGAGCCACGCAGCACACGGCCAGCAGCCATGCCGAACCAGGGCTCCGCTCGCTCTCGACCGGGGACCTCTCCGTGACCTCTGGACTCACCGTCACCTCCGCGCTCACGAGCGTCCTCCCAACCGCGATCGGCGCAGCGGGTGGCTGGTAGGGTGAGCGCCCGAGCCCGCACACGACGACTGGAGCCCGGCCCATGAGAAGCACGCCACTGACCGCAATCCTAACGCTCGCGGCCGTTCTGGCAAGCACCTTCGCAGTGGCGGGTTGCGGCGGCAAATCGGGGAGCTCGACGGCGACACCGGCGACGAGCAGCACCCCTGCGACGAGTACGCCGACGAGCACGACCACGCACAAGCATTCCTCCAAACCGGCCTACTGAGCCCTTGACGCGCGCGCGCGGCCAATCGCCTCATGGCCGGTCTGACGGCCGGTCTGTCGCCCATCGGCGCGCTCATCCGCCCTGTCCCGAGCTCGGCAGCGAGGCCGCGTAGGAGATCACGCGAGCCGCCTGCGAAGCCCCGACCACGCGGCCGGCCGCGTCGAGCGCCTGAACGGCCACGTAGTCGTATCTCTGAGACAGCGTCGTCGCGCTCTCGAAAGCGGTGGCCGCGATCGTGGTCCGCGCCGCCAGTGCTCCGGGACGTTTGCCGGCGAGCACGCGCCAGGAGGACACGCCGGTCGCCCCGTTCCAGCTCGCGTGCACGATCGTCGCTTCGCCGGTGTTGTTGAGGCTGGCGAGGACCGCGGGAGGGCTCAGCGGGCGAGCGCTCCAGGGGAAGCGGTAGGCGCGGTAGAAGGTCAGGTCGAGCGGCTGATGCGCGTCGAACAGAAGTGAGCCGTCCGGCGCGTACTCGCTGATCGCCGGCACCTCGCCGTAGCCGATGAGCGCGTTCCCGTTCGGGAGCGTCTGCATGTTGCCCTGGCTGGCCGCCAGCAGTGGCGGGTGGGGGTGCGTATAGGCGGAGACCAGGCGCGCTTCGCGTCTCGCGAGGTCGAGCTTGATCCGCAGGCCGCGCGACTGGCGGTGGATCGGCGGGTTGGATCCGTCGTCGAAGAAGGTCAGCTCTCCGTTTGCAAGCACGCGGCCGTCGTGCTGCCAGGCCATGCCCGTTCCGGGCCCCATCTTGAACGAGCTGCGATTGCCGCCCAGGCGCCAGACGATCTTGCCGCTGCCGCCTTGCAGCAGATATCCCGCCCAGGTGCTGCGGGCCGAGATGAGGATGTCGCCGCCGGGCTCGGGATCGATCGAGTTGAGGTGAAAGTAGTCCCAGGGCGTTGAGCCCTTCGGGGTTTCGACTTCGGACTCCGAGGCGCCGACGTGGTCGAGGCTGTGCCATTCCCAGCGCACGAGCCCCGTCTTCATGTCGATCTCCTGGACGGCCGTGTCGACGATCGCCCCGTCCCGCACGCCGTTGACCTGTCTGAGGTCACAGCGGATCGGGTTGAACGCTGTGATGTAGGCGATGTCGCGCGGAGCGATCTGGAAGTCGTGCAGGTCCGCGTGCAGGCCATTGGCGCCCGGTACCCTCGCGACCGTCTGATAGTGGGCGTCCATGACGAGGTCTTCGCCCTGTCCGAAGCCCAGCGAGAGCACCCTGCCCCTCCACCATGTCAGCACCCGCCGACCTTCGTATGTCTGCTCGCTCAGGTTCTCGGCCGCTTCGCCATCGGACAGGCGGTCGAACCACACGAGGCGGCCGGTCGGTGTGTAGATCAGTGGCCCGTACTGACCGGGGCCGGGGCCGTTCGTCGTCAGGATGTCGCCGGCCCTCGGGTCGCGATCAGACACGGTCACGGTCATCGTCGGGACCTGGGCGCCGGGCAGCGTATAGAAGCTCTGATAGTCGGCGGGCGATGCCGCGGGGTTGGGGAACTCAGATATCCCCGCGGTCGGATAGGGCGTGTCCACACGAAAGCCAAAGCTCGTACGACGTTCCCGGCCGCGCGGACCGATGACGGCCCTGACGGTGACCCGCTCACCGGCCGTGAACGGCGTGTCGGGCACGAAGCTGGCGCCATCGCCCTGGTGGTAGCCGTGCAGGGCGCCGGCATGCTCCCCGGACGTGCTGCCATTCACCGACACCTCCCGCACGTTCGCGACGTTCGTCCCCAGGAAGCTGATCTGAGTGTGAGGATTGGCCGTACCGGTTTCGGGAGCCGGCGAGACGTCGACGCCGGTGCCGGGCAGCGCAGCGGCGTGCTGCAGCGTGGCCGGCAGACAGGCGGGCGAGACGCCGTTCGATGCGGTCGTGCTCGTGCCCGATGACAGGTCGAGGCTCGCAGAGCCCGACACGATCGCCGCCAGGGCCCAGGCGAGCACAGCGACGGATACGACGATGAGGCTCGCGCGTTTCATGGGCGCCGCGAGCCGGCTGTGCCGGCGTCTACCACTGAAGCAGCATCAGCCCGACGGTGACGCCGGGGCCGACGGTCACCATCAGTCCACGCTCACCGCGACCGGGCTGGCGCTGCTCGATCGTCTTGTGCAGGACGTAGAAGATCGAGGGGGTGCCGATGTTGCCGTGGTTGGCGAGGATGTCACGGCTGACCGCGACGTCCTCGTCCGAGAGCAAGAGCGCCGCCTGCACGCAGTCGATAATGCGCCGTCCACCGGGGTGCACGATCCAGTGGTCGATCTCGGATCGGTCCAAGCGGGCGGACTCCAGGAAGGAGTCCGCCAGCACGCCGAGGTCGGCCGCCGCGACGTCGGGGAGGTCGCGGTCGAGATGCAGATGGCTGTCCGCGGGCGCGAGCTCGAGGCTGACCGCACCGAGCGTGCCCGCGATCTGATGGACCTTTGCGGAGACGATCTCGGGACCCTCGGCACGCGGGTCCTCGGACAGCAACGCGGCGGCGCAGCCGTCGCCGAAGATCGCCGAGCCGACGACCTTCGCCTTGGCGTCATCCGGGCGTGCACTCATCAGGATGCCGCTCATGCTCTCGGCCGCGACGATCAGCCCGGCCTTGCCGGGATGCCCACGCAGCGACTGGCCGACGAGTCGCATCAACGGCACCGCGCTCGCACAGCCGACGCCGACGAGGTGGTACTTGTCGGTGTCGGGCGCCATCCGGAAGTGGTCGACGAGCCGGTGGGCCAGCGTCGGTCCACCGAGCGAGTACAGCGTCGCGGTAACGACCGTACCTATGTCATGGGGGTCGACGCCCATACGCTCCACCGCGGTGACGGCGTGGTCGAACAGCTCGTCCTCGATCGCGCTCGTGCGACCTTGCAGCGTCGTGGCAAGGACCCCGTCATTGAGGCTCAGTCGGCGGCGCTGCACGCCGCAGCGGGCGAAGATGCGCTGGGCGAACTCGTCCTCGCGCATGCCCAGCAGCGCAAGGACCTCGTCCTGGGAGAGCGAGGTCTCGGGGTGCACGATCTCCAGATGGCTGATCCGCGGACCGAGCGCCGGGAGGAGCTCGGCGTGGGCGGTCGCGGCGCCGGCGACCGGCGATGAAGCCTGAAGCGGCGAGGACTGCGCCGACGACGACAATGACGCGTCTACCTGCAAGCTGACGACCCCCTGGGTCCGGGATGGAGCGACCTGAGCGGTCTCGAGTCGGGCTCGGGACCATATCGATGCAACCCGACCACATTCGACATCGAAGCGCCTGTACAGGCGATCCTTAGCAACTTCTTCGCAGCGCCAGCGGGAAGATCGCAGCCTCTCCAGCAAGCAGAGCGCGGGCCACGGAGGCTAATGCCGGGATGCGCACATGGACCCCGGCTGCCCGCGCGAGGCGCTCAAGCCGGCATCTCGACGCCCAGCTCGCGCTGGAGGGCGAGCACCTCGGTCTGCATCGCCTCCGCGAGCGCGAGCATTGCCGAGCGCGGGCGGACCATCACGGTGAGCTCGTCGATCAGCCCGTCCTGGCCGGTGTGCAGAAAGTCGCATCCCTGGAGCTCGCGATCCCCGACGCGCGCTTTGAACACCAGCGCATGATCCTCGGCCCCCTCGGCGCCGATCTCGCGTTCGTAGCGGAAGTCCTCGAAGACGCGCATCACGGCGCTGAGGATCACGCCGAGCGCCTCGCGTCCCTGGTAGGGGCGAAACACGACCGGGCTGCTGAAGACGACATTGGGCGAGCACAGCTCGAGCACCCCCTCGGTACGGCCTGTCTCGAGTGCGCTCTCGATTGCGCTGCGGAAGGGATGCATGAGACGCGACCTTTCTGTAGGGCTCGCTGGGCAAGGCGACGCCGGGATTCGAACCGGGACCCCCCACTTTACGAGGGTATTGGCCCCCCAAGGCCATTTTCCCTGCAAACGCTCGCTGTCAGGGGTCGGAAGGGGCCGAGAGTCCAATTTGTGGGGTGCCGTTACCGCGGCATTACCGCACGTCTGCACCCGCAGCCATTCGCTGAAGCCGCGACCTCCGCGGTCAATGGCGTGCTCTTCGCGATCATCGTGCTCGAGGTGATGCGATCACATCGACGCGTCATCGTTCTCGCGCCAGTGTTAGCACGGCTCGCGCAATGCGAGCGGTTCTCGGCGGCGCGAGCCCGCCTGGGGGCAGCTCGACTACGAAGGCGGTCGTATGCGGCAGTCGGTGGTCTTGCCAGCCGGTGGCGCTGCCTGGGTAGCGCGTGAGCAGCCGCAGCGGCAGGCCGCTGAGGGCGGCGAAGCGCCGCTCGATGCGGATGTCCCCTCCGGACTGGTCGGTCACGCCGAGCGGCTGGTGAAACCAGATCGTGATTCTGGGCCGGATGCGCAGGATCAGCGAGCGGGCGATCCGGGTCTCGGGCTCCGAAAGAGCTTTGGGTCCGCTGTATTGCTGGTCGCCGGGTGAGCCGATCGGGCGCCAGGCGAACGGGAGGTTGCGGTTCAGATCGACGTGGTGGGCGTTCTGGCGTGTTCCTGCGTGGACGCCGTCGGGATTGAGATCTCTGACGATCCATAGCGCTGAGCGTGACGATGTACCGGCGCGCGTGAGGCGGTCCGCCACGGTGATGCCGGCGGTCTCGTTGCCGTGGATGCAGCCGACGACGAGCACGGGTCGTGGCGCGCCCGGATCGCCGAGCACGGTCGCGGTGATCGGTCTTCCCTGGACTGAGCGCCCGAGGGTGAGAACTCGCCGCATGGGCGTTTGAGGCGTGGGCGTGCTTACCAAGATGGAGGGTCGCAGGTCCAGTTGCTGGCGCCTTGAATGTTCGTGATCGGTGCCGGTGGCGCTGACGAGCAGGACGATCGCGGCGACGCTCACAAGCAGGACGGCGGCGACCGCGACGTGGCGGGGACCTGCACCCCCTGAGCTGGTCATCTTCTTCGCGCTCCTCGCTCCTACTGCTCGCGGAGGATCGCTCCGAGCGGTAGCGCTCGCAGTCGCCGCGTGGCGATGGCGGTGGCGATCATGGCGGTCGCGAGGGCAGCACCGATGAGCCCGGCGAGATATCCCCAGGGTATGGCGAGCTGGTCGGGTGGGGGGTCGAACACGTGCTGGAGCATCGCGATGAGCATCAGCGAGAGCAGCAGGCCGAGCCCGGCGGCAAGCACCAGGGCGGCTGCGAGCACGATCGCGGCCTCGCTCCACACGAACGCGCTGATCGAGCGTATGCTGGCGCCGAGCGCGGCCATCGTCGCGAACTCGTGGCGGCGCTCGCTGATGGCGAGCGCGACGAACAGCCCCATCGCGGCAGCGGCGAGAGCAATCGTGAAGACCTCAAGGATCTTGCTGATGCCGCGCAGATCGACAGCGGTGATCGAGCTGACTGTCTGCTGGGCCTGCTGGCGGATGTTCTTGACGATCGTGCCGTTCGCGCTCGTGGCGGCGGCGACGCGGACGGCGGTGGCCTGTGGGTCCGAGGATTTGGTGAAGACCACGTTCGGCCCGCCAGCGTGGTCGGCTGCCTGTAGGTAGCTCAGGTTGGTGACCATGAACGAGTCGCGTGGCGCTGAGGGGAACTCCTGCACGACGCCGACGACGTGGAACGGCACGACGTGAAAGCGTCCGTGCGCGTGGTCGAGCACGCGCAGCTTGAGCAGATCGCCCGTCCGCAGCGAGTAGTCGCTGATCGTCTCCTTGGAGACGAGTATCCCGTCGGGGGTGGAGCGCAGGCGGCTGAGAATTTCGCTGACGCTGCCGCCAAGGAAGTAGGAGTCGCGCAGTGTCGTGGCCTTGGTGATCGTGGCGGGGTCGATGCCGTAGGTGTCCTGCAGGTCAGGGCCGACGTAGGCGTAGGAGTGATCGACAGGAGTGGTCGCTGACACGCCTGGCACGGCGCCGATCCTGGCTGTCAGGTCGTGCGCGGCGATTGTGCCCGGCGGGGCGCTGGCCGTGATGTCGGCGCCGAGCGTGAGCTGCGCGTCGATGCCCGCCTGCTGGTCGTAGGTCGCGGTGAAGATCCCCAGGCTGACTCCGAAGGCGAGCAGCAGTCCGATCACGACCAGCCCTCGGTTGATGGCCGCGCCGCGCCGCGCCGCGCTTGCCAGCAGGAAGCCGGGCAGTGTTTCCGGCTGCTCGGCACCGGCGCGAGCGAGGGCCCATCCCAGGGCACGGCCGCGCAGGCGCACGAGCAGCAGCGTCGCGCCGAGCCACAGCAGCGCAGGCGCAAAGAACATGTAGATCGAGAGCGACAGTGTGGGGTTGGAGTCGGGGTTGACGATCGCCGAGAACCCGGTGCTGGCTGTCAGCCAGTAGATGAGCCCGCTCACTGCTAGCGCCACGATGTCCAGATAGAGTCGTTGCCACA
Organism: Solirubrobacteraceae bacterium; assembly: GCA_036496915.1. Classification (GTDB taxonomy): domain Bacteria; phylum Actinomycetota; class Thermoleophilia; order Solirubrobacterales; family Solirubrobacteraceae; genus Palsa-744. The sequence goes on from DASXKH010000027.1 coordinate 16,110, forward strand.
GCGGCCTGCGCTCGCGTCGGACGCTTCTGCGTCCCTCTGAGACGCTCTCACGCAATACCGAGGCGCTCGCGTAGATGCGCGCGGCGGCCGCTCCGGCGATCGCAAGCGCGACGCACACCAGGACTGTGACCGTCACCCTGGCGGCCGTGAGGCCGAGTCCACCGCCGATGATGAGCGACACGGCGCCGAACGCGATGGCGGCTCCCAGCAGGCCGGCGAGCGACCCGACGATGAAGCTCTCGATCGCGGCGAGTGCGAGCAGTCCCCGGCGTGTCGCGCCGCGGGCGCGCAACAGCGCCAGGTCGCGGCGGTCGCGCTCGACGCCGCCGAGCGCTGCCAGGTACCCCAGAGCCAGCGCGATCAGCGCTCCTGGGACAGCCAGCATGATGTAGAGGGTCTGGGCGTAGAGCGCGTCGCCGCTTGCGGTGTTCAGTGCGTCGGAGAGGTTGTCGACGAACTGCACCTGTCCGGGCAGCGAGCGTTGCACCCGGTTGACCGTCCGTCCGGCCTCTGTTAGCGCCTGAGCCGGAGTGTGGCCGAGGCTCCGGGGATCGACCTGCGCTTGGACCTGCCACTGGACGCCGGTCTGGGCGCCCGGGACGGCCGAGGAGCCAGCGCTCGCTGGGGTGATCGCGGGCAGGGCCGGGGCGAGCGCCCTTGAGAACGTGTCGATTTCCATGACAGCGATGTTCGCGGGCGGCTGTGCCGGCGCGGGTCCCAGCAGGGGATTGAGTGGCTGGAAGAGCACGTCCGGGGCGGTGACCAGCACGATCCCGGACACCTTGAACGTTCGCGCGGGAGCGCCCGGGCGGGGGGTCAGGCTCACGCTTTCTCCGATCTGGGTCTTGAGCGTGGCGGCCATCTGCTGGTCGAGCGCCACCTCGCCGGGACGCACCGTTCCCTGCAGGAAATGGAGGGTGTCGATGTGTGTCAGGTAGTCGGCGGGTACGGCGAGGATCGCGCCCGCTCCGGCGCTGGTGCTTTCGTTCGCGCCGGCGTGCAGGGCGCCGGCGAATGGGGCGGTCGCGGCCGGCGATGCCTGCAGGATTCCCTGTTGGGACGCTACGCCGGTGGCCACCCTCCGCGCCTGTTCATACGATACGACCGGGCCCTGCCAGTCGAGCGGCACACTTCTGATCGCCGATCCGGCCATTGTGCGCAGCGAGTGGCCAACGAACAGCAGCATCGCTCCGAGCAGCGCGACCGCGCAGGAGAGCACCACGACTCGCACGATCGTTCGCGCGGGTGCGCGCAGGAGCCCGGCTAGGGCCAGACGGGCGGGAGCACTCACGCGAACCTGTCCTCGCCGACGATCCGACCGTCCCGCAGTCCGATCACCCGCGGCAAGCGCGCCGCCACTTCGGGGTCGTGGGTGGCGATGACCAGCGCGAAGGCGAAGCGCCGCTGTAGCGCGTCGATCAGATCGAGCATGCGCTCGCCGGTATCGCCGTCGAGGTGTCCGGTGGGCTCGTCGCACAGCAAAAGCGATGGACGCTGAGCGAGCGCCCGGGCGATCGCCACTCGCTGCGCCTCACCGCCCGAGAGCTCGGCGGGCAGCGCGTCGAGCTTGGCGGCGAGGCCAACGAGCTCGAGCAGCTCGTCCGGTTCGTCGTCGCTGTCACCGTCGTCCGAGGCGTGGGCTGCGAACGCGACGTTCTCATACGCGGTGAACGTCGGCAGCAGGTTGGCGCCCTGGAACACGTAGGAGATCCCATGCGCGCGTGCGCGACCACGAGCGGCCGCGTCGAGCGAGGAGAGGCGCTCGCCGCGCCAGGTGACATCCCCCGCGGTTGGTGTCACGAGGCCACCGAGGACGTGCAGCAGCGTCGTCTTGCCCGAGCCGGAGCGTCCCCACAGGCCGACCCGCTCGCCCGCGCTGAGCCGCAGATCGACACCATGCAGAGCGACCACGCGCGCGTCTCCCCGTCCATGCACGACGCTCACCGCGCGACACACCGCCAGCTCACCTGTCGTAGCTGTGCTCATCCAGCGACCGTCCCGTCGCGCATCTCAACGACACGGTCGGCGGCGGCGGCGACCTCGAAGGAGTGGGTGACGATCACCACGGTGCTGCCCTGCTGCTCTCGCAGGTGTGCGAGCGCCTCCAGGACGATCCGCTCGTTCTCGGCGTCGAGCTCTCCGGTCGGCTCGTCGGCCAGCACAAGCGGCGCCTGACGAACAGCGGCGGCGGCGATCGCCACGCGCTGCTGCTCTCCGCCCGACAGGGCGCCAGTGCGGTGGCTCGCGCGAGCACCCAACCCGAATGTCGCGAGTGCGTTCTCGACGCGCTCGGAGCCATCGGACATGCCTGCGAGTCGCAGCGAGAGCGCGACGTTCTCCCGGGCCGACAGTGCCGGCCAGAGGTTGTCGCTCTGAAACACGAGCGCCGCTTCGCGTGCCCGGTAGCGGGCCAGCTCCGGCTCCTCCAGGCGCGTCAGGGAACGCTCGCCGGCACGCACCTCGCCCGCCGAGGGCTGATCCAGACCGGCCGCCAGGGACAGCATCGTGCTCTTGCCGCAGCCCGAGGGTCCTAGCACCGCCACCAGCTCTCCGCGCTCAATGCGCAGCTTCAGCCCTCGCAACGCGACGGTCTCCACGGGCCCCGAGCGGTAGATCTTGAACACATCGCGCAGGTGAAGCGCCGGCCAGTCGATCTGCGCTGCCGGGCGCTCGGGCTCCCGCCAGAGGCTGCTCACCGCCACCTGAAGCTTTCGATCATCATGCGGTAGGCGTCGACGTTGTCCACCCCCTGCGGGGTGCCAAGGTCGACCACGGCATGTCTGCCGCCGTTTGCGAGCTCATAGCGATCGACCAGCAGCAGCACCCGCTTGCCGGTCACCGGGTTGGGTGCGCTCTGGGTGGTATAGGTGACCTTGATAGCGCTGGTGGAGCCGATCCGCACGCGCAGGGGCGCCTTGAACGCGAGCGTCGGGTTGGATGCGCGCAGGGCACCGAGCGCGGCCGCGACCGACGCAATGCTTGGCGCAGGGCCCGTGCTCACAACGATGTGCACGAGGTTGTTCTTTTCCTGAAAGGTGACATCGCGGCCCGAGCCGCGCTGCGTCCAGCCCTCGGGATACTTGATCGAATAACCCGCCGTATTGTGGTGAAAGACGAGGAAGACCTGGTTGTCCGGTATATCGCCGGTCGCCGCTGAGGCCGCGTCGGCCGACAACGCAGCGGCGGAAGCGGGCGAGGACGGCGTCGTAGCGGTCGAGCTGCCCGTCGACGACAATGACTTGGATGAGCCGCAGCCGCAAGACGCAAACACCACAGCCGCGAAAGCCAACAACGTGAGGTTACGCATTCGTGACATGCCAGAACCCTCGCAAGCCAGCCTGACTATCTCCTGAACGACTGCTTCCGGTCACTCACGCGGCGGCGATACTCCTCCTATGCAGCCCAAGATCTTGGTCGTCGAGGACGACGCCGCGCTGCGAGGAGTGCTCATACGCAGCCTGCGCGCCGAGGGCCTCGAGGTCGAGGCGGTGGCGAGCGGGCACGAGCTGCTGGAGCGCGTCGCGGGAGCCCGTCCGCAGGCGCTGGTGATCGACATCGGCCTGCCCGACGCCGACGGCCGCGATGTTTGCCAAGTGCTGCGCACACGCGGGTGCTATGCGCCGGTGTTGTTCCTGACGGCTCGCGATGCGCTGACAGACCGGCTCTCTGGCTTTCGCTCGGGCGGCGATGACTACGTGACCAAGCCGTTCGATATCGAGGAGGTGGCGGCGCGGATCTGGGCGCTGATCCGTCGTTCTGGCGGAATGAGAGAGACCTCTATCGCCGGCCTGGAGTTCGACCCCACGCAGCTGACGATCGCATGCGGAGGATCGACTCAGTCGCTGACGCCGACCGAGTTTCGGCTGCTGGCGGCGCTCGCCTGCCACGTCGGCAGGGCCATATCCCGCAGCGAGCTCATCTCCATCGCCTGGCCACACGGCGCGATCGTCCACGACAACACGCTCGACGTGTATGTCGCGCGGCTGCGTCGCAAGCTGCGCGCCTTCTCCAAGGCGCCGTCGATCACCACGGTCCATGGCCTCGGATATAGGCTGCAATGAACCTCAGGGCACGCCCCCTCGGACTACACGGACGCCTTATGCTCTCGGTGCTGGGTGCGATCGCGGTTGTGCTGGCGCTCCTTACTGTCGGCTTCAATCTCGTGCTCTCCAGGCGCCTCGACCACGACGCCAACACCGTCACGATCGCACGGGCGTCATCGGAGCTCGCCGCGTTGCGGGTAGCTGGCGGACGGATCGCGCTCGGCGAGACCCCAGATGCGGCGGCCTCGGAAAGTCCCATATGGGTGTTCGAAGGCGCACGAGAGGTCGAGCGCCCGAGCGCCGACGTCGCCATCGAGCGCGCCGCGCTCGCGCTCGCCGCCGGACCCCGCCGCTTCGCGGACGTACCCGCGAGCAACGTGCGGCTGTATGCGCTGCCGATAGTCGAGAACGCCACACGCGTCGGCGCGGTCGTGGCGGCGAGCGCGCTGGGCCCCTACCAGCAGACGAAGCACACGGCGCTGCTGGCCTCGATCGTGCTCGCGCTGATGGCGTTTCTTGCCGTCGCCGTCGCGGCCCGCTGGCTGATCTCGCGGGCGCTCAGTCCCGTCAGCCAAATGACCCGCCAGGCGGCAGAATGGAGCGACCGCGATCTCGAGCGTCGTTTCGCGCTCGGCGAGCCACACGACGAGCTGACCCAACTGGCCGCGACCCTCGATGGTCTGCTCGATCGTCTCGCCGCCAGCCTACGCCACGAGCAGCGCCTATCGGCCGAGCTCTCCCACGAGCTCAGGACCCCGCTAGCGCACATCACCGCCGAGGCCCAGTACGCGCTTCGCCACGACCACGGGGACGACTCGAACCGCGCCGGCTACGAGCAGATACTCCAGAGCGCCACCCGGATGCGGCAGACCCTGGAGACGCTGCTCGCCGCCGCGCGAGCCGAGCTTCATCCCAATCGCACCGCCACCGACGCTGGAGCCTGCGCGCGCGCGGCTGCTCAAGCGTGCACGACGCTCGCCGCGAGGACAGGCGTGGCCATCGAAACGCCGACTCCGCACGGAAACTTCAAGGTCGCGGTCGATGAGGTGCTGATCGAGCGCATCCTCACGCCGCTACTGGAGAACGCCTGCCGCTACGCCCGCCACCAGATACGCATCCTCGTCGAACAAGACGGCGCGAGCATTCTTTACATCGTCGAGGACGACGGTCCCGGCGTATCCCCCGAGGAGGCTGAGGTCATCTTCGAGCCGGGATACCACAACGACACCGGCGCAACCGCGACCTCCACCATGAACCGCGTCGGGCTCGGCCTCGCACTCGCACGCCGCCTGGCCCGTGCCGCAGGAGGAGACGTGACCGCCGATGCTCAGAGTCGTAGCGGCGGCAGATTCCTCGTCGAGCTCCCCCGAGCCTGAGCACGCCCAAACGCCCAACCCACATCGAGAGTGAAGGGCCACGACAGACGCGGCACGCGATCCTAGAGCGAAGCGACAGCCACACGCGCCAGACAAGCCGACGGGGAGACTCGAACTCCCGACCCCCACTTTACGAGAGTGGTGCTCTACCAGCTGAGCTACGTCGGCGCGGACACCGATGCTATCGCCGTCGCCGCGCCGGACGGCGTCCCCCACAGCTCGGCCAGCTCCTCCAGCAGAGAGTCCCCGTGCTTGGCGCAGAAGGCCGGGCCGATGCCGCGGATCTCGAGCAGCGCCTCGGCGTTGGCGGGCCGGCGGCGCAGGATCTCCTCGAGCACCGTGTTGGCGGCGACGGTGAACGCGGGCTTGCCCTCGGCGCGCGCGTAGCGCCACTTGCGCAACCGCTCGAACTCGTCCTCGTCGACGGGCTCGGCGGGTATATCCGGCGTGGGATCGGTTGCGCGCTCGCCCGCTCCGCCGCGACGTACGGAGATCGACCTCGCCGCCGTGCCAGTGTCGGCGCCCGGGTGCGCCGAACGCGATGCGGACCGCCGCCGCCGCGAGGAAGCGACCGGGGTTGCGTGCAGCGCCCGCTCGAGCGCGGGGTCGGGGTCACAGACGTCACAGCAGCGCCCGCTGGGCGCCGTCGGGGAGCGATCGCCGAAGTGGTCGAGGATCTGCCGGCGCCGGCAGGTGGAGGCGCCGGACATGTAGCGCTCGATCGAGCGGTAGGACTCCCAGCCGCGGTTCTTGGCGGCCTGGATCGCGGCGTGGGCCAGGCGCGGGCTGCCGGCGCCGGTGGGACGGGCGAGCAGGCCGCTGGAACCGCCGGGGCTCAGCTGCACGGCGCCGGCGCGCTCGGCGATCGACAGGAGCATGCGGTCGCGCTCGTCGAGCTCTGAGTGGCCGATCGCGGCGATGCCTTCCTCATCGACGCGGCGGCGCAGCGAGGCGACGTAGCTCTTGACGTCGGCGACGGTGGTGGTGCGCTGGTTGATGAAGCGGATCAGCCGACCGAGGTCCATGCGCGCGGCGAGCAGGAGCGCGCGCGCGGGCTCACCGTCGCGCCCGCCGCGGCCGGCCTCCTGGTAGTAGGCCTCAAGGCTCGTGGGCAGCGCCCAGTGGGCGACGGTGCGCACGTCGGCCTTGTCGACGCCCATGCCGAACGCGTTCGTAGCGACCACGACCTCGGCGGCGTCGCTCATGAAGGCCTCCTGGCTCGCGCGCCGCGCGTCGGGGGACATGCCGGCGTGGTAGGCGACAGCGCGGATGCCCGCCCCCGCGATCAGCTCGGTGACGGCGTCTGTGTCGCGGCGCGTGCCGCAGTAGACGATCGCCGGGCGCGCCGCGGGGTCGCGCAGGACGTGCAGCAGGGCGGCGCGCTTGCGCGCGACGGCGCCGGCGCCCTCGAGGGAGACGACGTCGAAGGCGAGATTCGGACGGTCGAAGCCGGCGCGCACGGACACCGGTTCGCGCAGGCCCAGGCGCGCGGCGATCTCCTGCGCGACGCGCGGCGTGGCGGTGGCGGTGGCGGCCATCACGGGCGGGCGCCCGAGCGCGGCGATGGCGCCGTGCAGGCGCAGGTAGTCGGGGCGGAAGTCGTGGCCCCACTCGGTGACGCAGTGGGCCTCGTCGACGACGAACAGCGAGATCGATCGCTGCGCGAGCGCGTCGCGGAAGGCGCCGGAGGCGAAGCGCTCGGGCGCGGCGAGCACGAGCCGGGTCTCCCCGGAGGCGATCGCGCGCAGCGCAGCGGCGTTGTGCCCGTCGGCCATGCCGGATGCGAGCATCGACGCGGGCACGGCGGCGGCGTGCAGGCGACGCAGCTGGTCGGCCATCAGCGCGATCAGCGGGCTGACGACGACGACCAGCCCGTCGCCGGCGAGCGCGGGCAGCTGGTAGCAGAGCGACTTGCCGCCGCCGGTGGGCATCACGACGAGCGAATCGCGCCCCTCCAGCGCGGCGGCGACGGCCTCGCGCTGCCCGGTCCGGAAGGCATCCAGGCCGAACCGGCGCAGCAGTGTCTCCGGAGCGTTCATCCCGAGGAAGTTACTCACCGCTTCGGAGGGGATTCTCGGGGCCGGTGAGTGGGGTATCGAGCCCGCGCGGGGCGGCGAGGCGAACGGAGAGCGTCCGCGGTCGTTCGCGTGCGCTGCCGATCGGAGATCGACGGGATCTCCGATCGGCCAGCAGCGCTTTCGACACAGATCCTGCTGAGCGGAGAGTTGTCCGTGCGGCTCAGCGCCGCCGCCAGACCACGCGCGCGCCGGCGGTCGGCACGAGCGTGATCGCGCGCCTGCGGTTCCACTCGCCGCGACGCCAGACGCTGCGCCGCGGCACGCTCGGGTGCAGCTCGGCGAGCATCGTGCGCAGCATCGTCCTCATCTCGAGCATCGCGAACGACGCGCCGATGCAGCGACGGATGCCGCCGCCGAAGGGGATCCAGGCGAACGTGTCGGGCTGGGCGCCCAGGAACCGCTCGGGACGGAACTCCTCCGGGTCCTCATATACGCGCGGGTTGTGGTTCGTGAGATAGATCGAGGCGACCACGCGCGTGCCCACGGGGAGGTCGTAGCCGGCGAGAAGCAGCGGCTCGTGCAGCAGGCGCACGACCCCCGGCACCACCGGGCGGCAGCGCAGCGTCTCGTGGATGACGGCCTGCATGTACTCCTCCTCCTCGCCCCGATCGATCTCCGCGACCAGGCGCGCGAGCGCGTCGGGGTGGCGGACGAGGCGCTCGATCGCCCATGCGGTCGCGGTCGAGGTCGTCTCGTGGCCCGCGAGCAGCAGCGAGACGAGCTCGTCGCGCAGCTCGCCGTCGGTCAGCGCCTGGCCCTCCTCGTCGCGCGCCTGCAAGAGCAGCGAGAGGATGTCCTCGCGCTCGCCGAGATCTCGCTGCTCGCGCCGGCGGGCGATCTCGGCGTAGATCAGCGCGTCGAGCCGGTCGAGCGCCTTGCCGAGCTCGCCCGGTGGGCGGTCTTTGCTGGGCTTGCTCAGGGCAAAGCGCAGCATCGCGAACGTGCGCGTCGGTTCGGCCAGCTCGCCGATCGCGCCTTTCAGGCCGCCCATGCGCTCGGCCTCGACGCCGAAGACCGCACGCAGGATCACCTCCATCGTGATGTTGCGGGTGTGCGCGCTCAGGCGCATCGGCCGGTGCAGCGTCCAGCCCGCCATGTCGCGTTCGGTGGCCTGCACGATCGTCTGCTCGTACGCGCGCATGCGCTCGCCGTGGAAGGGCGGCAACAGCAGCTTGCGCTGGCGCATGTGCTCGGGTCCGGTCAGCGTGATCACCGAGCGCGGTCCGAGGACGGAGGCGATCGGCGTGTCGCCCGCCGCCGAGGGCGCGACCTCGGGCGGGGCGGTGAGCAGCGTCTTGACGGCGGCCGGATCGCTGATCATCACCAGGCGCCGGCCGCTCGGGGAGAAGGTCAGCGTGAACGCCTCGCCGTGCCGTCTGGCGCAGTGGTCCATCAGCACGGTCGGCGCGAGCGCCCAGATGAGCGTCTGCGCGACCGGCCCCATCCACGGTCCCGGCGGCAGCCGCTCGGGCGTGGGCTCGGGGAGACGTATCGGATGTGCGGGATGTGCGCTTTCGATCGTGGCCATGGGTGCGGCTCCGCGAGCGCAACCATCGGCGCTCGTTTGCCTGCCCTATGTTACGGGGCGCGCTATCCCGTCACGCGGCGACGGTGCGGGCGTCGCCCGCGATGCTCGCGCAGAGCGTCCGCCACGCGCGCCTGCGCCTGCTCCACCTGCGCGGGCGACATCGTCGCCCGGCGCCGGTCCAGGTACCCGGCGAGCATCCTCGCCGGCAGCACCCGCACTCCCTTGCGCCTGGCCAGCGGCCGGTCGATCCAGGCGCGGCTGTAGACGATCAGCGGCTCGACCTCCACTTCCGTCACGCGCGCGATCGCGCGCTGCTGAGCCTGGGCCTGGCCGATCGTCGCTCCGTGGATGCGCGCGACGCGCACGGGCCCGGGATGGCTCTTGGTCTCGACGGTGAACACTCCCGCCGGTCCGATCAGGATGTGGTCGACGTTCCCGTTCCCGAGGCTCGCGTCGTGGATCGCGTGCCAGCCCCTGCCCTCCAACCCGTCCAGCAGACCACCGACCTGCTCCTCTCCGGTGGCGCCACGATCGTGGCGGTCGACGAGCGGCATGACATAGCGCAAGACGACGAACATCGCCACGAGCAATCCGACCTCCGAGCCCAGGAACCTGATGTCACGCAGGCCGAACGTCCGCCCCAGCAGGGCCGTTGCGACGGCAAGGACGCCGAGCGCGACGAGCGTACGCAGCCGCAGCCGCCTGACGATCGCGCGGGTGTGCTGTCCCGGCGCACGGGCGGTCGGATCGTGGGCGACTGCGTGGACTATTTGCATCTCGTTCGCGATTGCTCCCTCTGCGTCTACATCGGCGCTACCCGGCTCGTTCCTTTAGCACTCCCCTCTGGCCGATCGTTCTAGTTCTTGGACACCTGCTTTCTCGCAAATACCGCGACGTCGATGCCTGCTTCGACCAAGAGACGTGGAGACTGGCTCTGACTTCTAAAGCCTCCCCCCGCTTCGGTCGAAGCCCTGACCAGACGATCCCCGAGAGCACGGATGCCTCGCATGTTCCACTATCCCGACCAATCCAATCCCCCTTCCGACGTCTGCCTGCTGCTGCGCGCGTACGCCGAGCAGCGCTGGCTGAGCCGCGAGGTCGTGCCTGTGCTGCGCCAGCTGGAGACCCCGGACGAGCTCCCCGAAGAGCAGCTGGGGGCCGCGCTGGCCTACCTGGAGGTCATCTGGCTGGAGGCCTCACGCCACGCCGCCGAGACCGACGCGGCGTTCGCCTCGCTGCAGGACACGGCCGCGGACGTCGAGGAGGCGTTGCCATCGAAGGCCCGCCGCTACCACGCGGCGGTGCGCTTCCTGCGCGAGGCCGTCGGACGGCACGTCGTGAGGCTGATAGCCCCCGCGAACACCGACGAGACGTTCCCGTCTGACTGGGAATCCTCGCCGAGCGGCCGGGCCGAGTCCGCCCCGCTCGGCTGAGCGTTCGCGATCGCGTAGGCTCTGGCGCCCCGTGGCCCCCCTCGCCTTCGACCTGCAATCGCATTCGACCCACTCCGACGGCGCGCTTCCAGCCACAGAGGTCGTCGCCCGCGCCGCCGACGCCGGGGTTCAGCTGCTGGCGCTCTCCGATCACGACACCGTGTCGGGAGTCTCCGAGGCGATCGCGGCCGGCGAGCGTCATGGCGTTCGCATCGCCCCCTCCGTGGAGATCTCCTCGATCGACGACCCCTCCTCGCAGGGCGCTCCGGGCGCCGCGCGCGAACTGCACATCCTCGGCTACCTGATCGACCACACCGACCCGGCGCTCGCCTCGACGCTCGCGGACTTCCTGGCCGATCGCGAGCGGCGCACTCTGCGCATGGCCGAGGCGCTGCGCGAGCAGGGCCTGGAGCTCGACGAAGCGGCGATCTCCGCGCGCGTCGCCGCCGGTCAGCCGATCGGGCGCCCCCACTTGGCCGAAGCCGTCCTCGCGGCGCCCGCCAACGCCGCGCGGTTGCGCGAGGAGCGGATCGACGACATCGGCTCGTTGATCCGCGGCTATCTGATCGAGGGCCGCCCGGCCTTCCGTCTGCGCGAGACCCCGACCGTGGCGCAGGCGATCGAGGCGATCCACTCCGCCGGCGGCGTGGCGATCTGGGCGCACCCCTTCTGGGACGTCTCTGACCCCGACGAGGCGCTCGCGACGATCGAGCGCTTCCGCGCGCTCGGGATCGATGGCGTGGAGGCCTTCTACGTCACCCACACCCAGCCACAGACCGAGCTGCTGGCCGCCCGCTGCGCCGAGCTCGACCTGCTGAGCACGGGCTCCTCGGACTTCCACGGCCCTGACAACCGCCTCTTCTCGCGCTTCCTCGCCTTCGAGACGTATGGGTTGGAGCCCAACCTGGGACCACTCGCCGGTTGAGCGCCGCCCGAACCAGGTGGGCGTCGCCGGCACGCCTGCGGCCACTCTCCAAGATCGCCCCAAAAGCTCCAGATCTCAGCCTTCCGCGAGCGCCTGCAGTCGATAGGCCAGCGCTTCGAGCGCCAACTCCTCGCCCACGTTCAGCGCGAGACGCGCGCGCGTCTCGCGCACCAGCTCGACTCCCGGGCGCGCGACCCCGCCGTGCGCCCGCGTGTCGGCTTCCAGCTCGCTCGTCCTGTCGACCGCATACACGAGCTCTCTCAACCCCTCGCGCGCGCACATCATGTCGCGCAGCCACAGCTCCACCAGCGAAAGCCCGCTGTCGAGCGCCCGCGCGCGCGCCCGTCGCTCGACCCGCTTGCGCCCCTCCTGCGCCTCGCGCTCCAGTTTCCTGCGCTCCTTGCTCGGCGCCAGTTCGAGCTCCGACGCCAGGCGCTCCTGCACCTGCTCGCCCGCGCTCGTCCCCGCCGCCGTGGCGACGCCCAGCAACTCGACCCATCCGCGCTTGCCCGTCTCCCCCCCGAGCGCGCGGCGCACGTACCCCTCCGACGCGCCCCTGAGCGCCCGGCCGTCCTCGCTCGCGAGCATCCGCGCGCGCGCCGCGTCGCCCAACGCCAGCCGCGCGCACGCCAACGCCGCCGGTTCCTGCGCACTCCCCTCCGCGATCAGCCCCCGCGCGATCTCCGGCGCCGTGAGCGCATCGAAGCGCACGTGCACGCAACGCGAGACGATCGTCGCCATCACCTCCTCTTTACGGTCGCTCACCAGCACCAGATGCGCGTACGCGGGCGGCTCCTCCAGCGTCTTCAGCAACCGGTTCGCCGCCTGCTCGTTCATCGTCTCCACCGCCTCGATCACGAACACCCTGCGCTTCGCCTCAAACGGCGTTCGCGTGGCGGCCGCCACGACCGGCTCGTCGATGTCGCTCACGAGCATTTCCGCCGCGCCGCTCGGCCTCACCCATGTCAGGTCCGGATGCGTGCCCCGCGCCACCCGCTCGGAGACCGCGCGCGCGCGCGCCTCGTCGCCGGTCCCGTCGGCCAGCAGCGCCCCCGCCAGCGACCGTGCGATCTGGCGCTTACCCGACCCGGCCGGTCCGTGCAGCAGATATGCATGCGAGGGCCTGCCTCCCGGCCCCAGTCCGGCTCCGAGGACCGCACGGGCGTGGGGATGGGACTCGATCCCGGGCAGCGCCGCGTCGACATCGGAGATGCTCGCCGCTATCCCACTCACCCACCCATCGTAGGCGACCCTCGGGCGCCACCGTCATACCGCCCGATCTGCACGAGCCGCTACCGTCCGGTTCAGTGTCCCGCGGCCGTCTGATCACGATCGAGGGCCTCGACGGCGCCGGCAAGTCGACGCTCGCCCTCGGCCTGCACTCCGCCCTGGGCGAGCGCGGCGTGCGCGTGGAGCTCCTGCGCGAGCCCGGGGGCGTCGCTCTCTCTGAGCGCATCCGCGAGCTGGTGACGGACCCCGCCTTCGCGGTCGACCCGCGGGCGGAGGCGTTGCTGTACGCGGCCGCTCGCGCGCAGCTCGTGCGCGAGCGCCTGCGCCCTGCGCTCGACGCGGGCGTGCTGGTGCTGCTCGACCGCTTCGTCGACTCCTCGCTCGCCTACCAGGGCGCCGGGCGCGAGCTCGGACTCGAGCCCGTGCGCGCGATCAACCTGTTCGCCACCGACTCCCTCGCCCCCGACCGCACCCTCCTGCTGCGCATCGACCCCGCCACCGGCCGTGCTCGTCAGGGCACTCGCGCATCCGTCCCCGATCGGCTGGAGCGCGAGGACGACCCCTTCTTTGAGCGCATCGCCGCCGCCTACGACGAGCTCGCGCGCTCCGAGCCAGAGCGCTTGCGCGCGATCGACGCCGACCAACCCCCCACCCGCGTCCTCGCCGACGCGCTGCTGGCGATCGAGGATCTACTATGACCTCTGCAGTGTCTCGCCTGCCCCTCGCAGCCACCATCTTGGCGCTCGCCCTGCCGGCATCCGCTCCGGCCGCGACGACCGCGACCGGGCCGGCCTTCCCGATCCCCGCCTCGGCCAGAGTCCCGCCGACCGCGGGCACCGCCGCGACGTCGACCGGCGCGACGTCGCACAACGGGACGACAGCGCCCGCCAACACCGTCCCCACGACACCCGCGACCTCCTCCACCACGTCCACGATCCCGCCCAGGACGCTCACCACCCCCGGCTCCTCGGCCGTGAACCCCCTCAATCGGACTGCTCCGAACACGCGCCTGCGTGCCCCTGCGCATGCACAGGGCTCTGGACACGTGTCGACCGAGGCCATCGTGCTCGCCGCGATCGCCGCGCTGCTGCTGCTCGCCTGCGCCGCCTGGGCGTTCGCGCGGTCGCGCGCCTACGAACCGCACTGGCTCGTCTCGATACGCCACGCGATGGCCGAGGCGGGCTTCCGCACATCGGCCACATGGGCCGAATTCACCGACTGGGCCCGCCTGGGCAGATAGCCCGGCACAGGCCTCCGGGCCGTCTAAAATGAGAGGTCCCGCTGCGGTTTTTCCGTCCGGTGAGAGGGGGATGATGCTCGGCCCCAGCAGACAAGGAGCAAGGCCGATGGACACCACCACGCACCCCACCGCAACCGAGCAGTCGGCCCCTGGCGCCGCGCTGTCGATCGAGCGCTTTTTCACATCGCCGGACACCCACCCCTTTGACACCGTGCAGTGGGAGCGCCGCGACGCGCGCATCGGCCACGGCGACCACGTCGCGTTCGAGCAGACCGACGTCGAGTTCCCCACGACCTGGTCGCAAAATGCGACCAACATCGTCACCCAGAAGTACTTCCGCGGCCAGCTCGACACTCCCGCGCGGGAGCGCTCGGTCAAGCAGATGATCGGCCGCGTCGCCGGCACGATCGCCGGCTGGGGGCGCGAGCGCGGCTACTTCGCCGGCAAGGAGGACGGCGACGCCTTCGAAGCCGAGCTGACCCACATCCTGCTCTACCAGATGGCCGCCTTCAACTCGCCCGTGTGGTTCAACGTCGGCTTCGAGGAGTCCCCGCAGTGCTCGGCCTGCTTCATCCTCTCCGTCAAGGACACGATGGAGTCGATCCTCGACTGGAACACCAAGGAGGGGATGATCTTCCGCGGCGGCTCCGGCTCGGGCATCAACCTCTCGAACATCCGCGGCTCGATGGAGCACCTCGCCAAGGGCGGCACCGCCTCCGGGCCGGTCTCCTTCATGCGCGGCGCCGACTCCTGGGCCGGCACGATCAAGTCCGGCGGCAAGACCCGCCGCGCCGCCAAGATGGTCGTGCTCGACGTGGACCATCCCGACATCCGCGAGTTCATCTGGTGCAAGGCTCGCGAGGAGGACAAGGCGCAGGCGCTGCGCGACGCGGGCTTTGACATGTCGATCGACGGCGACGGGTTCAAGTCGATCCAGTACCAGAACGCCAACAACTCGGTGCGCGTCACCGACGAGTTCATGCGCGCCGTGCAGGAGGACGGCGAGTGGCGTCTCACCTCCCGCGTCACCGGCCAGCCGGTGGGCGAGCCGATTCCCGCGCGTGAGCTGATGCGCGAGATCGCCGAGGCCGCCTGGCGCTGCGCGGACCCGGGCGTGCAATACGACACGACGATCAACCGCTGGCACACCTGCCCGGTCTCAGGCCGGATCAACGCGTCGAACCCGTGCAGCGAGTACATGCACGTCGACGACTCCGCCTGCAATCTCGCCTCGCTGAACCTGATGAAGTTCCGCCACGCCGACGGCACGCTCGACGTGCAGTCCTTCGAGCACGCCGTCGACGTCGTGCTGCTCGCGCAGGAGATCGTCGTCTCGCCCTCCAGCTACCCCACCGAGGAGATCGGCGCCAACGCCCGCGCGTTCCGCCAGCTCGGCCTCGGCTACGCCAACCTCGGCGCCTACCTGATGAGCAACGGCATGCCCTATGACTCCGACTCCGGGCGCGGCACGGCAGCGGCGATCACCGCGCTGATGACCGGTCGCGCCTACCGCGAGTCCGCGCGCGTTGCGGGTGCCCTCGGGCCCTACGAGCGCTACGCCGAGAACCGTGCCGAGCACAACCACGTGATGGAGATGCACCGCGACGCCGCCCACGCGATCGACGACGAGATCTGCGCCGACACCGAGCTGCTCGCGGCCGCCCGGCGGGCGTGGGACGACGCCGTGGAGCTGGGCGAGCGCAATGGCTATCGCAACGCGCAGGCGACGGTGCTCGCGCCCACCGGAACCATCTCCTTCCTGATGGACTGCGACACGACCGGCGTCGAGCCCGACTTCTCGCTCGTGAAGTTCAAGGAGCTCGTCGGCGGCGGGCAGATGACGATCGTCAACCGCACCGTGCCGCTGGCCCTGCAGACGCTCGGCTACTCCGAGCAGCAGGTCGAGCAGATCGAGGCGCACCTGGCCGAGCACGGCACGATCATCGGCGCCCCCGGCCTCGCCGCCGAGCATCTGCCCGTGTTCGACGTCGCCGTCGGTGAGCGCGCGATCCCGCACATGGGCCACATCGAGATGATGGGCGCCGTGCAGCCCTTCATCAGCGGTGCGATCTCAAAGACCGTCAACCTCCCCCAGGAGTCCACCGTGGAGGACATCGCCGACGCCTACACCCAGGCGTGGCATCTCGGCGTGAAGGCGCTGGCGATCTACCGCGACGGCTCCAAGACCGCGCAGGCTCTGCGCACCGACGCGCAGAAGGAGGTCGAGGCGCCCGCCGATGTCGATCAGATCGTCGCGCGGGCAGTCGAGACGGCGCTCGCCGAGGTCGGCCCGCGCCGCAAGCGCATGCCTCGCGAGCGCGAATCGATCACGCACAAGTTCTCGATCGGCGGCCACGAGGGCTACATCACCGCCGGCAAGTACGAGGACGGATCCGTGGGAGAGATCTTCCTGACCGACATCGGCAAGGAGGGCTCGACGCTGCGCGGGATGATGAACTCGTTCGCGACCGCCATCTCGATCGCGCTGCAGTACGGCGTGCCGCTCGAGACGCTCGTGCGCAAGTTCAGCTACATGCGCTTCGAGCCCGAGGGCATCACCGGCAACCCCGAGATCCCCTTCGCGAAGTCGATGCCCGACTACATCATGCGCTGGCTCGCCTCGCGCTTCCTGGATGTCGATGTCCAGGAGGATCTGGGCATCCTCACGCAGGAGGTCCGCGCCCGCAAGTCCGCTCAGGAGGCCGCTCAGTCGGCGATCGCCTCCGACACCGCCGGGCCGAGTGCAGGCGATCCCACGACATCCGCCGGTAACGGAGGAGCAGCAGGCGTTCCCGCCGCCACAGCGCTGACCGACACCCCGCCGGTCGTGCCGGCCCGCATGCAGGGCCTCGACCTCGGACCCGCGTGCAGCCAGTGCGGAGGCATGATGCAGCGCACCGGCAGCTGCTACACGTGCAGCAGCTGCGGAAATAACACAGGGTGTGGCTGAGTCACGAGAGGCGGCGCATTTCTGCGTCCTCAGTCGCTCGCGTACGTAGTACGCCACGCTCCCTGCGTCCTTGAACTGCTTGCCTCTCGTGACTCAGGAGCGCGTCGAACTCCCCGGCAAAGGCCTAGCCCGAGTATGAGACTGGGGGCGGTGGGTCGTTGCGGATCGACTGCAGCTCGCTGAGCAGTGATTCTGGTGATGTGCCGCCGAGCACGCGCAGGCGCGGCAGACGGTAGGGATCGCTTTCAGGGCCTGCCCAACCGGGCACGACCGTGGTCGAGCCGGTGTAGCCGGCGGACTTGACGGCCGCGATCACCGTCGCGTTGTAGTGGCCCGAGGGGTAGCAGAACCAGTTCACCGGGACGCCATAGCGCTGCTGGATCGTCTTGCGCGAGCCGGCGACCTGTTCGGCGAGCTGGGTCGCGTTCAGGGCGATCAGGTCGGCGTGGCTGACGCCCTGCGTGTCGAGCTCCCAACCTGCCGTGACCAGACCCTTGATCTGGGTCTGAGAGAGCCCACCCTGCGATGGCGGCAGGCCCGTCAGCTGGATGTTCTCATCGCCGACCCAGCCCAGTCGGCGCAGCACGGGCAGGGCGTTTGTGTATTGCGACTGGTAGCCGTTGTCAAAGCTCACGACGATCGGTTTGCCCGCCGGCAGCGGCACGCCTCGCTTCCAGTAGGGCCACATCTGGTCCTGCGTGATCGCGTGATAACCGGCGCTCGCCAGCGCCTGCATCTGTGCGGCGAACTCGCTTGGTTCCACATACAGCCCGGGGAACGGCGCCCCCGCGGGTGGCGGGTTGATCACGTGGTACATCAGGATCGGCACGCGTTCGCTGCCGGGCCTGCCCGTCGCGACGCCCGTCACCGTGCCGTGAGGAGCCTGGACGCTCGTCGACGAGCCCGTTCGCGCGGATCCTCCTGAGCCTGTACCCGCAGAGGCGTGTCCGTGCGTGCCCGCCGCGCCACCGGCAGCGGCGCCCGAGGAGCCTGCGCCGCCACCACCGGACGCGAGCGCCATCACCGTTATCGCCACGACGGCCACGAGGACGAGGCCCAGGCCGGCGAACGCTCCGCGACGCCGGCGGACGGTCTCCCGACGACGCGCCTCGCGACGCGACCGGCGACGCTCGCCTTCCAGATCCCGCTCGTCCATCTCGCCGCTCACGCCCACTACTCTCGCACGCGCGCAGGCAATCAGACTTAGAACCGCTTTCAAAAGATCGGCACGTCCGGATGCGTCCCTGGACACTGCGCTGGACCGCCACGTGACGGCTTGCACGTGCCACCAGCATGCGCTGCGCCGTCCCGCGTCGCCCAGCTTGATCCATGCACGCCCCGGCCGCACCGCCTATTTTGAAAGAGGTTCTTACCCAGACGTCACCGACCCGCGACAGGCCGGTGACACCGGGACCCCGCGCTGTGAACCCTGGGCGCTACGGGTTCAGGCGCTTCTTCAGTGCGCTCGCCGCGGAGAACTTCGCCGCCTTGCTGGCGGCGATGTTGATCGTCTCGCCTGTGGACGGGTTGCGTCCCTGGCGAGCGGCGCGGTGACTGACGCTGAACTTGCCGAAGCCGGCCAGCGCGACCTCACCCCCGGTGGCCAGCTCGTCGGTTACCGCCTCGATCGCGGCCTCCAGGGCCTCGCGCGCATGGCTCGCGGCCATTCCGGTCTTCCCCGCGACCTTGTCGGCTAGCTCGTTCTTGGTCATGGCACTCCCTTCTCGGGTGTCGTTGCTGTGAGCAGGCTAACCGCTGGACAGGACGACGACACGCTCAACTGTTGGATTTGGACTCGATAGAACCCCTAATTTCCGGGTTTGAGCGCTCATGTGACGCGAATTCCGACCGGCTTTGGGCCCAGATATGGGCAAAACCGCGTCCACGGGACCTCTTGGACGTTCCTGCGCAGGGTGGCGCTCCGAGGGCCTCACGGCGTCCCGATCAGGCCGAGATCCGCGCCCGCGAGGCCACGCGGCGCTCCCGTGCAGGCTCTGGCGAGGAGCCGGCAGGGCCCGCGGCGTAGGCCGCCCACAGGGTCGCAATCCACGCGAGGGAAGCGAGCCCGACGTGCACCCACACGAGCTCGGTCGGCAGATGCGTCTCGTACTGGTCAAGACCGACCACGCCCTGCAGCGCGATCAGCACGCACAGCGCGCTCAGCGCACGCCGCACCGTCGGATCTGCCTCCCGCCGGCGCGCCAGCCACCACACGGCGAGCGCCGCCAAGCCGAACACGAGCGCAATCTCGCCGTGGCGATGGATCACGAAGTCCATCGTTCCGCGCCCGTCAATGTCGAGGCGGTTGATCTTCTGGCCGGGCGACCCCCCCGCGTGCGGTCCGGCTGCGGTCGCGGCGGTGCCCGCGAAGATCGTCAGCGCACCGAGGGCGAGAAGCCCGCGGACGGACCATACGAGCATCGCGTCCACCGGCCCATCGAGGGCGTCCCTCGGGGATGACTCGCCGTCGGGCACCTGGGTGGCGCGCCACACGAGCGCGACGGCTGCCGCGAGGATCAGCATCGACAGGGCGAAATGGCCCATCACCCAGCCGTAGTCGAGCGCGCCGCGCACCGTGAACCCGCCGAGCACGGCCTGGCCGATCACACCCAGGGGCAGCAGCGCGCCCAGCCACATGAGGTCGCGCCTGTAGGGACGGCGGCGCAGCGCGCCCAGCCAGGCCAGACCGGCCGCGATCGACACGGGCACGGTCAGCAGACGGTTGGAGAACTCGATCACCGCGTGGGTGTTCAGCGGCGGGTAGACGTTCCCGTAGCACTTCGGCCAGGTGGGGCAGCCCAGCCCCGAGCCGGTCAGTCGCACCGCCGCGCCCGTGAGCACGATCAGCGTGAGCGCCACCAGCGCGGCCCAGGCCACGATCGCATACTGGGACGGGGTCAGCGTGTAGCCGTTCGTGCGCTCGCGCAGGCCCTCCAGGGTTCTCGTCACGATAGATCGTGGGTCGAGACGGTCGGGGCGTGGACCCTTAAGGTTTGCGACATGGCGGTTAGTTTGCCAAGCGCGCGCCCTTGTGGGCGCGCGTGCGCGATCCCAGGCGTGGTCGACGTGTGGCGCGCGGACTTGGATGGCGCCCCGGAATGGCTGGAGGATCTGCTCTGCGCAAACGAGAGAGCGCGCGCGGCGCGGATCGTGCATGAGCGTAATCGGGTGCGATGGGCGCGTTCACGCGGGATGCTGCGCCTGCTGCTCGCCCGCTACCTGGACGCCGATCCGCGCGAGCTGCGGTTCGGGCTGGGAGCACACGGCAAGCCGGCGCTCCAGGGCGGTCCAGCTCAGGATTCGGACCTGCGCTTCAACCTGTCGCATTCAGAAGAGCTGCTGCTCGTGGCGGTGACCGCCGGCGTGGAGGTGGGCGCGGACATTGAGTGCGCAAATGAGCGACACACGACCGAGTCCGTGCGCACGTGGACGATGCACGAGGCCACGGTCAAGTGCCTGGGAACAGGGCTCACCTCGGTGCCCGTCGAGGAGGCAGCGCCGCCCGGCAGGTTGTGGGTGACCGAGCTCGACGTCGGCCCGCGCGCGGCCGCTGCCATCGCGGTCGAGCTCATTCCTCCGCGAGCCAGCGCTCCGCGTTGACCTCGTGCACTTCGCGCAGGATGTCCTCCAACCCGCGCGTCAGCCCCCACTCGGGGTAGTCCGCCGCGAACGGGCGCAGGTCTGAGATCCACCAGCGATGATCGCCGATCCGCGGTCGCTCCTCGAGCGTCCAATCGAGCTCGCGCCCGGCGATGCGCTCACACTGCTCGATCGCCTCGAGCATCGAGCAGTTGGACGCGCGCCCGCCGCCGATGTTGTAGACGGCGCCGCCCGCGCGGGGAGCGCGGTGGAAGGCCTCGAACGCGGCGATCAGGTCGGCCGAGTGGATGTTGTCGCGCACCTGCTTGCCGCAGTAGCCGAGCACGGTGTAGGGGGCGCCGGTGACGGTGCAGCGCATCAGGTAGGAGAGGAACCCGTGCAGGCGCGCTCCCGCGTGGTTGGGGCCGGTCAGGCAGCCGGCGCGAAAGCAGACGGTCGGCATCTCGAAATAACGGCCGTACTCCTGCACGAGCAGGTCGGCGGCCGTCTTTGAGACTCCGAACAGCGAATGGGTGGAGCGGTCGATCGACATCGAGCAGTCGATGCCCTCGTGGTAGGCATGATCCCCGGGCAGCTCCAGGCGCGTGGGCAGCTCCAGCAGCGGCAGTGAGTTGGGCTCATCGCCGTAGACCTTGTTGGTCGAGCAGAACACGAACGTCGCATCTGGGGCGTGGGCGCGGGCGGCCTCCAGCAGGTTGAGCGTTCCGAGCGCGTTCACGGCGAAGTCCGTGTGCGGGTCCGAGGCGGCCCAGTCGTGGGAGGGCTGGGCGGCGGTGTGGATCACGAGCTCGATCTCGCGGGCGTGCTCGGCGAACAGCCGCTCCACACCGCCGCGATCGCGAATGTCCAGCTCGAGCGTCCTGAAAGCGCCGGGATGGCGCGCGAGCAGGGCGGCGGTCATGCGCGCGGTGGAGGCATCGGGGCCGAAGAACGACGCGCGCATGTCGTTCTCGACGCCGACCACCTCATAGCCGAGCGCCACGAAGCGAGAGACCGCCTCCGAGCCGATCAGCCCGCCAGAGCCGGTGACTATCGCCGTGGGCATGGTGTCGGTGATGCGTTCGCGGGGATCATGTGAAGTGCGCCGCCGATGATGACGATCGCGCCGACGGCAGGCGCGTCGCTCAGGCGGTGTATGCGAACGGCAGCTCGTCGGCGAGGTCGCGCAGGCGCGGCGCGGCGGCGTCGCGCTCGGAGACGATCAGCTCCGCTACGGGCAGCGGCCACTGAACGCCGACATCGGGGTCGTCCCAGGCGATGCCCCGCTCGACGTCCGGATCGTAGTAGGCGGTCTGCTTGTAGAGCACGTCCGCGACGTCCGAGAGCACGCAGAACCCGTGGGCGAAGCCGACCGGCACGTACAGCTCGCGCAGCGACTCGCCGTCGAGCTCGACGCCCTCCCACTCCCCATATGTGGGCGAGCCACGGCGCAGATCCACCGCGACGTCGAGAATCCGCCCGCGCGCGCAGCGCACGAGCTTGGCGACACCAGCGCCGATGTGAAAGTGCAAGCCTCGCACCACGCCACGGGAGGAGCGCGAGTGGTTGTCCTGGATGAACTCCTGCGCGGCCGGAATGCCCGCGGACTCGTGCCAGGAGCGGCGGTAGGTCTCGGCGAAGAACCCGCGCTCGTCGCCGTGAACGGCTGGCTCGATCACGGTCAGGCCCGGGAGGCGACAGGAGTTGGCTTGCATGGCGCTAGAGGCTATCCAGTCGGGATTGGAATGGGCACGATGAACGTACGCGCCACGCCGTGCATAGCTCGCCGCCGTTACACCGAGCTATGGGAGGGCAATGTCGCGATCGTCGTAGATGTATGAGGCGGCGACCCGAGCAACGTCGACGGCGTTGCGATCGCCGGCGGGCACAAACAGAGCCGTGTCGGAATTGGAGCGGTCGCATGGCGGAGGGCGGCCATCCTTGAACAGGAACTCGTAGTAGAAGACGTGTGTCGGCTGGATGAGCGGCATCAGTCGGTTCACCAGCCATGAGGCGTCGAGCGCCTGGGTGCGTTCGCCCAGGCGCTCGGGTCGAGCGCCGCCCTCGCAGCGATAGGCGCCTACCTCCGTGAACCAGATCCGCTCCCCGGCGCCTGCGCCGGGGAGGTTAGACCTGAAGTCGAGGACCGTCGAAGCGTTGCGCGCCTTGACCGCGAGATATGGGTGAATGCCCCAGTTCGTGAAGCTCGCCGGGAGCAGAGCGCGAGCGTACTCGCGCTCGTACGCGGTCACGGAGACGGAGTCGAGGAAGTTGCCGGCGATCACAGTGCAGCCACGATCCCGGCAGAGCGACTGCGCGGCGTTCGTGTAGAGGGCGGCCGTGTCGGCGGGGAGCCCGGGCGTGTCGTTGGGCTCGTCCCAAGCCTCCACGTAGGCCGTGGCGGGGAACCGGTCCAGCAGTGCCCGCAGAGCGGCCCGATATTCGAGATAGGAGCCGGGCAGCACCCCGTCGTAGGCGGCGAGTGAGACATCGGGCGTGAGGCCGAGGCTCAAGACGTCGCGATACCACGCTTCGAGCTGCGCGAGATACGCGGGGTAGGCGCCGGACATGACGTTCCACTGCGCCACGTAGCGGGCAAGCGAGATGTGGGGGGAGAGACCGGCAGTCCATGTGTCGGCAAAGAAACTCGCGAAGCGACTGCTGGGGAATGCGCCGTTCCAGGAGGGCAGGCTCTGGTCGGAGATGCCGTCTACGTAGTCGGTGCCCGACGGGGAAAGCGAGTCGCCGGTGAGCGATCGCAGCGGAGCTTCGGACAGCGCGGGTGTACCGGCGAGCGGGGCGTGATCGTCGTCGAGCGGACGAGCGCTCGCCATCGACAGCGAGGCCACACCCAGCGCGCAGAGCACCGCCGGCACGGCGCACGAGAACGGTCGCATGATCCGCTGAAACCCCGCAGACCGGGGAGAGGATCGGCATTGTGGGCTGGGAGGTTGTGAATACTCTTAGACAGCTGGTTAGACTGGCGCCGGTGTCACTGTCGATCTGCTGCGTGACGGCCAATCCGAGCCGTGCCGCCACCGCCCTGTCAATCCTCAGAGAGGTGGCCGACGAGATCGTGGTCGCGGTGGATGTGTCCGGCGGCGAGCAGGATCTGACACCATTGGAGGCGCTCGCCGATCAACTGTTCGAGATCGAGTTGGGCACGTTCCCCGAGCCGGCGATGGCATGGCTTCACGCACGATGCTCGGCGGAGTGGATCCTACGCATAGACGACGACGAGGTCCCGGGCGCCCGCCTGCTCGGCGCACTGCCCGAGCTCACGAAGGCGCGGGATGTCGCCCAGTACTGGCTCGCGCGCAGATGGCTCTACCCTGACGCCGGGCATTGGCTCACGCAATGGCCGTGGTTTCCTGATTTCCAAGGACGCCTAGTCCGCAACGACGCCAGGCTGTGGTTTCCCGGAATGTGCCACAGCAGCGTCACATTCACCCCACCGGCGCGGTACCTCGATGGCGGCATTTACCACCTTGCACACCTGCTCTGCAACCGCGCTGAACGCGAACGCAAGGTCGAGCGCTATCTCAAGGTCGATCCAGCGCTGCGCGAAACCGGAGCAGATGCCCATCTACCGACCTACTACGTACCCGAGCGCACGCCCGACGCCGAACTCGCCGCGGTGGATCCGCGCGATCGCGACGTCATCGGGGCATTCGTCGATCGACTGGATCGGGCGGGCGAAACCCTCCCCAACCAGAGGTCGCTGCGCCGTGCGAGTCGCGCACAGCGCGTACCTCGCAGCGAGGTTCAGGCGCGGTGGGCCGCACGAACTCTCGAGGACACGGCATATCGGGCGCAAATCCTCCCAGTCGACGTGCACCGTCAACTGGTGGCCGACGATCACCGACCGTTTCGCGTCAGAGTCCGCAACGAAGGAACCGAGTGGTGGCCGGGCGGGGGCGAGGAGCGCCGACCGCTGATCCGTCTGGCCTATCAGTGGCTTACGCCGCAGGGAGCTTTGGTCGAGAGCGAGGGGCACCGTACCGCTCTCCCGCATCCGCTGGCTCCGGGAGAGTCCTGCCTTGTGGCTATGAACGTGACCGCACCGCCAATCGCCGGGCGCTACATGCTGGCGCCGGATCTGGTGCACGAGCACGTGAGGTGGTTTCAGTGTGAGTCGACGCCACTGGAGATGCTGGTGAGCGCGCCTGGGAGCCCCTCGCCATGACGACGCTCTCGGTCTGTTGCCTGACCAGAGACCCGGGAGCGCGAGTGGCGGCGATCATGCGCCAGCTGCGGCCGATCGCCGACGAGATCGTGATCGCGGTCGATTCGCGCCTGGACCCGCAGCGCCTCGGGCGCTATGCGGAGGTGGCCGATCGACTGCTGCGCTACGAGTTCGTCGACTCCTCACTACAGGCCGCGCCGTGGATCTTCAAACAGTGCACCGGCGAGTGGATTCTTCAGATCGACGGCGACGAGGTGTTGGGCCCCTCACTAATCAGGCAGCTGCCGGAGCTGGTGGCCGCCCGCGACATGTTTCAGTACTCGCTGCCATGTCGTTGGCTCTACCCAGACGCAGAGCGCTACCTGGCCCAACCACCGTGGCATTTCAGCGCCACACGACTGGTGCGCAACGACCCCTCGATGTTGTGGCACGGAGGGCTTTCGCACGGCCCGTTCGAGCCCGTCTTCCCGTCGGTACACCTCAGCGAGGGCATTTATCACCTTTCGCTGCTCGTAAATGACGTCGCCTATCGCGAAGCCAAGGTCGCCCATTATCTGAGCATCGCGAGCAACCACGACCGCGAGGTGCTGAAAACCGACGTGACGGCGTTCTATGTGCCCGAGCTGGATGAGCGGTTCGGGGTCGCACCGGTGCCTGTTCCGCACGGCGACCGTGCCGCCATCAAAGAGGTGCTGAGCGCTTCGGGGGAGGAGCTGCCGAGTTCGGAGGAGGTCCCGCTGTGCAGCTGGAGTGAGATCCAACGGGCGTGGCCGAGGCGAACGCTTGCCAAAGAGGCCTATCAAGGCAAGATCGAGGCGTTCGAGCGCACACCCAGACTCCGCGCGGGCGAGCGACGTCAGCTGACAGTGCGGGTGACGAACGCGGGCTCTGAGCACTGGCCTGGGTTGGACAGAGATCCCTGGATAAAGCTCGCGCACCGGTGGCTCACGCCGCAGTGCGCCACTCCGGCTGGTTGGGTGGATACGTGCCTACCGGCAAGTCTCGCTCCTGGAGCCGACGCGCTGGTGCCGATGACGATCGAGGCCCCGCCGAGCGCCGGGCGCCACTCGCTCAAGCTCGCCCTGCTCCACGAGGACGCTTTGCGCGCCAACGTCATCAGGCGCTTCGCCGAAACCTCGCTGCCGATCGACGTCGAGCCGCAGGATGACGCGGCAGCACACTCATCGGGATCGAGTGACCTCGAGCCAGCGAACCGCGCGTGAGGCCCTGCAGAGCCGGGGCAGTTCGCGCACGCTGCCGTAGCGCATCGTCGGCACGCCGAGCCTGGCGGGCATGATCACCAGTGGCCCGATCGTCCGGTTGAAGGGATCCACGCCGTCGCCGTTGCCTGCGTGCAGGCTGACCCCCCCGCGCGTGATTTCCACCTTGTGCACTCCTGTGGAGAGACGGCGCGAGGCGATCATGATCCACTCGGCCGGATAGCTCACCTGGTAGGCGGCGGTACCCACGTGGCGTCCGTCGACGCTGACGCTCACCGGGCGCCCGAACGATCCCTCGATGAAGAAGTCATACGGTCCGGCCACGGGAATCGTCTGCTCGCGGACGGCGCGTCCGGAGCCGGTGGCCTCGATCACGCCGCCCGACGGGGCAAACCCGCCGCTGAGCGTGAGATTGCTGTCATCCAACTGGAGATAGCCGGCGGGCGAGGGCATGTAGGCGATCTGCGCGCTCGGACCGGCCTTGCGTGCCGCGGCCGCCAATTCGGCACAGGCTGCGGCATTGCGATCGCCCGTCGTCTCCAGCAGCGGCACGAGCGCGGAGACGGTCCGCGCCGGCTGCTCGCGCTGCCAGACCTCGTAGTAGGGAGAGAGGTAGGCCAGGCGAAAGTTGCTGGGCGGACGGCTGGCCAAAGGATCGCGGCGCATGACGATCGTGCGAAAGGACTCCACGAAACCGAGCGGGTACTCGTCGAGGTCGTAGGCCCACGTGCCTCCGGGCGCGGTCGCGCGGTTCACGCCCGGCCGAAGTTCCAGCCTGGGGCCGTTGACCATGCTGTCCTGATCGGCGTCACGCAGGTAGTACTCAGCGTACTCCTCGAAGTCTGGGGTCAGGGTCGGACCCTGACCGGCGAAGCGCTTGCCGATGTATTCGAGGTCGTGAAGGCGAGCGTAGGGAGCCAGGGTCGTGTCGTGGTAGAGCAGCGCTGTGCCCGCCAGCACGCCCACGGCGAGCACGATCGCGGGCACCGCCCCTACGAGCGTCCGGCGGCTGAAGCGTATGAGCGCCGCCACGCCGACGAACGCCATCAGCAGCGCGATCGGAGACGTTATGGAGTCGGCCTTGAACTGGACCCACGGGCCATAGCGATGGGCGACGAAGAAGACGGCGACGAGCCCGGCTATCCCCAGCCAAGCCACGCTCCAGGCGCGGCGGCGAATCGCATAGATCAGCCCGCACGCGGCCAGCACCAGCACGAGGACCGCCAGTACGTCGCTCGGAAGGCGATGCGCATATTGGGGGTAGCGATAGTCGCCGCTGATCCAAACGCCGGCGGCCGTGATCGCCGGGATCGGAGTCGACAGGTTGCCGAGTTCCACCAGCCCCGGACCTGTGGCGAGCGGCAGCAGTTTGACCGCGACGGCGATCGTCGGCAGCGATAGCGCGAACGTCACCACCGCTATCTGCCCGCACGCCCACAGCGCGCGAGCTCGCTCGCGCTCGACCAGCAGCACCGTCAGCAACACGCCGGCGCTGAGCACGCCGATCCACGGCACGGTCGTCAACGACAGAGACGCGAACGTCGCGGACAGGGCGATCGGTATCGCAAGCAGGGTGCGACCCGGGGTGACGCGTGGCAGCACCTGCGCGAGCAGGGCCGCGCTCAGCAGCAGAAAGCAGCTCGTGCTGAGCTCCTTGATTCCGCCCGCCAGCACGTACGCGAGCAGGATGTTGGGCTGCGCCGCCACGAAGGCGCCGAGCGCTCGCAGCGCCCGCGACTCGAGGAGAGGGCTCAGCAGTGCATACAGCGACAGGGCGCTCATCGCGGCCAGGAACGCGAGGAACGGCTGATACAGCCAGGAGAGATCGACGGGGGTCAGGTTGGACAGGGCGCCGAGCATCCACTGCCCGCCACCGGGATATCCGCTGCCGAGATACTTGATCATGTCGCTCTGGTAAGCCGAGCTCGACAGCGTGGGTATGCTGCGGCCGCTGTGCGCGAAGTGAGCCGCGAGATCGAACTGATACGCGATGTCGACGATGTGGGCGTACCCGGTGAACCCGGGTTTGCCTGAGAGCACGACAGGCGCGGCGACGACCGCTCCAGCGCCGAAGGCCGCGCCCACCGCCCAGAGATCGACACCCCTCGCTCGGCGCTCGACCACATCTCGAAGCGACCCGCGACCCAGCACCAGGCCCAGCACACCCACGAGCACGCACGCCCCTGCGGCCAGTGGCGCCAGCGGCGCGAAGTAGCAAAACAACCCGCACACGACGACAAGCGTGGCCAGCCCCACCGGCACGACGAGCAACGCCGGGACGGCCGCCGGTCCCGTCAGCCGCCGCACCGCCAGACCGGCGCCACCGCTCAGCACGAGCATCAGGGCCGGGAACACGACCCAGGCCAGCAGGAAGACTCCGTTCATGGGGGCGAACCCTATCCGGCAGGCCCTGCACCAACGACAGCAGGCCTGCAGGTGCCCTGACTATGCCTCTATCTCCGGGCTCCGCCGCGCAGCCGATCGAGTGGCTCTGCGAGCTCCTCCAACCGCCGCCGCATCGCCTCTCCGGTGGCCCGCGGGGACAGCTCCCGGGCGATGTCCTCTCGCGCCCGGGCGCCGAGCGCAGCGGCCTCCTCGGGTCGTTCGACCACTCGCCGCATCAGCTCGGCGGCGTGCTCGACGCTGGGCTGTGCCCAGGTGCCCTCGGGGGGGTAGATCTCACAGTCCGGTCCGACACGGCCGAGCTCGTACTCGACGAGGTAGCTGTTGTGGGCGTTCATGAAGTCGAGGTTGCCGGAGTAGCCGGTGCCGATCACGGGCTTGCCGATCGCCATCGCCTCGGCCATCGTCAGCCCAAAGCCCTCGGAGCGGTGCAGCGAGACGTAAGCGTCGCACGCGGCCATCAGCCCGTTCAGCTCTGCCCCGCTGAGCGAGCGATCGATGACGTGGATGTCGGGGCGACCGTGCGCGGCCCACAGCACCTCCTCCTCAGCCAACGGGCGCAGCGGTCCGTTGATCGTCTTCAGCAGCAGTCGCGGACCCTCGCCGGGCGCGAAGGCGCGCTTGAACGCTTCGATCAGGCCGACCGGGTTCTTGCGCTGGATTGTGCTCAGGTAGTCGAACACGAACAGGAACAGGAAGCCATCGTCCTCGGGCGCGTCCAGGCGCAGCGGCGGCGCCGGCTCAACGGGCGCCTGCACGGGCGGCGGCAGGGCGACCGTGGGCACGGGTGCAGCCGCGCCGATGTTCTCGGCCATGAACCGCGAGTAGACCCAGACCTCCTGCACGAGCGCGAACGCGCGCTGCCAGCGCACCGGGATGGTGTCTGTCTCCCAGCCCCAGACGCCGATGCGCGGCCCCTGGAAGTAGTCCTCGCCGAGACGAGCGACGAAGCTCGGGAGCTCATCGGCATTCACGGCGACGATCTCAAAGCCGTGATGCAAGCCGTCGTGGGCCACGTCCTCGAACCCGTGGCGGCCGTACCCGTCCTGGAGCTCGACGGGAAGCTCCAGGTGGTGCAGCGGCACGCTCGCCGTGCTCACCGCGACCCCGGCCGCCTCCAGCGCCCGCGCGTAGCCGCGACCCGCGGCCCCGAGACCGAGCGTGTGGCTGAGGTAGCCCGTGACGCGAACCGCCGGCTGAGCTCCGTTGCGAGTCGCATCCACCGGTGTATTCGGCTCGGGTACCGCGGGCGCCGGTGTCGACTCGGCGATCTCAGCGCTCAAGTCCTCCGCCGCCTCCGAGGCGCTGGGGCCGGATGTCTGGGCAGGTTCTCCGTCGCGGGCAGGCGACAGCGAACGGACCGCGGCCGAACCCGGCTCGGGCGGCATGAAGCGCTCCGGGATCGAGACCTCATCGTGGCCGAACACCCAGCACCACTCGACGTAGTCCGCTCCGTCGGGACCGTCCAGGTCGGGATAGGCGCGCATCACGTCCGGGCGCTCGCGCGCGACGCGATAATAAACGTAACGGTTGACGCCGTGACCGGCGCCGGCGGGAGCCGGGCCCTCGAGCCAGCGCGAGAACGCGCGCGCATCCTTCTCGTCCGGGGCGAACAGATCGCCGTAGCGCTCACCGAGCGCTTCCGCACGCGAGCGCAGCGCGTCGAGGGCATCGTCATAGACGAGCTCGCCGGCCAGCCGTCGACCGAAATCCTGGCGGCGATCGACGGCCGACCATCCGGCCCGTTGCAGCTCGTCCGCATATGAGAGGCACAGCTCGCGCAGCGCCGACGAGCGACTGATCCGCACACGACTGGCGCCCGCGCTGAGTTGATGGGGACGATCGGGCCGGAAGCCGGGGAAGTCCAGCCAGCGCAGCAACCAGCGCCCGTCGACGAGCGTCCCCGCGGAGGTGGACTCCAAGGAATGCAGGTGCAGATTCCACATCGAGAGGTTGCACCCCGGATCGTCGAGCACGGCCGTTGCAAAACGCGCCGGCGCCAGCTCCAGCAGGCGCGCCAGCCACGGGCGATCCTCGGGCCGCGCGCCGGCGCGGCGGCCGTCGAAGGATCCGAGCGTCCGCTCGATATGCCCGCTCCACCATGTCAGGAATCCGTCGGCGGCCGCGGTTCCGTCCACTCCGACGATCGTGTCGCTGATGCGTCCCGTACGCTCCATCTGCTCACGTGCGGGCAGCAAGCCGTCGTTTGGAATGTCAGCGGCCATCCGCGGAACGAGCAGAACGCTGCGCGTGGCGAGCGCCGTCTGCACCGGAGCGAGGTCGCCCAGCACCCAGGCGGTGGGGGGCAGATGCAGCAGCGGTCCCCCACCGCGGGCGGAGTAGGACCTGAGCACCCGGGGCAGCAGCAGCGCGATCAGGTCCCCCTCGTCGTGACTGGCTACGACACGCTCGATGTCGACACCCAGCTCCTCGGCGACCGAGCGCAGTTGCGGCTGCTCGTCGCCGGAGTTGGCCTGTCGCTCGCGACCGACGAACAGGATCTCGTGCGGCCAGTCGGGCTGATGACGGCGCAGCGAGTCGGCGAGCACGCGCGCCTGCGGCAATGTCGAGGGCGTTGCGAGCGTCAGCAGCCGCATCGACATCAGGACGCGGCGCTCCTCTCGACAGCGCTCTGCGGCGCCGTTGCGACCACCGCGTAGGCGGGAGAGTCGTGACGACCCTGCTCGAAGCTGCCGAACCCGGGCGCGAACACGTACCCCGACCGAAAGCCCGCGATCGCGCAGATCGCGAGTGCGACCTCGGGAAAGATCGGGTGCTGGTGGGTGAGGTCGACCCAGAAGGTCTTCAGCGAGGAGATCCTGTGCGGGTTGACGGTCTCGGCGATGAACAGCCCGCCGGGCGCGAGCTTGCGCAGCGACAGCTCAAGCAGCCGGCGCAGCCGCTCGTGGGGCAGGTGCTCGATTACCTGTGCGGAGAAGATCGTGCCGAGCGACCCATCGGGCAGTGCGGACAGGTGCTCGTTGACGTCGTCCTGTGCGACCTCCAGCCCGAGAGCGCGACAGCGCGCGACCATGCCCGCATCGCCGTCCACCCCCCGCGCCGCGATGCCCTCGCCGGCGAGCAGCGTCAAAAACTCTCCCCGCCCGCAGCCAACGTCCAGGACCGGCTGATGGTCGGCTACCAGCGTGAGGTAGGGCCGCTGGAGCTCGGCCACGCGCTCGGCGGGACCGCGGAACAGCTGCTCGAAAGCCACGTAGTCACCGTCCGCGCCGCCCGCCTCCTCGCGGGCAATGCCCTCGTCAGCGGCGGCGCCCGCGGAGAAGCCCAGCGCCTCCCCGACCGGCGTGGAGCGAAGCTCGAACGGGCTATCGGCCATGTATGGCGAGGCATACAGCTCCGCGGCGATCGGCTCGATGCTCCGCCTCGCCGCGGCCGCGTCCTCGGCGGCGTCGGCGCCGGCGCGGCGCAGCGACTCTGCCGTGAGGATCAGCTCGCGCGCCAGCTCCTCCAGGCGCTCGATCTGCTCGGTGTGACGTTCCAGTCCGGCCTGCTGGTGGCGTAGCGCCGCCACCAGCAGGCCGTCGAGCTCGTGCTGATGGTGGGTATATGGCCGCAGCGCACGCAGCATGAGCCGGCGCAGGAAGGCACGCGGACCCCGCCCGGACATGTGGGCGGCGCCCGTTCCCCGCCTCAGCGTCTCGGCGGCACGAGCCGTCGGTGTGGTCTGGTCCTCGGCAGTCATCGGCGCGGCGCTGCCCCCATTATCGCCCACGGCTCGCCCGTTGCCGTCACGCCTGCTCTAGGCTGCGCTCTCGGCCGGCGGTGGTCGCGGCGAGCGGCGGCCGGGCTGCGGATCATGAGCCCCGACAAGGAGACGCATACGAGCCGAACCCTGACCGTGACGTTCGACGCCCGCGCTCTGGACGGCACGCGGATGGGGACGCAGGTCCACGTGCTCGAGCTGGTGCGCGCGCTCGCGCGCGGCGGGCGGCTGGAGCTGCGCGTGCTCGTGCGCGGGGAGAAGATCGACCGTGACACGCTGGGACTGCTGAGCGGGCTGCCGGACACTGAGATCCTCGACGCTCGAGATGTCACGGAGGACACGCGCAGGAGCGCCGTCTTCCACCGCCCGCTGCAGACCTTCTCCCCGGAGGATGTCGCGCTCGCGTGCGATCTCGGCGAGCGGATCGTGCTCAGCCAGCTCGACCTGATCGCCTACGGAAACCCCGATTACTTCCCGGACGCACAGGCCTACGCGGACTACCGCCGGGCGAGCCGTCACGGTATGGTGGCGGCAGAGCGCGTGGTCGTCTTCTCCGCGCACACCCGTGGGGAGCTGCTCGCGCGGAATCTCGTCGAGGACGAGCGCATCGCGATCGTGGCGCCCGGTCTCGACCATCGCCCCCCCACGGCCGAGCCCCGCAGGCCGGCAGGTCTGGAGGAGCGCGCTGACGGCGGCTTCCTGCTCTGCCTGGGCGCCGACTACGCGCATAAGAACAGGGTGTTCGCGCTGGAGCTGCTCGCGCAGCTGCGAGCTCGTCACGGCTGGCGGGGAGAGCTCGTGTTCGTCGGCGCTCATGTCGCGCACGGCTCCTCGCAACGGTCCGAGCGCGAGCTGCTTGACGCGCACCCGGAGCTGCGCGCGAGCGTCAGCGATCTGGGGCCGGTCGACGAGGCCGAGAAGGCATGGCTGACCGCCCGAACAGCGGCGATCGTCTATCCGTCGCTGTATGAGGGCTTCGGGCTGGTCCCGTTCGAGTCGGGACTGCAGGGCGTGCCGTGCCTGTTCGCGGCCCGGTCATCGCTCGCCGAGGGGGCAATCGCGAAGGCCGCGACGATCCTCCCGGAGGATCCCGTGCGCAGCGCCGCCGCGGCTCACCCCCTGCTCGTCGATCCAGAGGCACGTGCGGCGCATGTGCGTACCCTCGCCGAGGCCGCACAGGGGCTCACCTGGGAGCGGGCGGCAACGGCGATGCTCGAGATCTATCGCGAGGCGGCGTGCGCGCCCGTGCGCATCGCGGCCACGTTGAGTCGCGACGCGGTGGCGCGCGAACGTGAGCTGGCCGCGGCCCGCCGGGAGGTCGTGCAGATGCTGATCGACGAACGCGAGCTGGTGCTGCACGACTACAACGAGCTGCTGGCGGAGGTCGGTGCGGGACGCAGCCTCATCGGCCCCCGCGGCTCGCTGCCCGAGGATCTGCAGCGTGCGCTGCTGGCACTGAGCGCTCATCCCGCGTTGAGCCGGCCGTTGTATGGACTCGCGGCGGGCCTGTTCGCGATCGCGCGCGCGGTGGCCCGGGCCGTGCGACGTCCGTTTCGCCGCGCCTGATCGCGGGTCGGCGCCGGCGGGCGGACTTGGTCGCGTTCTCTGCGCAATAGTCGAGCCGCAAGCGCCCCGGCCTACGCCTCGGCCTTAGGTTCGCCCCGGCGCCGGCGTCCCCCCGGCCCGAGAGATCGTCACACCGATATACGCTCTAGCGATGAGCGCCCCTGGCGAAACGGCCGTTCCCGCGCGTCCGGCGCTGGCCGCGCGCGGGCTGGACAAGCGCTTCAAGATCCCCGAGGAGCGCACCCACACGCTCAAGGAGCGGGCGCTGCACCCGTTCAAACGCTCGCGCCACGAGCAGCTGCACGCGCTCAAGGACATCTCCTTCGCGGTGGCGCAGGGAGAGTTTTTTGGCATCGTCGGACGTAACGGCAGCGGCAAGAGCACACTGCTGAAGTGCCTGGCCGGCATCTACCGCGCCGACCAGGGCCAGATCTGGTGCAACGGGCGAATGTCCACGTTCATCGAGCTGGGCGTCGGCTTCAACCCCGACCTCGCCGCACTCGACAACGTCACGCTCAACGGGATCATGCTCGGGCTCTCCCCGCGTGAGGCGCGAGCGCGCTATGAGCGCGTGATCGAGTTCGCCGAGCTGGAGGAGTTCCAGGATCTGAAGCTCAAGAACTACTCCTCGGGCATGCACGTGCGGTTGGCGTTCTCGGTGGCGATCCAGGTCGACGCCGACATCCTGCTGATCGACGAGGTGCTGGCCGTGGGCGACGCGGCGTTTCAGCAGAAGTGCTTTGACGTGTTCAACCGCATGCGCGATGAAGGCCGCACGATCGTGTTCGTCACGCACGACATGGGCGCGGTCACGCGCTTCTGCCATCGCGCGATGCTGCTCGACCGCGGCGAGCAGGTGAGCATCGGCGATCCCCGCGAGGTCGCCGACCGCTATCTGGAGATCGCGTTCGGACGCGAGGTCGGCTACGTCGACCCCGACGTCGGCAGCGCGCGCATGGGCGACGGCGCCGCCCGCGTGCGCGAGGTGTGGCTGGGCGAGCATCCGCAGGAAAAGCTCGCGGTGGCGCCCCAGTCACAGCCGCTGACGCTGAAGGTGATGGTGCAGTTCAACACCGAGGTGCTCGATCCGGCCGTCACGCTGACGCTGTTCAACGAGCACCGTCAGCCCGTGATCGTGGCCACGACCGAGCGCGAGCAGGAGCACACGGGCGGGTTTCAGGCCGGCGCGGAGGCCGTGTTCGCATTCTCGTTTCACAACATGCTGGCGCCCGGCCGCTACCACCCGGTGCTGACGATCACCCATCGCGGCGGCGGACTGGACGTGATCGACCGCTTCGCCGGCGGCCTGTCGTTCGTGGTCAGCGGGATGGTGCAGAGCGGCGGCATGGTCGAGATTCCCGTCGAGACCGCCGTCAGCCGCGGCAGCCTCGCGGCGTATCAGGCTCACGCGACCGGCACTCGAGCCAAGACCGAGCAGCCCGCCGGGAGCGCGCGATGAGCACACCGGCGCTGGAGTCACCAGTGCGAGCGCCCGAGATCACAAGCGAGGACCTCGGCCAGCCGATCCGCGGCCCGCGCGCGCTGACCGACGATTGGTCGCGCTTCTGGCACCTGACGTTCAACATCGCGCGCAATGAGTTCAAGCTGAAGTTCTTCGGCTCGGCGCTCGGTTACCTGTGGCAGGTGATGAAGCCACTGCTGCTGTTCGCGGTGTTGTACGTGTTCTTCGTCGTGATCGGCCACTTCGGCAAAAACGGCAATCCCAGCGAAGCCAACTACGGGGTGCAGTTGCTCGGGTCGATCGTGCTGTTCACATTCTTCGCCGAATCCACCGGCGGAGCCGTGCGCAGCGTCGTCGAGCGCGAGAACCTGGTCCGCAAGGTTCAGTTCCCGCGTCTGGTGATCCCGATCTCGGTCGTGCTGCTCGCGTTCTTCAACCTCATGCTTAACCTGCTGGTGGTGCTGGTGTTTGCCCTGATCGCCGGCATCCACCCGATGCTCAGCTGGCTTGAGCTGCCGCTGATCCTCGCGATGCTGATCGTGTTCGCGACCGGCATGGCGATGTTGCTGTCGGCGCTGTTCGTACGCGCGCGCGACATGCAGCCGATCTGGGAAGTGTTCAGCCAGATCCTGTTCTATGCCTCGCCGGTAATTATCCCGCTCGAACAGGTCCGCCAAAAATTGATCAACAGCCCACCCCACAAACCGCCGCTGCTGCACCCACCCGACCACCAGCTGCTGTGGCACATCTACACGCTCAACCCGCTGGTCGCGATCTTCCAGCAGTTCCGCCACGCGATGATCAACCACGACGCGCTCAGCGCCGGCCAAGCGCTCGGCAGCTGGGCGGCGCTGCTGGAGCCGATGGCCTTGGTGGCAGCGATCTTCGTGCTCGGCTTCTGGGTGTTCAATCGCGCCGCTCCGCACATCGCCGAGGATCTGTAGGCCCGATCGCCGTCTGGCACAAGCGCGATGCAGAGATCAACGGACGTCAACCACGCGTGCGCCGGCGTGTAGAGCTACGAGAGGATGTCGCGGACTTCCCACGAGCTGTACCTCGCCGGCAGCGGGTCGTTCGCCACAGAGGTCGCCGAGTGGGCGCGTGACGCGGGATCAATGGTGAGCGGCCTGGTCGAGCTGATCGACACAGCGCGGATCGGCTCCGTGCGTGGTGGACTCCCGGTCATCGCCCCCTCTGCCTGCCCGCAAGGAGCGCGCGCGGCGATCGCCACCGGTGGCGATCGCCGGGGACATTGGGCGATGCTGGCGGAGCACGGGTGGCAAGCGGCCACGATCGTGCATCCAAGCGCGCACGTCTCGAGCTCGGCAAAGCTCGGCGCCGGCTGCGTCGTGGGACCGGGAGCCGTGATCGGCGCGGAGACGATCGTGGACGAGCACACCCTGATATCGCGCGGCGCGCTGGTGGGACATCACGACCGCATCGGCGCGTTCGTCTCGCTGATGCCCGGTGTCAACATCGGCGGTCACGTCGAGCTGGGCGAACGGGCGACGATTGGGATGGGGGCGGTAGTCGTGAACGGCACGACGGTGGGCGCCGACACCACTGTCGCGGCCGGCGCCGTGGTGCTCAGAGAGGTGGCCGACGGCATCCGCGTCCAGGGCATGCCGGCCAGGGAGTACCACGCGTGATCGGCCGCGGCCTGAAGCGCGCGCTCGATTGGCGCTTCGGCGCGATCGCCGCGCGTCTGGACGGCCTGTATGGGCGCGTCGACGATCTCGACCGCAGACAGGAGCTCATCGTCGGCCGTCTCGACCAGCTGACGGCGATGCTGGATCAACTCCGGGGACCGGCCGCCCAGATGTCGCAGACTGCGGAGCATGCCTCCGCGACTCACGCGCTGCTCGAGCAGCGGTTGCAGCCGGCGCTGCGCGCGATCCTCGATGAGCAGGCCGAGAACCGGCGGCGGCTGTATCGCCTGCGGGCCGATCCCGGCTATGACGAGCCGTTCACGGACCCCGACCCGCTGGTGTCGATCACCGTCGCGACGATCGGACGATCGGCTCTGCTGGACAGGGCGCTGCCCTCGCTGCTGGGGCAGACACATGCGCATCTGGAGGTGATCGTCGTCGGCGACGCCGCCTCGCCGGACGTCGCCAAGGCGGTCCTCGCCGGCGGCGACTCGCGCGTGCGATACGCCAACCTGAGTCAGCGGATCGTCGCCCACGAGGACCCGCGCCGGCATTGGCTGGCGGGGAGCACGATGGCCCGAAACGAGGCGGCCCGCCGCGCCAAGGGCAGCTGGCTGGTGCACTTCGACGACGACGATCGCCTGCGGCCCGACGCGATCGCATCGTTGCTGGAGCTGGCGCGCGAGCAGCGGGCGGAGGTCGTGTACGGGGGCTTTGAGGAGCATCGCCCCGACGGCGCCTCCTCGGTGGGAATCGGCTTTCCACCTCGGCTGGGATGCTTTAGCTGGGCGGGCGCGTTGGTGCACGGCGGACTGCGCTTCTTCGAGCGTGAGCTCGTTGCCGCCGATCTGGAGATGCCCGGCGACATGTACCTGCTGGAACGCATGCTGCGAGCCGGCGTGCGCTTCGCGCCACTGGAGGAGATCGTCCTCGACTACTTCCCCTCCACCTTGTGGGAGTCCCAGCGTCCGCCTCGCTGACCCATTGGGCGCGGACGTGAGGGGCACGCTCAGACGCTGATGCAGACCCGATCGCGCCCGGATGTCTTGGCTTCGTAGAGAGCGGCGTCGGCGCGCGCCATCACGACATCGGCGGATTCGCCCGCTCGACGATGGGCAAAGCCGACCGAGCAGGTCTGCTCGTAGTGGACGAGCCCGCGCAGGCGCTCGATCACATCGTTGGCGCGAGCGGCATCGCATTCGATCAGCAGCAGGCCGAACTCCTCGCCGCCAAGACGAGCCACCAGGTCGCCAGAGCGCAGCTGCTGGCGCCAGATCGCGGCGGTCTCCTTCAGCAGGCGGTCGCCGGCGGGATGGCCGTAGGTGTCGTTGAACTCCTTGAAGTGGTCCAGGTCGAGCATGGCCACGATGAACTGCCGGCCGGCGGCGAGCGCCTTGCTGATGTGAGCGTCCCACGCGCGCCGATTGGGCAGCCCGGTGAGCGGATCGGTGCTGGCCATGTCGGAGAGCTCGCTCAGCGTGTCCGCGCGATCGATGACCGCGGCCGCCTCGTGAGCCAGCAGCGCGACGACCGTGGCGCGGGAGCCCTCCGCCCTGACATTCGCCGACCAGCCGACCGCGAGCACGCCCACGGGCTCGGCGCCGCGCATCAGGGGCTCGTAGAGAACCGACGTCGGTCGCCCGGCCGCCTCCCACATCGCTCTGCTGCCAAGGTGTCGCTCAATGTCCTCGGTGATCAGGCACGGCTGTCCCGAGGCAAAGGTCTCACTGATGGCGCTGTGCCGATCGGAGATCTCGGTGTATCCGATCTCGAGGCCGCCGGTGGCGGTCGCCCGTAGCGTGCTCGAGCCCGCGCGCACGGGCTCGAAGAGGGCCGAGACCGAGGCTTCGCCGATCGTCTTGGCTGCCTCACACACCTCCTCGCGCGCACGCGAGGAGCAGGAGAGTGTGCGCACGACCTCGTTGACCTGCTCGAGCATGCGCTCCCGATCGCCCGCCTCCTGCGCTTGGTGACGCACTTCTTCCACCAGGCGGCGCGTGGCGATCCCGATGATCGCGGCGACAGAGACGGTCAAGAGCGCTGCGCGATACTGCGCGTGGGGGTACTGGGGCGGGCCGATGAGGACGATCGGGATGAGGTAGAAGGCGACTACTCCTGCGATGACGATGCAGAGCTGCAGGCGATCTTCGCCGTACAGCGCGACGTAGAAGACGGTGATCAGCGCGACGACGGCCACGCCCGAGTTGGCCCCGCCCGCGGAGGCGCGCAGCACGGCGACGGCCGCCAGGAAAACGAGCGAGGAGGCCACCTCCCGGAGGCGCCGCCGGTGCGACAGGACCAGGCGCGGGACGCCCGCGAGCAGCAATAGCGCGGTCGCGATGGCGTAGAGCGTCCAGTCGATCGTGGAGCCGACGAGCACCGACCCCCATACGAGCATCGCGGCCGCGGCAAACGGCGCCGATCTGGGTAACCGCAACCGCCTGCCGGCCGTGAGCTCCATCGTTTACGTGTCGGCAGACATGTCGATCGACTAAAGCGGAGGGCACATGGTCGAGTGCCGTGGCGGGGGATCGGCTACAGCGCCTCGCCGGCTCGGGCCAGCTGCCGCGCGGCGGCCACGCGCTCGAAGAACCCCTCGAGCGCGTCGATGCGCCGCTCCCAGGCGTAGTCCGCGGCCGTCTCGATACCCGCCCGCCCGAGGCGCGCGCGCAGCTCAGGATCGCCGAGCAGCCGCGCGAGCGCGGCCGTGACCGCGCGCGGGTTGGGGTCGGGCATCAGGCAGTTGACGCCGTCGCGGCAGAAGTCGCGGTTGCCGTGCGCGTCGGTGCACACGACCGCGGCGCCGGCGGCCATCGCCTCCAGGGGCGGCAGCGCGAAGCCCTCGTGGGTGGAGGTCTGCACGAACACGCTCGCCTGGCAGAACAGCTCGTTGACCTGCTCGTCGCCGGGCGAGCGCACGTAGCGCATGCCGGGGTCGGTGGCGAGCTCGGGCTCGATTCCGAACAGGCACAGCTCGGGCCGGGGCTCGGGCAGCGCGCGCCAGGCGTCGAGCGTGAGCGGGAGGTTCTTCAGCGGGTTCGAGCGCCCGAGCGCGAGCACCATG
Organism: Solirubrobacteraceae bacterium; assembly: GCA_036496915.1. Lineage (GTDB taxonomy): Bacteria > Actinomycetota > Thermoleophilia > Solirubrobacterales > Solirubrobacteraceae > Palsa-744. Next base: position 55,766 of record DASXKH010000027.1, read on the forward strand.
TCCTCGCGTCGCGCGAGAACGGGCAGCGGCTTGAAGGTCTCGAGGTCGATGCCGGGCGGGATCAGCTCGGCGTCGAGGCCCAGCTCGCGCAGGCGCTCGCGGTTCCAGGCGGAGATCGTCATGTAGCGGAGCTCCGGCCGGTAGGAGTCGAGCACGGCATGGCGCGCGTTCTCGTGATCGGGGTAGTAGGAGGTCTCGATGTCCTGCACGAAATACACGGGGATGCCGCGCGTGACGCTCGCGCGGAACACCGGCAGCGCGGTCATCCACCAAGTGGCGACCTTGATCGCATCGAGCGGCGCCAGCGCGGCGACGAGCGCGTCGTAGTCGGGAAACGAGTGCACGGGCACAGCGCGCAGATCGAACCACTCGGGTCGTTCGCCGAGCGTGTACAGCGAGACATCGTGGCCGCGGTCGGCCAGGCGTGACAGGTGCTCGAAGATGTCGCGGTGACCGCCGCCGATGCCGGTGTCCTCGGTCACGTACACGATCCGCAGCCGCCCGTCGGGAGTGTGCACCTCACGGTCATCGAAGAAGCCCGACCACCGCTCCCAGAAGAGGCGCTGGGACTCGAGCTCGCGCTCGCCCTGCGCGGCGCCGCGCGTAGCCGACTCGTGGTGCACGAGCCGGGCGATCGGGAAGTAGCGCACGCGGTAGCCGGCCTGCCATGCGCGCAGGCACCAGTCGACATCCTCGTAGGCCATCGGGTAGCGCTCGTCGAGCATGCCCACGCGCTCGATGACCTCGCGGCGCACGTACATGCACGCGCCCGTGACCGCGAGCGCGGGACTGGTCTGCGCGGCCGGCCCCCAGTCGCCGGGCTTGAAGCGATAGCGGTGGTCGAACCACTCGGGCGCATCGCGGTTGCGGACGGTGCCGCCGAACTGGATGCGCCCGTCGGGGTAGAGCAGCTGCGCACCGACGATGCCCACGTCGGCGTCGCGGTAAGCGGCGTACTGCAGTCCCTCCAGCCAATCCGGCAGCGCCTCGACGTCGGAGTTGAGCACGACCACGTCGCGCTCGGGCAGGGTGGCGCGCAGGCCGCGGTTGACGTTCGCGGCGAAACCGCTGTTGCGCTCGGATTCGACGAGCACGTCGATCCCGTCGATCGTGCGCAGATCGGCCAGGTGCTCGGGCCCGCTTGCGTCGTCGGCGACTATCACTCGCGCCATACCGCGCGGGGTGGTGCGATGGATCGAGCGCACGAGCTTGCGCACGTGGGCGGCATCGCGATAGCTGGGAATGACGACGTCGACGGGCATGCCGTGCGCGCGATACCAGGTGGCGGCACGGCGGCGTTCCTGATCGCGCGCGTGCGTGCGCAGGCGCAACCGCCGGTGCAGCGGGGTGAAGCGCAGCGGGAAGGTGATCAGCCGCCACAGGATCGTGCGCAGGCCGAAGTGCGTGTAGGTCAGATGGACACGCCGGCGCAGGTTCGAGAACGCGCCTTCGGGGCGGCCCTGGATCGGGTCGGGGCTCATCGTGCCGAGCGGCGTCCACCGGCAGTGGTCAGAGCGGTGATCGGATCGAGTGGCATGGGCATCGTCAGTCGCGCGTTTCGATGTCGAGGTGCAGGGGCTGAAACGAGGAGCGCCCCTCCAGCGAGAGCCTGCGCCGCGCCACGGCGGGCAGTCGATCGGCGCGCGATCCAAGCAGCGATCCGGCGAGGCGCACGACATGGTGACGGGTGAGCGCCGCGAGCGTCGCGCGGCGCTCGGATGCGGAGATCCCAGAGCGGTCGAGCTCGCGTCGCGCCCACCCCAGCTCGCCTCGTAGCCGACGCGCGAGATGCGCCGGCGAGAGCGGCTCGCGCCAGCCGTAGATCTCGCGCAGGCCGCGCCACTCGTCAAAGCAGCGGCGCAGCTCCTGCGTGGACGAATAGGCGTGTGAGTGCACGACGGCCGCATCCGGGAGGTAGGCGCGCGCGTAGCCGGCGCGGAGCATGTCGATCGCGAGCAGCCGATCCTCGGCACAGCCGACCTGGCGAAACGGCACGCGCTGCCAGGCGGAGTGCGCGATGCAGGCGTTCGCGTCGGTGTGAAACCCGCGCGCGCCGATCAGCGCCAGAGCGGGCAGGGTCGCCCGCTCGTGCTCGTCCAGGCGATCCACGCGCGGTGCACCGTCGGGCGCGAGCGAGGCAAACCAGCGCTCGAGTTCCAGGCGCACTGCCGGCGAAGCGTCCGGGCGAGGTCGGTAGGGGCCGCAGACGAGACCGATGTCGGGAGCGAGATCGAACCCGCGCAGCAAGCGCTCCAACCAGCGTGGGTCGGCCGGCTCCGCGTCCTGCGTGAGCAGCGCGACGTGCGCGCCCGAGGCCTCGTTCATCAGCAGGTTGCGCGTGCCGCCGTGACTGAAATCAGCCGGATCGATCTCGATCACGCGCGCGCCGTGGGAGCGAGCCAACTCGACCGAGCCGTCGCTCGAGCGGGAGTCGCAGACGAGCAGTTCATGGGCGACCGTCTGCGTGGCTAGCGCCCGCAGGGCGCCGGCGAACAGCTCGCCGCCATCGCGGACGGGGATCGCGACGGTTACGTCAGGCATAGAACCCCGTCAAGGTCACCAGCTGCCCTGCATAGCTGAGCGCGACCATCGCCACGAGCAGCACCACGCCCGCCTGCAGCACCCAGCGCCGTCCGAACGCGTGCAGGCTCGCGACCACGAGCACCGCCAGGGGGGCGATCGCCGGGAACGCGTAGCGTCCGAATTCGGCGATGAACGGACGCATGCCGGGCGTGTAGAACGCCGCCTCGAACCCAGCCACCACCGCGAGCGCCATCAGCACGAGCAGCGCAAGCTCTACTGCGTTGCGCCGCACGAACAACCACTCTCGTTGCAGCGCGATCAAGCCGAGGATCGGGACGGCGACCATCCCCGCGAGGATCGCGTAGTAAAGGCGGTGTGGGAAGAACACGTCATACCAGCCGAACGCGCCCCAGCCGCGTTCGACGAAGATGACCATCGCCGGGAAGTGGTTGGGGAAGTGATCGGTCATGAACGGCAGCCGCGGCAGCAGCGATTGCCACAGGTAGGTGAGGTAGTCGAGCGGATGCGCGAGCGCTTCTCTGGTCGAGGCGCCGACCGAGCCGGCTTCCGGGGGGGCAGCGCTCGCCCCGGCGCCTGCCGCGGCGGCAGGATGGAACACGTGCGCGAGGCGCACCGACAGCCCGCGGGCCGCCAGCGCCGCGAGCACGAGGGTCGCCCACCCGCGCAGGTCGGCGCGTCGGTGATGACGGTACAGCGTCGCCGCGAGCGCGAGACCGAAGACGGGATACAGCGCGTAGGCCGTCTCCTTGACCATCGGCAGCACGAGCAGCAGCACGCCTGTGAGCATGGCCAGCCAGAGCCTTACGCCGCGACGGAGCATCAGGATCACCAGCAGCTCCAGCGCCGCGGCGCCCGCGTTGACGCCGACGTCGTTGTTGACCGCGCCCGAGATGAACCCGTACATCGGCTGATAAGCGACCAGCAGCGCCGCGAGCACCCCCAGCCAGGGACGGCCGGGTGCCAGCTCGCGCGCGAGCAGGAACGCGAACACGACCGTCAGCGCGCCGATCAGCGCCGAGGTCAGGCGCATCAACGTCAGCTGACTGAAGGGCGAGTCGGACGCGAGCCAGTAGGCGGGCGCGAGCGCGGCGTAGTAGATCGTCCCGTGCGTCGCGGCCGTCTCGTTGCCGCCGCCGTCGGAAGAGCTCGGATGGGTGGCCGCGACCTGCTCGCGATAGACGGTTTGCGCGTGCCCGGTCCACGGCGCGCTCGTGTCGCCAACCTGGTGGTCGCTGAAGAAGCTCTCGCCTTCCAACGCCAGCGTCTGCGCGCTCGACCAGCGCGCCAGCGGGGCGGCCGGGCTGCGCGAGGGCGCCTGCCCGCGCTCCACCAGCGACTGCGTATAGGCGAAGTGATCGACCTCGTCGGGCGCCTGAAACGGCGGTGTGATCAACGCCCAGCAGGCGAAGTTGAGCGTCGCGATCGCGAACAGCCAGACGGCCGTGCGCCGCGCGCTCGTGCTCCGGCCGCGCTTAACGGCCACCGCCAGGCAGCGCACCGCCGTGAGCGCGAGGCCGGGCAGCACGAGCAGCAGGATCGACAGGTACAGCCACGGCCCTACCGGGCTCGGGCGAAACAGTGAGGCGCGCGTCAGGATCGCCCCCGCGCGGGAGAGATAGCTGCGCTCGGCGCCCGCAGGGGGCAGATACCAGACGGCGATCCGTCCCGACACCGGCGATCCACCGGCGCTCGGCGTCGCCGTGGCGGGCGGCGCGGGCAGCGGCGTGCCGCCCCAGTTGACCAGGCCGCTCGCCGTCAGGCACAGCGAGGCCGGATGTTCGGTGGACTCGGAGGAGAGCCCGGGCAGCGTGAACACTGCGCCGCTCACACGGTTGGACGGGACCGTCACGGGCGCGAGCGCGCTGACGATCGTGTTCGCGGTGAGGGCGCTCACCTGCCGCGAACCGCTCCCCGCACTCCGAGCACGCGCACGGGACTCGGTGGATGCGTCCAGGCTCAGGACCATTCTCAACGCCGGACGTGTGCGCGTGCGCGAGATCAGCTGCAGGCGGATGCGGGCCGTGCCGGGTGGGATCTGAAGGCCAGGCACGCACACTGGCTCGCCGGGGCCGGCTTGCGCGATGTAGGTGTAGGACTCGACCGAGTTCGTGCCCGTGTAGTAAGCGCGCGGGCGCAGACAGTAGAACGCGATCAGCGCCACCAGCGGGATCGCGACGATCGCCGCGACGCGCCACACACGAGCGTCGCCGGCGAACACGACCGCCGGAATCCGGCGCAAGGGCACGCTAGCGGCGGCGCAGTCCGAGAATGCTGAGCAGGAACGAGGAGAAGAAGATCTGAATGCCCACGATCAACACCGACGCCGCGACGACCGCAAGCCGTTCATAGGAGAGCGAGCCGAAGCCGTGCGCGATCCAGCTCACGAGGATGACGGCCCCCAATCCGACGCCGGCGAGCATGAACAGGCCCCCGAGCAGCAGGCCGTGCTCGAGTCGGAAGCGCGCGCGCATTCGATCGAACCACGGATCCTTCTCTCCCATGAAGTACGTGCCATACGCGTGCGCGCACAGCCCCAGCGCGAGCACCTGCGTGCCGACGATCATCAGCAGCGCTCCGCCGATGATCGCATGGACGCCCCAATCGCGTCCGAACAGGTTCAGACCCGTCTCGACGATCAGGATGATCAGCGTGCCGATGCCGGCGAGCACGGCGCCGGGGAAGATGAACAGGTGGTTGGGGGAGTGCACGAGCAGAAACCGCAGATGGCGCCAGCCGTCGCGGAAGCTCGACAGCTTGGACTCGCCCCCGCGCGGGTGATATTCGATCGGGAACTCGGCGATCCGCAGGTTCTCCTTCGAGGCCCTGATGACCATCTCCGAGGCGAACTCCATCCCGGTCGTGCGCAGATCCAGACGGGGCAGCACCTCGCGGCGCAGCGCCCGCATGCCGCAGTGCGCGTCGCTGATGCCGGTGCGGAAGAACAGGTTCAGCAGCCCGGTGAGGATCGGGTTGCCGATGTAACGGTGCAGCCACGGCATCGCGCCGGGCTGGATGTTGTCCATGCGGTCGCCCATCACCAGCTCGGCCCCGGCCTGCAGCTCCTCCACGAAATGCGGGATCTCGTCGAAGTCATACGTCAGGTCGGCGTCCGCCATGACGATGTAGCGGCCCGTCGAGCCCGCGAATCCCGCCAAATAGGCGCTGCCGTAGCCGCGCCGGCGTTCGATCACCACACGGGCGCCCGCCTCTTGCGCCAGGCGCGCGGAGTCGTCCTCGGAGTTGTTGTCGGCGACGACCACCTCGCCCGGCACACCCATCCGCTCGATCGCCCCCAGGGCGGCCTTCACGCAGGACTCGATGTTCTCGGCCTCGTTCAGGCAGGGAATCACGACCGACACCAGCGGCGCGTCGGAATCCTGAGTCTCGGGCGCCACGGGAGGCGCGCTTGTCGGGGCGAGCGTGTTCATCGGCTGAGGATCTTGTGGAGTCCTGATTCGAAGAGTCGGGCAGCCAGCGTTGCGTTTATAACGCCTGAGAAGGCGGAAAGTGGCGCAGCAGGGGGTGCGTGCCGCAGAGAGACGATGCTAGCGCGATGAGCCCAAGCCTCGCGCATGAAGCCTTGCGCTCGCCTGCCTGCACCGGCATGTCGTCAGGCAAGCGCCGGCAGCGCGCGGGCGTAGCTCGCGAGCGTCGCGCGGGCTGTGCGCTCCCAGGTGAACCGGCCCGCGCGCTCCAGCCCCCGCGCGCGCAGACGCTCGGCCTCCGGACGATCGCTCAGCAGACGCTCCAGTGCGCCGGTTATCGCCGTCTCGTCACGGGGATCGAACAGCAGGGCGGCGTCGCCCGCCACCTCCGGCAGCGAGGAGGCGTTCGAGCACGCCACCGGCACGCCTCGAGCCATCGCCTCGAGCACCGGCAGGCCGAAGCCCTCGTACAGCGACGGGTAGACGAACGCGTCGGCCACCTGCCACAGCCCCTCCAGCTCCTCGCTTCCGAGCCAGCCAAGAAAGCGCACGTCCCGCTCGACGCCGAGAGCGCGGGCGCGCTCGCGCAGCTGCACCTCGTGGTCGGTCGCGTAGCCGGGCAACACGAGCAGGGGGCGGCGATCCCCAGGGATTCGCGCCACGGCCCCGATCAGGGCCGACAGGTTCTTGTGGGGGCGCTTGGCGGACAGGCTCAGCACCACGCGGCGCTCGCCTAGCTCCAAGCGCTGGCGGAGCTCAGGCTCACTCAGCGGATCGCTGCGCTTGAGGGCGCCGAGTCCAAGCGGCGCCACGTCGATGCGCTCGGGATCGGCGCCCAGCAGCTCGACAAGATCGCGCTGGGTGCTCTGCGAGTCCGCGATCACCCGGTCTGAGCGCCGCACCGCGAGCGGCACGAGCACGCGCATCCCCAGGTCGCGGATGCCCTTGTGCGCCTCGGGGAAGCGCGCATAGATCAGATCGTGAACCGTGACCACGCGCCGAAAGCGTCCCCAGGCGGGCCCCGTGCTCCCCAGGCTGTGCACCAGATCCACGCCCTCACGGGCGGCCAGACGCGGTAGCAGCGTCTGCTCGCCTCCTACCCACTGCACCCGCTTGCGCGCGTTCACGGGCACCGTCACCACCGGCAGCAGATCCCCCCAGGGAGGACCGTCGGCGACCCCCTCGCGACCCATGAAAGCGGTGAAGCTCATCCCCGGCGGCGCCTGGTCGATCAGCGCCGGGATCAGCTCGCGCGCATACACCTCCATGCCGCCGGTCTCGCCCGGGACGAGGAAGATGAGGTTCAAGCCGACGTGCACGGCGTTGGAGGCTAACGGAGGATGTGCAAGGCTCCTGACCTTGGGTAACGCCAACTCACTCACCATCGGCATCGACGCCCGCGCCGCGGTCGAGGTGCCCGCGGGTCGCGGGCGCGTGGTGCGCGAGCTGCTGCGCTCGCTCGCCGCACGCGAGGACGAGCGCTATCGCTACGTGCTGTACGCACGCAGCGCATGGGCTGAGCTGCCGCTCGACAAGCGCTTCTCATGGCATCTCATCCAAGCCCGCGACCCCTGGTGGCATGCGCTGACCGCGCGCGCGGCCAATCGCGAATGCGACGTCTTCCTCTCCTCTAACTCCTATCTGACGACCCTCTTCATGCGCATCCCGGCGGTCCCGATCATTTACGACCTGGTCGCGTTCAACCCGGCGATGCGACCAAACCGTCGTTCGGCGCTGATCGAGCGCGCCACCCTGGGAGCGACCGTTCGGCGCTCGGCGGCGCTGATCGCGATCTCCCAGGCAACCGCCGATGCGCTCGCCGCGCGCCACCCTCGCTCGGCCCGGCGAACGACCGTCGCGCTGCTCGGGGTCGCGCCGGAGCCGGTCACCGAGCTGGATCCCGAGGAGGAGGCGACGCTGCCACCCTCGGGCTTCGTGCTCGCGGTGGGAACGCTCGAGCCGCGCAAGAATCTGCCCCGTCTTGTGGACGCCTACAGCAGGCTGCCGACCGCGCTGCAGTCCCAACATCCGCTCGTGGTCGTCGGAGCGCTGGGCTGGGACACGGGCAACACCTTGCTCGCTCTGCGCTCGCTGGGCGAGCGCTGCACGATGCTGGGGTACGTCTCGGACGCGGCGCTCGCGGAGCTCTATCGCCGCTGCGCGGTGTTCTGCTATCCGTCGCTGGGAGAGGGCTTCGGCCTGCCGGTGCTGGAGGCGATGGCCGCGGGGGCGCCCGTCGTCATCTCCAACCTCTCCTCGCTGCCGGAGGTCGGCGGCAGCGCGGCCGAATACGTCGATCCCCACGACGTCACGAGCATCGAGGACGGTCTGCGGCGCCTGCTCAGCGACGAGACCCGCCGGGCGCAGCTCAGTCGCGAAGGCCTGGAGCGCGCCCGCAAGTTCTCGTGGGAGAGCTTCGCCCAGCGGGTGCTGGAAGTGCTTCAGGCCGCTGGCGCCGGTCATAGGCGCCCGCATTAGCCCCGTGCGCATATGTGTCGTATACGACTGCCTGTACCCACATACGGTCGGTGGCGCCGAGCGCTGGTATCGCAACTTGGCCGAGCGTCTGGTCGCGGAGGGGCACGAGGTCACCTACCTGACGCTGCGCCAGTGGGATCGCGGCGAGACGCCGGAGCTGGCGAGCGGTCGCGCGCGAGTGGTGAGCGCCGGCCCGCGGTTGAGCCTCTACACCGACGATGGACGGCGGCGGATAGTGCCGCCGCTCGTGTTCGGCCTGGGGGTGCTCGCGCACCTGCTGCGCCGCGGCCGCCGCTACGACGCGGTGCACACCTGCTCGTTTCCCTATTTCTCGCTGCTCGCGGCGGCGATCGTGCGTCCGCTCGGCCGGTATCGGCTGACGGTCGACTGGTTCGAGGTCTGGAGCGGGTCCTACTGGCGCGACTATCTCGGCGGCTTGGGCGGGCGCGTGGGCGCGCTCGTGCAGCGACTTTGCGCGCGGGTGCGCCAGCGGGCGTTCTGTTACTCGAACCTGCACGCGGTGCGGCTGCGCGAGGAGGGGTTGCGCGGTGAGGTGACGGTGCTGCGCGGGCTGTACGCGGGACCCTCCGAGCCCGTGCAGGTGAAACCCGCGGAGCGCATGGTGCTGTTCGCGGGCCGGCTGATCCCGGAGAAGCAGGCGCCGCTTGCGGTCGCGGCGATCGCACTCGCGGCGCAGCGGATCGAGGGGCTTACGGGAGAGATCCTTGGGGACGGACCGGAGCGGGAGGCGGTGCGCGCGGCGATCGCGGAGGATGGGCGCCGGCAGATCGTCTCGGCGCGCGGGTTCACGAGCGCGGAGACGGTCGCGCACGAGATGCGCCGGGCTCTGTGCCTGCTGTTGCCGTCGGTGCGCGAGGGCTATGGCCTGGTCGTGGTGGAGGCCGCCGCGCGCGGGACCCCCAGCATCGTGGTTGCCGGCTCGGACAACGCCGCAGTCGAGCTGATCGAGCAGGGCGTCAACGGGTTCGTGTGCGCGAGCTCGGACCCGCAGGCGATCGCCGAGGCGGTCGTGCGCGCTTATGAAGCCGGAACAGAATTGCGCGAAAGCACCGCGCGCTGGTATGAGCGACACGCACACGAACTCTCGCTTGAGAGCTCACTCGAGACCGTGCTGGAGAGCTATGGAGGCGAGCCCGGTTCGCAGAATCCCTAGCATTGCGCCGGTGGCCGCCTCGATCGACGTCGTCGTTCCCGCATATAACCGCTACGAGCTGACGCGCGACTGCCTCGCCCATCTGGCGCGCCAGAGCGTCGCGCATCGCACGATCCTGGTCGATGACGGGTCAAGCGACGACACGCCCGCGCAGGTGCGCCGCGACTGGCCCGATGTGACGGTCCTCGAGCTCGACGCCAACCACGGCTACACGAGGGCCGTGAACCGCGGGGTGAGCGCCGGTGAGGGCGAGTACGTGGTGCTGCTCAACAACGACGTGCGACTGCGCCCCGACTGCCTGGAGCGGCTGATGGCGCCGCTGGCTGAGGATCCACGGGTCGGATCGGTCGCTGCGACGATGTTGACGCGCGACGAACGGACGATCGACAGTGTCGGTGTGACGGCCGACGTGACGCTCGCGGGGTTCGCGCGCCTGCAGGGTCGGCCGAGCGCGGACGCGACGCTGCCCATGCCGGTGCTGACGGGTCCGGAGGGCGCGGCCGGAGCCTACCGCCGGAGCGCCTGGGAAGAGGCGGGCGGACTGGACGAGACGATCGTCGCGTACATGGAGATCCTGGACCTGGCCCTGCGCCTGCGCACCCTCGGATGGAGCACGGCGAGCGCCCCGGACGCACTGGGCGTGCACTTCGGTTCGAGCACCTACGGCAAACGCTCGCCCGAGCAGCGTCGCCTCGCCGGCTTTAGCAGGGGCTACCTGCTGCGCCGTTACGGCGTGCTGCGCAGCGGCGAGAGCGCCCGCACACTGCTGACCGAGACGGCGGTCGTGGCCGGTGACATCGCGCTGTGCCACGACATGCAGGCGCTGCGCGGGCGTGTGCAGGGCTGGCGTGCGGCCACCGGCATGTCCCGCCATCCGCGGCCGCCGAGGGCCGCGATCGCAGAGTCGATCTCGCTGTGGGAATCGCTGAGATTGCGCCGCGCGGCGCTGCGCGCGATGTAGGGACCACGAACGCGAGGCCGAAGGTCTTCACGGGCCTTCCGTCACGGGCCTTCCGACAGGCGCTCCGATCGCGAGCCTGTCCGTCAGGAGCCCGCCGAATCCGTTTCGTCCGCGTTCACATAGTGCTCGCCCCACGCGTCGCGCGACAGCCGCCGGCGCAGGCGCGGCGAGGCGGCGGCCCAGTCCTCGGTGCGGCGGTCGGCGACGAGCAGGTTGTCCTGATCGCCGCTGCGATAGGTGCATGCGGCGGGCCAGCCCTTCACGCCGTAGGCCTTACCGTCGCGTCCCGCCACGACCACGCGCAGACCGTGCTCGAGGATCTGCCGGGTGATGCTGCGACGGCCGCTCTCCAGCAGATAGGTATCGCGCTTGTCACGCGCCGCGTCCAGGTTCATCGCGAGGAGGTTGGCACGATCCACGAGGAACGCCGTCGTGCGGATGTGCGGGTTGGGAAAGCGCGGATAATCGCGGCGCGCGGCGCGCAGACGGGCCAGCTGGTAGGGCCAGTGGCGGGCGCGGCCACGGACCCACTGCGACTGGCTCTCCCAGCTGGCGGTGGCGCCGACCATCCCGGTGCCGGGGTCCTCGAGCGCTTGTGCAAGGATCGCCAGCCAGTTATCGGCGAGGATGACGCTGTAGGAGTTCAGGAAGCACAGCCGCGGATGGGACAGTGCGCGCGCCGTCAGACCGTAGGCCGCGAGGTCGGGCACGGGCCGATCGAGCACGATCAGACGGTGCTCGATCCCCACGAGCTCCGCGGCGAGCTCCTCCTGCGTGAGCGCGCCGCCCGCGCGCGAGCTCGCCTTCTCGGAGTCGCCGTGCGCCCCGTTGAGCACGATCACGAGCTCGTGTGCGATCCCGGGCGAATGGGCATGGTAGGAGCCCAGAAACGACCGCACCGGCTCCGGCCCGAGCGGAGCCCACGCGAGGTGAACGACGCCGAGCGCCCCGGGCTTGGCCCGGTTCAGCGCGGCGGCGCGTGCGTGAGCTTCGAGGTCAAGCATTGGCCCGGGAAGCCCAGTCCTCGGCGGGAGGCTCCTCTACCGGCGGGGCGGGTGCCGACTCGGGTCCCCACGCGAACGCCGACAGCAACCGGCGACGATCGTAGGAGCCGTTGGCGTAGGAGCGGGTCTGGTTGTCGGCGACGAGCAGGCCCTGCTGCTCGCCTCGCCAGAACGTTTCGCCGGCGTGCCACTCGGGATGGTCGTAGAAGGCGCCGTCACGGGCGACCACGAGCGTGCGCAGACCCATGTTCTGAATCTGGCTGGTGAAGCTCGCCCGCCCGCTCTCCAGCAGGTAGGCGTCCATCTTTCTGCTCAGCGGACGCATGTGCAGCTTCGCGAACGTCGCGCGGTCGAGCATGAACGCGTTCGTGCGCACGTGATAGGCCGGAAACGGGGCGAAGCGCAGCAGCTGCTCGGGCATCGGGCGAAACGAGCGCAGCGTCGAGACCACCGAGCCCGAGAGGGTGCGCCGGGGCGGCTCTGTTCTGGGGGGCGCGGCGCCCTCGGGCGTACGCGCGGCGTCGAGCTCGAGCTCGATCTCCCGCATCTGTTCGCGCGCGACGCGTCGCGCGGGGACCACACGGCGGTAGGGGTTGGGCAGCAGGAACGCATTGAGCACGGCTGAATGCAGGCTCGCCCACGAGCCGGTGGCGCCGACGAGCCCGGCCCTTGGCTGGTCGAGCGCGTGGTTGAGCTTGGCCAGCCAGTCAGTCGCGAGGATCTCCGAGTAGGAGTTCAGAAAGCACAGCCGTTGGTGCTCGAGGCGATCGGCCGCATGAGCGTATGCGGCGAGGTCCAGAACCGGCTTGGGGGTGCGTAGCAGACGGTGCTCGACGCCCTCTAGCGCGGCTTCGAGCTCGGCCGGCAGCGGCTCGGGTACATTGTTGAGAAGCACCACCAACTCGTGTTCGGCGCCCGCAGAATGTCGTTTGTAGGAGGCCAGGAACTGCCGCAGAGGCCCGATCCCGAGAGGCCCCCACACGAGGTGCACGACCGCGATCACGACGGGGACACTAACGAGGGAGCCCGAACTTCATTGTCAGGAGCCGAAACACGTGCTCATGTCCTTCTGGCGCGCAACCCGGGCACCAGATCGAGCAGCTCTTGCGGGTAGGCGCGGGTGATGAGCAGCACGCCGGCGAACAGTGCGGTGGAAATCACCAGCCGCACGATCACCGGGACGGAGGTGAGCGCGAGCGGCGCGAGCGCGAGCGCCGAGGCGAGTGCGACCCCGGGGACGATCCGCAGAGAGGGGCGCAGCTGAGGACGCCGGCGCACGACCAGAGTGCATTGCACGATCGCGAGCACGATCTCTCCGGTCGCCGTGCCGATCGCCGCGCCCCGGGCGCCGTCGATCGGCACCAGCGCGGCGACGAGCGCGGCGGTGAGCATCAGCCCGCCGATGCTGCTCGCGAGTATCTGCCGGTAAAGACCGAGACCGAGCAGGCCGTTGGCCCAGACAAGGCTCACGCACATCGCGCCGAGGGCGACACCCTGCACGGCGAGCACGGGCGCCGCCGGCGCAAAGCGCGGGCCTCCGACGATCGCGAGCGCGAGCGGCGCCCCGACCGCGATCGAGACGGCGACCCAGGCGCCGATGATCAGCGCGACCTCGAACACCCGCCCGAGCGCGTATCCAAGCCGATCGTGATCGCCCGCGCGGACCGTGTGAGCGAAGATCGGCAGCGCCGAGCCGGCCAGCAATGCCGGGACCGGGGTGAGGACTTCGATGATCCGGAATGAGAGGCTGAAGTAGCCCAGCTGCAGGGCCGTCCCGAGCACCGACACGAGGATGATCGATACGCGCAGATACACCGAAGAGGCGGCGACGGCGGCGGAATAGGGAAGCATCGGCCTGACGAACCGCCGCCAGCGTTCGATGCTGAACGTGGGCGTCAGCGCGCGTGTGCTGTGCACGAGCATCGCCGTCGCGACGACCACGATCAGGCCCACAGGGATCGATACGCCGAGCAACGGAACCAGCTTGGCGCCCGCGAACACGAGCATGACCGTGAACGCCGTCGTGAGCAGCTGGCGGGAGAGTTCCAGCGCAGAGACGGCGCCGAGACGTAGACCGACCAGCAGCGGCATCATGAAGTTGTCTTGGGTCGCCAGCAACAGCAGGCCGACACACGCGAGCGCGACGCCGGCGGCCAGCGTCGGCGAGTAAGCCAGCCACGCAATCGCGACGATCGCCACGCTGCCCACGAGCGTGAGCGTGCTACGCAGTCCGAGCAGGTCGCGGGCGAGCGCCCAGCGCTCGTCGGGCGGACGCATCGAGAGCTCGCGCACCCCTACGGCGGTGAGCCCTAGATCCGAGAGCACGCCGACGAGCGCCACGAGCGACAGCGCGGTGACGTATTCACCGAACTGCACCACCCCGAGATGGCGGGTGAGCAGTGAGGCGGAGATGACGCTGAACAGCGCGCCCACGATGTAGCCGCCGACGCGCAGACCACCCCCTCGCACCGCAGCCACTCCGGCTGCTGAGCTCGACAGAATGTCAGCGGCCGCAGCGTCATCCGCGTCGGCGTCGCCGAGCGCCGCGGCGCCGGCCGCAGGGTCGTCCGCGGGAGTGTCGCCGACCCTCGACAAGCTCAGGCGTCCTTGTGCATCAGGATCGTCACGGCCGACCCCCGGTCGCCGGTGCGCTCGAGCGGCGCCAGCGTCCGTTCGAGCGCGCGCGCGCAGTGGCTGACGAGGTCCGGTGTCCGACCGACGGCCGGATGGCTCCTGAGCGCGCCGACCCAGCCGAAGAAGTTGCACTCCAGGCCGTCGGGATCGTTGCTGAGGAGCGCCACATCAGTGAGGCCGAGGTCCCTGCCGCGGCCGATCAGGGCAGCCGGCGCGATCAGGCACAGATGCCGGGGGGCGTCGAGGTGCACCCAGCGGGTCCGGAGCACTCGAAACTGCAGGGAGCGCGGGTTCGGTACCGCGATCGCCAGAACACCACCGGGCTCCACCTTCTCGGCGGCACGCGCGAGCACCTCGGCCGGGTTGGGCAGGTGCTCCAGCACGTGCCACAACGCAACCACGCGGGCCGCTGGAAGCTGGGCGATCGCCTCCAACGGGCGATCGCTGCAGATCGCGTCGATCCCCTCCCGCTCGCTCAGGTAGCGGCAGCAGCGCTCGCTCATCTCGATCGCGCTGACCTGGAAGCCCGCCGACTGGGCGGTGACCGCGAACGCCCCGGTCCCGGCGCCGATCTCGATCAGGCGCCCCGGCTCGGTGTGGGCTCGCAGCAGATCGACGCGATATGACGCGGCCCGCATCCGCGGCGGATCGCTCTTCCAGACCGGCTCTCCGTCGGCATCGAAGTGGTAGTAGTCATCGGCGTAGTAGCGAGCCAGGTCCGCCGGGGGATCGACGAGGAACACCGTCTCGCACGTCCGGCAGCGAGCGTAGGCGAACCGCTCCATCGTGGTCTCGCGATTGCGATCCCACGCGTCGAACGCACGCGCGCCCGGACCATCGCAGAATGGGCAGGCGGCGGTGGCTGCATGCTGGTGAGTCATGTCGAGGGTGCTCGCCGTCCGGTGATCGGATGATCCTAGCCCCGAGGTCAGACCCTGACGCGAGATCGCGCGAGCGCTTGTTGCCAAGGCTTGCGGGCGCGAAAGCGCGGCTAGCGAGCGCTCGTGTCCACGCGTTACACCGAATAACCTGGACCCATGACCTACACCACCGCGGACGGACGCAGACAGGTCCTCGAAGCCATGGCTCGGGCGATCGAGCGGATCGGGGTGGCGTTGGCGGCCCTGGGGGAGGCGTATGAGCTGCTCGACGAACGGACCGCCGAGCACCTGGAGCAGGAGCTGTTTCGGCCCGTCCAGAGCGCGTACGGCAGGGCTCAGCGTACGTATGCGGGATTCGCCGAGCGTCACGGCCTGCCCGCTCACACGTTCGAGTCCGCGCCCCAGGGGGCGCCGTCCACGGGCGTCAAGGGGTTTGTCGATACTGCGGTGCAGGCGACCGGTGAGGCCGATGGCGAGCTGGCGGCGCTGCAGGACTCGATGCTGCCGATCGAGGTCGGCGACACGGAGCTGCGAGCGGGCTTGCAGGAGGTGCGCGAGCTGCTCGGCACGGTGCGCGGGCACGCCCGTGAGCTGGTGCGCGTGCTGGGTCGCTGAGGTCAGATGGCGGGCCTCGGGCGAGTCACTGCCAGATTGACTCGCGAGACCACGCGTGGTGTGAAGGTCACTCCCGCCACTTGATCGAGCAGCCCACGGGCGGGGTCTGCGCGAGCTCGGGGTCGCGCCCGGCGAGGATCGCATCGAGGGCGTCGCGCAGGAAGGAGGCGCGCTGGGACGGGTCCTCGTAGTCGGCGTCGGGGGCGCCGCGATAGCGCAGGAGGCCGGCGGCGTCGAGCACGAACACGTCGGGCGTCGTCTCGGCGTCGTAGGCGTGGGCGACCTCCTGGGACTCGTCGCGCAGGTAGGGGACGCCCTCGAGCTCTCCCCGCTGCACGCGGGCGCGCATCGCCTCGAATGAGTCCCGCGGGTAGCGGATGGCATCGTTGGGGTTGATCGCCAGCACCCGCACGCCACGGTCGGCGTAGTCGTGTGCGAGCGCGAGGATCCGATCGTGCCAGGCCAGCGCGTAGGGGCAGTGGTTGCAGGTGAACACGACGACGCTCGCCGGCGCGTCGCCGGGTGCGTGCTCGGCGCCCTCGGTGTCGGGCAGCGCGAACGTCGGGGCGGGCTCGCCGATGGCTGTCATCTCAGCTCCTCTCGTGGGGTTCGGTCTGCGGGCTCCAGCGCGCGCTCGCCGCTCGCAGCGCGTCGCGCACGTCGTCCGGGTCGGGGGTCGGGGAGACTCGACCGTCCCGGCGATGGTAGACGCGGCAGGTGAGCCCGAAGGGCTCACCGCCTGGAGACTGGATGTCGATTCCGTCGATGCGGATGGTCGGCGATCCGACAAATCGCTCTCTCCCCGCCTGCTCGTGCGTCTCGATCTCGCCGATCGCGATCGTGCTCGGATCCAACCCGAGCTCGGCCATCGCGGCGCGCAGGTCCGCGAGCGCGCGCGGGTGCGAGGGACAGCCCTCCCAGAACAGAAGCTCGACGTTCACGACGCCCAGACTAGAAGGCGACGTGGGGAGACGGGATGTGGGTGGATGACCGATCGAAGATCGGCCAGCTTCCGCGCAGGCGATCGAGGTCCTGAGGCGGGCGGGCGCGGGGCGTCCGGCCCCCATCCGGGCCGCCGGGCGGACGCATCCGGCGCTGCCGGCGCCGCGATCGGTTCCATCGACGGGTGGGAAACGGTCGTTGTAAAAATGGCAGCTTCCTGTAAGATTCGGACCTATCGTATTACTGGCATAGGCGAAGATGATGGACAGGGAGCAAAGCGCAGCGTTGGTTGAGGGTCGCTCGCCGATCAAGGCGGCGGCGCTGGCTGTGCTGCTCGAAGGTCCGACCTACGGGTACGAGGTCGCCAAGCGAATCAACCGTCGAATGGGCGCCTCCTGGCACGTGCAGGCGAAGCACATCTATCCGGTTCTCAAACAGCTGGAGACGGAAGGACTCGTACGGTCACAGAGCAGGCCGATCGACGGCCCCCCCTACTCACGGCGGTTCTTCTACCCGACCGATCGGGCCGTGCTGGCGCGCCGGGAATGGTTGACCACGCCGCCCGCGGCGAGCGTCATGCGCGCCGACATTCACGCGCGCCTGGCGTTCTCCACCGAGGAGGAGATACCGGAGCTGTTGCGCGCGCTGAGCGAATTGCGTGTCGATCTGCTCGAAGAGATCGAGGAGAACGTCGAGACCGAAACGCCGCGGGTGTCGTGGCTGGGGACGATCATGAGCCTGTACCGCTCGGCGGTGGACAAGCGGTTGAAGGCGGAACTCGAGTGGGTGGGTGAAGCCTGCCGAGCGCTCGAAGAGGGCCTGTCCGCACAGGCGCGATGACCGTTCTAGCGTTCCGGGAGGTGACCAAGCGCTTCCGCGACGGCCTGCGCAAGGTCGCCGTGCTGGACGGCGTCTCGTTCGAGCTGTACGCAGGAGAGACGCTGGGGGTGCTCGCCGCGCGCGGCGCCGGCAAGACGACGTTGCTGCGGGTTGCCGCGGGTCTCGAGGCCCCGGACGAGGGCGAGGTCTGCTGGCGGGGACACGATCTCGTAAGGTTGAGCGCCGACGAGCGCGCTCGCGCCCGCCGGCACGGTGGGATCGCGCTGGCGCGTGGCGATTGGCGCACAGGCGACTCGAAAGTCGTCGTCGAACACGTCGCGATGCCGCTGTACGCGGAGGGGCTGGGCGTCGAGCGCGCCGAGGCGTGCGCGTGGCGCGCACTGGAGACGGTGGGGGCGACGGGGCTGGGGTATACGCCGACCGGCAGGCTGGGGCTGGCCGAACGGGTGCGCGTCGAGCTGGCGCGTGCGATCGTGCGCGAACCGGCGCTGCTGCTGATCGATGAGCCGGCGGTGCTGGCGCGCCCAAGCGACGCGCGGGCATTTTACGCCCTCATCCACTCACTGCCCAAGCAACTCGATCTCTCGCTGCTCATCGCCTCCGAAGAGGTGGCGGCCCTTCGTGGCGCTGGGCGTGTGATGAGCCTCGACAGCGGCCGACTGTACTCCACGGACTCTCGACGCAAGGTCATCAGCTTCCCGGAGCGGCGCGGCGCGGCATGAGCGCCGACGCGCCGTGACGCTCGAGCTGCGCGAGGTCTCCAAGCGCTACGCCGGCGCGGGAGAGACCGTCGACGCGGTCGATCGCGTCTCGCTGACGGTCGCCCCGGGCGAGTTCGTGGCGTTGTACGGTCCGAGCGGCTCGGGCAAGACAACGTTGCTGATGCTCGCCGCCGCGATCATGCAGCCGGACGATGGAAGCGTGATGTTCGACGGGCGCGAGGTGAGCGGCCTGTCGGCCGGCGAGAGAGCGCGCTACCGGCGCGAGCAGACCGGCGTGGTGTTTCAGTCGTTCCATCTCACCGGCGCCTCGGCGCTGGACAACGCCGCCGTGAAGCTGCTTGCGCTGGGGATGACGCTGGGCGAAGCGCATGCGGCTGCACGCCCGTGGCTGGAGCGTGTCGGTCTCGACAGGCGGATCCAGCACGCACCTACCGAGATGTCGATGGGAGAGCGCCAGCGTGTGGCCATCGCTCGCGCGCTCGTCAGCAATCCGCGTCTGCTGCTCGCTGATGAGCCCACCGGCAATCTGGACTCCAGGCGCAGCCGCGAAATCTTGGGGATGCTCGCTGACATCGTCCATGAGCATCGGATCTCGGCGCTGCTCGCTACACACGATCCTCAAGCAACGGCGTTTGTCGATCGGATCCACACAATGCGCGACGGGCAATTGAGCGAAGGTCTGGATTTCGAGTTGCGCCCTGTGCTTCCCTGATGAAGGCACGCTTCCTGAACCCACCGATCTTCGGTCTACGGGTAAGCGCTCTGTTCGGCCTTTATCGACAGCAGCTACGACACAACATAGTGCGAGAGCTGCTGGCCGGCGGGGGTATCGCCGTCGGCGTCGCACTCGTTTTCGGAGTGCTGGTGGCAAACAGCAGCGTGCTCGGCTCAGCACGCGAAATCCTCACCGCGGTCAATGGCTCTGCTTCGCTTGAGCTCACCGCACGCTCACCACAGGGTTTCAGTCAGCGACTTGCAAACCAGATCGCGAGTCTTCCCGGCGTGCGAGATGCCGCACCGTTGCTGCGTGAGAGCGCGGTCATCGAGGGGCCAAGGGGAAGCAGGTCGGTTCAGCTCGTTGGAGTGACTCCAAGTTTGATTGGACTGCGGGGCTCAGCGACCAAAGATATCGGCGCGGGGGGAGCGCTACTCGGTAGCGGAATAGCCTTGCCATCCGAGCTGGCCGATGCGATCGGCGCCCAGCAGGAAGGCCGGGTCACGCTTCTGGCCGACGGCGCGGCGCATAACACGCAGGTCCATGCGGCGTTCAATGCCGGAGCGATAGGCGCTCTCTCCACCAGCGGGCTGGTTGTCACACGGCTGAGCTTAGCTCAGAGATTCACCGGCAAGCCGGGTCAGGTAACCGAGGTGCTGATCCGGACCCGTTCCGGACAGACGGCGTTTGTCGCACGCGAGCTACGCCGGCTGGCCGCCGGCAGACTGAACGTGCTGCCTTCCGATACCGAACTACGACTGCTGAACGAGACAGCGAAACCGACGAGTCAGTCCTCCGCGCTTTTTGCGGCAATTGGCCTCATGGTTGGATTCCTGCTTGCACTGAACGCCATGCTGCTCATCGTTCCCGAACGGCGCCGGATGATCGCCGAGATGCGCTGTCAGGGCTACGACTCGAAGCAGGTTCTGACGGTATTCGCCTTCCAGGCAGTTACGCTGGGCGTCATTGCTTCGCTCGCCGGAATCGCGGCCGGCGACATATTGGCGCAGACGCTATTCGGGAATGCCCCCATTTATCTCTCTGTAGCGTTTCCGATCAGCGGCCAACAGTCGATCCGTCCGGTGACCGTCGTGGTATCCATGACGTTTGGCATCGCTGCCGCGCTGGTCGCATCGCTGGTACCGATCATCTTCGACCTGGCATCCAGCAGGCCGGTTGATGATGTGCTGAGTCGTCGCGGAGAAGCTGGTCAGCAGATCGGACGGGGCATGGTACGTGGTCTGGCGCTGGTGGGCGGCGTTATCGTGCTCGGTGTAACGATTGCGGTGCGAATCGCCCCGAACTCCACTGTCGCAGGCGGGGTTGCTCTGGCAGTGGCATCACTGTGCTTCATCCCGCTGATCTTTCGCATGGTCATGCGATCGCTCAGGCTGTTCGCCACAAAGCTCCACGGTGGGATGCTGGCCGTAGCCGTCATCGAATTGGACGCCGGTGCAGTACGAGCCGTTGCATTGGCCGGGGTCGCCGCGCTGGCGGTTTATGGAAGCACGGCCGTCGACAGCGCGCGCCGGGACCTTGCCCACGGTCTGGACCTGACATTTGCCGAATACATCGGGACCGCGGACATATGGGTTACAACTAGCGGGAACTATCTGACGGTCAACGACTTTCCCGCGGGTCGCTCAGCCACAGAGATCGCCCACTTGCGTGGCGTGGCCTCGGTCGCGGTCGATCAGGGCCAGTACCTTGATGTTGGCTCACGCCGCATGTGGATCATCGCCCGTCCAAGCAGTGCCCGGACGATCCTTCCCACGAGTCAACTTCTCGAAGGAGGTGTCGCTCACGCAACGAAACTGCTTCGGCAAAGCGGTTGGGCAGCTGTTTCTAGCGCCTTTGCTGACGAACACCATCTCCGGATAGGCGACAGCTTCGCTCTACCGACGCCATCCGGAGCCGGGTATTTCAAGGTCGCGGCAGTTACCACTAACATCGGATGGCCGCCGGGAACTATCACGCTTAACACGACAGACTACGCTCGCTACTGGCATACCGATGACCCTACCGCGTTCGAGATCAACCTCAAGCCTGGAGTGAGTCCGGCGGAGGGCAGGCGCGAAGTCGCGCTTGCCCTACACAGGAGACGGGGCCTCAGAGTCCAGACGATGAGCCAGCGAATAGCCCAGTTCCAAGGCAATGCCAGCCAAAGCCTGCATTCGCTCGCGGAGATAGCCTCACTGCTGTTGCTGACGGCAGCACTCGCTCTCGCGGCGGCTCTGAGCACCGTGATCTACCAGCGACGGCCACGATTCGTATCGCTCAAGGAAGACGGCTTCGATCGCTGGCAGGTCTGGCGCAGCCTGCTGATCGAGAGCGTCGTCCTACTAGGTATCGGATGCCTCGATGGTGCAATTCTCGGCATCTACGGACATGCACTGGCAAATCGGTATCTGCGGCTGGACACGGGCTTCCCGGCACCGTTTAGTCTGGGCGGACTTCAGCTCGTCCTGACGCTCCTGATTGTCGCCGGTGTCTCGCTGGCCATCATCACGCTCCCCGGCTACTCGGCCACCGGCATCCCCACCACGCATTCCGACATTCGAGAGTAAACCGCGAACAAGGGTTGCAGACGGTCAGGTGTGCCGAGAAGCTATACAGCGTGTGCTTTCAGCCGAGCCAGTGGCAGACACCGACTGCAGCCTTCAGCCTCGCCGCGAGTCGTTATTGGCTCAATGTCCTTCCTCTCGCGAGGCATGAGCTTCGCGACCTGCGGCATCGAGCGAGCAGGATCCCCGATGTCGCGCTTCGCCGCCTCGCGCTCGACATGTACAGGCACGATTGGGCAAGCGTGGAGAGTGCCGCTGCATTTGCGGCGTTCGCTCGCCCAGATCGACGTGCAGATGTTGTGCGACTCCTGGTAAGGCTTCAGGGCATTTACCAGTACGCCGACGTCCTCACGGAGCAGCCCAGCGATAATCCCAAGGCCAACGCGCGGCAGCTGCATACCGCGATTCTCGTGGCGCTGCAGCCGGGCCGCGCAGACGCAGACTACTACGCGTACAACGCACGGGAAGACGATGGAGGCTTCCTGGCTGGGCTGGTGGGCAACTGCCGAGTGCCGCTCGCCTCACTACCCGCCTACGGGCTTGTCGAGTCAGCGGTGCTCGAGCAGGCTCGACGGATCATCTTCTACCAAAGCCGCATCAACCTCGCCAAAGAGCGAGATCATCCGGGACTCGTGCGCTGGGCTGAGCTGGAAGCGCCAAGCGACAGGCTGAGATGGTGGGAGCTGGCGGCGGCGACCGGCTCCTCGGTGGCGGCTTTCGCGCTGCTGTCCGCCGCAGCCAATTCGAATCTCACAGAGAGACGAGCACGAGCGATCGAGACGCTGTACTGGCCGTGGGTGGGGGCACTGCACACCCTGCTCGACAACCTGATCGATCGTGCCGAGGATGCGGCTACGGGGCAGCATAACCTCCTCGACCACTATTCCTCGGCGGAGGAGATGGCCGAGCGGATGGGACTGCTGGCGGCGGAAGCGGCTCGCCGAGCCAGGGCTGTCGGCGTCGAGCACCGCCTGATCCTGGCGGGTATGACCAGCCTCTATCTGTCCGATCCGAACGCTTGGTCGCCGTATGCTCGCGGGACGACCGAACGCGTGCTCGCCGCGCTCGGCGGCCTGGCGCGACCGGCGATGCTGGTCCTTCGCGCTCGCCGGTTCGTTCACCGCGACGGTCCTCACGCCTCCCCGCACCTGCGGCCGGCTGAGGCTGCCGAGGGTATCCGATCTCGGATATCCCCTAGAGGAATACTCCTCCAGCGGACTTGTCGCGCGAATCTGGTCCCGTCAGGATCACGGGCGGATGATGGAGGACGATAATGTCGCTTCTGGGACTTACCCGCAAGTAAGAGAGGCGCCGTCGCCAGACGACGCGCGGGTGTGGTCTGAGTGGGCGATGGGTTCCGCATGTCCTCGTCTCTGCCAGAGATAAAGGCCGGGCGTCGCCCCACGGCGCCCGGCCCACATGCCTGATACCGACGAGCCGAACCGTGGACGATTCGATCTCGATTCTCACCTTCCTTACCATCGACGGCGGACCGTTTGCGACTGCGGGTCCGCGGAGGAGAATCCCTGGTAAACATCGTGGAGAGACCGGCAGGCGCTCACAGTGAGTCCCACCGGACCCCGCAACGAGACGTGGCAGACACCGGATTTCTCTGGCCCGCGCTACTCCCAGTCACTGGCGCGCGGGCTGGCGATCATGGAGTGCTTCAAGCCCGGACACTCGGTGCTCGGGATCGCCGACATCGCCGATGAGCTGGGGATGAGTCGTTCCACGACGCACCGTTACCTGACGACGCTCGTCGCGCTCGGATACATGGAGCAGGATAAAAGTCGCAAGTACCGGCTATCACTGCGGGTAACCGACCTGGGGATGTCCGCGCTGAACTCGACCGGGCTGCGTGAACATGCCCATTCCATCCTGGAGGAACTGCGCCAGGGATCCAACTTCACGGTGAGCTTCTCGGTGCTGGACGGTCCGGAGATCGTCTACCTCGATCGGGCCATCAGCTTTCAGTGGGGACGGGACAAGATCGACCTCGGCGTGGGGATCGGATCGAGAGTGCCGGCATATTGCACGGCGCTGGGCAAGGTCCTGCTCGCCCATCTTCCCGAGGAGGAGCGTCGGGAGCTGTTGTTGCGAGCGAGCCTGGAGCGCCGAGGGCCGAACGCGATCACCGGCAGGGAGGCGCTGTGGGCAGAGCTCCAGGGAGTCCTGGAGGAGGGCTTTGCGACCGAGGACGAAGAGCTCGCGGCGGGACGGATAGCAATCGCCGCACCCGTGCGTAACGAGACGGGAGCGACGATCGCGGCGATCGACCTCTCCTCGGACGCCTCGGTGATCACGGTCGAGCGGCTGGCCGGCGCGCTCCATCCCCACCTGATCGCCGCCGCCGACCGCATCTCCGCGCGCCTCGGCTATAGGCGCGAGGACGAGATCGCCGCACGCTGAGTGACGACCCTGGTCCTGCATCCAGGATCGGTGCTGGAGCAAGATCGCCCGGCTGTGTGAGACTGCCGCCATGCGCGAGCTGAGGGTGGCGGTGGTGGGGCACGTCGAGTGGGTGCGGTTCGCGCGGGTGTCGCACATGCCGCAAGCCGGAGAGATCGTGCACGCGCGCGACCCGTTTGAGGAGCCTGCCGGCGGTGGAGCGGTGGCCGCGGTGCAGTTGGCGCGGTTGGCGGGAGGATGCCTGCTCGTATGCGCGCTGGGCGATGACGAGCACGGCCGACGCTCGACGGAGCGCCTGGGCGAGTTCGGGGTGGAGGTGTGCGCGGCTCGGCGCGCGGCGCCGACGAGGACGGCCACGACGCTCGTTGACGACGCCGGCGAGCGCACGATCGTGACCTACGGTCCACGGTTGGAGCCGCTGGGCGGCGACACTGAGTTGGGATGGCGCCGGCTGGCGGACATGGACGCCGTCTACTTCACCGCGGGAGATGTCGGCGCCCTGCGCGCCGCGCGCGCCGCGCGGGTGCTGGTGGCGAGCCCGCGCGCGACCGACGCCCTCGGGCACGGTGTCGAGCTGGACGCGCTGGTGCTGAGCGCGAACGACACGACCGAGCGCGGCGAGGCTGCGACCGCCACCGCAGAAGCCGAGCTGGTCGTCTCGACCGAGGGGGCGCGGGGCGGCTTCTACCGGGAGCGCGATGGCGGATCGGGCTCGTGGACTGCCGTCCCGGTGCCGGGCTCGCCCGTGGACTCCTACGGGTGCGGCGACTCGTTCGCCGCGGGACTCACCCACGGTCTGGGCGCCGGCATGGCGGCGTCGGATGCGCTGGCGCTGGCGGCCCGCTGTGGCGCAACGTGCCTCACGGGTCGAGGGCCATATGAGCGACAGCTCACCAAAGCCGAGCTTACGTCTACCTACGCGGGGCCTTAGCCAGGTATTTGTGTCCCGTCTTGACCTCGACGTGCTTGTGGTTGACGAGGTTCGTCACCGCCACCTTGTCGCGCGTCACGCGGATCAAGGTGCCTTCGCACAGATCCTCGGTCAGCCATTCGGTGCCCTGCACGGCCCCCGCGGCGTAGTTGCCCTTCGTCGAGAATTTCCCGTGGGCGTTGGCCCACAGTTTGCGCACGACGTGCTTTCCGGAGGCGGCGGCGTGGGCAGCTGCCGAGGACAACCGCGCGATGTGAAGGCGCTCGCGCTTTGTCGGGCAGACCGAGAAATTGCCGCCGGTCAATTCCGCCACGACCAGCCCGTTGCGCTCCTGCCTGAGAATGAACTCACCGGCGAAGAACTGTCCCGTCTGCGTCTTTCCACCGGGCAGCGCGGTCGTCACGCTCACCTTCCCGTTCGTCGCGTCGATGACCGACCCGAACGGGATCTGGCGCAGTGTCTGCAAGGGGACGAATTGCTTGCTCCCCGGAACCTTGACCAGCACCTTGCCGGACACGGGCGCGACGTTGCCGGTGCGGGCGAGGATCGGGGGCGGGACGGCGACCGGACCACCCGGTTTGACGGCTGTCTGATTGCCTACTACTACCAAGGGACCACAGGCACAGGTGACTTCAGCGAGCGGTTCGCCCGCGCGAGCCAGCTCGACCACCGAATGATCGTTCTGTCCGGCCACATACAGGTTCTTGCCGTCGGGGCTCACGGCGACTCGTCGGGCGCCGGCGATGCCGGTCGCGTTGCTGGTCCCACACGTGTTTTTGCCGACTTTGCCGATGCATTCGTAGGGGGCGGGGAACGAGGCGATCACCCCCGTTGCGGCGTCGCGCGTGAACGCCGCCTCGTCGTCTTCGTTGGAGCTGCTGGCGTAGACGTCTTCGCCGCCGGGGCTGATCGCTACGCCGAGCGGATTCCCGATCCCGTTGGCCAGCGAGCAGCTGGCGGTCGACCCGGCCTTTTCGCGCGCCAAGCACCCGTTCGGTTCCGCCAGCTGCGCGAGAGCGCCGGTCGTGGAGTTGCGCTCGAGCTCGACGATTGCGCTGTTGTCGAAGGAGTTGGCGTAGACGTTCTTTCCGTCCGGGCTGATGGCAAGCGACTCTGAGCCTTCGATGACTTTGGCTTCGGCGCAGCCGGCGACGGTGCCGATGCAGCCTTCTTCGCCGGCCAGCTGTTTGAGGATCCCGGTGCCTGGTTCGCGTGCGAAAGCGGCTACATCGGATTCGGGGTCTTTAGCTCCGGCCGCCGCATAGAGGTCGGCCCCGTCGGGACTGACCACTGTGGTGACGACTTCGTGCAGGCCGATAGCCGTGTTGATCGGACAGCCGCTGCCTGTACCACCGATGCATTCGTGGCCGGCAATGACCGCAAGCGCCCCTTCGGTGTTGCGCGAGAACTCGCCGATCGCTTCGCTACCGAGGCTCGCGACGTAGACGTTCTTGCCGTCGGGGCTGATCGTGACGCCGTAGGGATTCGCCAATCCCTTGGCTTCTTTGATCGCGCACGGGCTCGCGGCTTCGGCGCTGATACAGCCTGTCTCCGTGAGCAGTCCCGTGGTGGTGTTGCGCGTGAAAGCGACGAGATCGTTGGAGCCCTGCGTCACGACGTACACGTTGCCCCCGCCGGGACTGATCGCGATCGCCGCCGGACCTTTCATCGCCGTCGCTTTGGTCGTGACGTTTTCGGACGCGCACGGTTCCGTGCCTTCGGTAATACAGCCGATCGGTTTCAGGGATCCATCGGACTGTCGCGAGTACTCGATTAGGGCGCCGGCGATCGCGACGGAGTAGGCGTTCTTGCCGTCGGGACTGACCTGCGCTTCATAGGAGGCGTTGATCGCTTCGGCCGGCAGCAGCGTGCCGCAACCGATTTCGGGGACGTGAAACCCTTCTTCGCCGACGCAGTTGAAGGGAACCGGCAGCTGCGAGAGCGCGCCGAGCGGCGGCGTCGCGCGAGATGCGGCCGGAATCGCGGCGGCGAAGAGGAGGAGCGCGATGAGGAGCAGCACAAGCATCGCCAGCCGCCCGGCGCGCGGCGCAAAGACTCCTAAGGATGGGCGTACGGTTAGCATCGTCCTGGTGCCAGCGGGGATTGTGACAGGAGTGGGCTGAATGGGTCGCGCGAGATGGGGGCAGCGCAAGATGGCCCTGCTAATCGGGGTGGCGGTGGTGGCCGCAGGGATCGGCGTGGGCGCGTATGCGACGCATCTGCTGCGACGCAGCGAGCTGCAGACGATCGATGCGCGGTTCTCGATCCGGGGGTCTCGCAGGCCGCCCTCGAACATCGTATTCGTCGCCATCGACCCGGCCACGTCTCAGGAACTGCGGACCAACTTTCCGTTCCCTCGCCGGTATGACGCGCAAGTGATCGACAACCTGCGTCGGGCCGGCGCGCGCACTATCGCGGTCGATATCGACTTCTCCCATGAAACCGACCCGAGAGACGATCTAGCCCTTTACGAAGCCGTGAAACGGGCCTATGGCAAAACAGTGCTAGCGGCCACCGAAGTGGGCGCACGCGGCTACACGGAAGTGCTCGGCGGCCCGCAAAACCTCAAGGAAGCGGGCGCACGGGCGGGCGAGGACCACTTCACGACCGATCCGGACGGCGTGGTACGGCGCTTCGCTGCCAGCTACAACAAGCTGGGGAGCTTTCCGGTCGTCGCCTGGGAAGCATTCACGCATAGCCGCGTCTCTCGCTCCCGCTTCGACGCCGGCACGCTTCCGATTGACTACGTGGGTCCGGAGGAATCTTTCCAGGCGATCTCCTATGCCAAAGTCATGCGGAGCGAATTCCGAGCGAGCACGTTCAGGGGCAAGCTGGTCATCGTCGGGGCATCGGCGCCGGTCCTACAGGACATCCACGCTACGCCGCTAACCGAAATCATGCCCGGCCCGGAAATTTGGGCAAACGCCACAGGCACGCTGCTGGAAGGCGTGCCACTCACGGAAGCACCGGGCTGGGTGGACGTCCTATTGATCGTCCTCCTGGGCGCGGCCACCCCCCTGGGCAGCCTGCGCGTGCGCAGATGGCGCTCGCTGCTGGACGCGGTGGCCCTGGCGGTCGTGTTCACGATCGCGACGCAGATCGCGTTCAACACGGGCTGGATCTGGACGCTCGTATATCCGCTGCTGGCGCTGGCGATCGGGACGCTGGGCACGCTCGCGGTGCTGTACGTCGGCGAGGCGATCGAGCGCGAACGCGTGCGGGACGTGTTCTCTCGGTTTGTGCCCGGGGATGTGGTCGATCAGGTGCTGGAGAGCGCGAACGAGAACCTGCGCCTGGGCGGGGTGGAACGGGACTGCACGATCCTGTTCAGCGATCTGCGGGGTTTTACGAGCTTTTCCGAGAGCCAAACGCCGGAGCATGTGATCGAGGTCGTCAACCACTACCTGAACGAGATGACAGAGGCGATCATGACGGCGGGAGGGACGCTGATCGCGTACATGGGCGACGGGATCATGGCGGCGTTCGGAGCGCCGCTCGCACAGGACGACCACGCCGACAGGGCACTGCGGGCGGCTCGGGAGATGATCGGTCCGCGCCTGGAGCGGTTCAACGCGTGGCTGGCCGAGCAAGGCCATGAGAGCGGCTTCGCGATGGGCGTGGGCCTGAACAGCGGACCGGTGATGGCTGGGAACGTGGGCTCGGAGCAGCGCGTGGAGTACACGACGATCGGCGACACGACGAACACGGCCTCGCGTCTTGAGGGGATGACGAAGGGCTCCGGGCACATGCTCTTCTGTGCGCAGCCCACGCGCGACCGGATGCAGGATCCGCCCGCGGACCTGGTGCTGGTGGGAGAGCTCGAGGTGCGCGGGCGGGAGGCCAAGCTGCCGGTGTGGACGCTCGCCGCCCCAGCCCTCGCCGCTACAGCCTAAGACAAACCTAAAGGGTGAGTTTACCTATGTATATGCCGTCATACCATGGAGCACAAACTTTTAAATACATACATCCCCATACCCCCCGCCATCCGCACGCGCTCCTTACTCGACCACTCCGCTGCCGAGGCCGCTGAGCTCAGACGCGCTCGGGGCGGTAGGCGCCCGGCTTGCGCCGCGGCTTGCCGCCGGGGAGGGCCAGGCGCAGGATCGTGCGGTGAACGGTTCCCAGTTGCTTGCTCAAAGGGCCGGTGTTGTAGGGCAGGCCGTAGCGGTGGCAGATGTCGCGCACACGAGGCGCGATCTCGGAGTAGCGGCTGGAGGGCATGTCGGGGTAGAGGTGGTGCTCGACCTGAAAGGAGAGGTTGCCGGCGAGCAGGTGAAAGAGCGGGCTGCCGTCGATGTTGGCGGAGCCGGTGAGCTGGCGCACGTACCACTGCCCGCGCGTCTCCTCGGCCGCCTCGGCCTTGCTGAACGTGTAGGTCTGGTCGGGGAAGTGCCCGCAGAAGATGATCGAGTGCGCCCACACGTTGCGCACGATGTTGGCGGTGAAGTCGGCCGTCAGGGTTGCCTTGAAGCTGCGCCGCGACGCACGCGACGCCCTCCCTCGCCCGGACGCTGCCGAGACCAGCGCCGAGGCGGCCGCGGAGAGAGCGGGGAAGGCGATGTAGTCCTTGATGACCTGCTTGCGCGCCTTCACACCGACGGCCTTGAGCTCGGAGATGACCTGGGCCTTGGACTTCTCGCCGGCGCCGATCGCGTCCCAGTTGAGGTCGTGTACGGCGACGCCCCACTCGAAGAAGCCCATCAGCAGCAGGTTGTAGAGGGGCTGGAACAGGTAGACCGGGTTCCAGGGCTGGTGCGGGTCGATGCGCATGATCTCGTAGCCCAGGTCGCGGTCGAGGCCGCGGATGTTGGTGAAGGTGTGGTGCTCGTAGTTGTGGGAATGCCGCCAGGAGTCGGCCGGGGAGGCCGTGTCCCAGTCCCAGGACTGGGAGTTGATGTCGGGGTCGTTCATCCAGTCCCACTGGCCGTGCATGACGTTGTGGCCGATCTCCATGTTCTCGAGGATCTTCGCCAGCGACAGCGCTGCCGTGCCGGCGAGCCACAGGGGGCGTTTGCTCGAGCCGAGCAGCAGCGCGCGGGCGGCGAGCACGAGATGGCGGTGCAGCCGGATCGTCGAGCGGATGTAGCGCGAGTCGCGCTCGCCGAGGTCGGCGAAGATCTCGGCGTGCAGCGCATCGAGCTCGCGCCCGAGCTCCTCGAGCTGAGCCGGGCTGAGATGGGCCATGGGGCTCTCGATCTCCTCGAAGCCTCGATCGGTGCTCGTGGTGGGGGGCTCGGCGTATGTGGCAGACATGGGTTTCCTTTGTGTGTGACGAATGGGATGGGAGGCGTGCGGCTTAGGGGTGGGGTTGCGAGGGTCTGCGAGTGTCGTCGAAGGTGTGAGGTGTGTGCTGTGCGAGAAGTGCGGAGGGAAAGCTCAGAGATCGATCTCGACGGCGCCCTCGGGCGCGTTGATGCAGGTTCGCAGCAGTTCGCCGGGCTGACCGTGGACGCGTCCGGTGCGCAGGTCGCGGACCTGGCCCGAGCGCAGCCGCCCGACGCAGCTGTGGCAGATGCCCATGCGACAGCCGAAGGGCATCGTGGCGCCGGCCTGCTCGCCGGCGAGGAGGATCGGCTGCTCGCCGTCGCTGACGGCGTCGAGCCCGCTGGAGCACAGGCGGATCGTGCCGCCCGTGCCGCGCTCGCCCTCGCCGACGTGCTCGTCTGGCTGAAAGCGCTCCACGTGCAGACGCGCGGGATCGCCGGCTTGCCGCCAGTGCGCGCCCATCTCCTCCAACAGGCCGCGCGGCCCGCACAGGAACGTCTCGCGCTCGGCCCAGTCGGGGCAGATCTCCGGCAGGCGATCCGGGTCGATGCGACCGCGCTGCGAGCTGATCCACTCGTCCAGGCGGTAGCCGGCATGCGTGCGAGCCAGCTCGCGCAGCTCGCGCGCGAACACGAACTGCTCGGGAGTGCGGGTGCTGTGTACGTGGACGACATCCTCCAGGGCATCGCGGACGGCGAGCGATCGCAGCATGCTCGCGATCGGCGTGATCCCGCTGCCGGCGCTCAGGAACAGCAGCCGCTCCGGGAGCGGGTCGGGCAGCGTGAAGGCGCCTTCGACGCCGCCGAGCCGTACGATCGCGCCCGGTCGCAGGCGCTCGCACAGGAAGGGAGAGACCGCGCCCGCGGGTACGAGCTTGGGCGTGATCGAGATGCAGCCGTCGGCCCGCCCCGGCTCGGAGGTCAGCGAGTACGCGCGCCAGTGGTGGCGGCCGCCCACCTCGATGCCCAGGCGCAGGTACTGCCCGGGCCGATGGCCGGGCCACTCCCAGCCGGGCTTGATCAGGACGGTGACCGCGTCGGGACTCTCGCGCTCGACCCGTTCGACGCGCCCGCGCAGCTCGCGCGTGGACCACAGGGGGTTGACCAGCTCCAGGTAGTCGTCGGGCAGCAGCGGCGAGGTGAACGAGCGGATCAGACCGAGCGCGCGGCGGCGCAGAGCCGGGACCTGCGGGACCGCGCCCCGTTCAGCCACGGACGCCGCCTGGCCTCTGCGACTCGCCGGATGGGGAGCTGTCGAGTGGGCGGTTATCGCCGACTCCGAGCGTGCGAACGCCGATGTGGAGAGCACGAAAGATCATGACGCGAAACAATGCTACCTCAAATGAGGGAACATAGATGTTGGTACCCTAAAGATAGCAATGGCAAGCACGAGCCCCGACACGATCGACCGGCCCGCGAAACGGCCGACCAAGCGCCGCGAGGACGCGCGGAACGGCACGCAGGCGGGCTCCCCCTCCCGGGCCGGCTCCTCTTCCTCTACGCCGGGTCCTTCCTCGGGATACGACCTGACGGTCGAGCAGCTCGCGGGCGAGGTGAGCATGTCGGTGCGCAACATCCGCAATCACCATACGCGTGGCCTGCTGCCTCCGCCGGAGGTGCGGGCGCGGGTGGGCTATTACAACGCCGAGCACGTCGCGCGCCTGAAGCTGATCCTGGATCTGCAGGCCGACGGGTTCAACCTTGCCGCGATCGAGCGGCTGCTGAGCGGCTCGGACGGTCTGGCCGAGCGCCTGCTCGGGTTGCGCCGGGCCGTGACGACCCCATATGAGCCGGAGACGGCCGAGATGATCACGGCCGCGGAACTGGCGAGCAGGTTCGGCGAGACGGACGCCAAGGATGTCGAGCGCGTGCGCAAGCTGAAGCTGCTGATACCGCTCGGCGACGGGCGCTTCGAAGTCCCGAGCCCGGCGCTGCTGCGCGACGCCGAACAGGTCGTCGCTCTGGGCATCCCCCTGCACGCCGCGCTCGTGCTGGTCGAGCGGGTCAGCCGCGACGCCGACTCGATCGCGCGCGCGTTCACGAAGCTGTTCCTGAAAGAGCTGTGGGAGCCCTTCGATGAGGAAGGTCAGCCGGCCGAGCGCTGGGACGAGCTGATCGAGGCCGTCGACTCGCTGCGCCCGCTCGCCTCCGATGCGCTGCTGGCGCTGTTCAAGCAGCGCATGACCGGCCAGCTGGAGACGGCGTTCGGCAAGGTCATCGAGCACCAGGCTAAGGGCGCCAAGCGCAAGTAGGG
This sequence comes from Solirubrobacteraceae bacterium, assembly GCA_036496915.1. Classification (GTDB taxonomy): domain Bacteria; phylum Actinomycetota; class Thermoleophilia; order Solirubrobacterales; family Solirubrobacteraceae; genus Palsa-744. The sequence goes on from DASXKH010000027.1 coordinate 88,123, forward strand.
GCGCAAGCGTGCATGCACGCTTGCGAGACGTGTCGCATGCGACACGTCTGCGAACGGCGCATGCGCCGTTCGTCGAGGCCGCACATGTGCGGCCTCGGGGCGGGGTCGCATGCGACCCCGCCGGACTCGCCGCATGCGGCGAGTCCCCTACCCGACGATGCGTGCTCGGGCGAGCGCCAGCCGCGCGGCGGCGTGACCGGGCACGCCGTGGACCGCCCCGCCGGGGAAGGTGGCGGCGCTGCCGATGTACAACCCGCGCACCGGAGTGCGATAGGGCGCGAGCGAGGGCACGGGACGGAAGAGGACCTGGCGCAGCGAATAGCTGCCGCCGCCCACGTCGCCGCCGACGAGGTTGGCGTTGCGCGCCTGCAGGTCGGCGGGCCTGAGGACGTGGCGAGCGAGGATGCGCTCGCGAAAGCCCGGGGCGAAGCGCTCGACCTGCGCCTCCATGCGCTCCACGTGGCGCGCGCTCTGCACCCCCCAGTCGGCCGTCTGGGGCCCGTGGGTGTAGCCCCAGGCGGTGTGCTTGCCGGCGGGGGCGCGCGTGGGGTCGGCGAGCGACTGCTGGCCGAGCAGCATGAACGGGCGCTCGGGCAGCCCTTTGCGCATCGCCGCGGTGCTCGCAAGCAGCTCCGGCGCGGAGCCCCCGAGGTGGACAGTGCCCGCTTCGCGCGCCTGCGGCGCCAGCCACGGGATCGGACCGTCGAGCGCCCAGTCGACCTTGAGCGTCGCGGGGCCGTAGCGGTAGCGGCGCAGCGCGCGGGCATACCTGCCGGGGAACGCGTCCCCGACGAGATCGGCGAGCGCGTCGGGCATCGTGTCGGCGATCGCCAGCGGCGCCGAGATCCGCTCGCCGCTCGACAGCTCGACGCCCACCACCCGGCGGCGCTCCACGGCCACGCGCACGACCCTCGCCTCCGTGCGCACATCCCCGCCGAGCTCGCGCAGGCACGCAAGCAGCGCGTCCGCGAGTCGGCCGGCGCCGCCCTCGGGGCTCGGCCAGCCGGCGCCGTGGCCGAGCAGCGTCAGGTAGGCGGCGGCGATCGCGCTGCCTCGTCCGGACGGGGGCACGTCGGAGTGCAGCGCCGACCCGTACAGCCACGCGCGCGAGCCCTCCCCCGCGAACAGGCGCTCGCCGAGCGAGGTGGCGGGCATTCCCAGGAGACCGACGAAGCCAAGCATCCGCCGCGGCCCCAGCCCGGCCGTCAGGCGCAGCGGGGCGCGCAGCGGTGGAAAGCCGCCGAGCATCGTGTCGCGCAGCGCGTCGAAGGAGTCCACGAACGGAGCGGCGAAAGCGCGCCAGCTCGTTCCGTCGCCCGGGTGGATCGCGTCGAGGCTCGCGACGGTGCGCTCAAGGTCGCGATATAGCGCCACCGCGCCGCCATCGGGCAACGGATGGGCCAGGCAGACGGGCGGGTGGACCCAGCGCAGGCCGTGGCGCTCGAGGTCCATCGCGGCGAACACGGGCGAGGCCGCGCCGGCCGGGTGCACCGCGGAGAAGGTGTCGTGGCGGAACCCTGCAAGCGTCAGCTCCTCGGTCGCGACCGCGCCGCCGGCGCGCGAGGCCGCCTCCAGCACGAGCACGCGCCGGCCCGCGCGCGCGAGGGTGATGGCCGCCGTCAGGCCGTTGGGGCCGGACCCGACGACCAAAGCGTCGTAGCTCATGAGAACATAATGCCCACGGTGCGCCACACGAGCTCGATCACGTCGGTGTCGTGGATCCCCTCCGAGGCGGTCGAGGGCTCTCAGCGGCTCGCGTTCGACGCGGGCATGGCTCACTACGACGAGCCGCTGCCGGACGCGATCGAGGACCTGGAGGAGCTGCGCGACGCCGACCGCTTTCGCTTCGCGAACGTCCTGAAGGCGTGGGTGGAGGTGGACGAGCGGGGACGAATCTCAGACCACGGCCAGGGAGGCGGCGGGCTGATGGGCGCCACAACGGTGAAGGTCGGCCCGGTGGCGCGCACGTTCGAGGCGATCGGGTTGCCGGACATCGCGCCGAAGCCCGTCGAGGGCGACGGGTGGGTCAGGTTCACGCAGACCGCGGGCGGGCGTACGGGCGTGCCGGCTCCACGCAGGGTGCGGCGCAGGCCGTTCGTGCAGTGGCAGGCGCCGCTGGTGTGGACGACGCTGTCGCTGACCCTGCACGCCGACGGCCGGGTGGAGGGACGGATGACGGGGGCCAGCAAATTCCCGCGCCACTGGGTCTACGACCACGAGCTGCGTCTCAGCCACAAGTCGGGACTGGCGGACTTCAAGGACTGGTACCGCAAGTCCTTCGGGCGTCACACCCCGTGGGGCGACACCGACTCCAAGGCGCTCGTGACGGCGGTCGAGAGCGCGCTCGAGCGAACGCTGTCGGCGCAGATCATGCAGGGCGGCGCTAAGCCCGAGATCCGCAAGGTGAAGGCGGGCGACGCGCTCGTGAGACAGGGTGAGCGCGGTTCAGAGGTGTTTTTGCTGCTCGACGGCGTGCTGCGCGTCGAGGAGGACGGCCGGCGCCTGGCCGAGTACGGTCCCGGCGCGCTGCTGGGCGAGCGCGCCGCGCTGGAGGAGGGCCTGCGCACCTCCACGCTCGTCGCGGTGACGCCGTGCCGGGTGGCAGCCGTGCAGGCCGGCCAGCTCGACCGCGGTTCGCTGCGGGAGCTCTCCAAGGACCACCGCCGCACCAAGCCCGACCCGCGGAGCTGAGCGGTTGCGGGTGCACATGTGCGGCGTGCGGGGTTCGACCCCCGCCGTCGGCGGTGAGTTCGTTCGCTACGGAGGGCACACCTCGTGCGTGGCGCTCGCGCATGACGCTGCCCAGGGCAGCGCGCCGGGCTCCCCACGCCCAACGCTGATCCTGGATGCCGGCACGGGACTGCAGGTCGCCTCGCACCTGCTGGGCGGCGAGCCCTACGTGGGCACAATCCTGCTCAGCCACCTGCACTGGGATCACACGCTGGGCCTTCCTTTCTTTCCGGCCGGGGACGACGAGAGCGCGCGCGTGCACGTGATGGTGCCCGTGCAGGACAGCGGCGAGAGCGCAACGAGCCTGCTCGCGGGGGTGATGCGACCGCCCTACTTTCCGATCGAACCGACGGAGCTGCGCGGGGATTGGACGTTCGCGACGCTCGCGCCGGGCGAGCGAGAGATTGAGGGATTCGCGGTGCTCGCGCGCGAGATCCCGCACAAGGGCGGCCGCACGCTCGGGTATCGCATCGGCGACGGCCACGCGACGCTCGCCTACCTGCCCGACCACTGCCCCACGGCGCTCGGCGCCGGCGAGGACGGCTGGGGCGAGTATCACCCCGCGGCGATCGAGCTGGCCGCAGGCGCTGACGTGCTCGTGCACGACGCGGCGATGCTCCCGCGGGAGCTGGCCGCGGAGGCGAGCTTCGGCCATGCGGTGGCCGACTACGCGGTCGAGCTGGGCAGGCGCGCGGGCGCGCGCGAGGTCGTGCTGTTCCACCACCGCCACGACCGCACCGACGAGGAGCTCGACAAGCTCGCTCGGCGGCTCGGGACCCGCGATGCGGGGGGCTCGCCGCAGGTGAGCGTGGCGGCCGAGGGCTCGGTGATCGAGCTGTAGTCTGGAGTGGCGCAGCCGCAACACCCCAAACACGACCGAAAGGATGAACGTCATGGGAGCACCGGTGGTCCACTTCGAGATCATGGGCAAGGATGCGGACAAGCTGAGGGAGTACTACTCGACGCTGTTCGGGTGGGAGTTCAACACCGACAACGAGATGAGCTACGGGGTCGTCTCACGCGAGGAGAACCTCACGCCCGAAGGCATGGGCATCGGCGGCGGCATCGGAGCCGCGCCCGAGGGATACGACGGTCATGTCACGTTCTACGTGACGGTCCCGGACGTCGAGGCGGCGCTCGCCCAGGCCGAGAGCCTCGGCGGCTCGCGGATGATGGGCCCTGAAGAGATCATGGGCCGCATGATCCTCGGCATGTTCAAGGACCCGGAGGGCCACGTGATCGGTCTGATCAACCCGGTGGGGTAGGCCGCGCGCCACGGCGAGAAGCGGCGATCGGATCGGAAACCCCGATCGCCCCATGCATATCTCTTTGTCTGGCTTAGATCTGCACGGTTGCGCGAGCCGCTGAGGGCGGCGATCGATCGCGATCTCGCGACTGGACCCGTGGGCGGGCGCGAAAGCCTGATGATGGAGTGGTTCAGGCCGGCACATGTGCCGGCCTGCGGGAGCGCGCATGCGCGCTCCCGGACGCGCCGCATGCGGCGCGTCTGCCGAGCGGCGCATGCGCCGCTCGGCGAGGCCGCACATGTGCGGCCTCGGGCGGGGCCGCATGCGGCCCCGCCAGGTCGTGCCGGTGTACGGCACGACCGCCCCCTCTCGGCCCCATTGCAAGCCGGCGGGGGTCCTCACAGACCGTCGCCTCGCCGCCACGGCCAGGGGCCAGGTCCCGAATGGCCCCAGTCGATTCGACTAGTGTGCTCGTGCGCAAATCCGCCGAATAAACGATCACCATCGAACCATCAATATAAACGGCATGTCATCGAAACCTCCACCCACCCGCAAGAGCACCCAGCGCGAACGGCTGATCGAGGGGATGATCGCCTCCGCCAACCGCAATGGATACGCCGGCGCGAACGTCTCCCAGGTGATCGCCCACGCAGGCGTGTCGCGGCCCACGTTCTACGACTATTTTGCCGACAAGGACGACTGCTTTCTCGCGGCCCACGCAGACATCTCCGAGAGTCTGTGCGAGCACATCGGGGTCGCGGTGGAGCAGGCGCCGCCGGCACAGGCCCCCCAGACCGCCATCCGCCGGCTGCTGCAGCGCGCCGAAGAAGAGCCGGCCCGGGCTCAGTTCATCGCCACCCAGGCGATGGCCGGCGGTCCTCGCGCTCTGGACGCGCGCGACCGGACGATCGTGCGAATCGATGAGATCATCGAAACGGCACGTGCGGGGCTCGGCGCGCGCACGCAGACGCCCGACCTCCCGAACCTGGCGCTGATCGGCGCCACCCAGTTGCTGCTCTCGAACAGCCTGCACAACCGCGAACGCAACCTCACGACGCTCGCCGATGAGCTGGCCGTGTGGATCGAGAGCTACGACCGGCCCGCCGGCAAGCACCGCTGGCGCACGCTCGAGCCGGGACCCTCACCCGGACCCTCGCCGTATGTCTCGGAGCTGCCCTCCGAGCCACCACCGCCGATACCCTCCGGCAGGACCCGCCTGTCCAGCAACGAGATCGCCCAGAACCAGCGCTGGCGCATCCTGTTCGCGGCCGCCGAGGCGGCGGCGAACCGAGGCTATACCGCGACCACGGTCGCGGACATCGCCACTGTCGCGCGCGTGGACAAGCGCGTGTTCTACAGCCATTTCCGCGACAAGCAAGAGGCGTTCATGGCCGCCCACGAGCTCGGTTTTCAGCAGACGATGACCGTCGGCGCCAACGCGTTCTTCAGCGCCGAGAGCTGGCCCGAGCGCATCTGGCGGGGCGTCCACGCCGCCAGCCAATTCGCCGCCACTCACCCGTCGATCGCGCGCGTCGGGTACGTCGAGGCTCATGCCATCGGTCCGTCGGCCGTCCAGCGCCGCAAGGACAGCGTCGCGGCGTTCACGATCTTTCTGCAGGAGGGCAACCAGCAGAACGGCCAGCCCCAGTCGCAGACAGCGATGGACGCGATCGCCGCGGCGATCTCCGAGGTCGCCTATCAACAGTGCCGCCACGGCCATCCGGACCAGCTGCCGCGCATGTCCTACGTCGTCACCTATCTGGCCCTCGCCCCGATCATCGGCCCGAGCGCCGCGAACAGGTTCATCGACGGCAAGCTGTAGAGGCTCGTTCTAGAGCCTGTTCGCGCGGGCGCGGGTGAGCAGCTGCGAGTAGAGCTGCTCCTGGGCGCGTGCCGGGAACGGTCGCACCGTCCCCGAGCTGGTGAGGGTGACCTGGGCGGGTCCATCGACGAAGCCGAGGATGTCGAGGTAGAGAGAGATGTCGATACCCCGGATCGCGAGCCTTGCGGTGACGCGCCAACCGAACCCTCCGGTCGTGCCCGAGGCGGGGGGCGTGCCCGAGGCGATCGAGACGCCGAGCACGGTCTCGCCGGGGGTGTGCTGCTGTGATTTCAAGAGCTCCGACAGGTAACGCGAGAAGCATGCGCGCACGCGCGGGCTGCGAATCGCCCGCAGCGCCGCGTCGGCCTGCGCGGAGGTGTGCGCGACGCTCACTGCTGAGTTCACGCTCAGAGCGAGCACGCCGCGCTCGAGCTCGAAGTCGGGCGAGCTCGCTTCGGCGAGCGTGCTGCGGGAGCCCCGCAGGGTGGACGCGCCCGCCACGCCGCCGCAACTGCGCAGCTGCTGCTGCAAGCGTCGTTCGGCCGGCGATTCGCGTTCGGGCTTGTGTGAGGGCGTGAACCCGGGAACGTCCGCGGCGGTCAGATTGACGGCGTGGGCGAAGGCCAGCGCCTGAGCCTGGGTCGGCGAGCCGCCGCGATGGGCGTGGGCGTGGGCGCCCTGGGTGGCGGTGACGCCCGCCGGGGCGGTCGAGGGGGCGCCGGTGTAGACGCCCTTGCCGCACGCCGTCAGCAGCGAGCCTGCCAGGACGAGCGCAAGAAGGATGGCCGTCCGGCGCATCGGCCCATTGTGTCAGAGCCCATCCGGGCCGCCGGCGGCGGATGTGCGAACGGTGCGGGCAGGACGGACGGAACGAAAGGCGCGAGCGAAGACGAAACGATCGCCGCACTCGGGCGTCCGCGGGTCCCGAGCCCGCGCCGGGGTTTACCCCACGAGGCGCTGCACCCGGTAGCGACGCACGCCACGTGGTGTGCGCACCTGCACCGAGTCCCCCACGGCGCGCCCGAGCAGGGCGGTCGCGACCGGCGACTGGGCCGAGAGCTTGCCCTGGGCGAGGTTCGCCTCGGTCGAGCCCACGATCGTCCACGTGAAGACCGTCCCGCTCTGCTCGTCCAGGACCTCGGCGGTGCCGCCAAAGGCGAAGGTCGCATCGGCGGCGTCCGTCTCGACGATGCGCGCATCCGTGCGGCGCTCGCGCAGGCGCTTGATCTTCGTCTCCAGATGCGCCTGATCCTCCTTGGCAATGTGATAGTCGGCGTTCTCGCTCAGGTCCCCGAGCTCGCGAGCGGCGAGGATGCGCGCGGCCATCTCCCGCCGGCCGGTCGTCTCCAGCTCCTCGATCTCAGCCTCGAGCGCGACCAGCCCGGCCGGTGTGATCGGCTCCCCGTCCGGTGGGATCGCGTTCATCTGCGCATCGCGGTGCATGCTCGCAGATGTGCCGAGCGGCGGGAGCGCCATGACGTCCTTACAGCGTCATAGCCGCCCCTGGCCCCGCTCGAGCTCGAGCAGCAGCTGCTTGCGCTCCAACCCACCACCGTAGCCGGTCAGCGTTCCGTTCGCACCGATCACACGGTGACAGGGAACGATCACCCCGATCGGGTTGCGCCCGTTCGCGAGACCCACGGCCCTCGCGGCGGATGGCTGGCCGATGCGCTTGGCTATCTCACCGTAGCTGACGGTCTCACCGTAGGGGATCTCCGTGAGCGCGCGCCAGACCCGTAGCTCGAACTGAGTGCCGTTCATCTCCAGCGGGGTCTCGAATGCGACGCGCTCACCAGCGAAATACTCCTGTAGCTGCGCCCGCACGTTCGTGAACGGCGACGCCGACCTCTCCCACTGCGGTGAGATCTTCACCGGCTTGCGACCGTCCTGCATGTACAGGCCGTGCAGAGCCCGGTCGTCACCGAGCAGCAGCAGCTCCCCGATCGGACTGTCCATGCTCGTGTAGAAGAGTGAACCGGTGGTGGGGGCAGCGGTGGTCGGGGCGGCGGTGATCGGAGCGGCGGTGACGGTTGTGGCGGTCGGCATGGCGTCTTCCTCCTTACGCGGCCAGCCGCTCGGGCTCGCCAGTCGATGATGGTGTGCGTGTCGCTCGCGCGGACGTCTGCAGCGACGCCCACAGGTGCTGTACGGCGTAGGACCGATACGGACGCCAACGCTCGGCGAGCATGTCGGCCGACTTCGGCGCGCCATCGCGGCCGAGCCGTTCGAGCGCGCGACGGACTCCCAGATCGCTCGACAGGAACGCGTCGGGGTCTCGCAGAGCGCGCATCGCTATGTACTCGGCCGTCCAACACCCGATGCCGGGCAGCGCCAGCAATTGGCGCCGTGCGTCCGCGCGATCCGCACCGGCGTCGATCACCAGCTCCTCACGCGCGAGCGCCGTCACGAGCGCCAGCAGACAGCGGCGCCGGGCGGCCGGCATCGCCAGCTTCGCCGGGTCCACGCCGGTCAATGCCTCGGCCGACGGGAAGACGTGCGTGACCGTGCCGAGCGGGCGCTCGAGCCGTTCGCCATAGCCCGCGACGAGCCTGCCGGCGAGCGTGCGGGCGCCCCGCAGCGAGACCTGCTGTCCGAGCACCGCGCGAACGGCCAGCTCATGACCGTCGACGGCGCCCGCCACACGCCGCCCCGGCGCCTGCGCGACCAGGGGTCCGAGCAGCGGCTCGCCGCCGAGAACGTCCATGACGCTGCGCGGATCGGAGTCGAGGTCCAGCAGCGCGCGCGAGCGCTGCACGGCGCTGGCGAGATCGCCCAGATCGGCCAGCCGGTAGCGCGCGCTCACGTAGCCCTCGGCGGGAGTCAGCTCGACCATGCCCGCGCCGTGCGCCAGGCGCAGGCTGCGACGGTAGCCGCCGTCGTGCACCTGCTCGACGCCGGGAACGGCGCGCAGCCCGAGGAAGGCGATCAGGCCGTGCGCGTCCAGCGGCGCGCGATAGGGCAGGCGCAGCAGCAGCGAGCCGCTGTCCTCGGGGCGCCCGTATCTCCGCGCTCGCGCGCGCAGGGCGCTCGGCGTCATCGCGAACACTTCCCGCACGGTCGCGTTGAACTGACGCACGCTCTGAAAGCCCGCGGCGAACGCAACGCCGGTGACCGGCAGCGCGGTCGTCTCGAGCAGGATGCGAGCGGTCTGCGCGCGCTGGGCGCGAGCGAGGGCGAGCGGCCCGGCGCCCACGACGGCCACGAGCTGGCGGTGCACGTGGCGCTCGGTGTAGCCGAGGCGGCCAGCAAGGCCGCTGACGCCCTCGCGGTCCACGACACCGTCGGCGATCAAACGCATCGCGCGCCCGACCAGGTCCGCGCGCAGATCCCACTCGGGCGATCCCGGCGTGGCGTCCGGGCGACAGCGCTTGCAGGCGCGAAAGCCGGCCGACTGCGCCGCGGCCGCGGACAGGAAGAAGCGCACGTTCTCGCGTTTGGGCGTACGCGCCGGACAGCCGGGACGGCAGTAGATCCCGGTCGTCTTCACGCCGCAGAAGAACCACCCGTCAAAGCGCGGATCGCCGCTCTCGATCGCCTGCCACATGCGGTCCGAGTCGTAGTTCACGCCACTACCGTGACACATCCGACCGCTCAGTGTTAGCGGGAATCGGACCTCTATGATCGCGGCCGACATCGAGGTCCGAAAGCCGCGACAATCGGCCAAGCCGCAGGATCGGTCGCCGCCCGCTCCCCTCTCCGCGGATCCGCCCGTGACGTGCACGGCCCGAGCGCGGCCTATGCAACCCCGTGATCGCCACTGAAACCTGAAACAGCGCCGACCTGCGCTAAAACCCGATGGGGCTCTATGCGGGAGCAGTGCGCCCGGCGGTGGGGCGCGGACCGCTGCACATCACGCGCAGCCAGACGACGTGAGCGCCCTCCTCACGCACGAATGCCTGCTGCTCGTACACGAACGGGCCGTCCGCGCCGCGGCCGTACACGCGCCAGCCGACGCGCACCGTGTCCTCGACCGAGGCGGGCTCCGTAGGCTCGACACGCTCGACGTCCCGGTCGGGATGCTCGAACCAGGCGCGCAAGACGTCTTCGACGCCGGCGGGATCCTCCGCCTCCCAGACACGGCTCGGGGTCATCGCGCGAAAGTCGATCGCGGGATGCAACAGGCCGCGGGCGCGGGAGAGGTCTCTGGCGAGGATCGCATCGACGAACTCCACGGTGACGCTTGCGGGCACTGCGGACATGGCCAGAGTGTCGCAGCTGTTGCCGGCGGGGTCAACGGGCGCAGAGCGAGCTTGTGCGCGCGAATGCTCGATGACGCTCTGTGCCCACTCGACCGCAGAATCCGCTCAGCGCAGCGCTTGATCGCGATCGAGGCCACTCGGAGTACCGACCTCGGCCAAAAATCAGATCCGTCGTTTCCGATTATTTGACGTCCTAAAAGACACGCGCGATGCTTGGTCGGGAGAGCGTGCCGTGGGAGGACGAACACGAACCTGGCGTCGGGCACAGGCCCGTCAAAAGAGGCCGAGCGGCACACTAACCGCGCGGTTTCTGCAAGGCACGATCCCCCGCACCGGCGTCGTGATCGTCGTGCTGCTAGCGATCGTGGTGGCCGCCGGTGTCCTTGTCCTGACCCGGCACGCCAGCAGCCAGGCCACCCTCGAACGCGAGGTCGATCGTAAGGTGAGCGCACAGCTGACCGGCATACCTCAGGAAGGCGCCACCCTCGGCAGACGCACGGCGCCGGTGACGATGGAAGTCTTCGTAGACCTGGAGGACCCGACGAGCCGCTGGTGGTTTCGCGAAGACCTGCCCGCGATCATTGACGCCTACGTGCGCACCGGAGCCCTCAGGCTGCGCTACCACGCATTCAAGCGCAACACCTACTGGCCGGCGGTCTTCGTCAAGCAGCAGACCGCCGCGCTCGCCGCCGGGGCACAGGACAGGCTCTGGAACTACATCGAGACCTTCTTCTACGAGCAGGGCCCAGAGCTCACACGCTACGTCAACGCAAGTTACCTCGAGGGCATCGCGCGTCAGACCCCAGGACTGAACCTCGCCCACTGGCATACCGACCGGCGCACCGGCCGGCGTGAAGAACAGACTACCTCCGAAGACCAACTCGCCCGGGCCATCGGCCTCTACGTCACACCGGCCTTTCGCATCGGCAAAACCGGGAGGAACATGAGCGTCTTTACTGGTCGCAACAACATTCAGTACCCGGAACAAAAACACCCGATCCCCCTAATTGAAGCCACGGACATCGCCAATGCCATCGCGCTCTTGCGCCATCGTCAGCAAATCCCGCTCGCCAGTCAAGCAAGCCCTAGGATCCTGTACCAGCGTCTGGAATGAGGCTGCGTCCGCCACTGGAACTTCAACGAAACCCTCTACCATGAGCAGCACAGCGAACTCGCGACCTAAGTCACTATCTGGATAGGCATCGCGCGACAGGTCCCGGCCAAATTTCGCGCGATGGCAAGCCGACCGTCACACCAACCGCCGCGAAGGACAGACGACCGAGGAAGCTACCCAGACATCTACAATCTAATCAAAGCAATCGCCATCGGCCACAGCTGAGCATCGTCACTCCACATCATTTCGCCGGGGGCGGAGCCAGCTATTGGCGGTCCGAAATCCGAGGGCCGTGGATGCGGCCCCTCAATCTACTACCACCACCATGGCGACCACCAGCTTGCAGTACAGTACGTACCCGCCTTTGTCGACTGGCTGGAACCTGCTTCTTCCTTAATTACCCATGGCGGGAACGGATCGAACTTCTGCGGTTGACCGCCAGTTACGAGATATGTAACAAACCCCCCTAAGATTAGAGGTACTCCTACGGCCAGATAAGTAACACCGATCCAAATCGCTGTTGTCCCCACGATAGGAACCCACCCGATAACTCCGATAGTTACGACACCTATGGCAGCAAGAACAATCCCGGTGCCCGCAGCAGTTTGTCCAACCCACCGCCATTGAGCCCAGCTCCACCATTCCCCTGCGGGGTCTGCGTAGTTCAACGGGTTATCCTTTGTATAAGCGTACGGTTCGCCGGTCGTTGGTAGGGCTGGATCGATGGTGAGGAATTGTGCTGTTTGGGGATCGTAGACGCGGCTTCGGAGGTAGACGAGTCCCGTATCGGTGTTCGTATATTGGCCGTCGTAGCGTAGTGGTGTGCTCCCGGTCCCGGTGCTGGCTGTGAGGCTTCCGTAGGGGCTATAAGTATAGGCGGCTACAGCTTCACCTTTAGTATTGCTAAGGAGGCGTGTCGAGCCTTGCTGATCATGATGGAGGTAGAGGGTTTCGCCGCTTGACGGGATTTGCTCGATGGGGAAGTTTTCGGCACCGTATATATAACTGTTGGTTTCATCCGTGAGGATTAGGGGGAGTTCTTCGGCGGTATCCCAGGTGAGGTTTGTTTTGGTGCCGTTGATCGTTTGTGTCTGCCGAAGGTTCGTCCCGTCGTAGGTGTAGCTGTCGTTGATTTCAGCGAGCGGTTCTTCTTTGGGTCGTTTGACGGTCGTCAGATTTCCCGCTTGGTTATAACTGTAGGTGGTGGTGGGGCCTTTGGTTGGTTTAGTTTCGGTGCGTTGTCCATCTTCGTTGTAGGAGTATTTGACTTCGGGGCCTTCTTTGAGCTGGTCGGCTTCGTTGTAGCTGTAGCCGCCGGCGCCTTCGATCTTGGTGGGATTGTTGGCTTTGTCGTATTCGTATTTTTTACCTTCGGCTTCGGTCAGACGGTTGTTTTCGTCGTAGGCGTCTTCTTCGACGCCCGAGCCGGGGAGGCCGGTGTACGTAGTCTTGGTGATCTGTTCGTCGCCGTCGCGTTTATAGATGATGTTGACTAATGTGGCCGAGTTCTTGATCATTTTGAGTTCAAAAATACGCCCAGCTTTGTTGTAAATATAATGGTCCTCTTCTTCCACTTCACTGGTCTTGGGAAATTCGGTGTATTCAAGCTGAGCGTCAAAGTTGTAGACAAATTTGGTGACCCGAGAGTTCCAGTCTGTGACTTTTTCAAGTTTGCCGTCTTTGTCATAACCGCGCGTAACGGATTTTTCGTTTGGATATGTGATCTTTGTCGGCTCGTTGTCGAGATTGTATTCGTACTTCACAGTCTTGCCGGCGCCGTTTTTGTATTCGGTGAGACGATCCAGTTTGTCCCAGGTGTTTTCAGTCGTCCCGGCTTCATCTTTCATCTTCGTGACCTTGCCGTCTTTGTTGTATTCGTAGGTCACTTCAGAGGGGCTACCGGTCGAGTATTTAACTTTCACGGGACGATTTGATTCGTCGTACGTGTATTCAGTCGCGTGTTTTTCGGGATCTTCCAAACTTTCTAGATTCCCAGCCTTGTCGTATTTCTTCTTTGTGAGCTTTCCCGTCGGCGATTTTTCTTCGGTGACCTGCTCCAGTTGGTTCCTTTTGTATTCCCAGATGTGTTTGTTGCCATCGGTATGGCTCGTCATCTTGCCTTCGGCGTCATAGCCCGTTTCGACGACGGTTTTATTTGGTTCTTCGACCTTGGTGCGAAGGTTTTCTTCGTTGTATTCGTATTTTGTAATGTGTTTGTTGCCGTCGGTTTCTAATTCGACGTTCCCGTTACCGTCATATTTGTATTCAGTGGTGTGTTCTAGAGGGTTGGTGATCTTCTTAACGCGGCCCTGTTCGTTAGGTTCGACTTCGGTTATCTCTTTTTTAGGCGTAGTTTCAGATATCTCTTGAGAATCTTCGTTGTATTTCCAAGTCCATTCGTTGCCGTCGCCGTCGGTTTGCGCTTCCTTGTCACCAGCGGTATCGTAAGCGTATTTGGTAGTGTTTTTGAGCGGATCCACCACTTCGGTGAGATCGCCTTTTTCGTCGTATTTGAATTCGGTCTTCTGCGTTTCCGAGCCAATGGGGCGTTCGGTCGCTTCGGGATTCCCGCTGCTGTTTAGTTTATAGGTGGTTTTCTCACCTTCAGGAGTGGTTTCGGTTTCGACGTCGTGTTTTTTGTCGTAGGTCCATTTCTTTTCGTCTTTGGCGGGATCCGTTTCACTCGTCCTGTTGTCTTCGGTGTCGTAGCCGTATTTCCATTCGTGTTTGTTACCGTCGAGCAGCTTTGTAAGGTTGAACGTTTCGCCGCTGTATTCGTATTCAGTGGTCGTTTCGGCGCCCGCGCCTTTTGCGTGCGTGATCTTTGTCGGCTCGCCAGCGGCGTTGAAAACCTCAACGGTTTCCGAACTGTTTGGTTCGGTGATCGTGGTTTCTTTCGTCCCATAGCTCCATTTGCGGACATGCCCACCGACTTCCTCTTCAGTCACCCGGTGCGTGGTGGCTTCATATTTGATCGTCGTCGCATGGCTCCGGCCGTCTGTGAGCTTCTTTAGCAGGTGTGGCGATTCATATTCAAACTTCCAACGTTCTTTTCCTTCGATCGTCACCGACGCAAGTTGATTAGACAAATACGTGTAGCTCACCACATGCCCCATCGGGTCTTTGACGCTTTCCACCAACCCTTCACCATTGTATTTGAACGTCAGTAATCTACTCGCACCATCCGCTACTTTTTCAAGTTTGCCTTCTTTATAGGTCAGCGTATTCGAGTTGCCGTTGCGTTCCGTTTCCTTGACGAGGCGGTCTTCGCTGTTGAATTCGAGTTTTGTCTGGTTCGGAAGGGTGTAGATGTAGTTCGACCCAGATTTAACCAAGCGTGCCTGAACCCAGCCGCCCTGGGTGTATTCGGTCCCAGATTTATAGAAGGTGACCGCGCTGCCGTTGTCCTGATGCACGGTCACTGTTTCGGTGCCGACTTCGATGGTCGCATCGTAGGATCCCGTCCAGCCGTACCCCCACGGACCGGCTTCTTTGGCTTCGGCAGCCGATAAACCGTTGTACGATCGCACGATGTGCAGCCCCGGCCCGCGACCCCCGATCGAGATATCGGTCTGCTGCTCGGTCTCGTTCCCGGACGCGCAATCGACCGATTTACCGAGATAGCAGGCCTTGACACCCGGCTCGCCGGGATTGCTGACAACAGTTTCCGATGACGGCGGTGAAGACGGCGGTCCACCCGTCCCTTCACACGCAACCGCCACAGCAGCCAACACACCAAGCGCCAACAACAGCACAAGCGCCCCCACCAGCGGCCCCCTCACAGGGCCAGCCAACACATGCGTGCCAGCGCGCGCCATTCCACCCCCACGAACAGCTAATCGAGGGCGCTCAACGTCGGCGGCACCTGAAATGTCCTCGAACCGCCCACCTTCAGTGCTGTCCCGCTCGCGCATCGCCGCCTCCAATCTCGTCCCGATGAGCGCTACTCGCCGCGTGTGCCAGCGAGCGACACTACTCCAAACGCAACCCAACGCAAGCACTTTCCTGGCAAGATCAACCCATCCACCTCGATTTCCCTTGCCGGTGGCCAATTCCCACGGAACCAGCCGCAGACGATTCTGGACCACGTGTCTCCAACCCACTCCATCCCAGATATCACTCAGCGACCCACTTGGAACGATGCGCGGGCAGTCAAGGGCCGATCCGAGCCACAGGACCTTCTACTGAGCGGGAGCGACGGGGGTCGGGCGCGCGATTGATACCCCGCGCATTGAGATCAGGCTGTGAGGGGCGGCTCTGGCACAGACAATGCGATGAGGCGTCCCAAGCGATTGGCATGCCTACGCGATGAGTCCTGACAAGCAACAGCGCCGACGTCGTGTGCCTCGGCCGACCGGCAAGCCTCACATTTCCGAGCCCGTATCCGACTCCCGTCCACCATATGAGGTGCTTTGGCATCCGGCGGCCGACGCCGAGCGTGCTGCGATCTCTGATGCGGCTGAGCGCGCCGCGATACAGCACGCGCGCGAGAAGCTCGAAGCAGTCGGTCCACGACTCGGCGCTCCGCACAGCAGCGCGATCAAGGGGGCTGGATCGGGGCTGCGGGAGTTGCGCCCCCGGGCTGGGCGCAGCCGCTGGCGATCGATCTACCGGCAAGCTGGCCCAGGAGTCTTCGTGATCCTGGCCGTGGCTCCCGAGGCCGAGATCGACAAACGCGGCTTCGATGCGAAGATCCGCGACGCCCGGCGACGCTTCGACGAGCTGGAGATATGACGCTCGGCCTCCACCCGATAACAGACTTGCTATCCTCCTGCCGGTCTCGAAAGGTGTGCCGATGAAGCTGAGCGATTTGAAGACGAGCGAGCAGGCGCTGGCCGAGGAGCTACGCGACCCCGACTTTCAGCGCGAGTGGGAGCGAACCGCTGTCGCACGGGCCGTCGCGTTGAAGGTGTTGACCTACCGCACCGAGCAAGGGCTCTCCCAACGAGCACTCGCGAAGAAGCTCGGCATGACCCAGCCCCAAGTCGCCCGGCTGGAGGCAGGGGAGCACAATCCCACGATCGATACGCTCGCACGCCTCGCGCAGGCACTGGATATCGAGTTTGCCATCGATGTGCACCCTCGTCAGCGCGAGCCCAAGCTGCTCAGCGGACGCGCCCAGGGCAAGAACACCATCGCTTCCTACGAGACCGACACCGCGGCCGTCCTGCTCGCTGCCGGTTGACGTCCTGAGTCGACGACGGCCGGCGTAGCTCCCCTCACACGGAGGTGTCGTGTCGACGGTTGGCGGCGCGCGCGTGCCTTACGGCACGAGCCCTCGGACTGCCAGCGACCGAAACGCGAAGTGACAAAAGCGGGAGCGACGGGAGTTCGTCCCGTCGTTTACCCCCGGACGAGTGCGAGATCGAGGTATGGGCAGAGCCGCCGATCGCCGGTCAATAGCGCAGTGCTCCAGCAAACGCCACCGACCCAGAGCTTGGCCTGGATGCTCAGAGGAGTCGTTGGAACTCCTCGCGGCTGATCCAGGCGGTTCGCAAGATGTTGCCGAGCGTCCCTCGCTTGATCGGCCGGTTGCCGTGGATTGGAACCGGCAGTGCGTCGGGGATCGTCGGGTGGCGCAGGATGTGGTGGCTGCCGCGGATGCGCTTGACGTACCAGCCCTCGCCTTCCAAGACCTTGAGGAGCTGCTTGCCGGTGACGGCAGGCAGCTGACTCACGCCGCGCGGACCGCTACGCGGTCACGATGCACCGAGGGGATCGGCAGATCATCTTCGTGCATGACCTCCAGATACCCCTCAATCGCCTCCTGGGCATTGGCGCGCGCTTCCTCGATCGTCTCGCCCTGAGTCGCCACGCTCGGCAGATCCGGCACGAACACGCTGTAGCCGCCCTCGGGCTCGGCCACCATCACAACATCGAACTCGCGTCCCGCGTCCATAGCTTTCAGCATACGGTAGCGCCGCTGGACATCAAGCAGTCGGACGCTTAAGCCTGCTGTGGCTGGTAGACGACGGTGAACGGGAGGCGCGTCAATAGACGATCACCCTGCCCACTGCCGGGCGAGAAGAGCAGGTCGAACCAGTAGGTGCCCTCTTCTGTTATCTCGTACTCGGGCATCGGGACAATGATGTCAACCCCGTTCGCCCCTTGCCCAGAGAACCGAGCCTGTGGGAGTCTGAGCATATCTCCTTGGAGTCCGCTCGGAGCCTCAGGTCGCAGGTTGAGTGAATACCGTCCTTTTGTCTGGCCCGCGAACAGGTTGATGATCAGTTTGAGCGGCGGGCCAATCGTGAGGGACGGCATCTCGTCGGGGTCCAGTCCGGTGACTGTTGCGCCTTCAATGATGTTGATCAGGCTCAGTTGCCCGGTTTCCGCGCCTCTGATGAATGTGTTGCAGAGAACGGCGGTCTGGACATACGGACCGCCATTAGCGTCAAGTGTCATCGTGTGCCCCCTCTGAGGGTGGATCCTTCTTGGGGAGTCTGAACGAGAGAACCTCCGGTATCTCCTGCTTGAGTTGGCCGCCAGCAGCCATGCGAACCATCGTCACTCTGATGTTGTCGAGCTTGACGGTCGTGTTCCCGTGCTCCGCCAACACTTCGTGTACCTCTCTAGGCGCCCATTCTCTGTCTGCTGGCCCGGCGGCAAGGACGCGCTCGATCTGCGAGCGGAGTGGGCCAATGGTCAATAGACCGCGAGCTGGGTCGGTGAGCCACTTCGCTCCCGATCCTCCAGCCTCAATGATCATCTCCACTACGCGTTCAGCCAGCTCGCGCTCGTGCGCGACAAGCTGTTCCTGCTCTCGGAGCTTGTTGATCTCGTCCAGTAGGGCCTGTAGATCGTCCGGATCACTGCTCAGAAGGTTTTTGATTGTCGTTGCCATGCGAACATAGTAGCAGAACTTTGTCGAGAACGGCATTCGGTTGGCTATGCAAACAGGGGCTCTAGGGAGGCGTACCACTCGCCGGTAGGTTATGTGTTCGGAACGCTGTTCGGAACGCTATAATGCCAGGCAATGCTGGCCGGCCCGGTGTGATCCCGGGTCACGGCAGCAGCACACGGCGGAGGGCGGGCCTGAAACTGCAGAGCCCCTGTCGGCCATCGCAGGCTGAACGGTGATTCGGTCGAGTACTCCCCGCGTGGCTTATTGCGCGGGGAGTGTGCGGTGGCGCTCTTGATCCTAGCTTAGCTGAAGGTGCTTGGGCTGTTTCTGGCCGCAGCGTCCCTGTCCGCGCCCAGAATAGGCGCGAGCGAGCGCGTACATCTGCACTCCTTCTGCGCGGGGCGAGTGATCGCCTCCGGCTATGGCGACAGCCACACCACTCAGGCTTCGACGGCGGCGCTCAGCTCCGCCATCGTGACGTCGAGTGCCTTGGCGATCTGCCGGACCGTTGCCCAGGATGGACTGGATTGCGCGAGCTCGATCCGGCCGAGCGATCCTGCCGTGATCCCGGCCTTGTGGGCGAGCGCTTCCTGGCTCAGCCCTCGCTCCTCGCGGAGACGCCGCAGCAGAGCGGCGAGGATCGGGTCGGGGGCCGGTGGCGACCGAGCACGACATGACGCTGGTCGAGGAATACATCGACTTCGAGACCGGACGACATGCGGACAAGCGCCCCGACTTTCAGCGCCTGATCGAGGACGCGATGGAACACCGCTTCGATGTCGTCCTGGTCTTCCATACCTCACGGTTTGCTCGCAACACCGTGGAGGCCAAGCGCTACAAGAAGCTCCTGCGCTCACAGCTCGGGATCGACGTGATCTCCGTCACCCAGCCATTGGGGCCGGACGCAAACGATCCTGCCGCGTTCCTCTCCGAGTCCGTGCACGAGATCTTCGACGAGTACTACTCCGTCTCGCTCTCCTTCTGGACGAAGATGGGCCTACGCGAGAAGGCACGCCAGGGACTGCTCACCGGCAGCCTGCCCTGGGGCTACGTCAAGGGCACGGACGACATCGCCACACCCGACCCCGAGAAGGCTCCCTACGTCCGCCAGCTCTTCGAGATGTACGCCACCGGCCAGCACACCGACCGCACGCTCGCGGTGTGGCTGAACGTCAACGAGCAGCGCACCACTCGCGGACGCTCCTTCGGTGCGGACACAGTCCGGGAGATGCTCTGCAACGCCGCGTATGCCGGGTTCGTCTCCGCTCGCCGCGACACGAGCAAGACGATCAAAGGCGTACACGAGCCGATTATCGAGGAGGCGCTGTTCGACCGCGTGCAGCAGATGCGCCGCCAGCGCGCCCGTACTCTCAGACCCGGACGGCCATCCCCGCGCTACATCCTGCGCGGCCTCGCGCACTGCCGACGCTGCCACGCACGAATGCAGGGCACCACCGGAGGCCGCGAGCTGACTGCGCGCTACTACTGCGCCTCCCGTCGCGCCAACCCGCTCCTGCGACCAGCCGATCGCGCAGGCTGAGAAGATCGAGCGCCAGCTCGTCCAGTTCATCACCGGATTCGCACCCGGCCACGTCGTGCGCCAAGAGATATTGCGACGCCTCGCAGCCAACGCGGCACCCGAGACAGCCGACACCGTCGAGCGCCGCACGGCCCTGGAGAAGCGCCTGCGCAGGGCACGCGACCTATACGAGTTGGGAGACCTTCCCC
>DASXKH010000028.1:0-28065 GCA_036496915.1 Solirubrobacteraceae bacterium
GGGGCCGGCGACGCCTCTGACATAGCTCTGACGGCGTGCCGTGGCGAGCGCGCGCGCGACGACCGCTCGATATGCGGGCTCGCCGGCGCGGCGCGTGGACGAGCTGAAGACGAGCACGTCCTGCTCGGCGCCGTGACCGGCGAAGCGCCGTTCGAGCAGCTGCGCCGCGCGCGAGGACTCCGCGCCGTCGATCCCGTAGTTGGGCGCCCCGAGCGAGCTCTTCAGCGCCGGATAGGCGGCGGCGCACGCGATCAGCACGACGATCCACACGCCGAGCACGAGCCGCCGCCGGCGGGCGATCATCGCTCCCCAGCGGTGGGCGGCGGCGCTACTCATCGTCCGCCGCCGTCCCGTCGCCGGCGCCCGCACGCGTGACGGCGCTCCAGACGCGGGCGTGGAGGTCGACGTTGGCGGCGCGGTCGGTCCGGACGTGAATGAGCGTGGAGCCGGTTTGGGGCGAGAGCGCGCGCTCCAGGGCGGTGCGCAAGTCGGGGACCGTGTCGACCGGATCGTGCGCGAAGCCGTACAGGGAGGCGAGGAGGGCGAAGTCGAGGCCCGTGGGTGTGGCCACGTGGTGTGTGTATAGATCCTCCGCGGAGGACTTCCCGACGGGCGCGCTCTTCGCCGCCGCGACCGTACCGGACGCTGTGGCCGGAGCGTCTTCGCGCGCCATCGGAGCGCGGGCGACGGGCAGGAAGTCGAAGATGCCGCCGCCGTCGTTGTCCAGGAGCACAATCGTGAGCTTCAGCCCGAGGCGTGTGGCGGCGAGCAGGCCGCCGATGTCGTGGGCGAGCGCGACGTCGCCGATCAGCAGGACGACGGGACCGTCGCCGGCGGCGGCGGCGCCGAACGCGCTGGAGACGGTGCCGTCGATGCCGTTCGCGCCGCGATTGCAGAGCACGCGCGGGGGGTCTTCGCGAGTGGGCCAGAAGGTCTCGATGTCGCGCACGGGCATCGAGGATGCGACGAACAGGGTCGCCTCCTCGGGCAGCAGCACGCCCAGCTCGGCGGCGACGGACGGCTCGTCCAGACCGTCATCGCGCAGGACGCCCAGG
The DNA here is from genome assembly GCA_036496915.1 of Solirubrobacteraceae bacterium. Lineage (GTDB taxonomy): Bacteria > Actinomycetota > Thermoleophilia > Solirubrobacterales > Solirubrobacteraceae > Palsa-744. The sequence goes on from DASXKH010000028.1 coordinate 1,056, forward strand.
ATCGCCTCGGCGGCCTGCTCGTCGGCGCTGCGCCAGCTCGCGAGCCAGTCCGGGTCGGCGCGCTGCAGTGGGAGGAGCTGGGGTTCCTCGGAGCGGTCGGATGAACCGAATGTGGCGGGCGCCGCCGCGGCGTCGATCAGACCGGTCAGCGTCGCGGCGGGCTCCAGGGCGATGGAGTCGCTCAACACTGACCCCGGATCCTGCCACGCGCCCTCGGGATCGAGTGTGACCTGACGCACAGTCCCGAGGCTCGCAAGCCACGTCCGCAGGGGCTTAGAGACGGGTAGATCCCCGACGCGCAGCACGAGATCGGGACGCCGTGTGGCGGCGAACGCGTCGTCGCGCAGCAGCGCGTCGTAGTGGGCGATGGCGGCGTCCCCGCGGCGCGCCCCGGACAGGGGGTCTGCCAGCAGGGGCCAGTCGAGCGCCTGACAGAACGCGGCGGCGGCGGCCCCCAGCGGGGACCGATCAGGGAGACACTCGCTCCGCTCGCATCCCCGGATCGGCCAGCGCTCGTGGCGCCCGGCGATGACGACCCCGCGCCGCGTCTGCGCGAGGAGTTCTCTCAGGCGCGTGTCGCCGGCGGCGGACACGGGTGGGCGACGCACGTAGGGCATGCCCGCGGCACGGCCCGTATCGTCGGCCGGCAGCGGCTCATCGGTCACGAGCGGTTCCCGCAGGGGGAAGTTCAGGTGCACCACCCCCGGGCGGCCCTCGAGCGCGGTCCAATAGGCGCGACAGGCGAGCGTCCTGATCCAGCGCACCCGCTCGGCGCTCGCCTCGTGGGTTCCGACCTCGAAGAACCACTTGGCGGCGTCGCCGAAGAACTTCAGCTGGTCGATCGCCTGCCCGGCGCCATTCTCGCGCAGCTCCGGAGGACGATCGGCCGTCAACAGCAGCAACGGGACGCGCGCCTCGCGCGCCTCGATCGCGGCGGGCAAGAGCTCCGCCACGGCGGTCCCGGAGGTACAGGTCACGGCCACGGGCAGTCCCGAGGCCTTGGCGGCCCCAAGCGCGAAGAATCCGGCGCAGCGCTCGTCGATGTGCGAATGGCATTCCAGGCGCGGCTCACGCGCGAGCGTCAGCACCAACGGAGCGCAACGCGACCCGGGCGAGGTGCACGCCATCCGCATCCCGCAGCGAGCGAGCTCGTCGACGAACGCGCGCAGGAGGACGTAGGTGTCGGTGGTGGGGGTCATAGGATCCGGGCGTGCCCGAGACGGTCGTTCTACTGCACGGTTTCGCCGGTACGCACCGCGCGTGGGACGGTGTGGTCGAACGGTTGGACCCCGAACGCTATCGCCCGCTGGCGCTGGACCTGCCCGGGCACGGCGAGCATGCTGACGCTGAGCCCCCGATCTCGTTCGCGGGCTGCGTGGAGCACGTACTGGCGCGAGCGCCGGAGCGCTTCGCGTTGTGCGGATACTCGCTGGGCGGGCGCATCGCGCTGCACGTGGCGCTGGCGGGCCCCGAGCGCGTGTCGCGACTCGTGCTCGTGTCGGCAACCGCCGGGATCGAGGACGATCACGAGCGCTCGCAGCGCAGCGCGGCCGACCACCGCCTGGCCGACGAGCTGGAGCGAATCCCGTTCGAGGAGTTCATCGAGCGCTGGCGCACCCAGCCGCTGTTCGCCGCGGATCCCCCCGCGGTTGGCGCCCGCGCACGCGAAGATCAGCGTCGCAACCGTCCCGACGCCCTCGCGGCGGTGCTACGGGGGATCGGCACGGGGGAGATGAGGCCGCTGTGGGACCGGCTGGAGGAGCTGACGGCGCCGGTGAGGATCGTCGTCGGCGACCGCGACACGAAGTTCCAGGCGCTCAGCCGGCGGATGGTTGCTCTGCTGCCCCAAGCTGAGCTGATCGTCGTGCCCGGGGGTCATGTCCTCCCGCTGGAGAACCCAGCCGCGGTGGCCGGCGCGCTGGATCCTCACACGGACTGAGCCCAGCCGGGCGCTGTCGCGCTTTTGATGCGGTGCACGGCCTGTCGCAAGGCTGCATGGACCATTCGTCCAAATGCATGCACGATTCAAGGTACGTTCGCATCCGCGTCGATAAGGCCGCGGAGGAATTGTCGGGGACAGCTCAAACTTTATGTCAAACAACGTCCCCCAACCCAACCCCGAGCGCGAAGGCGCACCCGACTCCGCGGCTGCAGAGCCGCCTGCGGACAACCCGCCCGACCAGTCCGTTCAGGACGCGGCTCCGTCCGACGCTGAGTCGTCGGGGGTCAATGTCGAGTCGTCGGGGCCCAATGCCGAGTCGTCGGGGGCCAACGCTGAGTCGTCGGGGCCCAATGCTCAGTCGCCGGGGGCCAATGCTCAGTCGTCGGGGCCCAACGCCGAGTCGTCGGGGCCCAGCGCCGAGTCGCCGGAGGCCAATGCCGACGTCCCATCGATGCCGGCAGCGCCGGCCGCTGGCGGGAACACGCTCGAACGTCTGCAGCACAGGGTCCAGGGCCGCACGGGCATCTGGGCCGCAGTCGCGATGCTGTGCGTCCTCGCGGGGGTTCTCGCTTCGGTGCTCGGAGCGCATGCCGTCGCGCGCAACGACACGGCCGACAAGCGGCGGGCCTTCCAACAGACGACGACGTCGCTCGCCTCCACGTTGAAGCTGGCCCTCCGTCACGAGGAACAGCTCCAGGTCAGCGCAACCACCTTCTTCGCGAGTCATCCGGACGCTTCGACCGCGGAATTCCAGGCGTGGCTGCGGTGGGCGCGCACGGCGCGCCGTTACCCGGAGCTCGATCAACTTGCCCTGCTGACGCTGATCCGTACACCGGAACTCGCCGCCTTCCAAGCGCGTCTCGCTGGCCACGCGCTTGCTGTGAAGCCACTCCGCGCAGGGGCGGCGACACCGGCAAGTGGCCATCTGGCGATCGTTCCCGCGAGCAACCACCCCTACTATTGCCTGGCTGTGGCCGACCTCTCCAGGTCCACCGCCGTGACGCCGCCCGCGGGCTTTGACTACTGCGCGCAGACCTCCGCGCTGCTGCTGTCGCGGGACGCCGGCGTGAGCATCTACGAACCCACCTCGGTCGGACGCGCCGGTGCGCTGGAAGTCGTCACGCCGGTCTACCGGGGCTACGTCACGCCACGCAGCGTCATGGGCCGCGAGGCGGCCTCGGTGGGATGGCTGCGCGAGGTGCTGACGCCCGGCGTCGTGCTGCGCCAAGCCCTGGCCGGTCAGCCGGGATACGCGCTGCGACTGCGCCACCAGGCCGGCTCGGCGAATGCCGCGTTCGCCGCCGGCACGCCACAGGCCGACGCTGAGAGCACGGCGACCAGCTTTCACAACGGGTGGACCGTAAGAGCCTTCGGGCCCGCGGCCGACACTGGTGTGCTCGCGAACGGGCACGCGCTCGCGCTGCTGATAGGCGGGTGCCTGCTGAGCGTGCTGCTCGGCCTGCTGGTGTTCCTGCTCGGCGGCGCTCGCCCGCGCGGACGAGCGCCGCGGACCGATCGGGCGCCCCGCGAAGATCTCTACGACGCCCTCACCGGGCTTCCCAACCGCGCGCTCATGCTGGACCGCGCCGAGCGCATCCTCGCGCGCACCGGACGTCAGTCGGAGGTCATCGCGGGAGCGCTGTCCGTGGAAATCGACTGGGTCAAGGACGTCAACGACAGGCTCGGACGGCCCGCCGGCGATCAGCTGCTGAAGATCGTCGCACAGCGACTGGAGCGCGTGATCCGCACGGGGGACACCGTCGGTCGTCTCGGCGGCGACGAGTTCGTGATCCTGGTGGAATCGGCGGCCCGCGGGGTGCGCCTGGACTCCCTGGCCCGGCGCGTGATCGAGGCTCTGCACGAGCCCGTCGAGCTCGAGGGCTTCGGACCGAGCTTCGTCCTGACCGCGAGCATCGGCGTCGCCGTCGGGCGCTACACGATCCCCGAGGACCTCCTGCGCGACGCGCACCTGGCCGCCAAAGCCGCGGGCAAGGACCGCTACACGCTCTTCAACGCGAACATGCGCTCCATCATCGAGGGTCGCGGAGTGCTCGAGGTGGAGCTGAACACGGCGCTCGCGGAGGGGCAGTTCTTCTTGCTCTACCAGCCGATCTACGACCTGAACCCGCGACACGTGGTCGGATTCGAGGCGCTCATCCGCTGGCAGCACCCCGAGCAGGGCGTGCTAACGCCCGCCGACTTCATTCCGCTGGCCGAGGAAACCGGGCTGATCGTGCCGATCGGTCGCTGGGTGCTCGAGGAGGCCTGCAGCCGCGCCGCGGCCTGGAACGTGGGGAAGGGCGTCGCCGCCGGAGGCGGCGGTCGCGCCGGCGTCTCGGTGAAAGTGTCGCCCGTTCAGCTCAATCGCGATGGCTTCATCACCGACATACGACGCGCGCTGCTGCAGTCGGGCATCGAGCCCTCGCTGCTCACGCTCGAGATATCCGAGCCCACCGTGATGCGCGGTATCGAGATCGCCGCCGAGCGCCTGCGGGAGATCAAAGGACTGGGCGTGCGTATCGCGCTCGACGACTTCGGCAGCGCGTACGCCTCCCGCTCCGACCTGCAACGGTTGCCGCTCGACTTCCTGAAGGTCGACCGCAGCTCCCTCGCCGCCTCGGACACCGAGGACTACCGCAGCTGGCTGCTGGAGACGATCCTGCTCGCCGGGCGCGAGCTCTCGCTGACGGTGATCGCCAAGGGCATCGAGACCGGCGAGCAGCTGGCGTCCCTGCAGACGAAGGGCTGCACGATGGCGCAAGGGCTGTTCCTGGGCGCCCCCGCGCCGGTGGACGCCGTCGAGGGCCTGCTCGAGGCGGACCTCGCCACCACGCCGGCCTGACTCGCCCACCCGACCCAGCAGGGCGCGGTCGGGTCTCACAGGCGCCGATCGCTCGGCGACCGGCATCGGCTTCCTCACTTGGCTTCCCTACAGCGGGCCGACGCCAAGCCCCGGACACGACGGCAGGGCGATCCTGCCCCGCTCGACCGGCAGTTGGTCCTCGACGTCTTCGAACATCCCGAGCGTCGCCAACCCGCAGGCCGGGACCGGCCCGCGTGAGGCCAGTGCCGCGGCTGCGTGCAGCGCCGCGGCCACCCCCAGCGGGCCGTCCAGCGTCGAGGCGACATACGGCTCCGCGCCCGAGGCGCGCACGAGCGTCGCCGCCGCCAGCAGGCCCGAGATCCCCCCGCAGCTGCCGATCTTCAGGCACACGGCATCGGCCACCCCCGCGCCGAGCGCACCGTGCTCGGTGGCGGTCTCGTCGATCGCGATCCTCGTGCTGACGCGCTCGCGCACCTCTCTGATCGCGTGCAGGCCGTGGGTCGGCTCCTCCACCAGCTCCAACCCCGCGGGCGCCAGCGCTTCGATCGCCCTCACGGCCTCCTCGACCGTCCACGCGCCGTTCGCGTCCAAGCGCAAGGCGATCTCCTCGCCTGCGGCCGCGCGCACCGCCGCGACGCGAGCCGCGTCATCGCCCGTGCCGACCTTCACCTTGATGCACCCGAACCCCACCCTCGCGGCCGTCTCGGCCTGTTCGGCCGCACCCCGACGATCGGTCGCGCCGATCGTCGCGTTCACGCTCACCGCGCGCACGGGATCGTCGGTGAGCAGGTTCGCGATCGGCCTGTCCGCGCGCTTGCCCGCGCGATCCCACAGAGCCATGTCGATCGCCGCCAGCGCCTGGGGCAGGTCATCCACGCGCCGGCACGCTTCGAGCAGCTGCACCCCCGTCAGGTCCTTCGCGTCCGCCAGCACCTGCCCGTATCGCTCCAAGGCGCCCTGCACCCTGTCGATGCTCACGTGGTCGTACTGCTCGAGCGGGGCCCCTTCGCCATATCCCGTCGGGCCCTCCGAGTCCTCGAGCGTGATCGCCAAGAGCTCGCGCTCTCGCACCGTCCCGTGCGCCGTCTCCAGCGGTTTGCGCAAGCGCACGTTCGTTCGCTGCACGCTCAGTCTCACCTTGCGCCCTCACGCTTCCTCAATGCCAGCGGCTGCGGTGAGCGGCGCCGAGGGCAATCGACGCAGGCGCGGGGCTCTGGCTCACCCACCCAAAACCGCGGCCCCCCCGAATGGCTCATTACCGCTTTCAGATCCCGCCGCTCGCGAGAATCCCGGCCGCGAACAGCAAGCAGAACAGCAGCTGCAACATCCCCGTCCGTGCCAGCGCGCCGTTCAGGGCCGGTCCGTCCACCCGCGTTCGCACCGTCCGCACGACCCCCGCGGCAAGCGGGATCGCCGCCCAGCTCAGCAGCAGCCACGGCGACATGCCCAGCGCCCACAGCACCGGCGCGCTCGCGAACGCGCCCGCCACCATCGCCGTATACAGCGCTCGCGTGCGTTCTCGGCCCAGCCTCACCGCGAGCGTGCGCTTGCCCGCGCGCCTGTCCGTGTCGATGTCCCGGACGTTGTTCACCACCAGGATCGCGCTCGCCAGCAGCCCGACCGGCACCGCGCACCCGAACGCCTGCCACGGCAGCTCCTGCACCTGCACGAAATACGAGCCCGTCACCGCGACCACGCCGAAGAACAGGAACACGAACACCTCGCCCAATCCCTCATACCCGTACGGTCGAGGCCCGCCCGTGTACAGCACGCCCGCGAGAATCGAAGCCGCCCCGACCGCGATCAGCTCCGGCCCCGCCACCGCCACCAGATACACCCCGCACAGCACCGCCAGCCCAAACGTCGCATACGTCGCGATCAACACCTGCCTCGGCGGCACCAGCCCGCCGGCCGTCACCCGCACCGGGCCCAGCCGGTCCTCCGTGTCCGCGCCCCGGCGCGCATCCGAGTAGTCGTTCGACAGATTCGTCCCCACCTGGATGAACACCGCTCCCAGCAGCGCCGCCACGAACGCGAGCGGGTGAAACTCGCCCGCGCCCAGCGCCAGCGAAGTCCCCACGAGCACCGGCGCCACGGCCGCCGGCAACGTCCTGATGCGCGCCGCCATCACCCAGATGCGCACCATGCTCGGGCGCTCCGCCCCCGAGACGCCCGTCTCACCGGACGGGAGCGTGGCCGTCGTCTGCGTCACCGTGCTCACGCGCGCCTGGGAAACCGCTCGAACTCCGGTCTGCGCTTCTCCCGGTAGGCGTTGCGGCCCTCCTGGGCCTCCTCGCTGCCGTAGAACAGCAGGTTGGCGTCGTGCGCCAGCTGCTGGATGCCCGTCAACCCGTCCTCGGCGGCGTTGAAGCTCGCCTTCAACAGCCTCAGCGCGAACGGCGACAGCGCCAGCATCTCCTCACACCATCTGACCGTCTCCGCCTCCAATTCCGCCAGCGGCACGACCGTGTTCACCATCCCCATCGCAAGCGCATCCTCTGCCGAGTACTGGCGGCACAGAAACCAGATCTCCTTCGCCTTCTTCGGACCCACCAGGTTCGCCAACAGGCCCGCGCCGAACCCCCCGTCGAACGATCCCACCTTCGGCCCCACCTGCCCGAACTTCGCGTTCTCCGCCGCGATCGTCAGATCGCACACCAGATGCAGCACGTGCCCGCCGCCGATCGCATAGCCCGCGACCATCGCCACGACCGGCTTCGGCAGCCGGCGGATCTGCACGTGCAGATCGGTCACGTGAAAGCGGCCGATCCCGGCCTTGCCGGCGTCGTCCTCGGCGAGATACCCCGAATCGCCGCGCACCCGCTGATCGCCGCCCGAGCAGAACGCCAGCTCGCCCGCGCCCGTCAGCACGATCACCCCGATCTCCGTGTCCTCGCGCGCGTCCTCCAGCGCTTGTGAGATCTCCACGATCGTCCGCGGGCGGAACGCGTTGCGGACCTCCGGGCGATCGATCGTGATCTTCGCGATCCCCACCGGCGCGCCCGACTTCTCGTAGCGGATGTCCTCGTACTCGCCCGCGCTCGTCCATGTGGTCGGCATGTCGGACAAGGCTACAAGCTAGCTTTAGTCGATGGTCGTCGAGGGTTGGCTGCATCGCGCCGCGCGCACACACCCCGGGGCGAGCGCCTGCGAGGGTCCCGACGGCGCATCCTCGTCATGCTCCTACGCCGAGCTGCACGCCGCCGCGCGTCGTGGCGCCGGCGCGCTGGCGACTCGCGGAGTGCGGCGGGGGGATCGCGTCGCGATCGCCCTGCCTCCCGGCCTGCCTTTTGTCGAAGCCCTGCACGCCTGCCTCCTGCTGGGCGCCGTCGCGGTGCCCGTCGATCCGCGCCTCGCCGAGGCCGAACGTGCGCGCATCCACGATGGCGCCTCGGTGGTCGTGTCGGAGACATTGAGCGCGGCGTCCGATGCCAGGGAGCCGGACCACGCGCTCGACGAGCGCCACGACCTCGACGCCGTCGCCGCCGTGATCCACACCTCCGGCACGACCTCCGCGCCCCGTCCGATCGAGCTCTCCTACGGCAACTTCCTGTGGAGCGCCCTCGGCTCGGCCGTCGCCCTGGACCGGGACCCTCGTGAGCGCTGGCTCTGTGCCCTGCCCGTCTCCCACGTCGGAGGGCTCTCGATCCTCGTTCGCTCCGCGATCTATGCCACGACCGCCGTCGTCCACGAGCGCTTCGACACCGAGCTCGTCCTGCGCGCCCTGCGCGCCCATGACGTCACGCTCGTCTCGCTCGTCTCCACCACCCTCGCGCGTCTGCTCGACGCCGGCCTGGAGCGTCCCGGCGCACTGCGCTGGGCGCTCACCGGTGGCGGTCCCGTCCCCGACGCGCTCGTGCGGCGTGCCCGGGAGGCCGGCGTCCCCGTCAGCTCGACCTACGGCCTGACGGAGGCCTGCTCGCAGGTCAGCACCGGCGGACCGCCCCTGTTCTGCACGCGCATACGCATCGACGCAGCATCCGCGCGTACGGCGCGAGCGCCGGCGGTGGACGCGCACGTCGGCGAGATCCTCGTCTCCGGCCCGACCGTCGCCCCGGGATCGCGCGACCCGGACGGCTGGCTTCACACCGGCGACCTCGGCTCGCTCGACGAGCAGGGCTTCCTACGCGTCACCGGTCGCGTCGCCGACACGATCGTCAGCGGTGGAGAGAACATCGCTCCCGCCGAGGTCGAGGCCGTGCTCGAAGCCCACCCCGACGTGCTCGAAGCGGCCGTGCTCGGGCGGGCGGACCCGACGTGGGGGGAGGCCGTCGCCGCGATCGTCGTGCCGCGTCCGGGCGCGAGCATCGACGACGGGCGTTTGCGCGCCCATTGCATCGAGCGCCTGGCCCGCTATAAGGTGCCCAAGCAGTTCGACATCGCCACCGCCCCGTTGCCTCGTACGCGATCGGGAAAGCTGTTGCGCAGAGACCTCTCGTGAGCGCGCATCCCAACGACAACGACGCACCCGCCGCCGGCTCCGACGAGGACCCCGCCGAGGCGTCGCCGGCGTTCGACGCAAACGCCCACCGCGAGTCGAGCCTCGCCGGTTGGGAAGCCGCCGCCCCGGGCTGGACGCGACAGCAGAAGGCGATCCGCGGGTTCGGCGCGCCCGTCTCCGCCTGGATGCTCGACGCGGTAGCGCTGCAGCCCGGTCAGCGCGTGCTCGAGCTCGCCGCCGGACTGGGGGAGACGGGGATGCTCGCCGCCGAGCTCGTCGCTCCGATGGGCGGCGTGATCGTCTCCGATCAGGCCGACGGGATGCTCGACGGCGCCCGCGCCCGCGCGCTGGAGCTGGGGCTCAGCAACATCGAGTACCAGGTCATCGGCGCCGAATGGATCGACCTGCCGCTCGCCAGCGTCGACGCCGTCCTCTGCCGCTGGGGCTACATGCTGCTCGCCGACCCGCCCGCCGCGCTGGCCGAGACCCGCCGCGTGCTGCGCCCGGGCGGGCGTGTCGCGCTGGCCGTGTGGGACTCGGTCCAGCACAACCCCTGGGCGCTTGCGCCGAGCATGGAGCTGCTGGAGCGCGGGCTCGCCTCCCCGCCCGCGCCCGGCACGCCCGGCCCCTTTGTGTTGGGGGATCCCGAGCGCGTGCGCGAATTGCTCGCACAGGCCGGCTTCGCCGAGATCGACGTGCAAGCGCTCGAGATCGAGCAGCGCCACCCCTCCTTCGACGCCTTCTGGGAGACCACGCTCGACATCTCCCACACCTTCCACAACGCCGTCCTCAGCCGCCCCGAGCCCGAGATCGCGCAGATCCGCGCGGGGCTGGCTGCGCGCCTGGAACCCTTCGGCGAACCGGACGGAACGCTCGCGCTCCCCGGGCGCACGCTCGTCGCATCCGCGAGCGCCTGACCAACGGAGGCTCACGTCCGTTCCGGCGGCGTTCGCGCTCCGGCGTCGCGGCTCCGATTGTGCCCGCCGGGGTTCGGGATCGGGCGCCGAACCGATAGCCTCCGGCGCCATGCTCTACGACGACGACGCAGACCCCACCCTCTTGAACGGTAAGACCGTCGCGATCATCGGCTACGGCTCTCAGGGCCACGCCCACGCGCTCAACCTGAAGGACTCCGGCGTCGACGTGATCGTCGGGCTGCGAGGAGACTCCGCCTCGGTCGCGCAGGCGCGCGAGCACGGCCTGGAGGTCCTGCCCGTCGTCGAGGCCTCAAGCCGTGGCAATCTCGTGATGATCCTGCTGCCCGACGAGCGCCACCACGACGTCTGGGAGTCGGACATCCGCGACGGCATCGCGCCCGGCAACATGATCCTCTTCGGCCACGGCTTCTCGATCCACTACGGCGAGATCGAGCCGCCCCCCGGCGTTGACGTGGGGATGGTCGCCCCCAAGGGCCCCGGCCACCTCGTCCGTCGCCAGTTCACCGAGGGCAGCGGCGTGCCCGGTCTGATCGCCGTCGCCCAGGACGCGACCGGCAACGCGCGCGGGCTCGCGCTCGCCTACGCCAAGGGGATCGGCTGCACCCGCGGGGGCGTGATCGAGACGACCTTCAAGGACGAGACCGAGACCGACCTGTTCGGGGAGCAGGCCGTTCTCTGCGGTGGCGCCTCCGAGCTCGTCCAAGCCGGCTTCCAGACGCTCGTGCAGGCCGGCTATGACCCCGAGATGGCCTACTTCGAGTGTCTGCACGAGCTCAAGCTGATCGCCGACCTGATGTACGAGAAGGGGCTCGCCGGCATGCGCTACTCGATCTCCAACACCGCCGAGTACGGCGACTACACCCGCGGCAAGCGCGTCATCACCGACGAGACTCGCGCCGCCATGAAGCAGATCCTCGCCGAGATCCAGTCCGGCGACTTCGCCCGCGAGTGGATCGCCGAGAACCGCGCCGGGCAGGAGAACTTCCTGCGCATGCGCGCCGAGCAGGCCGACACCCAGGTCGAGCACGTCGGCTCAGAGCTGCGCTCGCACATGGACTGGATCAAGCCCTCCTTCTGAGCGGCTGACCGCGAGGAGGGTCTTCGCACGGTGCTCGCCTACGTCTTCTGGCACCGGCCACTGGGTGGCACCGCGCTCGCCGAGTACGAGCGGGCCCAGCTCGCGTTTCACCGCTCGCTGGCGCGCACTCCGCCGGTGGGCTTCGCCGGCTCGGCCTGCTATCGCGCAGCCGGGCTGTCATGGCTCGAGGGCGCTCGCGATGGCTACGAGGACTGGTACTTCGTCGAGGACTACACCGCGCTCGGCATCCTCAACGAGGCGGCGGTCGGCCACGGCCACCGCACCCCGCACGACGAGCTCGCGCGCCGCTTCGGCTCGGGCGCGGGTGGTCTCTACGGACTGGTCGAGGGCAGCCCTCGGCTCGACGGGGCCTCGGCCATCTGGGTGGCTCGTCCGCCCGGCGCCGAGCGCCGTCCGCTCGGCGAGCTGCTGGGCGATGGCATGGACCCGGATGAGGCCGGCCTGTGGCGCCGGCAGCTCGTCTTCGGACCCGCCCCGGAGTTCTGCCTGCTCGCTCGCGAACCGTCCGCGGGCGTCGCCGCGACCCGCCTGCCGGAGGGGTGGACGGCGATCTCAACCACACACGAGCTTCTCATGGGTTCGTGAGCTACACTCGCCCTCTCGTCGCGACTGGCGTTCGGGTGGGCCTAACCACCGGGGAGCGACGTGGCAGTGACGGTTGCAGAGTTTTCACCGCCGCACGCCTGGGCACCTCACATAATCGCCTGCCTTCTCACACGGAGGCCCCTCAACGCGAGAGGATCAGCCCATGACGACGAGCCCACCGACAGATTCCGCGCAACTGCTCATCCCCGACGAGCTGAAGCCCGCCGATGGGCGCTTCGGCTGCGGACCCTCGCGCGTGCGTCCCGATGCGCTCGCGCGTCTCGCAAGCGATGGCGCCGCGGTGATGGGGACCTCGCATCGCCAGAAGCCCGTCAAGGCGCTCGTGGGAGACATCCGCGCCGGCCTGCGCGAGCTGTTCTCAATGCCGGACGGCCATGAGGTCGCGCTCGGCAATGGCGGCGCCACGGCCTTCTGGGACGCCGCCGCCTTCGGCCTGATCGAGCGCCGCGCGCTGCACCTGACCTACGGGGAGTTCTCCTCCAAGTTCGCCGGCGTCACCACCGGTGCGCCCTTCCTGGAGGACCCGATCGTCGTCTCCGCCGATCCCGGCGACGCCCCCGATCCGGGCGCGCTCGATACGTCCGACGGACCCGTGGACGTGGTGACGTGGGCGCACAACGAGACCTCCACCGGCGTGATGCTCGCAGTGCAGCGACCGGCCGCGACCGGCGACGCGCTCGTGCTGATCGACGCGACCTCGGGCGCAGGCGGGCTGCCGGTGAACGTCGCCGACGCCGACGCCTACTACTTCGCGCCGCAAAAGGCCTTCGCCGGCGATGGAGGGCTGTGGATCGCGCTGCTCAGCCCCGCCGCACAGGAGCGGATCGCCGCGCTCGCGTCCTGTGAGCGCTGGATCCCCCCGTTCCTCTCGCTCGGCACCGCCCTGGAGAGCTCGCTCAAAGACCAGACGTACAACACGCCGGCGGTCGCGACCCTGTTCCTGCTCGCCGACCAGATCCGCTGGATGCTCGACGGCGGCGGGCTGGACTGGTGCGTGTCGCGCACGCGCGAGTCCTCCGGGCACCTGTATGGCTGGGCGCAGAGCACCGCTTATACGACCCCGTTCGTCGCCGACCCGGCCAAGCGCTCGCTCGTCGTGGGAACGATCGACTTCGCCGATGAGGTCGACGCGGCTGCCGTCGCCGCGACCCTGCGCGCCAACGGGATCGTCGACGTCGAGCCCTACCGCAAGCTCGGGCGCAACCAGCTGCGGATCGGCATGTTCCCCGCCGTCGACCCGGACGACGTACGAGCCCTGACCGCGTGTATCGAGTGGACCGTCGAAAGGATCTCGGCATGAGCTCCGCCACGTCCGACACCCCAGAGCGTCTGAAAGTCCTCGTCAAGGAGAAGGTCGGCGATTCGGGCATCGAGCTGCTGCGCACCCGCTTCGACGTCGACCTCGGCATCGACTGGAGCGAGGAGGAGCTGAACGAGCGCATCGGCGCCTATCACGGCATCCTCATCCGCTCGGCCACGAAGATGACCGCCGAGCTGATCGATCGCGCCGTCAACCTGCGCGTGATCGGGCGCGCGGGCGTGGGCGTGGACAACGTCGACGTGCCCGCCGCCACCCGCCGCGGGGTAGTCGTCGCCAACGCGCCCCAATCCAACGTCGTCACCGCCGCCGAGCACACGCTCGCGCTGCTGCTCGCGCTCGCCCGCAACATCCCCCAGGCGCACCAGTCGCTGCACGAAGGCAAATGGGATCGCTCGAAATACTCCGGCGTCGAGCTGTACGAGAAGACGCTCGGCATCCTCGGCTTCGGGCGCATCGGCCAGCTCGTCGCCCAGCGCGCACGCGGGTTCGGCATGCGCGTGCTCGCGTTCGACCCGTTCGTCAGCGCCGAGCGCTACCGCGAGCTCGGGGTGGACAAGGCCGACTCCCCCGAGGACGTCTACGCGCAGGCCGACTTCATCACCGTGCACCTGCCCAAGACGGCAGAGACCGAAGGCTTCCTCGACGGCGATGCGTTCGCCAAGATGCGCGACGGCGTGCGCGTGCTCAACGTCGCCCGCGGCGGGCTGATCGACGACGCCGCGCTGCAGGCGGCGCTCGACTCGGGCAAGGTCGCCGGCGCCGCGCTGGACGTGTTCCCGTCCGAGCCGATGACCGACTACCCGCTGTTCGAGGACGGCTATCCCCAGGTGGTCGTCACCCCGCATCTGGGGGCCTCGACGGCCGAGGCCACCGACCGCGCCGGCTATCAGAGCGCCGAGCAGGTCTTGGCGGCGCTCACCGGCGGCGTCGTCTCGACGGCCGTCAACATCCCCGCGATCGGCGCCGAGGACATGGAGGTGCTCGGGCCGTTCCTGCCGCTCGCCACCCAGCTCGGGCGCCTGGCGATGGAGCTCGCCGAGGGCAGCTCGGTCGAGCGCATCGAGGCCGCCTTCCTGGGGCGCATCGCCGACTTCGACACGCGCCTGCTCACGCTCGCCGTGATCCAGGGCGCGTTGCAGGGGCGCACCGAGGAGGACGTCAACCTCGTCAACGCCCCCACCATGGCCCAGCAGCGCGGGATCATCGTCGAGGAGAAGGCCGTCTCCGAGGCGCAGGACTTCAATGAGCTGATCCGCGTCACCGTCGCGGCCGGCGATGAGCGCGTCGCGGTCGCCGGCACCGGCATCGGCCCCAACCGCGTGCCCCACCTCGTCGAGGTCCAGGGCCGGCGGCTGACGATCGAGCTCGAGCCATACGTGACCGTCTTTCGCTACCAGGACCTGCCGGGCATGATCGGCCGCGTCGGCACGATCTTCGGCACGCACGGCATCAACATCTCCTCCGCCGCGGTCGGGCACGTCCCCGACGGTCAGGGTGAAGCGAGCCCGCCCGGCGAGGACGGGCGCCTGGCCGCGATGGTCGTCACGACCGACGCGCGCGTCCCGGCCGACGTCGTCGATGAGATCGTCGCCTCCGACGGTTTTGTCAATGGCTGGTCAGTGGACCTGGGCTGATCCTGGCCGATCGGGTAGGGTGACCGCAGGATGAGGGCGGTCGTCATCACAAAGCATGGGGGACCCGGGGTGCTGCAGGTGCAGGAGCGCCCCGACCCGGAGCTCGGCCCCGGAGAGGTGCGCATCGACGTCGCCGCCGCCGGGATCAACTTCGCCGACGTGATGGCACGCCTGGGCTTCTACCCCGACGCGCCCAAGCCGCCGTGCGTCATCGGCTACGAGGTCGCGGGCACGATCCTCGAGCTGGGCGAGGGCGCGTCGACCCCCGAGCGCCCGCTGACTCCCGGCCAGCGGGTCGTGGCGGGCACCGAGTTCGGCGGCTACGCCTCGCAGGTGGTGGCGCCCGCCGACGGCGTGCAGCCGCTGCCGGACGAGCTCACGTTCGAGCAGGGCGCGGCGATTCCCGTCAACTACGGGACGGCCTGGATGGGACTCGCCGGCTTCGGCAGTCTGCTTGAGGGCGAACGGGTGCTGCTGCATGCGGCGGCCGGCGGCGTCGGCATCGCCGCTACGCAGGTCGCCAAGCGCCAGGGCGCCGAGGTCTACGGCACCGCCTCGCCCGGCAAGCACGCGCGCATCTCCGAGCTCGGCGTCGACCACCCGCTCGACTACACCAAGTCCGGCTGGGAGCGGGGCCTGCCGCCGTTCGATGTGATCATGGACGCGATCGGCGGAAAGAGCTTCCGGCGCAGCTACGACCTGCTCGGTCCCGGTGGGCGCCTGATCGCCTTCGGCGCCTCCGGGATCGTTTCCGGCGAGCGGCGCAACCCGGTCGCCGCTTTGAAAACGGCGCTGCGCATGCCGCGCTTCAATCTGATCAAACAGATGTCCGCGTCCAAGACCGTGATCGGCCTGAACATGTACACGCTCTCCCAGGACGACCGGCGCCGCGCCCAGATCGGAGCGGCGTTGACGGAGCTGGTCGCTGACGGCACGGTCAAACCGGTCGTCGCGGGCACATTCTCGTTCGAGGAAGCGGGCGCCGCGCAGAACATGATCACCGAACGGCGCAATGTCGGAAAGGTCGTGCTCGTTCCGTAGGTCTTTGCTGAGGACCGGCCTCGACTGACCCTTGGCGCATCCCGAGATTCGTCCAGGCCGGCTCGAACCATCCCCCGCGCTTGCTAGCTTATGCGCGTCGGTCGCCGACCCGGCGTCCGCTTGGCGAGCGGCGCTCGTCTGACCATCAGCACGGGGAGATCAGCATGAGATCGAGATTCAGCCGGGGCGCGCCCGTCGCGACAGTTGTGGCCGTTTGCGGCCTGCTCGTCGGTGCGGCGGGCGCCGACGCGAGCGTGTCGATGCTCGTACCGGGCGTCCACTACACCCCCCGCGGCAGCCACCACGCCAAGCGCGCAGCGCACAAGAAGAAGAAGAAGAAGAAATCCTCCAACCGCGGCCCGGCGGGACCGCGCGGGCCTCAGGGGCCCCAGGGCGCCGCTGGTCCTCAGGGCGTGCCGGGCGCGACGGGTCCGCAGGGCCCGGCAGGGCCGGGTGCGAGCAAGTACTTCCTCACGGAGGCGCCCACGGTCGGAGATCCCATCCACGCCGTGGTACCGACGGGTCCGTTTCAGTTTGCCATGTCCTGCCAGCCGGGAACGGGCAAAGGCGACACGAAGGTCACAATCCGCGAGTCAGCCCCGAATCCATTGTCGATCGTGGGTTCCGGGATCCGCACCGAAGCCGGCAAAACCACGTCATCGACGGTCGAACTCACCTCGCCGGCTGTGCCGGAAGTCTCTATCCCCACCAACGTAGAATCGGAACAGGCAATCAACGAAGCGGTCATCTTCCTGATCAGCTCGGGCGGAGTCACGACCTGGATGGAGGTCAACCTGAACGTGGTGGGTGCGACGTTCAGCGCGGGGGTTCCGCCGCACTGCACGTTGGCTGCGATCGAGCTGTGACGCCGGCGCTCGCATTCAGCACGGTGGTGGCGGTGCGGTCGAGGGAGAATTAGCGGCCGGCGCCCGCGAGGGAGCAACGGCAGGCGCGGTCCCGAAGCCGGGGGCGCGCCTGCGAGTGCAAATGCGAGACCGGTCACCGCCTTGGCGCCGGCTCCGCCCGGTGCTACTCTCCGCAGCAGATGTCGTTCAGCAGCTCGCTTCTCAACCTTCTCCTCCTCCCCCCTCGGGGGGAATAGCGCGTGGCGGCCGCGTAGCCGCATACACAACGGAGACAGGTCGTAAGACGACAGCGAAGCTCGAAAGGAACGACATGATGAGTGACACAGGCGTAGTAGAAGCACCGCCACCCCCGGAGCGAACCGAGCAGGCGCGTGTGCGCGTCTTCGACACGACCCTGCGCGACGGCGAGCAGTCGCCCGGCATCGCGCTGAACCGCCAGGAGAAGCTGGAGATCGCCCACCAGCTCGCGCGGCTGGGCGTTGACATCATCGAGGCCGGCTTTCCGATCACCTCACCTGGCGACTTCGAGTCGGTGCAGGCGATCGCGCGCTAGGTCGAAGGCCCCGTCATCTGCGGGCTGGCGCGCACGTCCAAGCAGGACATCGACGCGGCCTGGAACGCCGTCAAGGACTCCGCGCGACCTCGGATTCACACGTTCATCGCCACGAGCGACATTCACATCGAGCGCAAGCTGCAGACTACGCGCGCGGACGTCCTCGGACAGGCGCGCGCGGCGGTCGCGCAGGCGCGCGAATACACCGACGACGTCGAGTTCTCGCCCGAGGACGGCTCGCGTTCGGACGTGCAGTACATGGCCGAGGTGATCCAGGTCGCGCTGGATGAGGGCGCCACCACGATCAACGTGCCCGACACGGTCGGCTACACGATGCCACGCGAGTACGCGGCGATGTTCGACGAGCTCTACCGGCTCGTGCCGGGATTGCGCGACGTGGTCGTCTCGGTGCACTGCCACGACGACCTGGGCTTGGCGGTCGCCAACTCGCTGGCCGGCGTGGAAGCCGGCTGCCGGCAGGTCGAGTGCGCGATCAACGGCATCGGCGAGCGCGCCGGAAACGCCTCGCTGGAGGAGATCGTGATGCTGCTGCACACGCGCGAGCCGAGCCTCGGCCTGTGGAGCGGGATCGACACGACCGAGATCGCACGCACCAGTCGCCTTGTCTCGAGGCTGACGGGCTATCAGGTGCAGCCCAACAAGGCGATCGTCGGGCGCAACGCGTTCGCGCACGAGGCCGGCATCCACCAGGACGGCGTGCTGAAGGAGCGCACGACCTACGAGATCATGGACGCCACCACCGTTGGCCTGCGCAGCAACTCGCTCGTGCTTGGGAAGCACTCCGGCCGCCACGCGCTGCGCGACGCGCTGGAGGAGATGGGCTTTCAGCTAGACGGCCAGGCGCTGAACACCGCGTTCAAGCGCTTCAAGGAGATCGCCGACCGCAAGAAGCAGGTCACGGCGATGGACCTGGAGGCACTGGTGACGGATGAGCTGCGCGAGGAGATCCCCGGATATGCGCTGGAGTGGTTCGAGGTCGAGGCATCCTCGCGCCGGCCCCCGCACGCGCGCGTATCGGTGACGCTGCCCGACGGCGGCTCGGCCGAGGGCTCGTTCACCGGCGACGGACCGATCGACGCCGTGTTTCGCGCGATCAACGCCGCCGCGAGCGTGGAGGCGCAGCTCGGCGAGTTCACGATCGGCGCCGTCACCGAGGGCCAGGACGCGCTCGGTGAGGTGTCCGTCGTGGTCGAGGTGGACGGAATGTCCGGCGCGGGACAGGGTGTCTCGACGGACATCATCGACGCGGCCGCGCGGGCGTACGTGCGCGCGCTGTCGGTCGCACGGGCTCGTGCGCTGGCGTCCGCGGACGCCGTCGGATTGCCCGAGCCGGCCGGGCCGTAAAAGGCGGGGAGATGGTTTAGGAGGAGCTCGGGGCGGGGCCGGGTCGCGTGGGTGTATAGAGCGTCATACGTGCGTCTGTGATAACGTACGCACGTATGACGCCGACACGCGCCATCCACGAGGCCTCCGCGCGGCACCCGGCCGCTGCTCTGGACCCGCTCGATCCGATCACGGTCGGCGCGCGGGTGAAGGCGCTGCGCGAGTCCGAGGCGCTGTCGCTGCGCGAGCTGGCGCTGCGCAGCGGCGTGAGCGCGCCGATGCTCTCGCAGGTCGAGCGGGGCGAGACGAGCCCGACGCTGACCGTCGCCGCGCGCATCGCCGCGGGCTTGGAGCTGCGGCTCTCACAGCTGCTGCGCCTGGATGAGGACGGCGCGGTGACGATCGTGCGCGCGGGCGAGCGCTCGCGCGGGGGAAGCAGGCGCCGGGGGCACAGCTTCGAGGTGATGACCGCCGCGCAGCCCGGCCAGCGCGCGGAGCTCTCGCGTCACAAGCTCGCGCCCGGCGGCGCCACGGGCGCGCCCGACGACCCGCCGATGCACGAGCCCGGCAGCCGCGAGACCGCGCTCGTCGAGCAGGGGGCGGTCGTGCTCGTCTGCGACGGGCAACGCTATGAGCTGAAGGAGGGCGACTGCGTCACGTTCGACGCCGATCTGCCCCACCACTTCGAGAACCCATCCGGCGAGAAGGCGGCCTCGTTTCTGGCCGTCGTCAGCGCCGGCCTGCGACGCAGCTGACCAACTACGAAAAGGGCCGATGACGATGCCGAAGACGATGTTCGAGAAGATCTGGGAGCGCCACGAGGTCGCCCATGGGCTCCTGTACATAGACCTGCACCTGGTGCACGAGGTCACGAGCCCGCAGGCCTTCGACGGACTGCGCCTGGCCGGTCGCAGCGTGCGCCGTCCCGATCGCACGCTGGCGACGGCCGACCACAACACGCCGACCGACGGCACGCCCGTGGCGGCGCGCATCAAGGACGAGCTCTCGCGCGTGCAGGTGGAAACGCTGGAGCGAAACTGCGCCGAGCTCGGCGTGCCCGTCTACTCGCTCGGCTCGGACCGGCAGGGGATCGTGCACGTGATCGGCCCCGAGCTGGGCGTGACCCAGCCGGGGATGACGATCGTGTGCGGGGACTCGCACACCTCCACGCACGGCGCGTTCGGCGCGCTCGCGTTCGGGATCGGCACGAGCGAGGTCGAGCACGTGCTCGCCACGCAGTGCATGGTCCAGCACCGCCCGCGCTCGATGCGCATCGCCTATGCGGGCGAGCTGGGGTTCGGGGTCACCGCCAAGGACCTGATCCTGGGCACGCTTGGACGCCTAGGGGTTGGCGGGATGACCGGCCACGTCGTCGAGTACGCCGGCCCAGCGATCGCGGCGCTGTCGATGGAGGGCCGGATGACCGTCTGCAACATGACGATCGAGGGCGGCGGGCGCGCCGGCATGATCGCGCCCGACGAGACGACGTTCGCGTGGTTCGCCGAGACCCAGCGTCCGGGCGCGCCGCTGGGCGAGGAGCTGGAGAAGGCGATCGCGACCTGGCGCGAGCTGCCCACGGATCAGGGCGCCGAGTTCGACAGCGAGGTGGCGATCGACGCGAGCGCGATCTCTCCCCAGGTGACGTGGGGAACGAACCCGGGAATGGTGCGTGCGGTCACCGAGCGCGTTCCCGCGCCGGAGGAGTTCGACAGCCCCGCCGACCGCGACGCGACCGAGCGCGCGCTCGCCTACATGGCGCTGGAGCCGGGCACGCCGATCGAGCGGATCGCGCTCGACCGCGTGTTCATCGGCTCGTGCACGAACTCGCGCATCGGCGATCTGCGCGCCGCCGCGGAGGTCGTCGCCGGGCGCAAGGTCGCTCCAAGTGTCGAGGCGATGGTCGTGCCAGGCTCTCAGCAAGTGAAGGCGCAAGCCGAGGCCGAGGGCCTTGACCGCGTGTTCCGCGAGGCCGGCTTCGACTGGCGCGTGGCGGGATGCTCGATGTGCCTGGGGATGAACCCTGACATCCTGCAGCCCGGCGAGCGCTGCGCCTCGACCTCGAACCGCAACTTCGAGGGCCGGCAGGGACGCGGCGGGCGCACCCACCTCGTATCCCCACAAATGGCCGCCGCCGCGGCGATCGAGGGGCATTTTGTAGACATCAGGAACTGGAGCTAAACCGTGGACCCAATCAGCGTCATATCCGGAGCAGTGAGCTTCTTGGACAGGGCCGACGTGGACACCGACCAGATCATGCCCAAGCAGTTCCTCAAGCGCGTGGAGCGCAGCGGCTTTGGCGAGTTCCTGTTCTACGACTGGGCGAAGGAGCCGGGGTGGGACCTGCCGGCCAATCCGATCCTCGTCGCGGGCGAGAACTTCGGCTGCGGCTCCTCGCGCGAGCACGCCCCGTGGGGATTGCAGGACTACGGCTTCCAGGCGATCGTCGCGCCGAGCTTCGCGGACATCTTCTACTCGAACTGCACCAAGATCGGCCTGCTGCCGGTCGTGCTGAGCGACGAGGACTGTCGCGCCCTCGCGCATGCCGGCTCGGGAGAGGTCGACCTGCTCGAGCAGGAGGTGCGCATCGCTGGGCGCGATGTCTCCTTCGAGATCGACCACGAGATTCGCCACCGTCTCTTGAACGGGCTCGACGACGTCGCGCTGACGCTCGAGCAGGCGGCGGAGATCGCCGAGTACGAGTCAGAGCACGACCACGACGGCTTCGCGCGCGTCGCGACGACGGCGCTGTAGGCGCTGGGAAACCGATGAGTCATCGCATCGTCACGCTGCCCGGAGACGGGATCGGTCCGGAGATCATGGCCCCCGCGCTCGAGGTCCTGGGGAAGCTGGGGGAGTTCGAGCTCGAGGAGCACGCCTTCGGCGGCGCCTCGATCGACGCGCATGGCGTCGCGCTCACCGACGAGACGCTGGAGGCGTGCCGCTCCGCGGACGCGGTGCTGCTGGCGGCCGTCGGGGGTCCGAAGTGGGACACGACCGACCCGTCCAAGCCTCGCCCTGAGCAGGGGCTGTTGGGGCTGCGCAAGGGCTTGGGGCTGTATGCGAACCTGCGCCCGGTCAAGCCGCTGCCCGCGCTGTACGACGCCTCGCCGTTGAAGCGGGAGCGGATCGAGGGGACCGACCTGCTGGTCGTGCGCGAGCTCACCGGCGGCATCTACTTCGGTGAGAAGACGCGCACGGCCGAGGCCGCGAGCGACGTGTGCGCGTATACGACCGTGGAGATCGAGCGGATCGCGCGCGTCGCTTTCAAGGCCGCACGGGCGAAGGTATCGAGCGTCGACAAGGCGAACGTGCTCGAGACCTCGCGGCTGTGGCGGGAGGTCGTGGTCGAGGTCCATGCGCGCGAGTTCCCCCACATACAGCTCGAGCACGTGCTCGTGGACAACGCCGCGATGCAGCTGGTGGCCGCGCCGCGGCACTTCGACGCGATCCTGACCGAGAACATGTTCGGGGACATCCTCAGTGACGAGGCGGCGATGATCACGGGCTCGATCGGGCTGCTGCCGAGCGCGTCGCTGGGAGGCGAGGGACCGGGTCTGTTCGAGCCCGTGCACGGCTCGGCGCCGGACATCGCGGGCACGGGCGCGGCCAATCCGCTCGCGATGCTGCTGTCGGTCGCGATGATGCTGCGGCACGGACTCGATCTGCCCGACGGGGCGACGGCGGTAGAATCGGCCGTTGAGAGAGCGCTCGACGGTGGTCTGCGCACCCCCGACCTGGGCGGCGCCGACGGGACGGCGAGCGCGACGAAGGCAGTGCTCGACAATCTCTAAAACAGGAGTGAGATGAACGTGGACCCAACGGACCTCATATGGATGAACGGAGAATTCATCGCATGGGAGGACGCGAAGGTCCACGTCCTGACGCACGGCCTGCACTACGGCACGGGCGTGTTCGAGGGCGTGCGCTGTTACGAGACGGAGCTCGGGCCGGCGGTGTTCCGCAACGCCGAGCACGTGCAGCGCCTGCGCAAGTCGGCCGAGCTGTACTACATGGAGGTGCCCTACGGCGACGAGGAGCTGCGCGCCGCCACACGCGAGCTCGTGGCCCGCAACGGGCTGAGCTCCTGTTACATCCGCCCGATCGTCTACCGCGGCTACGGCACGATGGGACTCAATCCGTTAGACGCTCCCGTGGACGTGACGATCGCGTGCTGGGAGTGGGGAACGTATCTGGGCGAGGAGGGCATGCGCCACGGCGTGCGCGCGAAGGTCTCCTCGTGGGAGCGGATCGG
The DNA here is from genome assembly GCA_036496915.1 of Solirubrobacteraceae bacterium. Lineage (GTDB taxonomy): Bacteria > Actinomycetota > Thermoleophilia > Solirubrobacterales > Solirubrobacteraceae > Palsa-744. Next base: position 23,917 of record DASXKH010000028.1, read on the forward strand.
CCCGCGCTCGCTGATCCCGCACGCGAAGGCCTCGGGCCAGTACCTCAACAGCGTGCTCGCGAAGATCGAGGCGACCAAGTGCGGATACGAGGAGGCGATCCTGCTCGACGAACACGGCCACGTGTGCGAGGGCACGGGCGAGAACGTGTACATCGTGCGCGACGGCGAGATCTCAACGCCGGGACAGCACAACTCGATCCTCGACGGGATCACGCGCCGCTCGGTGATGCAGATCGCCCAGGATCTCGGCTACACGGTGTCCGAGCGCAACGTGGCGCGTGCGGAGATGTACCTGGCCGACGAGGTGTTCCTGTCGGGGACGGCCGCGGAGCTCGTGCCGGTGCGCGAAGTCGACGATCACAAGGTCGGCACGGGCGAGCCCGGTGAGATCACGCGCGTGCTGCAGGCCGCGTTCGACGATGCGATCCACGGTCGCTCCGAGCGCTATCGCGAGTGGTTGGACGTGGTCACGCCGCAGGCGCTGCAGACGCCCAGCGGCGCCGGCCCGGACGGCGCTCGGGCGGTCGCGCCGAGCGGCACCACCACCACGGCCGGGTAACCCCGATGACGCACATACAGCTATACGACGCGACCTTGCGCGATGGCATGGGCGGCGGCGGGATGACGCTGACGGCCGCCGAGAAGGTGCGGGTCGTGCACGCGCTGGATGCGCTCGGCGTGCACATGATCGAGGCGGGCTTTCCGGCGTCGAACCCGAAGGAGCTCGAGCTGTTCGAGCTGCTCGAGCGCGAGTCGTTGCAGGGCGCCGAGATCGTCGCGTTCGGCATGACGCGCCGGCGCGGGGTGGAGGCAGCGGAGGACGAGGGGCTGCGCGTGCTCGCGGAGTCGTTCGTGCCCGTGTGCACGCTCGTCGGCAAGAGCTCGGCGTTGCAGGCCGAGACGGTGTTGAAGGTGACGCGCGAGGAGAATCTGAGCATGATCGGCGAGTCGGTCGCGCACCTGGTTGCGCACGGCAAGCGCGTGCTGTTCGACGCGGAGCATTTTTTCGATGGGATCGAGGAAGACGTCGGTTATGCGCTGGAATGCGTGCGCATGGCGGCGGACGCGGGCGCTGAGCGGGTCGTGCTGTGCGACACGAATGGGGGCTCGCTGCCGCTGGATGTGCGCGAAGCGGTCGAAGCGGTGCGCGAGCAGGTGCCGGACGTTGCGCTCGGGATTCACACCCACGACGACACTGGGTGCGGCGTGGCGAACACGCTCGTGGCGGTGCAGGCGGGCGCCACGCAGGTGCAGGGGACGATCAACGGCATCGGCGAGCGCACTGGCAACGCCAACCTGGTGACGATCATCGCCGATCTGCAGCTGAAGATGGGGTTTGAGGCGCTGCCGGCAGAGCGCCTGGCGCGGCTGACGGAGACCGCTCATTTCGTCGACGAGCTGCTGAATCGCACGCCCGATCCGGCGCAGCCGTATGTCGGCAAGCACGCGTTCGCGCACAAGGCCGGCTTGCACGCGGCGGGCGCGCGCGAGTCGAGCGTGGCCTTTGAGCACGTCGAGCCGGCGCTCGTGGGCAATCGCAGCGACGTGCTGATCTCCGAGCTTTCGGGGCGCGCCACGATCCTCGAGAAGGCCCGCGCGGCCGGGATCGCCGCCGACGAGGAGTTCACTCGGCGGGTGCTCAAACGGGTCAAGGAGATGGAGCACGGGGGCTTTCAGTTCGAGACGGCCGATGGCTCGTTCGAGCTACTGATGTTGCAGGAGGCCGGCACGTATCAGCCGCTGTTTCGTCTGGAGTCTTGGCGTGTCATCGTCGAGCAGAACGCCGAAGGGCACCTGGATGCCGAAGCAACGATCAAGCTGTGGATCAAGGACGAGCGCTACGTGCGCAGCGCCAAGGGCAACGGTCCGGTCAACGCGCTGGACGGGGCGCTGCGTGACGCGATCGGCGAGTTCTATCCACATCTGCTCGACGTCGAATTGGTCGACTATCGAGTGCGATTGCTCGAGACGAGCCACGGCACCGGCGCGGTGACGCAGGTTCACATCGACAGTGGCGACGGCGATCGAATTTGGGGCACGGTCGGCGTCAGTGAGAACATTATCGCCGCTTCCTGGCAGGCGCTTGTGGATGCCTTGGCCTACGCCGAGCAGCATGCACCGGTGCATAAGTGAGTCTCGACCCAGAACACGCGATCCCGCTTGCACAGCCGGTTCTGGGCAGCGAGGAGGAGCAGGCAGTACTCGACGTGCTGCGGTCGGGGCAGCTTTCGCTTGGGCCCCGGGTCGGGGAGTTCGAGCGGTTGTTTGCCGCTCGGGTTGGGGCGGGGCACGCTTGTGCTGTGAGCAGCGGGACTGCTGGGTTGCATCTTGCTTTGCGGGCTGTCGGGGTTGAGGCGGGGGATGAGGTGATCACGAGCCCGTTTTCGTTTGTGGCTTCGGCTAACGCCGCCGTGTATGAGGGGGCTCGGCCAGTGTTCGCTGACATCGATCCGGTGACGCTGAACCTCGACCCGGTTGCTGCGGAGGCTGCGGTTACCTCGCGGACGAAGGCGATATTGCCGGTGCACATCTTTGGGTATCCCGCGGATATGGTCGCGTTCGAGGCGATCGCCGGGCGGCATGGGCTGGGGATCGTCGAGGATGCTTGTGAGGCTTTGGGGGCCGTGCACAGGGATGGGGTTGCTGTTGGCGGGCGGGGGCATCCGGCGGTGTTTGGGTTTTATGCGAACAAGCAGATCACCACCGGGGAGGGGGGGATGGTGACGCTTGGCGATGCAGAGCTGAAGGAGCGGATCGACTCTGAGCGCAATCAGGGACGCGCTCGGGACATGGGGTGGCTGGATCATGACCGGCTTGGGTTCAACTATCGCCTGTCGGATATCGCCTGTGCGCTGGGGATCGCTCAGCTCGGGCGGCTCGAGGAGATGCTTGCCGGGCGAGCGCGTGTGGCCGGGTGCTACCGGGAGGCGCTTGCCGGGATCGAGGGGTTGGGGCTGCCCTGTGTGGACATGAATGGAGACCGGCGGGGATGGTTTGTGTTTGTCGTGCAACTGCCCCTTGAGGCCGAGCGAGACACGGTCTTACGTCGACTTGCCGAGCGCGGGGTTCAGAGCAAGCCGTATCTGCCGGCGATTCATCTGATGAGCTTCTACCGCGAGCGCTTTGACTATCGGCCTGGGGCGCTGCCCGTATGTGAGGACGTGGCGGTGCGCTCGCTCGCGCTGCCGTTCTTCCCGGAGATGACTGCGAGCCAGGTCGAACGTGTGGCAGGCGAGTTGGCTCGGGCGCTGGGTCGGTAAATCTGGCAGGTGTCTCTGGGCGACCCAGAGCCCGTGTCTACGAACACCGTTGTCCGCGCCGGTCACCGCAGTGGTCGGCATGGTTGGGGAGCGCTTTCCGTGATCGCCCGAGGGAGTGGGAGACAATCGTGGGGGAGTCGGATCGGACTCGCTTGACACGATCTGGAGATCTGGTAAGACCTGTGTGCCCCTGACCTCCGGGCGAAGTGCCGGCGCCGGGACAGCTCTGACCTGAAAGACGAGCGTCCCGGCGTCGGCCTACCAACCCCCAGCCGGTGTGGAGCCGGTTGGGATAGGGCACATCATACCCCAGATGCGCTACGGCGCATCTGGGGTATTCCTTTGTATTGCTGGGGAAAAGTACTGATGTTGGCTGTTGGAATCACGCTAGCGGGTGGTCACCGCGGCTCGGTTGTCGCGGACGGTCGTCGCGGGTGGTCGGGCGGAGTTCGTACCTAGCGTCGCCGATATTCCGGAAATGGAGAATTGGAGCGACAGGCGTGGCTCGGAGAGCCGTGGAAGGGTCGAAGCGCCCCAGTGAGAAACATGGGTCTACTTTGCGCTTGACAGTCGGGTAGGGTCTTTGGGACAGTCCCGATTGAAGTCTCGCCCGTCGGGGTAGCCGATTGGGCGACAAGGATCGGTCCCGGAGGTCTCTGACCTGAACAGACGAGCGCCTCTGGATGCCGGTCTACCAACCCTCAAGGGACAAAAGGAGTATGCAACATATGTTACGTATACAATTGATAGGGCTTGCTCTCGTGGCCGCGTGCGTTATGAGCGCGGCTTCAGTAGCGAGTGCTTCGGCGCACGAATGGTTACTTAACGGCGCCGCCATTACGACGGCCACAAAAATCCACTCGAAAGGCTTACTCTTACTGGAAGACAC
>DASXKH010000029.1:0-1724 GCA_036496915.1 Solirubrobacteraceae bacterium
CGCCGACGCGACCTCCAGCGCGGTGGCCGAATCGCGGCCCGCGGCCCGTTCGGCACGGACGCGGCGGACGTAGAACAGCGAGTAGTCGACGCCCACCGCGAGCCCGATCAACAGGATCACGGAGGAGGTTGCGCTGGCGACGGGCACCATCTGGGACACGAGACCCTCAGCGCCAAGCGCGGCGACCACCGAGGTGACGCCGAGCAGAAGTGGCACTGATGCGGCGACGAGCGCGCCGAACGCGAGCACCAGGATCAGCAGCGTGATCGGGAACGAGAACAGCTCCGCGTGCGCCAGGTCGGTTCCGGAGGCGACGCCGAACGCCTTGGCGAAGGTGCCATCGCCAGCCTCCTGGAGTGTCACCCGCGGATGTCCGGCGGCAACCTGGCGCACCGCTCGCTGGACGGCGCCGACGTGATCTCCAGCGTGGTCAGGGTCGCCGCGGAGCGTGACCTGGACGAGCGCCGTGCGTCCGCCTGCCTTGCTGAACGACGGTGTTGAATCGGGCCCGCTGACCACCCCAGCTTCCGGCAGGGCGTGCAGCTTCGCCTCGAGTGCGCGCACCGCCGCCGTGGTACTGCCGGCGTCGGCGGAGCGGATCATGATGCTCTCTGACGCAGGACGCGTGAGGTGCGCCTTCGCGATGAGCGAGTCTGCGCGAGCGGATTCGCCGACTCCGGTCTGCGAATTCGTCAGGCTCTTGGTGCCGACGGTCGCGCCCGCGGCGACGCAGGCGATGACAAGCGTCAGCCACAGCGCGATCGTGGTGCGGGGCCGCCCGGCGGCAGCCCGGGTGAGACGCAGGATGATGCGGGCGAGCCCGCTGTCCGGCATTGGTGTGGGGCGTGTGTTGGACATTGCTGCAGGCTCGCCGCAACCGGTCTCTGGGTCATTGGGGCGCGATGGCGTCCTGGGATGGGGCTGTCCCCCCGATCGACCGTGGGGATCGCGTCAGTTCACGCATCGATCGGTGCCGAATTTGCCGCACGTTCGCCCCAGTGAGATGCTGTGCGGGTGTTCGAGCGCTTCACGGCTGAAGCTCGCGGGGTGGTGGTCGATGCGCAGGAGGAGGCGCGGCGGCTGCGCCACAGCTACATCGGGACCGAGCACATCCTGCTGGGCTGCTTCTCCACCACCGAGGTCGGCGCCGGCGCGGCGCTGTCCGCGCTGGGCCTCCGCGCGGATCAGGTTCGCGAGGACGTCGTGCGGACGGTCGGGCTCGGTGAGGACCCGAGCTCGGGCCAGATCCCGTTCACGCCGCGCGCGAAGAAGGTGATGGAGCTGGGCTTGCGTGAAGCCCAGTCACTCGGCCACGAGCACATCGAGAGCCTGCATCTGCTGCTTGGGCTGATCCACGAGCGCGAGGGCGTCGCGATGCGAATTCTGCTCGAGTCCCACGTCAGTCCAGAGCGGATCCGTGAGGCCGCGCTCTCGATGCTTCCGGCCGGGGAGACCGTCGAGCACGGCCGCCACCTCGCCCCGGTGCAGCAAGCACGATCGGTGAAGGCGTCGACTGACCCCAATCTGAAGTTCACGGTGACCCCCGACCACCCACTGCGACGCCTGCTGATGACGGCCGCCGGCCGTGCCCTCGTCGACGGCCGAGAGGAGTTCGGGATCGAGGATCTGCGGGCCGTGATCGACGAGGAGCCTCCGGGCTCCGAAGCGACCTCCGCCTGAGCTATCGCGAGCGACGCGCCGGAGCCAGCGCGTCGGCGATCGCA
>DASXKH010000030.1:0-73507 GCA_036496915.1 Solirubrobacteraceae bacterium
TCCTCCGGGCGGTACATGTACCGCCCGGCCGTCCGGCGCATGCGCCGGACGGAACTGCCCAACCGGCGTGAAAGCGATGTGAAGGAGCTCGGAAGAGTATTAACTTTTCTTCTTTGTGCGCATAAGTATTTCTAAGTCACATATTTTTTAAGTTCGTAGATGCATTGGTGCACCGACTTCTTTTTTTAATACATGCCCCCTCCCCCTTCACAAGTCATTCACAGCCCGGCCGGCCTACAACCGCCGTTCACCGACGAGCACGAACAGCTGCGCGAGTCGATCCGAGGGTTCATCGACCGCGAGCTCGCGCCGCACTCTCAAGCATGGGAGGACGAACAGTGGTTTCCCGACGAGGTCTTCGGAAAGCTCGCCGCGCAGGGCCTGCTCGGTCTGAAGTACCCCACCGAGCTGGGCGGACAGGGCGGGGATTATTTGCACGAGGCGGTGATGTGCGAGGAGATGGCGCGCATCGGCTCGGGCGGGACCGCGGCGGGGATCGGCGCGCACGTCAACATCGCCACGCCGCCGATCTGGAAGTTCGGCACCGACGAGCAGAAGCAGACCTATCTCGTGCCGGCGATCCGCGGTGAGAAGATCGGCGCGCTCGGCATCACCGAGCCCGGCGCGGGCTCAGACGTGGCAGGGCTGCGAACCTCCGCCGAGCGCGTGGACGGCGGCTGGGTGCTGAACGGCGAGAAGACCTACATCACCAACGGCGTGCGCGCCCATTTCATCGTCACGGCCGCCAAGACCACGCCCGAGGGCGGGCACCATGGCATCTCGTTCTTCATCGTCGACCGCACCGAGGGCGTTGCCAGCGCGAAGCTGGAGAAGCTCGGCTGGCACGCCTCGGACACCGCCACGATCGCCTACCAGGACGTGTTCGTGGGAGAGGACCGCCTGCTCGGAGAGCTGCACGGCGGCTTCAAGCTGATCATGGCCAACTTCCAGTGGGAGCGCCTGGCGATGGCCCTGGGCGCGGTCGGCGCGATGCGCATGGCGTGGGAGCGCACCGCGCAGTTCGCGCGCGAGCGCCAGGCGTTCGGGCGCCCGCTCTCCGGCCACCAGGTCATCCGGCACGAGCTCGCCGACCTCGCCGCGAGCGCCTATCAGGCGCGCTGCGTCACCTACGACGCGCTGCGCCGCTTCGTCGCGGGCGAGGAGTCCCTGCGCGAGGTCACGATGGCCAAGCTCCTGACCCAGCGCGCGTGCTTCGAGCTGATGGACGCCTGCCTGCAGATCCACGGCGGCGCCGGCTACATGCGTGAGATGTGGGTCGAGCGCGCCGCGCGCGACGCCCGCCTGGGGCCGATCGGCGGCGGCTCGGACGAGATCATGCGCGAGATTCTCGGGCGTGTGCTGGGGCTGTAGGCTCCCGGCCCACTTCCAGACGACCAACAGACGACCGACAGGAGAACGAATCATGGGAGTACTCGACGGCAAGGCAGCGATAGTCACGGGCTCGGCGCGCGGGATCGGGCGCGCGACGGCCGAGCTGCTCTCCGAGCAGGGCGCGAAGGTGCTGATCAACGACCTCGACGGCGACGTCGCCAAGCAGGCGGCCGAGGAGATCGCCGGTGAGACGACCGTGTTCGCGGGCGACCTCACCAAGCCCGGCGCCCCCGACCAGCTCGTGCAGGCCGCGATCGACGCGTTCGGACAGATCGACATCATCGTCAACAACGCCGGCTACACGATCGACGCGCCGGTGCACAAGATGTCCGACGAGCAGTTTCAGGCGATGATCGACATCCACTCGGTCGTCCCCTTCCGCGTCATCCGCGCGGCCGCGCCACACCTGCGCGAGCCTGCCAAGGCCGAGCGCGAGGAAGGCAGGGAGGTCTTCCGCAAGATCGTCAACGTCTCCTCCACCTCCGGCACGTTCGGCAACGCCGGGCAGGCCAACTACTCGGCCGGCAAGGCGGGCGTCGTGGGCCTGACGAAAACGATCGCCAAGGAGTGGGGCCAGTTCAAGGTCAACGTCAACGCGGTCGCCTTCGGCTTCATCGACACGCGTCTGACCCAGGCCAAGGTCGACGAGAACACGATGGAGATCGGCGGCGAGAAAGTGCAGCTCGGCATCCCCGAGCAGATGCGCCAGATGGCCTCGATGCTGATCCCGCTCGGTCGTCCCGCCACGCCCGAGGAGGCCGCGGGCGGCGTGTTCTTCCTGTGCACCCCCTGGTCGAACTACGTCCACGGCCAGACCCTGCACATCACCGGCGGGCTGTTCGGGGGGATGTCGGGCTGAGCCAGGCTCGCGCGCCGCGCGCCGCTGTCCCCGAGGGCGGCTTGCGCGGTGCGCAATCACTGTTGCGAGAGCGAGCCAAAGCGCCTACAGTCGATCGGCACGTTCCAATCAGGAGGCACACATGAACACGTACGTGATTCTCCGCCGTGCCGGCTGGCGCTCTCCGGAAGACCTGCAGGCCGCCGCCGAGCGCTCAAAAAAGGTCGGCGACGAGGAGATGTCAGACGATATCCGCTGGATTCGCAGCTATGTCCTGCAGGAGGACGGAGGCTCGGTGGGCACGGTCTGCGTCTATCAGGCGAGCAGCCCCGAGGCGATCCGCGAGCACGCCTCGCGCGCCGACCTGCCCGCGGACGAGATAATCGCGGTCGCGGACACGGTCCTCGTCCGCCCCGATCCCGAGCAGCCTTCCGCGTAGTCAGCGCGTGACGACACCACCGAGGTCCAGCTGACAGCCGGAGAAGTACGCCCCGGCCGGCGACGCCAGGTACGCCACCAGCGCGCCCACCTCGCCGCCGGCGCTCTGCGCGCCCGGCGCGATCGTCACGGTCGTGATTCCGTGGCGAGCCCACTCGACCGAGAGCGTGCGCGCCAGGTTCTCCAGGCCGGCGCGCGCGGCCTCGGCCCCCTCGCCCGCGCCGGGGACGGGCGCGATATAGACGATCCGCCCGCCGCTGTCAGCGGGCAGGAAGACGCCATTGACGACCGCCCGGGTCGCGTCCCAAGTGCTGTCCAGGCAGGTGCGCAGACCGCCGGAGGCGAACAGAGCCGCGCTGTCCACGACCAACATGTCGCCGCCCCCCGGCTCGACGAGAACGGCGTCCGGCGCGAATGTGCGCACGTGCGCACCAAGTCGCTCGGCGCCCTCCGCGACAGCCCGTCCGAACGACTCGCCGGGACTCGCGGTTGCATCTGACGGCGCCGTCACGGCAAGGATCGAGACCTTGTCCAAAAGGTTGGGAGTGAACAGCTCGGAGACGACCGTCGGCATCGCCGGCAGGCTATTCGGTTGCGCTCAGGCGGTGGCGGGCGGCGACGGACCGGCCGAGGGAGCATCGGGCGGCAGCGGCGGCGGCGTCTCGCCGAAGGTCTCGCCGGGTGGTGGTGGACGCAGCTCGAAGTAGAGCACGGAGGCCGCCAGCGCCGCCAGCGGGGCCGTGAGAATCTGGACGATGATTCTCACGACGATGCCCACGCCGGTCCCGCCCGAGTCGCCGACCGCCTCGATGATCGCGGCGACGATGCCGACGCCGATCACGAGCATGAGGATCACGCCGAACACCGACCAGCCGTTGCCGCGCACGAGCTCGCGGCTGCGCCCGAGCGCGCGCAGGCCACCCGGGTTCTCGAGCACCACGACCGGCGCCGCGACCGACCAGATCGTGATCAGGATCAGCCCGGGGATGATGATCAGGACGAAGCCGATCGCGATCCCGATGCCGGCGACGATCCCAACGAGGATGAGCTGACCCAGCACCGGCGTGGCGGCCTTGAGCAGCTGCCCGACGGTGGCGTCGCGCCGGCCATCCCGAACATCGGCGACGAGCTCGACGACCATGCCCGTGAACAGCGTGGTGGCGGCCAGGCTGAGAATCGCGGCGACGATCGCGAGCACCGGGGCGATCACGACCAGCACGGCCGTCACGACTCCGATCGCGACGAACACGACGGCGGCGGCAGGCAGCAGCACGGAGGCCTGGTCGCCATAGATGCTGAACGTTCGGCTGATGACCGAGCCAACGTCTAGTGAACGGGTCATATGGTTTCCTCGCGGTGCGTTTGGGAAGGACGGCACATCAACGATATGCGCCCGACCGGCGACTCTATCCCCGAGCAGGCGCCACAGCTCGACGCGATCGGACATCACGAACAAGCCGCGGAGATCGCTCAAGCAACGACGGTCCTGCCGGCCGATCCCCGTTCGGCGCGCCTTGCGGCGCGAGCGCGCTCCAGAGCCCCCTTGCGACCGTGCTCCTCCAGGCCTTGGTACAGCGCGCGGATCTCAATGAGGATCGCGTCGGCGACCGCCTGCTGCTGAGCGCGGGTGGGGTTCTCGACGCGCTCCCAGCGCATGGCGTCCCCGTACTGGACGGTGACCTTGGGAAAGCGCAGGCGCTTCCAGTTGCGGATGCGCGAGGATCCGTGAATCGCGATCGGCACGACCGGCGCGCCCGTCTCCAGGGCGAGGCGACCGATGCCGCGCTTGGCCTGCTCGGCCATCTTGCCGGTGCGCGAGCGCCCGCCCTCGCAGTACATCGTGATCGCGCCGCCGCGGCCGAGGATCGTCTCGGCGGTGATGAACGTCTCCTCGTCGCGGGCGCCGCGTCGCACGGGAAACACGCCGCCGGGGCTGTAGATGTAGCGCATCGGAAAGGAGAACAGCTGCGACTTGGCCATGAAGCGGACCTTGCGGCGGATGTAGCAGCCCATCAGGAAGTGGTCCATGAACGAGAAGTGGTTGGGCGCGAGGATCACGGCGCCGCGCCCGGGGACCTTCTCGGAGGAGATCGAGCGCACGCGCAGGAGCGTGTAGGCGTACAGCGAGGTGACCATGCGGGTCGCCTCGTACACCCAGTTCGGTTCGCGCGTGCGTGCGCGCTCGTGGAACTGGTCGAAGTACTCCTTCGGCCGGGGGTCGGCGTAGACCTGTTCGCGCATCGGTGCGAGATCGCTCATCTGATCGGACTACGTCGCAGGGGCGTGGAAGTTACGCGCCCGTGCCGGGCGACTACGCGGACGGGCCGGCGCCGCGAGCGCGCGCCAGCGCGTCGTGCCAGCCCGCGAGCAGACGGGAGCGCTCGTCGGCGGACATGCGCGGCTCGTAACGGCAAGACTCGCTCCGGGCCGCGGCGATGTCGGAGATCGTACGCTCCCCGACGCCGACGCCCGCCAGGTAGGCGGCTCCCAGAGCGGTCGTCTCGGGGCTTGCCGCGAGCACGACCGGCACACCGAGGATGTCGGCCTGGAACTGCATCAGCCAGGCGTTGGCGGTGGCGCCGCCGTCGACTCGCAGCTCCGTGAGGACCTGCCCGGAGGAGGCCTCCATCGCGCGGACGGCGTCGTGGGTCTGGTAGGCGATCGCCTCGAGGGTCGCTCGCGCCAGGTGGGCGCGGGTGGATCCGCGGGTGAGGCCGACGATCGTCCCGCGCGCATGGGGATCCCAGTGGGGCGAGCCCAGGCCGGTGAGGGCGGGGACGAAGTAGACACCGTCGTTGGAATCGAGCGAGGCGGCGAGAGGTTCGGTGTCGGCGGCGGAGTCGATGATGCGCAGGCCGTCGCGCAGCCACTGCACGGCGGCGCCGGTCGCGAAGATCGACGCCTCCAGGGCGTAGGTCGCGGATGAGCCGATCATCCAGGCGACGGTCGCCAGCAGTCCGGGCGCGGGCTCGGGCGGGGAGAAGCCTGTGTTCATGAGCGCGAAGGAGCCGGTGCCGTAGGTGTTCTTGGCGCTGCCGGGATCGACGCAGGCCTGCCCGAACAGCGCGGCCTGCTGATCGCCGGCGACGCCCGCGAGCGCCACGGCGTGACCGTGCAGCGATGCGGGCAGCGTCTGCGCGAGCACGCCGGCGCTGGGACGGACTTCGGGCAGAGCGCGCGGGGGGATGTCGAACAGATCGAGCAGCTCGGGGGCCCAGCGACCGGCGGAGATGTCATACAGGAGCGTGCGCGAGGCGTTGGAGGCGTCGGTCAGATGCTCGCCGGTGAGCTTGAACGCGAGCCACGAGTCGATCGTGCCGAACACCGCGCGGCCGTCGCGCGCGCGATCGCGCAGGCCGGGAACGCGCTCCAGCAGCCAGGCGATCTTCGTGGCCGAGAAGTAGGGGTCCAGCACGAGGCCGGTGCGCGCACGAATGAGCGGTTCGTGCCCGTCGGCGCGCAGCCGCTCGCACAGCGACGCGGTGCGGCGGTCCTGCCAGACGAGCGCGCGATGCAGGGGCTCGCCGGTGGAGGGGTCCCAAACGCAGACGGTCTCGCGCTGGTTGGCGATCGCCACCGCGGCGAGCTCGCCGGGACGGACCTCGCCGGCATCCGCGAGCGCCTCACCGGCGACGGCCTGGGTGACGCTCCACAGTTCGGCGAGATCGTGCTCGACCCAGCCGGGCTTCGGGAAGTGCTGGCGAAACTCGCGGTAAGCGCGTCCGATCGGCTCGAAATGCTCGTCGTAGACGAAGCAGGTCGTACCGGTGGTCCCTTGGTCGATCGACAGAATCATCGCGACGCCGAGCCTACCGGCGGGTGCAATACACGCGGATGAAATCGACGAGCTGACGGGCGCGATGCGCAAAGCCCGCGAGGCTGCGCCCAGTCGGGCGATGGGCGAGCGCGAGCTCGATCTCGCGCACGCGGCGCCCGGCGCGAACCGCGTCGATCGTCATGCCGACCTCCATGCCGTAGCCCGACGCGAACGGAAGCACGTCATGCAATACCTGCGCGCTCAGTGCCCGCTGACCGGAGAGCGACGCGCGAGTGGCAAAGCCGCAGCGTCGCCGAATCGCCCAACGCGCGAACGCGAGCGCCACGCCGAACCCGCCCGTGCCGCGCGTCGAGAAGGCGGCCACCGCCAGATCGGCATCGCCCCGTTCGATCGCCTCCACCAGGGGCGTCAGCTCGCGCGCCGAGTCGGCGAGGTCACCATCGCAGAGCACCACGATCGACTCGTCATCGCGCGCCTGTGCAAGCGCCTCACGCGCAGCGGCCGTCATCGCCTGGCCCTTGCCGACCCCGCCGTGCCGGCGCGGTGCCCCCCGCTCGCTGCGCACCACCGTGGCGCCGGCGGCTCGGGCGAGATCCGCGGTGGCATCCGTGGAGCCGTCGTCGGCGACCCACACCGGCGCGCCCGGGAAGGCGCGAGCGAGCGCGGTAAGCGTTGCGGAGATGCGATCGGCCTCGTCCAGGGCGGCGACGATGATGAGGATGTCCGGATTCATGGATGGGTCGGCCCCAGAGGCTATTGTCCGCCGCGGTTCTCGGCAATCGAGCCTCGGGCGGGATGCCGAGGCTCTACAACCAGGAGGCGCATGGCGTGACTGACGTGGAGGCCCACATCACGGGCACCGTTTGGAAAATCGAGTGCGAGGTCGGAGATGAGATCGAGGAGGGCGACACGGTCGCGATTCTCGAGTCGATGAAGATGGAGATGCCGGTCGAGGCCGAGGACTCGGGCACGGTGTCGGAGATCCGCTGCGAGGAGGGTCAGGCCGTGAACGAGGGCGACACGCTGGTCGTTTTGGAGTAGCGCGGCGCCGATGCCCACTCGCGCCCGCTAGCCTTCGCGCGCGATGGCCGGGCAGACCGATAGCGACACGCGCGTGCTGGCCGACGGCAAGCTGCTCGTCGACGAGCCCGCGGAGCGAGTCCTGCGGCTGACGATCTCAAACCTGGAGAAGCGCAACGCGCTCGACCATCCGATCCTCGACGCGATCACCGCGACGCTCGCCGAGCACTCGGGTCCGGACGGAGCGATCCGCTGTCTGGTGTTGACGGGCGCCGGCGGGATGTTCTCGGCCGGATATGACATCGGCGAGATCCCCGAGGGGGAGGGCGAGTTCGAGGAGCAGGCCGAGCGCCTGGTCGCGCACCCGTTCACCGAAGCGATCGAAGCGCTCGAAGCCTTCCCCTGGCCGACGCTGGCGGCGTTGCCGGGGCACACGATCGGAGGGGGGCTCGAGCTGGCGCTGACGTGTGACATGCGCATCGCGCAGGAGGGCATCAAGCTCGGCATGCCGCCGGCGAGGCTCGGGCTCGTGTATTCGCACACCGGGCTGCGGCGGTTCATCGACGCGATCGGCGCGGCACGCACGCGCGAGCTGTTCCTGCTCGGCAAATACATCGATGCCTCTACCGCCCTGGGCTGGGGCCTGGTCAACCGTGTCATACCGGCGGCCGACCTCGCAGCCCTGGCGGGGGAGCTGGCGGGGGAGCTGGCGGGCAACGCACCACTGGCCCAGCTCGGCAACAAGCGCGTGATCGGGGCTCTGCTGCGGGCGGAGGGCCGGCTCGAGGAGGACGTCGAACGCGAGTTGATCGAGCTGCGTCGCGCGTCGTTCGCCTCGGCCGACATGCGCGAGGGAATGCGGGCCTTCGCGCAGCGGCGCGCGCCCGAGTGGCGCAACGAATAGACCCTCCGAGGACGCGAGCCAGGACGCCGCACCTTCGCCCGATCGGCTCCCCCGTGGGGCTCCGGCCGTGCCGTCCGGAGCGCGACATAACGTGAGGGAATGCCACCGCTGATCACCCGCGAGCAGGCCCGGCGTCTGGGCGAGATCGAGGATCGCGTCGAGATCGAGGCGCTGGTCGAGCGCGCGTGGGCGGCGCGCGTGGAGCGGTTCGAGGACTCGACCGACATGTGCTCGCTGGTCAACGCCAAGTCGGGTGGGTGCGCGGAGGACTGCGGGTTCTGTGCGCAGTCGCGGTTCGCCGAGGCGCAGACGCCGATGCACGCGATGATGAGCCCCGAGCAGATCCTCGAGCACGCGAAGGCCGCCGAGGCCGCGGGCGCCCACCGGTTCTGCATGGTCACGCAGGGTCAGGGTCTGTCCAAGCGCGATTTCGAGAAGATCCTCGAGGGCGCGCGCATGGTCGCCGAGCAGACCAACCTCAAGCGATGCGCGTCGATCGGCCACATGTCCGCGGCGCGCGCGCGGGCGTTGCGCGAGGCGGGTATCCAGCGCGTGCATCACAACGTCGAGACGGCCGAGAGCTACTACGACGAGGTGTCGAGCACGGTGCGCTACGAGGGACGGATCAGGACGATCCAGGCGGTGCGCGACGCTGGACTGGAGACGTGCGTCGGCGGGATCCTCAACCTCGGCGAGAGCCGGGAGCAGCGCGTGGAGATGGCGTTCGAGCTCGCGGCGATCGATCCGACGAGCGTGCCGATCAACCTGCTGAATCCCAGGCCGGGGACGAAGTTCGGCGATCGTGAGCCGATCGATCCGTGGGAGGCGGTGAAGTGGATCGCGATCTTCCGCCTGATCCTTCCCGAAGCGCTGTTCAGGTTGTGCGGTGGGCGCGTGGAGAACCTTGGTGAGCTGCAGCCGCTCGCGGTGAAGGCCGGGCTGAACGGCGTGATGATGGGCAATTTCCTGACGACGCTCGGCTCCGAGCCCGAGGACGACAGGGCGATGTTCGAGGAGCTGGGCCTGAACGTGGCGCGCCAGCCGGACAACGGCGCGAATCCGCGGCCGGACAACCGTTCTGGCTGGATGGATGGCGAGACGCCGGATGTCGTGGAGAACCTGCTCGGGCAGGTCGCCCCCGCACAGGCCGACGACCCGGACGGCGATGGCGCGAGCTCCGATGGTCCTGGCTTGACGGTGCGTCTATGGGACCCGTCGACGCAATTGCGGTTCAAGGCCAAGCGCTCGGTACCGCCTCGTCCCGACGGCGCGCCGAACAGGGTGCCGGTCGGCTGAGGGTCGTAGATGAACGAGATCGAGCAGCGCCTGCAGGAGCTGGAGCGACTCGGACTCGACCGGAGCCTGCGGATGGTGAGCGGGCCGCAGGGGCCGCGAGTGCTGCTCGACGGCAGGCCGGTGCTGCTGCTGTGCTCGAACAACTACCTCGGCCTCGCCGACCATCCGCGTGTGCGCGAAGCGGCGGCGGAGGCGGCGATGCGCTGGGGTGTGGGCGCGGGCGCCTCGCGGTTGGTGTCGGGCACGATGACGATTCACCGCCGCCTGGAGCAGCGCCTGGCCGCGTTTGAGCGCAGCGAGGCGTGCGTGCTGTTCGGCTCTGGCTATCTCGCCAACGCGGGGGCGATCGGAGCGCTCGCGGGGCGCGGCGACGTGGTGTTCTCCGACGAGCTGAACCATGCCTCGATCGTCGACGGATGCAGGCTCTCGCGCGCGGAGGTGGTCGTGTACGGGCACGGCGACATGGGGCATCTCGACTGGCTGATCCGCCGTCACCGCGGCGCCGGGCGCCGTCTGATCGTCACCGACTCGGTCTTCTCGATGGACGGCGACGTCGCTCCCCTGGTCGAGCTCGTCGAACTGGCGCGGGAGCACGGCGCGCGCACGATCGTCGACGAGGCGCACGCCACCGGCGCGCTGAGCGCAGACGGGCGGGGCGCGATCGCGGCGGCCGGGTTGGAGGGAGAGGTGGACATCGTCGTCGGCACGCTGGGCAAGGCCCTCGGCTCATACGGAGCGTATGCGTGTGCGCGCACAGAGACGATCCGCTATCTGATCAACACCGCGCGGCCGCTGATCTTCTCGACCGCTCCCCCACCTCCCGCGATCGCGGGCGCGCTGGCCGCGCTCGAGTTGCTGCAGGAGCGCCCGCATCGCGTGCAGCGTCTGCGCTCCAACGCGCGCGTGCTGCGCCGCGCATTGAGCGCCCAGGGCATCCCGGCGCGGGACGTGGAGATGCACATTGTCCCGGTGATCGTGGGCGATGAGCGCGACGCGACGAGCCTGTGCGAGGCAACTTTGGCGCGAGGCGTGTTCGCCCAGGCGATCCGCCCGCCGACGGTCGCTCCGGGCACGTCGCGACTGCGGCTGGCGGTCATGGCCAGTCATACCGCCGAGGAGCTGCGCGAGGCGGCCCATGCGATCGGCGCGGCGGCGCGCGAGCTGGGGCTCGACCTGACGGTGACGGCCTCACGGGGGGCGCGAGCCTCGGAGCGGACGATCGAGGCCGACGAGCTGAAGCGGCAGGTTCCTACGCTGGCGCCGGTCGCAGGGTCGAGGACCTCAGCACACGGGCAAGCCTCGCCGATCAAGGCTCCGTTCGACGGCGAGCGCGACATCGTCGTCCACCGCGCGGCCTAACCGGCCCGGCTGGGAGTCGGGAGCGCAGGATGCGCGGCCTATTCGTCACGGGGACCGGCACCGGCGTCGGCAAGACCGTCCTGAGCGCGGCGCTGCTCGCCGCGATGTCCGCCGCCGGGGTGCGGGTGCGCGCGCACAAGCCGGTTGTGACGGGACTGAACGAACCCTCAGAGACCGGGTGGCCCCCGGACCACGAGCTGCTCGCAAGCGTCGCCGGCATGACACCCGCGGAGGTCGCGCCACTGCGCTACGAACCCGCCGTCTCGCCCCATCTCGCGGCGGCTCTCGCGGGCGAGACGATCGATCCAGCCCAGTCGATCGCCCGCGCGCGCGCGGCGGCGATCGACAATGGAACGCTGATCGTCGAGGGTGTCGGCGGCCTGCTGGTTCCGCTCGCCAACGGTTTCACCGTGCGCGATCTCGCCGTCGCGCTCGGGCTGCCCCTCGTGATTGCGGCAGGGGCAGGACTGGGCACGATCAACTACACGCTGCTGAGCATCGAATCGGCGCGCGCGGCCGGCCTGGACGTGCGTGCCGTCGTGCTGACGCCTTGGCCCCAGGCGCCCACGCAGCTGGAACGCTCCAACTGCGAGACGATCGCGCGGCTCGGTGAGGTCGAAGTCGCAGGTCTGGGCCGTATACCAAGTCCAACCGCGGCCGAACTCGCACGCGCGGGCAGCGCTCTCCCTTGGCAGCATTGGTGCCCCGAGAGTTTCATCCCAAGCGGCTCTTAGCATCGACGTATGGCTGGTCGAATGGCGTTGTCGTGAGCCTCCTGCCCGGTGGGTTCCGGGGTCGTACCCCCGGAGAAAGGAGTTGCCATGAATTCAGCGTTGTCGATACTAGCCATCGCTCTGCTGGCCGATTCGGGGATGCGAGCGAAGCGAGTGTCTCCCTAATCGGTCTCCATGCTGGTCATAGACCGGCTTACGAGGTAGCAGGGCGCCCTGGCGGTCGCAGCGAAGACGACCTCGGCGACCGTCAGGGACCTACTTAACCGGAGGGAGCCCGGTCACCCGGGCTCCTCGGAGGCGCAATGAATAGAGCATTGACGCACTAGCCACCTACCAGTGTAACTCACCACCCATTGAACTCAACATGCGGGTCTCTTAGCTCTCGCTGGTAACAGCTACCACCGCCCCGCTCACCCGCGCCAGATCCTCCTCGCCGATCACGTACGGCGGCATTGTGTAGATCAGGTCGCGGAACGGACGTAGCCACACCCCCCGCTCCACCGCGATCGCTGTCGCCGCGGGAATGTTCACCTCGCGATCGAGCTGCACCACACCGATAGCGCCCAGCACGCGCACGTCCACGACACCCGGCAGACCACGCGCAGGCTCGAGCCCCGCACGCAGACCTCGCTCGATCCTCCCCACCTGCTCGCGCCAATCCCCATCGGCGAGCAACTCCAGCGAGGCCAGCGCGACCGCGCACGCGAGTGGGTTGGCCATGAACGTCGGCCCGTGCATCAGCCCGCCGCCCTCGCCACCGGAGATCGCCTCGGCGACCGCGGGCGTGCAGAGCGTGGCCGCGAGCGTCATGTAGCCGCCGGTGAGCGCCTTGCCGACGCACATCACGTCCGGCAGCGACGATGCAACCCCCGCGTGCTGACACGCGAACAGCGCGCCCGTGCGCCCGAACCCGGTGGCGATCTCGTCCAGCACGAGCAGCAGCCCGTGCTCATCGCACAGTGCGCGCAGCAGCGCAAGGCACTCGGGCGCGTACACCCACATTCCCCCCGCGCCCTGCACGACCGGCTCCAGGATCACTGCCGCCAGTTCGTGCGCGTGCGCGGCGATCAGCTCGCTGACGTGTATCGCCCAGCGCTCGTCCAGACCGGCGTCGAAACCGGCGGGCGGACGCTCGGCGAACACGTGCTCGGCGAGCACGCCCTCGAACAGGCTGTGCATCCCGCCGATCGGGTCGCATACGGCCATCGCGCCGAACGTGTCGCCGTGATAGCCGCCGCGCACCGTCATGAGGCGCGTGCGGCCCGGGTGTCCGAGCGCGCGCTGGTACTGGAGCGCCAGCTTGATCGCGACCTCCACCGAGACCGATCCGGAGTCGGCCAGGAAAACACGCTCGAGGCCCTCCGGCGCGAGCTCGGTCAGGCGCTCGACGAGGCGTATGGCCGGCTCGTGGGTGAGCCCGCCGAACATGACATGGGCCATCCGCTCCAGCTGCGCGCGCACGGCCTCGTCCAGCGCAGGATGGCGATAGCCGTGGATCGCGCACCACCACGAGGCCATCCCATCGATCAGCTCACGACCATCGGCCAGCCGCAGACGCACGCCTCGCGCGGATACGACAGGCAGTGGCTCGGGCGGCGCGGCGGGCAGGCCGCCGTAGGGATGCCACACGCGCTCGCGGTCGAGCGCCAGCAGCGCCTGCCAGTCCGGCAGTGGATCAGTCCTCGTAGAGGGTGAAGTCCCGCTTACGGGCTCCGCAGACCGGGCAGAACCACGTGTCGGGGATGTCCTCGAAGGCCGTTCCCGCGGGGATGCCTCCGTCGGGATCGCCGTCGTCGGGATCGTAGATGTAGCCGCAGGACTCGCAGATCCAGCGTTGCAGGGTCTTGGTCGCGTTCATGACCGGAACATTACCGGCCATCCCCACCGGCGAGTAGGGTGGTCGGTCGATGGATTCCGACGCTCGCGACGATCCGGCCCCCACGGACTCCACCCCCGATCGGCCTGCCCCGGGCGAGGATTACAATCCCGGTCCCGCCACCAGTCCGCGCCGGGCCGCGACCGTGATCCTGCTGCGCGGTGGTACGGATGCACTGGAGGTCCTACTGGTGCGTCGTACTCCCGCGGCTAAGTTCATGGGCGGCGTGTGGGTGTTTCCCGGCGGGGCCGTCGACGCCGGTGACGGGGATGGCGAGGACGCCGTTCGCGCCGCCGCGATCCGCGAGCTGCGCGAGGAGGCCGGCATCGCGCTACAGGATCCACGCGAGCTGGTCGCGTTCTCGCGCTGGATCACTCCGGCCGAGGTGAAGATCCGCTTCGACACGCACTTCTTCCTCGCTCCCCTGCCACAGGGTCAGGAACCGCGCATCGACGGCGAGGAGTGCGTGGACCTCGGCTGGTTCACGCCCCAGGCCGCGCTCGATGCCCATGCCGCCGGGAACATCGTGCTCGTGTTCCCGACGATCGCGCATCTCGAGCGACTCGCCCCCTTCGCTTCGGTCGATGCGCTGCTCGCGCACGCACGCGATCTCACCGTCGAGCCGGTACTGCCCAGGGTGATCGTCGAGGGCGACTCCGCGCGCGTGCTGATGCCGGGCGATCCCGGCTACTGACCCGCCTTCTGACGCCGGCCCTCAGGACTGCTGCTGCGCGGCGACGATGTGCGTCACGGCGTTGATCAGCGCCAGGTGCGTGAACGCCTGCGGATAGTTGCCGAGGTGGCGCCCGCTGGAGGCCTCCAGCTCCTCGCCGTAGAGCTCCAGCGGCGAGGAGTAGGCCAGCAGGCGCTCGCAGAGGTGTTCCGCTTCGCGGTCCTCGCCGATCTCCGACAGCGCCGAGACCAGCCAGAACGAGCAGATCAGAAAGGTGCCCTCCTTGCCCTGCAGGCCATCGTCGGTCTCCTCGGTGCGATAGCGCAGCACGAGGCCGTTCTCGGTCAGCTCGTCGCGGATCGCGCACACGGTGGCGATCACGCGCTCGTCATCGGGCGGCAGGAAGCGCAAGAGCGGCACGAGCAGTGTCGAGGCATCCAGCGCGTCGGTGTCGTAGTGCTGACGAAAGACACCGCGCGAGTCGACGCCGCGCGTGAGGATGTCCTCGCGCACCTCGGCGGCGAGAGCCTGGAATTCCTTGGCGTGGTCCTCGTTGCCGCGCCGTTCGGCCAGCCGCGCGCCGCGATCCATGGCGACCCAGCACATCAGCTTGGAGGAGACGTAGTGCTGGGGCTTTCCGCGCGCCTCCCAGATCCCCTGGTCGGGCTCCTTCCATACCGCCGCCGCGCATTTGACCTGGTCGATCAGCACCGGCCACAGGCGCTCGGGAATGTGATCGCGCTGCTTGGAGTGCAGGTAAACTGAGTCGAGCACCGCGCCGAACACGTCGTTCTGACGTTGTCGGTAGGCGCCGTTGCCGACGCGCACGGGCGTCGATCCCTCGTAGCCGCTGAGATGGTCGAGCGTCGACTCCTCGAGGTCTTTCTCACCTCTCACCCCGTACATGATCTGCAGCGAGCCGTCCTCGTTGCGCGGGACTTCCGCGACGTACTCGATGAAGTCGTCGGCCTCCCAGTCCAGGCCGAGCGCGTGCAGCGCCCACAGCGTGAACGAGGCGTCGCGCATCCAGCAGTAGCGGTAGTCCCAGTTGCGCTCGCCGCCCGGCGTCTCGGGCAGCGAGGTGGTCGGCGCGGCGACCAGCGCACCGGTGGGCATGAACGTCAGTCCCTTCAGCACCAGCGCCGAGCGCTGCAGATGGCGACGCCACGGATGGTCGGGATAGGTGCCTTCGGCCAGCCAGCCGCGCCAGAAGTGGCCGGTCCGCTCGAGTACCTGCTCCGCTTCCTGGGCCGTGTGCGGGCCCCCGCGCGACTCCGTCCAGGAGATCGCGCAGAAGCGTTTCTCGCCCTCGGTCATCGTGTGGCGCCCGTGCGTGCGGTTACCCTCGATGCCCATGCGGATGTCGCTGAACAGCCTGAACATCGTGCGGCCGTCGGAGGCGTCCATCGCCATCGCGTCGTGCGCGTCAGGCGGGTTCTGCGCATCCGAGTCGAGCTCGACCTTGCGCCACTGCGCCGGAGTGGCGCCGTAGTCGAGCATCGGCTCACACAGGATCTCGACCTGCACCTGGCCCTGCACGCATTCGATCATGCGCACGAGCAGATGGTCGGCGTCGAAGTCCGTCGGCGGGCGGGTGTGGCTGGAGCCGTGCTCGTTGTCGTGCCATTCGCCCATCGCCAGCGCGTCGACCACCCGGATCCATCCCGCCGGCGTCATCCACGTCGTCTCGATCATGTTCGTGCCCGGGATGTAGCGCCGCCCGGCCGGCACGTACAGGCCGTAGGGCCCGACGCGCCAGCTGCCGGCTCCACGATCGAGCAGCGCGCCGAAGATCGACGGCGAGTCGAAGTACGGCAGGCACATCCACTCGATCGAGCCGTCGGAGGAGACCAGCGCGCCGGTGTGGCAGTCCGACAGAAAGCCGTAGTCGGCGATCGGCGGAAATGTGGAGCCGGACGAGGTACCGGCCGGCATGAACTTGTACACCGCCGTCGAGCTCGCCCCGACGACACCCGCCGGAGTCTGTCCGGGCGCCCCGCCCGCCGGCGCCTGCCCGGCGCTCGTCCCGGACGCACCCGCGCCCGCAGGGGCCTCTCCGGCGCCCGCCCCCGCGCCGGCGCCGGGCGGACTCACCAGTTGAAGCTGTCGAAGGTCGGGCGCTGCACCCCGGAAGGCAGGACCTGCTCGTCGTCGAGCTTGTCCAGGTGCGCGGCCAGCGTGACGCTCGCGAGCGGGCGCATCGCCTCGGACACGTCCGGCCAGACCGCGTCGAGCAGCTCGCTTTCGGTTCGCAGTCCCTGGCCGAGCGCGTACATCAAAGCGTGTTCACGATCCAGGCGATGGTTGACGTACTCTTCGAGCTTGGCGTGAGCGTCCCACACGATCGGGCCGTGGCCGGGACAGAGCACGTTGAAGTCTTCGCGCATTCGCAGGCGGGTGAGCGCGAGCATGTATTGGGACATCGACCCGCGGTTCGGAGCGATGAAGACGCTACCTTCGCCGAGCACCGCGTCGCCCGTGAAGCAGGCGCCGTCGGCGATCAGCGCGAAGTGATCGATCGCATGCCCTGAGGTCGCCACGGGGTAGAACGGCCCGAACCGCACGCCCTCCTCGAGCTTTACGTCGACCTCGCCCCGGCCGGCCGCCAGCGGGGCGGGGAAGCGCGCCAGCACCGCCTGCACGGCCTCTGAATGATCTTCGTGATCATGGGTGAGCACCACCCCGCCGAGCCCGCCCCGTCCCTCGATCGCTGTGCAGACGCGCTCCAGGTGGGACTCGATCAGCGGACCGGGGTCGACGACCCAGGCCGGGCGGCGACCGACGACCCACGTGTTGGTGCCCGACAGGGTGTACGGCCCGGGGTTGGGAGCACGCAGACGCAGGATGTCGTAATGCGTCAGCAGGTCGGTATCGGACCCGGACTCCGGGACTATCTCCTTCTTCTCGTCCGGATCGGACGAAAACGGCTCGCTCACGGTCGCGACGTTAGCCGACAGGACGGTTCAGCGCCTGCTCGTCGCACTCGCATCTCGAGTTAAGCGGCCACATAGCGCTTGCTCATGCGGCGCTCCTCGGGCACGGTGACGACGTCCCAGCACAGTCCCAGACGGGCCATCGTGCGGATCACGAGCGCCGAGACGTCGGGCTGGCGCCAGCTCAGGCCGTGGCTGGCGGAGGTCGGAAATGCATGGTGATTATTGTGCCAGGCCTCGCCGAACGTGGGGAGCGCCAGCCACAGCAGGTTGCGCGAGTGGTCCTCGGTCGCGTAGTCGCGACGCCCGAAGAAATGACACAGCGAGTTGATCGAGTAGGTCATGTGGTGCAGGACCAGCATGCGCACGGCGCCACCCCACAGCAGCCCGGTGAGCCCGGCGTGCAGCGAGCCGCCGATCGCGTAGCCGAGCCCAAACGCGGCGGCCAGCCCGGCGAGCGTCCACAGGAAGAAGGTGCGATCGACGAACGACACCACCGGGTCGGCGATCAGGTCGGGGGCGTAGCGCTCGCGCGAGCCGCGCTGGGTGTGGATGAACAGCCAACCCACATGCGCATGCGCGAGCCCGCGCAGAGCGCCGCGCCAGCCGACGCCGTGGTCGACGTGCGGGCTGTGCGGATCCCCTTCACGGTCGGAGAACGCATGATGCTTGCGATGGTCGGCCACCCAGGAGATGACCGGTCCCTCGATCGCGGCGGACCCCATCACCGCGAACACCCCGCGCAGCGCCGGTGAGGTCTTGAAGCTGCGATGTGTGAACAGCCGATGAAACCCGACCGTCACGCCGAGCCCGGTCAGGAGGTACATGATCACGAATACCACCAGGTCGGACGGATGCAGCAGTCCGTCCCATAGCTGCCAGCCGACGAAGAACAGCGCGAGGATCGGCAGGACCGTGATCAGCCCTGTGAGCACGCGATCGAGCGTCTCGTTGGACGCCGGTTGCACGTCCTCCGGCCCGGGTCGTTTGTGTTCCGGACCGCCGGCGGGAATATGTTGGTCACCCATGATGCTGAGGTGCAAGTTACCAGCGCGACCCGCGGACCGCGTGAACTCGATCTGACATACGCTGCTGAGGTGATGGGCCGGCCACGCTCCCACCGACCGACGAGCGCGAGCGAATAGGTGGCGCACGCCCTGTTGGCCTCACCCGCGCCGCTGCGTCGTGAGCTCGCGCGGGCGCTCCCCGAGCGCCCGTTCGGCGTGCGCTTCTGGGACGGCTCGGAGCTCGCCCCGACGGTCGCGGACGGACCCGTCTTCACGGTGCGCTCGCCCACCGCGATCGCGCACCTGCTGCGCGCCCCCGGCCAGCTGGGATTGGGACGGGCGTATGCGGCGGGCGAGCTGGAGGCCGACGACCTCGACCGGGTGATCGGCCTGCTCGACTCCTTTCACGCGCCCCGAATCGACCGTGCAACCAGGGCGCGATTGACGTTGGCCGCCGTGCGCGCATGCGGGTTGACGCGACCGCCGCGCATCCCCGCCAGCGAGTTGCGCCCGCGCGGGCGCCGCCACAGCCGCGAGCGAGACGAGCGCTCGGTGCGCCACCACTATGACGTCTCGAACGAGTTCTTCGCGCTGTTCCTCGACGATTCGATGACCTACAGCTGCGCGTTGTTCTCGCGCGGCGCCGTCACGCTCGAGGAGGCACAGGTCGCCAAGCGCGAGCTGGTGAGCACGAAGCTACGGCTGCGCGAGGGCGAGCGCGTACTGGACGTCGGCTGCGGCTGGGGCAGCTTCGTGATCCATGCCGCCCGCGAGCACGGTGTGCATGCCCTCGGCATCACGCTCTCTCCGGCCCAGGCCGAGCTCGCGCGCCGGCGCGTGACCAAGGCGGGCCTGGACGGGCAGGTCGAGATTCGCATATGCGACTACCGCGATCTTGCGAGCCACGGCGGCGAGCGCTTCGACGCGATCGCGTCGATCGGGATGGTCGAGCACGTCGGCTCCAGTCGGATCGACGAGTACGCGGGTGTGCTGGCGCGTCTGCTGGAGCCGGGCGGGCGGCTGCTCAACCACGGCATCGCCCGCCTGCGCCACGGCGACGCCGAGGCGGGGCCGTTCTCCGAGCGCTACGTCTTCCCCGACGCCGCCCCCCTGCACCTGTCGCGCATCCAGCTCGCACTGGAGCGCGCTGGATTCGAGACCGATCACGTCGAGGGTCTGCGCCAGGACTATGTCGACACGCTCTCGGCCTGGATCGACCGCCTGGACGCGAACCGCGAGGCCGCCGAGCGGTTGGCGGGCGGCGAGCGGCTGCGCGTCTGGCGGCTCTACCTGCGCGCCGCCCGCAACGGCTTCAAGACGGGATTCACTTCGATCTATCAGGTGCTCTGCCACCGCTCTTAGCGGTGCGCCGGGGCGTCGCATTCCTGCCGGAGGGCCTACGGCGGCGGTTGCCGCCTCGCTGCGAGCGCTCCGAGGAGCCGCCGCGGCCGCCGTCCCCGCTGCGCTGCCCGGTGGCGCTGCTGGGCAGGCCGCCCAGCTCCAGCTCGCGATGCAGGCCGAGGTCGCCGATCATCACCGACAGCTCGCGCGCCTGCTCGTGGGTTACGAGCGTCACGCCGACGCCGCTGGCGCCGGCGCGGGCGGTGCGTCCGATGCGGTGGACGTAGTCCTCGCGGGTGCCGGGGATGTCGTAGTTGATCACGTGCGTGATCCCGGCAACGTCGATCCCGCGCGCGGCGACGTCTGTCGCCACGAGCGTGTCCACCGTCCCGGACTCGAAGCTCGCCAGGGCGCGTTCGCGCTGACCCTGGGACTTGTCCCCGTGCATCGCCACCGCCCTGACGCTGTTGCTCGCCAGTCGTTTGACGAGGCGGTCGGCGCCGCGCTTGGTGCGCACGAACACGAGCGTGCGCCCGCGCTCGGATCCGTCGAGCTCGGAGACCAGCCGCGCGACCTTGCCCTCATGAGAGACCGTGACGAAGCGGTGCTCGACATCGCCCTTGCGCTCCTCAGAGTGCGCGTGCTCGTGACGGCGTGGGTTGGAGGTGTAGGCCTTGGCGATCCGCCCCACCTCACCCTGCAGCGTGGCGCTGAACAGCAGCGTCTGACGCTCGCGCGCGCACATCTTCACAATCCGATCGACGACCGGCTTGAAGCCCATGTCGAGCATGCGATCGGCCTCGTCGAGCACGAGCAGCTTGACGCGGCTCAGCGACACGTCGCGCCGGTCGATCAGGTCGAGCAGCCGTCCGGGGGTGGCGACGAGGATGTGGGCGCGCGCGGCGATCCGCGCCTGCTTGACGATCCCTGCCCCGCCGTACACGGCCGCGATCGAGAGCGCACGGGAGTGCGCGATGTCGCGCAGATCGTCGACGATCTGCGAGGCCAGCTCGCGCGTGGGCGCCAGCACGAGCGCGCATTGGCGCGCGTCGGTGCCCTTCAGGCGCTCGACCAGCGGGATGCCGAAGGCGAGCGTCTTGCCCGACCCGGTGGGGGATTGCGCCAGCACGTCGTGCCCGGCGAGCACGTCGGGGATGACCAGCTTCTGAACGGCGAACGGCGTCTCGATCCCGCGCGTGGCGAGCTCGCTAGCGACAACCTCGGACACGCCGAGGTCGGCGAATGTTTCATGATGCATGTTGGTGTTGCTCCTTCTGGCGACCTTCCGGTCGCCGCTGCAGATGGAGATTCGACTGACCCCATCCGCGCATTTCAGAGCGCCAACAAAGACAAGAACCTCGCGGACGACTTCGCCGCCCGTGGGCTGACCGTAGCAGGCTTCCCGCCTGCGACCCATCTACTGCAAGCTGGCCATCACATGCTTTATAACCGTGTAGTCCTCCAGCGAGTACACGCTCAGGTCCTTGCCGTACCCCGACTCCTTGAACCCGCCGTGGGGCATCTCGGAGACGAGCGGGATGTGGTCGTTGATCCACACGCAGCCGAAGCGCAGCGCGCGCGAGACCCGCAGCGCGCGGCCGACGTCGCGGGTCCATACCGAGGAGGCCAGGCCGTAGCGCGTGCTGTTTGCCCAGGCGATCGCCTGCTCCTCGTCTGAGAATCGCTGCACGGTGATGACCGGGCCGAAGATCTCGCGCTGGATCATCTCGTCCTCCTGCTCCAGCCCGGCGACGACCGTCGGCTCCAGGTAGAACCCGGGCCGGTCGGGCGCGCGGCCGCCGGTGACGATCTCCGCGCGCTGCGGCCGGCGCTCCAGAAAGCCCGTCACGCGCTCGCGCTGGCGGGCGGAGTTGACCGGCCCGAGCGTCGTCTCGGGCGCGAGCGTGTCGCCGATCACGAGCCCCTGCGCCTGCTCGGCGAGCCCGGCGACGACGTCGTCGTAGACCTTCGCGCCGGCCAGCACGCGGGTCGCGGCGGTGCAGTCCTGGCCGGCGTTGTAGTAGCCGGTGCCGGCGATCGTCGCGAGCGCCTCCTCCAGCGCGACGTCGTCGAAGACGACCACCGGCGCCTTGCCGCCGAGCTCCAGGTGCACGCGCTTGAGGGTCTCGGCGGCGGTGCGCGCGATGTGCTTGCCGGTGTCCACCGAGCCGGTCAGCGAGACCATGTCCACCTCGGGGTGGCCGATCAACGCCTCGCCGGTCGGCTGACCGTGACCGGTGACGACGTTGAGCACGCCCGCGGGCAGCACGTCCGCCGCCAGCTCGGCCAGCCTGACGGTCGTGATCGGCGTCGTCTCGGCCGGTTTGAGCACGATCGTGTTGCCGGCCGCGAGCGCGGGGCCGATCTTCCAGATCGCCATCATCAGCGGGTAGTTCCAGGGCGTTATCTGCCCGATCACGCCGACGGCCTCGCGACGCGTGAAGGAGGTGTAGCCCTCCATGTACTCGCCCGCCGCCCGGCCCTCCAGGCAGCGCGCGGCGCCCGCGAAGAAGCGCAGGTTGTCGGCCATCACCGGCAGCTCGTCGCCCGTGACCGCCTCGATTGGCTTGCCCGCGTTCAGGGCCTCCAGGCGCGCGATCTCGGGCGCGTGCTCGTCGATGATGTCGGCCAGCGCGAGCAGCGCCTGCGCTCGCTGGGCGGGCGTCGTGGTCGACCATTTCCCGAACGCCCGGCGCGCGGCTGCAACCGCGCGATCGACGTCCTGTGCGGTCGACTTCGACGCCCGCGCCAGCTCCTCCCCGGTGGCGGGGTTGAGGATCGGCTCGTCCTCGCCCTCAGAGGCGACCGACTCTCCGTCGATGAAATTGCTCAGTGCGCCCCGCGTGCTCATGTCCGCGCCTCCTCCAGCTCCAGGGCCTGGGCTACGGCCGGATGGGTGATCTCTCCGTCGTGAACGTTCAGCCCGAGGCGCAGGCCCGGATCGAGCGCCATCGCCCGCTGCGGCCCGTTGTCCGCCAGCGCCAGGACATACGGCAGCGTGGCGTTCGTCAGCGCATACGTCGAGGTGATCGGCACGGCGCCCGGCATGTTCGTGACGCAGTAATGAGTGATGCCGTCGACCTCATAGGTCGGGTCTGAGTGTGTGGTCGGGCGCGAGGTCTCAAAGCACCCGCCCTGGTCGATCGAGACGTCGACGAGCACGGCATGCGGGCGCATCAGCTGCAGCTGCTCGCGGCTGATCACGTGCGGAGCGCGCCCGCCGTGCACGAGCACCGCGCCGATCACCAGGTCGGCGCTTCCCAGCATCTCCTCGATCGCCAGCGTCGAGGAGTACACGGTCGACGCGCGCCCGCCGAAGGCGACTTCGAGCTCGCGCAAGCGGTCGATCGAGCGGTCGAACACGAACACGTCGGCCTGCATGCCGATCGCGATGAACGCCGCGTTCATGCCCACGACGCCACCGCCGATCACGAGCACCGTCGCCGCCGCCACGCCCGGCACGCCGCCCAGCAGGATCCCCCGCCCCCCGAGCGGCTTCTCGAGCATGAACGCGCCGGCCTGCGTGGCGATCTTGCCGGCCACCTCGCTCATCGGCGCCAGCAGCGGCAGGCGACCGGCGGAGTCCTCGACCGTCTCATACGCGATGCAGGTGGCGCCCGAGGCCATCAGGCCCCGCGCGAGCTCCGGCTCGGCCGCCAGGTGCAGGTAGGTGAACAGCGTCTGCCCTTCGCGCAGCATCCCGATCTCCTGCGGCTGGGGCTCCTTGACCTTCAGCACGAGCTCGGCGTCCGCGAACACCGCGTCGGCGTCGGCGACGATCCGCGCGCCCTGCGCGCGGAACTGCTCGTCGCTCATCGCGCTGCCCTCGCCGGCGCCCGCCTGGACGAGCACCTCGTGCCCGCGCGCGCTCAGCTCGCGCACGCCCGCGGGAGTGATCGCGACGCGATACTCGTCCAGCTTGATCTCACTCGGGACCCCGACGATCATCGGGCCAACTCTCTTCCGCGCAGCGCCAGCCAGAACTCGATGCGGTCGCGGGCGCTGGAGAAGTCACGCCCCGTGAGCTGCTCGACGCGCCGGATCCGGTAGCGCAGCGTGTGCCGGTGACAGTAGAGGGCGCCGGCGGCCTTCTCCCAGTGGCCGTTGTTCTCGATGAACACGTCCAGCGAGCGCAACAGCTCGTCGCCGTACTCGCCCTCGCCCTGCTCGACCGGGCCGAGCACGCCGCGGCAGTAGGACATCAGCGCGTCGTCGTCCTGCAACGACAGCAGCAGCTGAAAGGCGCCGAGATCTTTATAAGAGGCGACCGTCTGGTTCGCGTCGCCACCCCGCAGCCGCGCCGCCTCCAGCGCGCAGCGCGCCTCGTGGAAGCTCAGGCGCAACGAGTGCGTCGCCGCCGGTCGGCTGGCGGCCGCGCGCACCTCTCCCAACCGATTCTGCAGCTCGGTGCGCGCACGCCCGGCCAGCTCGATCGGATCGGGCTCGACTCCGTCGACGTCGATCACCGCGCACAGGAGGCCGGCTCGAATCGCGACGAGGCTGTGCACGCCCGCGCGCTGCAGCAGGCGCTCCAGCAGAGGGGCGCCACTGGCGGGGTCCCCCAGCGAGAATGCCAGCACGGCGGCCTGCTCGCCGATCCCAAACGGATGCAGCTTGGCCTGCAGCTCTTCGGGATAGAGGTTGCCCGTGAGCGCTTCGGCGAGCACGTCGCCGGCCATGCTGCGCTGCAGCAGCTCGTAGCGTTCGTCGACCAGCTGGGCGAACACGCGCTCGGTGATCGCGATGAACGGCAGCTCGTAGGGGACCTCGAACACCGGGAAGTCGATCTTGCGCGCGGCGTTCACGAGCGCGACCGGCACCTTCTTGTGGGCGAACCCGGTCCCGAAGCCCAGGCCCGCGATCTCGTGCTCGGCGAGGCGGTCGATCAGTTCGTGCTGCACCTTCGGGCCTTTCAGCTGGATCCCGGTAGTGAGCAGCAGCTCGCCGCCCTTCAGCCACGGCGTGGGATCGACCAGCTCGGTGATGTGCACCCAGCGCACGTGCGCTGAGGCGGAGCCGCGGCCGCTGGAGAGCTCCAGGCCCAGCTCGGAGATCAGGCTCTCAACTGTGAGCTCCACGACCTCACCTTCGTGCTTTCGCCGGCCGGCTTCGCCCCCGCCATCAATTCCGACGCCTCGCTCAGCACCGGCCTCAAGATCGACTCGATCTCCTGAAACTGCTCCTCGCCGGCGATCAGCGGCGGCGAGAGCTGGATGATCGGGTCGCCGCGGTCGTCGGTCCGGCAGATCAGCCCGCGCCGGTACAGCTCGCCGGAGAGGAACCCCCGCAGCAGCTGCTCGGCCTCCTCGTGGTTGAACGTCGCCTTGGTCTCCCTGTCCTTGACCAGCTCGATCGCATGGAAGTAGCCGGCGCCGCGCACGTCGCCGACGATCGGCAGGTCGCGCAGGCTCTCGAGCACCTCCCGGAAACGTGCCTCGTTGGCGCGTACGCGCGAACACAGATCCTCGCGCTCGAGCACGTCGATGTTCGCCAGCGCGGTCGCGCACGCGACGGGGTGCCCACCGAACGTGAACCCGTGGTTGAAGATCTCCGTGCCGTGCAGGAACGGCTCGGCGATGTG
Source organism: Solirubrobacteraceae bacterium (assembly GCA_036496915.1). Taxonomy (GTDB): domain Bacteria; phylum Actinomycetota; class Thermoleophilia; order Solirubrobacterales; family Solirubrobacteraceae; genus Palsa-744. Next base: position 25,171 of record DASXKH010000030.1, read on the forward strand.
GTCGGAGGCAATCACGGCGCCCAACGGGGCGTAGGCCGAGGTGATGCCCTTGGCGGTGGTGATCATGTCGGGCATGTAGCCGTAGCGTTCGCAGCCGAGCATGTATCCGAGCCGGCCCCACGCGCAGATCACCTCGTCGGAGATCAGCAGCACCCCGTGGCGGTCGCAGATCTCGCGCACGCGCTGGAAGTACCCGTCCTGGGGCACGAAGCAGCCGCCGCCGTTCTGCACCGGCTCGAGGATCACGGCGGCGACCGTCGCGGGACCCGCGAACTCGATCGCCTCCTCGATCGCATCGGCGGCCCACAATCGATCGCGGTCTTCCCGCCAGCGATAGGAGTTCGTGTTCGGCACGTGCACGCCGCCGGGAGTCAGCGGTTCAAAGGGCTCGCGCAGCGGCGGCAGCCCGGTCGCGGTCAGCGCGCCCATCGAGGTCCCGTGGTAGGCGAGCTTGCGCGAGATCAGCTTGTGGCGCCTGGGCTCGCCGCGAGCGGCGTGGTAGGCCTTGGCGAGCTTCCACGCCGACTCGACCGCCTCCGAGCCGCCGGAGGTGAAGAACACGCGGTTGAGGTCGCCCGGCGCGAGCGCGGCGATGCGCGCGGCCAGCTCGATCGAGCGCGGATGGGCATAGCTCCAGTTGGTGTAGAAGCCGAGCTCGGCGGCCTGGCGCGCAGCCGCCTCCCCCAGCTCTGAGCGTCCGTGGCCGACGTTCACGCAGTACAGCGCCGAGAGCCCGTCGAGGTAGCGCTTGCCGTGCTCGTCATACACGTAACAGCCGTCCCCGCGCACGATCACGGGGACCTCGCCGCCTTCCTCGTAGACGCCCATGCGCGTGAAATGCATCCACAGATGGCGCTTGGCGAGCTGCTGCAGCTCCGTGCCCGAACGCCCACCCCCGGCCTGCGGAACCGCCACCGACACCCCGCCGCTGCCGGGAGCCTGCTCGCTGGGACCTGTGCTCGTCGGTGTGATCGCCATGATCGCGCACCACCCTCCTATCGGACGCGTCGGATTTCAGCTGGACACTCAGGACAACCGTACTCCGCCCAGATGTCCAGCTCAAGGCATCGCGCGTTCAACATGCCGCTATTGCGTTGTACAAATCGTACAACTAAGGCCGTACGTTTTGGGGATCGCGCCCATTGGCGAGCGGCGGCCGAGGACGTAGCGTTTGTCACGACCTGCTCCCATAGGTCGAGACTGTTTCCGAGAGGAGTCCAAAATGGCCAGTGCAAGCGTCGCCGCGCCCTCGTCTCCCGAGCCCTCGGGGGTCATGGACAAGGGCCTGAAGAAAGGCGCGATCGGCTACGTCTCGAACATCGTCATCGGCGTCGCCTCGACGGCGCCGGCCTACTCGCTGGCCGCGACGCTCGGGTTCATCGTGGTGGTGAAGGGCGTCGGCGTGCACGCCCCGGCGGTGATGCTGGTGGCGTTCCTACCGATGCTGCTGGTCGCCTCGGCCTACAAATACTTCAACCGCGCCGACCCCGACGCGGGCACGACGTTCGCGTGGACGACGCGCACTTTCGGCCCCTCGACCGGCTGGCTGAACGGCTGGGCGATCTTCCTCGCGGACGTGGTCGTGATGGCCTCGCTGGCGGACATCGCCGCGATCTACACCTTCCAGCTCTTCGGCTTCACCGAACTCGGCGAATCGAAAGCGGCGATCATCATCGCGGCAGTGCTGTGGATCGCGATCATGACCTGGATCTGTTATCGCGGGATCGAGCTCTCGGCGCGCATTCAGCAGGTACTGCTCAGCGCCGAGGTGTTGATCCTGGGACTGTTCGCGGTGGTCGCCTTCGTCAAGGTCTATGGCAGTCATCCTCCGGCCGACTCGATCAAGCCCACGCTCGACTGGTTCAACCCGTTCGCGATGAACTTCGGCGACCTGGTCGTCGCGCTGCTGCTGGCGGTGTTCATTTATTGGGGGTGGGATTCGGGCGTGGCGGTCAACGAGGAGTCCGAGGACCCGGCCGAGGGCCCGGGCAAGGCCGCGGTCATGTCCACGATCCTGCTCGTGGTGATCTACGTCGTCGTCTCGGCCGCCGCGCAGTCCTTCCACGGGGTTGGCTTCCTCTCCAACGAAGCCAATCAGGAAGACATCCTCAAGGCGCTCGGCACGGGTGTGCTCGGCGAACCGCTGAACAAGCTGCTGATAATCGCCGTGCTCACGTCGGCGTCGGCGTCGACGCAGACGACGATCCTGCCGACCGCCCGCACGACCCTGTCGATGGCGCATTGGAAAGCCGTCACCAGTCTCCTGGCGAGGGTGCACAAACGCTTCCTGACGCCGACCGTCTCGACGCTCGGGTTCGGCGCGCTCGCGATCGCGATCACGATCGCCCTGCTGCTGCTCTCCGAAAGCGTGCTCGCCGACTCGCTCACGGCGATCGGCTTCCCGATCTGCTTTTACTACGGCTTCACGGGCGTGGCCTGCATCTGGTACTTCCGCCACGAGCTCCGGCACAGCACACGCAACCTGCTGCTGCTGGGGATCGGACCGCTGCTCGGGGGGCTGATGCTGTTCGGCATCGGCATCAAGGCCGCGTTCTACTACGGACACACGGCCAACGTCGAATCCAAGCCCATCCTCGGCATCACCCTGCCGCTGTGGATGGGTATTGGCGGGATGATCCTCGGTGCGATCATCATGCTGATCTCGCGGCCGTACTTCCGTGAGTTCTTCTCACGCAAGCCCGAAGTCGCGGCGCCCGACCTGCTCGATCGTCCGCCACCGACCGAACCTGTCCCCGAGCGCGTGGAGCTCTGAACCGGGGGCACGCCGCCCGTCACGGGGAACACGGCGCTCACGCACATGGACTGGGGGGCCTTTGTGTGAGCGCCGTGCGACGGGGGGTCCTCAGCCGACCTCCATCACCCCATGCGGCGAACCCAACGCCGCGAGACGATCGAGGAAGGGCCCCGGCGGGAACGCCTCGGGGCCGAGCACGCCGGCGCCTTGCCAGGCCCCCTCGTTCAGCAGCTCGAGCGCGACGACGGGGTTGACGGCGGTCTGCCAGACGACGGCCTGGGAGCCGTACTCGCGCATCGTCGTCTCGTTGTCGACCACGTGGTAGAGGTAGGTCGAGCGCTCGCTCCCGTCGACGCCGGTTCCGGTGACCCAGGTGCCGGCGCAGGTGCGCCCGGTCATGCGCTCGCCGAGCGTCGCGGGGTCGGGCAGCGCGGCGACGACGACATCGCGGGGAGCCACCTGCTGCCCGCGCACGCTGACGGGCTTGGTGGAGTCCAGGCCGAGTTTGTGCAGCGTGCGCAGCACCTCGATGAACTCGCGGCCGAGCCCGTACTTGAACGTGACGCGCTCGCAGGAGACCCAGCGGGGGATCAGCACGACCTCCTCGTGCTCGACGTTGACGCACTCGACCTTGCCGATGCCCTCGGGGAACGTGAAGATCTCGGGCTCGGAGAAGGGGACGGTCGTGTGAAAGCCGCGCTCGCGCTCCCAGATCAGGGGCGGGTTCAGGCACTCCTCGATCGTCGTCCAGATCGAGAAGGTGGGCGCGAAGTCATAGCCCTCGACGACGAGGTCGGCGCCGTCGCGCACTCCCACTTCGCGCACCTTGGAGAACAGCTCCTCGGCGGCGTAGCGCGCGAACACGTCGGAGAGCCCGGGCTCGACGCCGATGCCGACGAGCGCGAGCAGGCCGGCCTGCTCCCACCGCTCGTGCGCAGCGAGCTGATGGTCGCCGAGCATCTTTCCGGGCAGCTCGTGGGGGCGCTCGGGATGGGGCTCTGAGAGCGTCATGGCCATGTCCAGGTAGGTCACGCGCGCAGCGAAGCAGGCGCCGAAGATCGGCTCGTTGAAGCGCGGATCGCAGGCGTTGAGCACGGCGTCCGGTCGTGTGCGCTCGATCAGGGCGATCAGGTCGGAGCGATCGGAGGCGTCGACGCGCTCGGCGGCAAAGCGGTCGGCCTCGCCCAAGCGCGCGACCGCCTCGCGGGCGCGCCGGGGTGAGACGTCGGCCAGCGTGACGTGCTCGAACACGGGCCGGCGCTGGGCGATGGCGGCGAACGCCGCCCCCACACCACCGGCTCCGACGACAAGCACCTTCATGGCGAAACAGTCTTACGCAAATCCGCTCACCCGAACGTCCTAAGAGGACGCCGCCGATACGCCGTAACGGACAGAGGACAGCGACGCGTGACGCCGGACGGCTCGCGTATGCTGCGCCGTTCGATGGCGAGCGCGCTTCTCGACACGCCGGCACCTTCGCCTGCCGCCAAGCAGCCCGCTCGCTGGGCGCCTTCCCCGAAGTTGGGAGGGGCGGAGCTGCTGTGGGTCATCCTCGGCGGGATCGCGCTGGCGGTGCTGACGAGCTGGCCGCTGATCCTGCACATGCCCAGCCGCATCGCCCCGGATCTCGGCGACCCGGTGCGCACGGCATGGCAGGTGGCGTGGGTCGGGCACGCGATGTTGCACGACCCGCTGCACCTGTTCGACGCCAACGCCTTCTATCCGCATCCGCTCAGCCTGGCGTTCTCGGATTCGCTGCTCGGCTACGGCCCGGCGGCGTTCTTCGGCCACGGCACCGTGGCGGCGCTCGTCCGTTACAACCTGCTGTTCCTGTGGGCATGGTCGCTGTGCTTCGTCGGCGCGTACCTGCTCGCGCGCGAGCTGGGACTCGGCAGGCTCGGGGGCGCCGCAGCGGGGATCGCGTTCGCCTACGCGCCCTATCGCGTGACGGAGGCCGGCCACCTGCACGTGATCTCCAGCGGTGGCATCCCGCTGGCGCTGTTCCTGCTCCTGCGCGGCTACCGGCGATCCTCGCGCGGGCTCGTGCTCGCCGGCTGGCTCGTCTCGGCCTGGCAGGTCAGCCTGGGGTTCACGCTCGGGCTACAGTACTGCTACCTGCTGGCAGTGCTGGCGCTGCTCGCGCTCGTGCTCTGGTGGATGGGCCGACTGCGCCCCGGTGCGGCCTGGCGCGGGGACGAGGGTGAGGACGGATTCGCCTCCGCCCCTGCCGCCAGCGCGTCCCCACGGGGCGCGCGCGGACCGCTGATCCAGCGCAAGCTGCTGGCGGTGACGTGCATCGGCATCGCTGCGCTCGGCGGCGTGGCGGTGTATCAGGCCCGTCCGTATCTGAAGGTCGCGGCCGAGTACCCCACGGCGAAGCGCACGCTGAAGGAAGTCGAGAACTACTCCTCGGGTCCGGCGGCGCTGGTGTCGGCCTCCTCGGAGAACCGCGTGTGGGGGAGCGTGACGGAGCCGGCGCGCGAACACGTCCACTCCAAGAACGAGGACGTCTTCTGGCCCGGCGGTCTGATCCTCGTGCTCGCGCTGATCGGCCTGGCGGGAGTCGGCGGGTCGGTGTACACGCGCAGACTGCGACTGGGCCTCGCGAGCGGGATCGTGGTCTGCTCCGTCCTGGCGATGGGCCTCGGTCTGACGGGCGCGGGCTATCCGTATCGCCTGCTGTTCGACTATGCCCCGGGCTGGGACGGCGTGCGAGTGCCGGGAAGGGTGTTCACGCTGGCGACGCTGTTCTACGCGCTGCTCGCCGGCGCGGGGGTTCAGTGGCTGCTGGTGCGCGCCGGCGCGTGGGGCGGGCGTCACACGGTGCGCTGGGTGGCCACGATCCTCGGCGTGGCGCTGCTGATCGGTCTGCTCGGCGAAGGCGCGGGACACCTTGCCCACCCGGTCGTGCCCCAGCCGCAGCCCGCCGAGGTCGGGCTGCGCGGACCGCTGCTCGACCTGCCGAGCGACGGCGCGGCCGATCGCGTGTGGCAGTACTACTCGACGGACGGCTTCTATGAGATCCCGATCGGCAACAGCACGTTCGACATCCCCCAGGTCGACGACCTGCGCGGGGGGATGAGCGGCTTCCCGGACAGGGCCAGCATCGAGAAGCTGCGCTATTACGGCATCCACACAGTCGTGCTGCACCTGACGATGCCCAAACTGCCCGGCATCCACGGCTATGCGCTCGCGGAGCCGCCGAACGTGCCGGCGGCCGCGGCGAAACCGGTCGCCGGACTGGGCGTCAAACGTCGCCGGGTGGGCACGCTGGTGATCTACGAAATCGGGCCGGGGCCGGCGGCCCTGCACGGAACCGACTAGTGTCGCGATTCGCTGGAGGCCCGGCCGGATGATCACCCGCAAACGTCTGGCGCTGGCAGCGATCCTGCTCGTGGGTCTGTCCTACGCCACGCTGATCCAGTCGTTCTCGTGGAATCAGACCTCGCACTACGACCTGATCCGTTCGCTGAACAACGGCGGCACGACGATTGACAAATATCAGCAGAACACGGGCGACAAGGCCTATTACAAGGGCCACTACTACTCCGCCCGCGCCCCCGGGCTGGCGCTGATGGCGCTGCCGTTCTACGACACGCTGAACCTCGTGGGGGCGGAATCGTGGACGAACGCGCACGTGGCCCCGCCGAACCATCCGGGCGACGAGATGATCTACCTGATCGGGCTGTGGGTCAACGTGCTGCCCGGGTTGTTGCTGTTGCTGGCGGTGTGGCGCGTGGCGGATCGGTTCGAGCCGGGCTATGGCGCCGCGGCGGCGGTCGCGCTGGGGCTGGGCACGATGGTGCTGCCACTGTCGACGCTGCTGTTCAGCCATGTGTTCGCGGCATTCCTGGGGTTTGGCGCGTTCGCGCTGATGCTGCGTGAGCGCGACGGCCCGCCCAACGCGGTGCTGCTGGGAATCGCGGGGCTGGCGATGGGATACGCGGTCGCCTCGGAGTACCCGCTGTTCTTCGTGGCGGCCGTGCTGGGGGTGTATCTGCTCTCGCGCCGCGACGCGCTGAGCGCTCCGCTGATCGTGCGCCGCGCCGGTGCATACATCGCCGGTGGCGTAGTAGGGATCGTGCCGCTGGCGCTGTACAACCACTACGCGTTTCACTCGTGGACGCACCTGGCCTACTCCAGCATCCCCCGCCAGCAGAAAGGGTTCTTCGGGATCTCCCTGCCGAGCCTGAAGGTCCTGGCGACGCTGCTGCTGGACTCGCGCGGGCTGCTGACGATCTCGCCGGTGCTGATCCTCGGGGCGATGGGCACGGTCCTGCTCTACAAGCGCGGCAAGCGCGCGGAGGCGCTGACGATAGGCGGCATCTGCCTCTGTTACATCGGCTACAACTCGGGCTACTACCTGCCGTTCGGCGGCGGCTTTATGGGACCGCGGTTCCTGACGACGATGTTGCCGTTCCTCGCGTTCCCGATCGCACTGGCGCTGAAGCGCTGGCCGGGGCCGACGGTCGCGCTGGCGGCGGTCTCGATCGCGACGACGGTGATCGCGACGATCACGCATCCGCTGGTGGGGTATGAGAACGAGACGGTCGTGTGGATGCGCTACCTGGACGAGGGCTTCTTCCAGCCGACGATCGCCTCCGCCTACGGCCTGGGTCGCGGCTGGGGCGGCATCTGGCCGTTTCTGCTGGCCGCGGGCGGCGGCGTGGTGCTGGCGGCGTGGGCGACGCCCCGCCTGCGCCTGTCGAACGCGACACTCGGCTACGGCCTGCTCGTGCTGATCGTCTGGTGCCTGTTCGCGGCGCTCGGCCCGACGGTGCTCGGGATCGATCACGCGGGGCTCGAGAGCATCGTCAAAGCCGGTGATCACACCGCGCTGAACCTGACCCTGCACGACGGCAGCCGCTACCCCCTGAAGACGCTCGCCCCGACGGCGGCGCTCGCCGGGCTGCTGGCGATGTGCGCGATGCGACTGCTGCGCAACGAGCCGGTGTCACCTGTGCGAGCCGAGATGGGGTCGAGCCCGCGCGAGCAATCGGAGATCGGCCGGCAAATCCCGGCGGCGTGACCGCGTCGTTCCGTGCGCTGAACGGAGCGCTTGCGACACCCTGAGCGGCAGACCGGTCAGTTCTTGGCGAGCCTGACGCCGCCGCATTTGGCCGCGTGCAGCTGTTTGCATACGACCACATACCCCGCGCGGGGCTGGTCGTGGGCGCTCATCAGACCCGCGTCGAAGCGGGTCGAGGCGGTGCCGCCGGTCCAGTCGTAGATGTAGAGCCGCTTGACCTGAGACTGCGAGGCGGCGACGGCGAACATGTACTTGAGCACCTTGGCCGCGCGCGTCAGACCCGAGCCGCGCCTGTTCGGGAAGGCGCCCCCGAACTGCACGATCCCACCGGTCTCGGTCAGCCACACCTGGCCGCCGAGCGCGCGAGAGAGTTCGCGCGTGCGCCAGGATTCGAGGCGGTTGATGTCGGAGTAGTTGTGCAGGCCCCAGATCTTCGGCATGATCGTGCGCAGGCGGCCGATCTCGTGCTTGAATTCGGAGATGTATTCGAGCGTCGGGCCGATGTTCTGGGCGTCGAGCACGTCCAGCCCAATCACCGTGCAGCCCTTGCAGACGCGTAGCAGCGCCTGGTAGTACTTCGCTGCCGCCACCGCCGAAGGGCTAGCGAGCGCGTGCGGGATGTAGCCGCGGTTGGCCTCGTCCCAGGACTGGTACTGGCGGACGTGCGGAAAGCGCTTGACGAATTTCTGCACATCGCGCTGGTACTGAGCGACGCTGGGCAGCGTCAGCGGCGAGTACTCGGAGTGGTAGAACGCGACGAGCACTTGCTGGTGGTGGGCTTCGGCTTCGCGGATGAACAGCCTGGCCTTGTCCAGCGAGTAGGAGTGCGCGACCGCGTCATAGGGCGCGATGTAGCGGACGATTTTCGTGTGCAGCTGCGCCCACAGCGGGTTTCCGAACATCTCCACCGACTCGTCGCCGACCCCCGTCAGATAGGAGGCGGCCGCGTGCGCACGGGGAGCCTTGACCTTGCCGACCGCGCCGGGGGCGGCGAGCAGGCCGGCCGTGAGGGCCATCGGGACGGCAAGCGCGATGAGCGCGGCGAGCCGGCGGGCGAGTCTCGATCGGGTGCGTGGTCGGGTCATGTCGCTCCTGGAACAGCCTTGGGGGCGCAGGGTTGCGCCGCGAGGTGCGCGATGCTAATAGCTTTACGCCGCGCTTACGCCGGGACCTGCTCGATTGACGCGACCTTTAGGTTGGCCGACCCGATGATGGACGGCCATCCGGCACACGGTCTTGGAATGCGGAGGGGGCGGGACCAAAAGTCCCACCCCCTCCTTGCGCCCTGCGTGGTGAGACCCGAGTCAGCCGGGCTTCACCGTCTCGCCATCAATCGACCGGCTGGCCGGTCGATTCGCTCAGGAACAGCTTCGTGCTGTCCGTGCGAACGTGGTCGAAGTGGAACATGTCGTTCAGCGGACCCGCTTTGGCGTCGAACGAGCCATCGCCGATGCGCCCCGTGCCCCAGTTGTCCTCGACGAACCGCAGGATCGAGCTCTGGTCGCTGAGCGAGTGCGCGACGTAGTCGTGCCTGGCCCACGGCGAGATCACCAGCAGTGGCAGCCGCGGACCGTAGCCGCAGCGATCCTCATACCCGCCCGCGGGTTTCCCTTTGCCGCATACGCCCGGGCCGTTGAGGGCGTCCGCGGGCGAGGCCGAGGAGTTGACGATCGGTCCCAGCGCGTGGTCGTAGAACCCGTCCGAGTCGTCGTATGCGACCACGACCGCCGTGCTCGACCAGTCGGGCGAGCGCTGCAGTTCGTTGATCGCGTGCACCAGGAACGCCTGCTCGTCCAGCGGGTCGGAGTAGCCGGCGTGACCGTCCTGGTACTTGGCCGCCTTCAGGAACGACACCGCCGGCAGCTCGTGCAGATGCAGCGCGGTGTAGAACGAGGACAGGTCGTACTGATGGTTGGCCTGGTCTGAGCGCCCGATCATGCTGGGCGAGCTCGGCGGCAGGTGGTGCGGATTGGCCGTCGATAGGTAGTACTGGAACGGCTCGTGATGAGCGCTGTAGTCGGCGACCGTCGCACCGCCGATGTTCGTGTGGCTCGAGGCGCACACCGCTTTGCCTTCTTTGGTGCCCGTCGGCTCGAACCCGCCCTGGAACCAGCCCCAGGTGACGCCCTTGGCGTTGAGCAGATCGCCGACGTTCTTGTTCGTGGGAGCCATCTCGACCGTGTGCGTACCGGAGCAGTCGTCGGTGCTCGGGTCGGGGTCGCCGATCACCGTCCCGTTTTCCGTTTCTTCGGGCGCCGACGCGGGCGTGGCGCCATGCGTCTGGCCGGCGACGAGGTTCAGCGCTCCCGGGGTCGAGGGCCCGAACGTGGTGCCGAACGAGTTATCGCTCATCGCGAAGTTCTGCGCATAGTTCCACAACGCGGTGACCGTGTTCCCGTCGTAGTAGCTCATCGGCAGCGCCTTGTTCGCGCAGTCGCCGGTGAACTGCGGGAAGCTGTCCATCAGGCCGCCGTCGAACGCCTGCTGCTCGGCGGTGTAGTCGTGGTCCTGATCGCAGATCAACGGTTCGGAGCGATCCAGCCGGAAGGGGTTGGACGAGTTCGGGTTTTCGGTGAGCAGGTTTTCGGTCAACCCATTCACGCTAGGCGTATGTGGGGAGGCGTAGAACGCGGGCTCGCCTGCCGGGTTGGTGGCGTTTGGATAGGTGCCGAAGTAATGGTCGAAGGAGACGTTCTCCTGAAAGATGACCACCACGTGCTTGATCGGGGTCGTGGTCGGCGTGGACGGCATGGCGCTGGCCTGGGCGAGGCCGACCACACCCGTGCTTGCCACCAGACCGGCGACCGCGAGTAGTCGATTGCGCAACGGAGTCCTCCTGTGTGCGAGTTGAACGCGAGCCGCAGCGTGGGACGGCGACCCGCCTTCAGGCAATCCTGCGCCGCATGACATCGCCACTGGTAACCCTCGCGTGACCTGCCTGTGAAGGTCCCGTGACGAATTGTGAGCGCGCTGTGATCGGGGATCTTCCGTTTGCATCCCCTACCCTTTGCTCAAGTCCCTTTGTGAGCACGCCGAAGCCCAACACAGCGATGAGAACAGTCAACCGGGCAGCCACCGCCACGAATGGCGCGCTCGCCGGGGCGCTCTGCCTGTGGCTGATCGCGCTCGTGTTCGCGCCCGCTTCGCAGGGCGCCCTGTCGCCATCGGCCTACCGCGTCGGCGCGCTGTGCTCGGCGCCCGCGCCCGGCTATTCGGGCTGCCTGGGGCTACGGCTCGTGGCCAAGCGTCCGCACTCGCTGCGTGGCTTTCGAGCATCGAGGCTCGCCAATCCTCCGGCGCTCGAACGGATCGAATTTGACGAACCGCCCGCGGGCAGCCTGTCACCCCAGAAGGTGCTGAGCGCCTATGGCCTGTCCGGCCAGCCGGCGCCCGCCACCCAACAGACGCTGGCGCTCGTGGACGCGTTCGACGATCCGACGGCCGAGCAGGACCTGCAGACCTTCGACAAACAGTACGGCCTGCCCGTGTGCACCACGGCGAACGGCTGCTTCACCAAGGTGAAGCTGCACTCGCCCGCGGCCAACGCCGGCTGGGCGCAGGAGACAGCCACCGACATCGAGGTCGCTCACGGCATCTGTGAGAGCTGCAAGATCTTGCTCGTCGAGGCCCGCTCGAACAGCAATGCCGACCTCGAAGAAGCCGAGGAACGGGCCGTCCAGCTCGGCGCAACCGAGATATCCGACTCGTGGGGAGGACCAGAGCGGGGCGTCACCACAGAAGAAGACGAAACCGACGCGTTCAACCATCCGGGCACCGTCATCACGGCCGCCTCGGGCGATAACGGCTATCTGGACTGGGGCCTGGAAGAAGCATCCGAACGGGGCTACGCCGATTATCCCGCCTCCTCCCCACACGTGATCGCGGTCGGCGGCACGCACCTGGGAGTGACCGCCGGCGGGGCGTGGAAGGAAGAGACGGTGTGGAACGGGGACGGCGCCGGCGGAGGCGGCTGCAGCACGGTGCTGGCGGCGCCCCCCTGGCAGCAGAGCGTCGCCGGCTGGTCCGCGGTCGGCTGCGGCGCCGATCGCGCCGTCGCCGACGTCTCAGCCGACGCCGACCCCTTTACCGGCGTGGCGGTGTACGACTCCACGCCGATCCGGGAAGGCCAGATCGAATATCGCGGCTGGGTCCCGATCGGCGGCACCAGCGTCGCCTCGCCGATCATCGCCTCCACGTTCGCGCTGGCGGGCGGCGCCGGTACGGACGCCGGTGGAAAAGCGGTCGCCTACCCCGGGCAGACGCTGTACGAAAACCTCGCCACCGTCCCCACGGCTTTGCACGACGTGACAGTCGGGTCGAACGGCGCGTGCACCAAGGGGTTCAACGGCAAAACCGGCGCGTCCAACTGCACGCTCGCCGAAGAGGACGCATCGTGCTCGGCCACCGCGATCTGCCTCGCTCGCAGCGGCTATGACGGCCCCACCGGCGTCGGCACACCGCACGGGATCGCGGCGTTCGCGTCGCCCGGCGAAGCCGCGCGCTTCAAGCAGCTCGAAGAACAGCAGACCGAAGCCGAAAAACTGGCCAAAGAAAAACAGCTGGCCGAAGAAGGACAAAAAGCCGAAGAAGAAATTCTGGCCGAACACAAGGCGGAAGAAGCAAAGCGAGCCGAAGAAGCAAAGCGGGCCGAAGAAGAAGCCCTGCTGTTCGCCGAACGGGCCAAGGCGGCGAAGGAAACCGCCGAAGCCGAAGAACTGGCCAGACGGGAACAGGCCGCCGCCGACCGCGCCCGGGAAGAAGCCGGGGCCGCCGGCGCGCCGCCCAACCCGGCCGGCGCCGTCGGCCTGCTGTCCGGCGGCGCGCTCCGATCGCCGGGCCTTGGATCGGTCGAGCCGATCGTCTCAGCGCCGACCCTGACGAGAACCGCCACCGCGGCGCTGAGTCACGGCAGACCGCGTGTTGCGCGCGTGGCGTTCGCGTTCACGCTGAACGTTGCCGCACGGGTGCGCGTGACGCTCGCCAAGCGGGTCACCGGGCGCCACGGCGCCCACTGGCAGATGCTGCCCTACTCGCGCACCATCCTCGCCGCGGCCGGGCGCGACGGCGGGCGCCTGAGCGCGCCCGGAACGCTTGAGCCGGGGCGCTACCGGCTGACGCTAGCTCCGGCGCTCGGGGTGTCGATCTCGCTCGTGTTCAGGGTCGGCTGACACCGATCCAAAGCGCCCCTGCACCCCGCGCTCGACGCGCTCGCCGTGCTCGGTCAGGCGCCAGGCGTTGGGGGCGCCGCGCGAGGTGCCTTCGCTCTGGTTGGCGATCACGCCGGTGGTCTCTAAGCGCGAGAGGAGCTTGGAGATCTGGCCCTGATCGACGATGCCGGCGCGTTCGGCGATCTCACGGTTGCTGGCGCCCGGGTAGCCGGCGATCGCCTGCAGAACGCGACCGGTGCGGTAGGTGAGACGCAGACCAAGGTCCTCGTACTCGGTGGGTTCCCCGGTGCAGACGCCGGCGCCGGGACGCGGCGCCGGCGCGGGGCGAGCCAGCTCGCGCCTGGCGGCGCCCGCGCCCAGGTAGGGGAGCGCGATCAGGCTCATCAGCGAGCCGAACAGCTCGATCGTCGGGCGCTCGTCGGGCGGCTCTGCGTCCTGCGCGAGCAGGCGCGTCTGGATCACGGTCGCCACCGCGCCGACCACGCCCTCGGCAACCACCGCAGGGGGTTCGTTGCGGCCGGCGGCGCCCTCGCCGCGACCGCGGTCGATGACCTCCCACAGGGTCGACTGCACCGCGATGCGACGGCGCAGCAGCACGGCCCCGCCGCTCAGCGAGTGCACGATGCAAAGCCGTCCCAGCGCGGGCTCGTCGTCGAGGAAGCGCAGCAGCTCGGCGAGCCCCGCCCTGATCGCGTCACGCCAGCGCGACTGGGCGTCATACGCGGGCGCGATGCGCTGCGCGGCTCGCTGAACCCCGAGATCGAACGCCGCCGGCAGGCACGCGTCGCGGTCGTCGAAGCACTCGTAGAAGAGTCGCCGCGTGACGCCCGCGCGAGCAAGCACGTCACCCAGCGTCAGCGCGGCGACCCCCCGCTCGGCGACGAGCGCGGCCGTCGCCTCGAGGATCGTTGTTCGCCGGGACTCCTCCAACGCAGCTCCTTCATGTGGCCACGCGAGAGCGACCCGAACCTCTCCGGCTGCCCCGCCACCGTTTATAAGCCCTGTCAGCTTGAGAGTACCAATAGTGGCTATCTGCTTAATGTCCAACAACCTTGCGCGTGCAAGACGACCTGCAGGCGCCCCGAAACGCTTGTGCTGGGGGCGCTCGCGGGCTAGCTTGTCCGGTCTTCATGCGCCCGCTTCAGCGAATCCTGGCCCTGATGGCCGCCGCCGTGACCGTCGCCGCCCTGATCGCCGTGCCGGGAGCGATCGGCTCGACGTCGGGCGGCCTGGAAAGCCGTATCGCCGCCTCGCGGGCGCGGGAAGGGGAGCTGCGTTCGGGACTGGGAGCCGACACGCATCAGATCGAGGGGTTCCAGGGCAGCATCGATGACCTGCAGACGCGGCTGAGCGCGCTGGAATCGAGCCTGAGCGTCGAGCGGGGCGTGCTGTCAAGCCTGCGTTCGCAGCTGCGCTCCGCGCGGGCGCACCTGGGCTCGCTGCAGATTCAGCTCGCGCGCGACCGCCAGGTGCTGGTGGCGCAGGTCGTCGCCTCCTATGAGTCGCCGCCGCCGGACATCGCCACGGTCGTGCTGCAGGCGCACGGCTTCGCGGACCTGATCGAGCGCGTCGACGACCTGCGGGCGATCTCGCGTGAGAACGCGAGCGCGACGACGCACGTGGCCGAAGAGCAGAAGCTCGTGACCGCGCAGACCAAGCGCCTGGCGGCGCTGGAGGCGTCTCACGCGCGCGAGACGAGCGCGGTGCTCGTGCAGCGCGACGAGGTCGCCCAGCTGCACCTGGCGCTCGTGAACCGGCAGCTGCAGTACATCCGTGCGCGCGATCGCAAGAGCTCCGAGCTGGGCACGCTGCAATCGCACAAGCGCTCACTCGAAAGCGAGCTGGGCCGGCTCGCGGCGAAAGAACTCGCCGCCGAGGGCGTCGCGGGCGCCTACACGGGCCCGGTCGGCGAATTCACCTCCTCGCCCGAAGGCTCAGATGGGTTCTTCCCGGCGGCCGGCACGAACTACAGCGTCGGCGAGGAGCCCACGCTGGCCGAGCACCTGAACGCGCTCGGGATCGCCCTGCACATCCACCTGATCGGCATCTCCGGCTACCGCTCGCCCGCGCACTCGGTCGAGGTCGGCGGCTTCGCCGACGATCCGCACACCCGCGGCGAAGCCTCGGACACCCCCGGCGTGGAGGGAGTGCCCCAGGCGACGCTCGCGCGCTTCGGCCTGATCCGCCCGTTCCCGGGCGCGGCCGAGGCCGATCACATACAGCTGATCGGCAGCAGATACTGACCCTGGCGGCGCCTCGTCGCCCCTGGCTGTGTCCTCGGTCGCATCCGCCGGACCTTCGTCTAAGCGGGTGGCAGCTCCGCGGGGGCACCGTAGGGCGTGAGCACATCGGGCAGCGCGACCGAGCCGTCGGCCTGCTGGCCGTTCTCGAGCAACGCGACGAGTGTGCGGCCGACCGCGACGGCGGTGCCGTTGAGCGTGTGTGGCAACTCGGTGCCGCGCTCGGCGCGGACGCGAACGTTCAGGCGCCGCGCCTGGTAGTCGGTCGTGTTGGAGCAGGAGGTCAGCTCGCGGTAGGCGCCGTAGCTGGGCAGCCACGCCTCGCAGTCGTACTTCTTGGCGGCGGAGTTGCCCAGGTCGGTGACGGCGATGTTGACGACGCGGTAGGGCAGTCCGAGCGCCTGCAGGATCTGCTCCTCGATCGCGAGGATGCGCTCGTGCTCGGCGGTGGAGTCGGCGGGCGCGACGAAGCTGAACATCTCCACCTTGTCGAACTGGTGCACGCGGAAGATACCGCGCGTGTCCTTGCCCGCGGCGCCGGCCTCGCGGCGAAAGCAGGGCGAGAAGCCGGCGTAGCGCAGCGGCAGGCTGTCCGCCTCCAGGATCTCGTCCGCGTGCATCGAAGCGAGCGCGACCTCGGAGGTGCCGAGGAGGTAGAGGTCGTCCTCGGGCAATCCGTAGATCTGCTGCTCGGTGTCGGGTAGGAAGCCGGTCCCGTAGAGCGCCTGCTCGCGCACGAGCACGGGCGGGATCACGGGCTGAAAGCCGTGAGCGCCCAAGATGTCGAGCGTCCAGCGCACGAGCGCGAGCTCGACCAGCACGAGCTCGCCTTTCAGATAGGCGAAGCGAGAGCCCGACAGGCGCGCGGCGCGCTCCATGTCGATGCGCGAGCCCGCGAGGTCGAGGTGGTCGCGCGGCTCGAACGTAAACGCCGGGGGCTCGCCGACGGTGCGCACGAGCTCGTCCTCGGGTCCCGGTGCGGCGTTCGGGTCGGGCAGGTTAGGCAGGGGCGCGAGGGCCTGCTGGAGCTGCTCCTCGACGCCCGCCAGCTCGCGCTCGAGCTCCTTTACGCGCCCCGCCACCTCGCGCATCGCTGCGATCTCACGCTCGCGCGCCGTGGGGTCAGGCGCGGAGGAGATGCGTGTGTTGGCCTCGTTCTGCTCGCCGCGCAGACCCTCCAGCTCGGGCAGCAGCTCGCGCCGGCGGGTGTCCAGGTCCAGTGCGCCATCCAGACCGGCGGCCGCGCCGGGTCCGCGGCGAGCGAGCGCCGCGCGGGCAGCGTCGGGATCGGCGCGGAGCAGCTTCAGGTCGAGCACGTTCGGGAGCCTACTCGCCCCGCCCGCTCGCTCCAAGCGCGCGGCGCGGTGGATCGCCGGGCGCTCGGACCGCTCGCCGAGGGTCGGCGATCGACGCCGGCGACGTTTTATTTGGTGGAGAGCGTGATGTTCGTCGCGGGCACGTGCTGGGACTGCGAGCCCGAGTAGTGCGCGAGGAATTCGGCGATGGCCTGGGCGTCGTTGCCGAGGACGATGTTCTCGGGCATGATCGCCCCGGAGAAGCCGCCGTTGCGGATCGCGTAGAGGACCTGTTCGACGTTCTCCTTGCGGATGTTGAAGTTGGGGCCGTTGGTTTTGACGCGGTCCTTGATCGACGTCGCCGAGCCCTGGGCGCCGACGACGGAGAGCGTGTGGCAGCCCGAGCAGTGGTCGCGGAACAGGACCGAGCCGCGGTAGTAGGGGCTGCTCTTGGGCACCTGGTTGCCCTGGGAGCCGCAGGCGCCCAGCACCGCGGCGCAGGCGAGCAGGACCATCGTGGCGAGCAGCTTCATGCGAGCGGGAATATATAGACCACCGCGTCAGAAGCCGTGAGCAGTGCCGGCGGCGCGCAGCGCGAGGAAGACGACGACGAGCGCCGACAGCGCCATGATCACCATCTCGCGGGCGAGGATCGCGGCGACGAGGGCGTGCTGCTCGGGCTCGGGGAGCCCCCCCACCGCCTGCGCGTCGGGGAGCTCGCGCTGGTCGAGGATCGTCTGCGCGGCGGCCACCCGCAGCTGCTCGGCGACGAAGGCGACGGCGAGCGGGAGCAGCGCGTAGAGGTAGAAGAGGCGGTCACTCGAGTAGTGCCCGGCGATGGCCAGGGACCCGGCGAGGATCGCGAGGACCAGCGCCGAGCCCTGGCCGACGCGCAAGAGCACCCAGAACGCGCGGCTGGGTTCGCCGCGATACCAGCGCCAGGCTCCGAGCAGGGCAGGGAGCGCGTTGAGGACGGCGACGGTAAGGGCGCCGGCGACGACGGCTTGCGTCATGCCCGAGTCACGCGCGTCCTCGAGCCCTGGACCGCTCGTCGGCTGTGCTTGCGGACCCGTGCGTCGGAGCCGGGTTTGGTCGCGGATTTCGAGCCGATCGTCACTATGTAACACATTGACACAAGCGGTGATATAACAGCGCTCAGTGCTGCGCAGCTACCTCCCCGCGATCGTATTCGTCCTGCTCGGCGGGGGTGTCGGCATCGCATTCGCACTGCTGAACTCGAAGATCGGACCCCGCCGGGCGACCCCGCAGAAGCAGGACCCGTATGAGTGCGGCCTGCGGAGCGAGGTCAAGCAGGGAATGCGGTTCGGGATCAGCTACTACCTGATCGCGATGCTGTTCATCCTGTTTGACGTCGAGGTCGTGTTTATCTACCCGATCGCGATCGAGCTGCGCGCGTATGGCTCCTATGCGCTGGCGGAGACGATCACGTTCGTGGCGCTGCTGTTCGTGGCGTTCGTGTACGTGTGGCGGCGGGGAGCGCTGCAATGGAGCTAAGGATCCGCGTCCCGATATCTGCCGGGATTGAGGCCGCCGTTCCGCGGCGTCAGACGCCACCCACGATGCTCGACGTATTACCGATACGCCTGCGCTCGTGTTCGGCGTCTGCCATCCACGGCCCGACCCCCTCAACCCACCACCTATCGTGACGCGAATCCTGAAACGGGAGGTCGTGCGCCCGGCGGGCGCGGCCCCGGGACAGGCGAGCGCCCGGAGCGCGGATCTGCGCGTGCGCTCGTTGAACGCGGCGCAGCTGCTGCGAGGCGGCGACCTGGAAGGGGCGAACCAGCCGGCGCACCTGGAGGGGACGGAGCTCGAACGCTACGTGGAAGAGCGCACGTTGACGACGACGCTCGACAAAGCGGTCGCGTGGGCACGGTCGAGCTCGTTCTTCCCGCTGGGGTTCGGGCTGGCGTGCTGCGCGATGGAGCAGTTTCACGCGGCGGGCCCGCGCATGGACATCGCGCGCTTCGGCTCGGAGGCGTTTCGCGCCTCCCCGCGACAGGCCGACCTGATCATCCTGGCGGGGCGGGTGTCGATCAAGATGGCGCCGATCATCCGCCGGCTGTACGACCAGATGCTCGAGCCGAAGTGGGCGATCTCGATGGGCGCGTGCTGCAGCTCGATGGGCGTGTTCAACAACTACGCGCTGGTGCCGGCCGACAAGTTCATGCCGGTGGACGTGCACGTGCCCGGGTGCCCGCCGCGACCGGAGGCGCTGATTCACGGGTTGCTGAAGCTGCGCAGGATGGTGCAGGACAACCCGGATGAGGGCTGGCGCGAGCGCTACGGGGCCGTCGGCACCGAGGAGGCGCCGTCAGATGTGTAGGTGCGCAACGCGCGGGCCATGGGTGGGTGAGCCACAGCCGGTTCTTTCATCTGACGCTGTCGGCGCCGCTCACCACAGTTGCCGGCGTATCGGGAGCGTCTAAATGCCTGATGCAACGGGGCTTGAGCTGCTCGCGAAGGAGCTGGGCGAGGCGAGCATCGAGACTGTCTATTTCCGCGAGCAGGCGACGATCGTGGTGGCGCCGGCGGAGATTCGCGCGGTGCTTGCGAAGCTGCGCGCGCAGGGGTATGGGTTCTTGGCGAGCGTGCATGGCGTCGATCACTACCCCGAGGAGCCGCGGCTGGGCGTGGTGTATGAGCTGCTGGACATGAGCCGGGTCGATCGCGTGACGGTGAAGGTGCGCGTCCCGCTCGATGAGCCGCGCGTGGAGTCGGTGACGGGTGACTGGCCGACGGCGAACCATCAGGAGCGCGAGGTGTACGACATGTTCGGGGTCGTGTTCGAGGGCCATCCGGATCTGCGCCGGATCCTGATGCCCGAGGATTACGAGGGCCATCCGCAGCGGCGCGACTTCCCGGTTGGGGGCGAACCGGTGATCTTCACGCGCGACGAGGCGAAATGGCTGGAGGCACGCGAGTGAGCGCGGCGCCGCCTGAGATCCCAACCCTGTCCGAGTACCGCCGCGGCGAGGAGAGCATCGAGCTCGCTCCGGTCGCCGAGCAGATCGCGGGCGCCGAGACGAGCGAGGAGCTGCTGACGCTCAACTTCGGCCCCCACCACCCGGCTACGCACGGCGTGCTGCGGCTGCTGGTGACGCTGCAGGCGGAGGTCGTGCGCGATCTGAAACCGATCATCGGGTACGTGCACACGGGGATCGAGAAGACGGCCGAGGACAAGGCCTACTGGAAGGTCATCCCGGTGATCGAGCGGATGGACTATCTGGCGTACTACTTCAACGCGATGGCGTACGTCGGCGCGGTGGAGCGGCTGGTGGAGGTCGAGGTGCCGACGCGCGCGCAGTACCTGCGCGTGATCCATCTGGAGCTGAACCGGATCGCCTCGCATCTGATCTGGCTGGGCACGAGCGCGCTGGATCTCGGCGCGAGCTCGATCTTCTTGTACTGCCTGCGCGAGCGCGAACTGATCCTGGACCTGTTCGAGATGTCCTCGGGCGCGCGGATGCATACGCGCTATTTCCAGGTGGGCGGCGTGATCGAGGACATCCCGAGCGGGTTCGCACAGAAGCTGCGCGAGTTCCTGGAGATCATGCCCCGGCGTGCCGACGAGTACGGGGCGATCCTGAACTCGAACGAGATCGTGCTGCTGCGCTTGCGCGGAACGTGCCCGCTGGACGCGGAGACCCTGCTCTCGCTCGGTGTGACCGGACCGTTGCTGCGCGCGGCGGGCAACCCGTGGGATCTGCGCAAGGCGGCGCCGTACAGCTCGTATGACAAGTTCGAGTTCAAGATCCCGGTGGGGACGGTGGGCGACAACTACGACCGTTTCGCGGTGCGCCTGGCGGAGATCTATGAGTCGGTGAAGATCATCGAGCAGGCGTTGGAGGGGCTGCCGGAGGGGCCGCACATCACCTCTGACCGTAAGGTCGCGCTGCCGCCCCGGCATGAGCTGGCCACCTCGATGGAGGCATTGATTCACCATTTCAAGCTCGTGACGGAGGGGTTCAGGGTGCCGCCGGGCGAGGTGTACAACCCGATCGAGTCGCCGCGTGGCGAGCTCGGCTGTTACGTGCGCTCGGACGGCAGCTCGAAGCCCGCGCGGGTGCACATGCGCGACCCGTCGTTCGTGAACCTGCAGGCGCTCGCGCCGATGTGCCGCGGCAGCTACATCGCGGACATGATCGCGACGACCGCGATGCTGGATCCGATTCTCGGGGGCATTGATCGATGAGTGCCACTGCCCCCCGTGGCTGGGATGTGCCAGCGGACCTCGAGAAGGACCCGGCGACGATCCCCGACCCCGCCACGACGCCCGTCCCTGAGGAGCTGCGCAGGGAGATCGAAGCGCATATGGCCCTGTATCCGGATACGCGCTCGGCGGCGCTGCCGGCGCTGGCGGCGGCCCAGCGTGTGCACGGGTGGTGCTCGCCGGAGGCGATCGAGCAGGCCGCGTGCGTAATGGGCGTGACGCCCGCGGAGCTGGATGCGGTGGTGACGTTCTATGACATGCTCGAGACCGAGCCGGTGGGCAGGACGAGCGTGTATGTGTGCACGAACATCTCCTGCTCGCTGCGCGGCGCCGATGCGCTCTATGACGCGATGCGCGAGGCGGCGGGCGAGGACGCGGCGTTCAACGTGCGCGCGTTCGAGTGCCTGGGCGCGTGCGACATCGCGCCGATGGCCTCGGTGGACGGCGTCTACGTTGGACCGCTCACGACCGATGACGTCCCCCGACTCCTGGAGGACATCCGCGCCGGGCGGGACGTGATGCCGGAGAAGCAGTTGGCGAGACGCCCGGTCGCCGACCCGAACGCGAGCTCGCGGGAGTTTCCACGCCACGCCGCGGAGGATGGCGCGCGATGAGCAAGCGGCTGCTGTTCGAGGACATCGACGAGCCGGGGCTGAACACGCTCGCCGTGTACGAACGCCGTGGCGGCTACGAGTCGCTGCGCAAGGCCCTGCGGATGTCCCCTGAGGATGTGCTGAAGAACCTCGAAGCCTCCGGCCTGCGTGGGCGTGGCGGGGCGGGGTTCGCGATGGGCAAGAAGGTCTCGTTCCTGCCGAAGGGATCGATCGAGAAGTACCTCGTGTGCAACGCCGACGAGTCCGAGCCGGGCACGTTCAAGGACCGCGAGCTGATGCAGAAGACCCCGCACATGCTGATCGAGGGGCTGATCATCGCCTCCTACGCGGCCGGCGCAAGCCGCTCGTTCATCTACATCCGGGGCGAGTACGTGCTGCAGGCCGACGTTCTCGACACGGCGCTCGCCGAAGCCCGCGCGGCGGGATATGTCGGCGAGCGGATCCTCGGCTCTGAGCACTCGCTGTCGCTCCTCGTGCACCGCGGCGCGGGGGCGTACATCTGCGGCGAGGAGACGGGCCTGCTGGACTCGCTGGAAGGCAAGCGCGGCAACCCGCGACTGAAGCCGCCGTTCCCCGCCAACCAGGGTCTGTACCAGGGGCCGACGCTGATCAACAACGTCGAGACGCTGTCGACGGTGCCGAGCATCATCCGCATGGGCGGCGAGGAGTACGCGCAGCTGGGCACCGAGCAGTCGACGGGCACGAAGCTGGTGTCGGTCTCTGGCCACGTGCGCAGGCCGGGCAACTACGAGATCGAGTTGGGCATCTCCTCACGGGAGATCATCTACGGCCTCGCGGGCGGCCCCGATGAGGGGCGCGAGGTGAAGTGCTGGTTCCCGGGCGGCTCCTCCTCGCCGGTGCTGACGGCCGCGGACCTCGACGTCCCCTATGACTTCGAGTCGATGGCGAAGGCCGGCTCGATGCTGGGGTCGGGCGCGATCATCGTCGTGGACGACTCGACGCCGATCCTGGACGTCGCGTTGAAGACCGCGAAGTTCTACCGCCACGAGTCCTGTGGCAAGTGCACCCCCTGCCGCGAGGGCACGAACTGGACCGTGAAGATGCTCGAGCGAATCGACCGCGGCGAGGCCACGCCGATGGACCTGGAGATCATGGCGAGCGTGCAGGAGCACATCATCGGTCACTGCCTGTGCGTGCTGGGCGACGCGATGGCGATGCCGATCGGCTCGATGATCGCGAAGTTCAAAGGCGAGTTCGAAGCGCACATCGAGCGCCGGCGCATGGAAAGTCAGACCCTGCCGGCGGAGGCGGTGGCCTGATGCCGAGGCCGGTGGCGAAAACGATCACCTTCACGATCGACGGCCGTGAGGTGCAGGCGCCCGAGAATCAGATGCTCGTGGACGCGGCCAAGCACGGCGACGTGGAGATCCCGGTGTTCTGCTACGAGCCGAAACTGGGCAATCCGGTGGGCGCGTGCCGCATGTGCCTGGTGGAGGTCGAGGGCATTCCGAAGCTGCAGACGGGCTGCTCGACGCCGGTCAAGGACGGGATGGTCGTGAACACCCAGTCCGAGCGCGTCAAGGAGGCCCAGCGCGCGGTCGTGGAGTTCCTGCTGATCAACCATCCGTTGGACTGCCCGGTGTGCGACAAGGGCGGCGAGTGCCCGTTGCAGGACATCACGTTCGGCTGGGGCCCGGGCATCTCGCGGTTCGTGGAGCCCAAGCGCCATTTCGTCAAGCCGCTGGAGCTCTCTTCCAAGATCGCGATCGACCGCGAGCGCTGCATCCTCTGCTACCGCTGCGTGCGCTTCAGCCAGGAGATCTCCGAGGACCACCAGCTCGTGCTGCTGGAGCGCGGCGCGCACTCGTATGTGTCGACGTTTGACGGCCACCCCTACGAGGCGCCGTTCAGCGGCAATATCGTCGAACTGTGCCCGGTCGGCGCGCTGACCTCGCGGCCCTACCGCTTCCGCGCGCGCCCGTGGGATGTCGAGGACGCGGGCTCGGTGTGCACCCTGTGCCCGTCGCAGTGCAACGTCATGCTGACGGTGCGCGACGAGCGCGTGCTGCGCGTGCAGGCGCGCGAGAACCCGGAGGTCGACGACGGCTGGCTGTGCGACAGGGGTCGCTTCGCCTACCCGGAATCGGCCGCGGACCGCATCACCGAGCCGCTGCTGCGCGACGGCGGCGAGCTGCGCCCGGTCTCGTGGGAGCGGGCGCTGGAGGAGGCGGCCACGCGCCTCGCCCGCGCGGGGGGGCGCACGGGAGCGCTCGCCGGCGGCGGCGCGAGCAACGAGGAGGGACTGGCGCTGGCGCGCCTGATGCGCGAGGCGCTGCACTCGCCGCACCTGGACTCGCGCCCCGCGGGCAGGCTGGAACTGGAGTCCCACCGCGCGCTCGCCGCTGCGGCTCTGCAGGCGCAGGTCCCCGATCTGGAGTTCGCGCACGCCGTGCTCGTGCTCGACTGCGACCCGATCGCCGACGCGCCGATCCTCGACCTGCGCCTGCGCAAGGGCGTGCGCCGCCACGGGATGAAGCTCGTGCGCGCGAGCCGCGATCAGCTGCTCGACGAGACGCGGCGCGGCGAGCTGATCGAGACGCTGCTGGCCGATCTTCGATCGGTAGCCGGCGAGGAGGTTGTGATCCTCTGGCACGAACGCCTGGCCGCCGGGGACGACGGTGAGCGGGCGGTACAGGTCCTGCTCGAGCTGGCCGCGACGCTGGGTCTGTCCGAGACCGACGGCGCCGGGCTGCTCGAAGTGCCCGCTCACGCGAACGGCCGCGGCCTGCGCGAGGCGGGCGTGCTCCCCAACGCCGGCCCGGATCTCGGCGAGATCGACGAGGAGGGGCTCGACGCGCCGGGGATCGCGCGGGCGTTCGAGCAGGGCGAGCTGAGCTGCCTGTATCTGCTCGGGGTGGATCCGCCCAGCGCAGGGGCCGGGACGATCATCGCCCACGCGTCCCATCTGAGCGATGCGCTGCGCGAGCAGGCCGACGTGGTGTTCCCGGCGGAGGCGTATCCCGAGAAGGAGGGCGAGATCACACACCCGGACGGGCGCGTGCAGCGCGTGCGCCGAGGCGTGCGCCACGTCGGACAGACACGCGATGAGCTATGGGTGCTGGAAGACCTGATGGGCCGCATCGGAGCGATGGTGCCCGCATGACGCTCGCGACGGTCGGCTACTACGAAGAATGGTGGATCCAGGTCCTGAAGGCGATCGTCATCTTCGCCGTCGGCCTGCAGCTCGTGCCGGTCGTGCTGCTCGCCGAGCGCAAGCTGCTCGGGCGCTTTCAGGCTCGTTACGGCCCCAACCGCATCGGCCCCTACGGGGCGTTGCAGCCGCTCGCGGACATCCTCAAGCTGCTCACCAAGGAGCAGTTTCGCCCGAGCACCTCGGTCGGCTTCCTGTTCGCGCTGGCGCCGCTGATCTCGATCGTGACGGCGGTGGCGGCGTTCGCGCTGATCCCGTTCGGCAACGTGCAGAAGATCTTCGGCACGCCCGTCGGGCTGTACGGCGTCGACGTGTCGATCGGTCCGCTGTACCTGTTCGCGTTCGGCGCGATCGCCTTCTACGGGATCATGCTCGGCGGCTGGTCCTCGGGCTCGAAGTACTCGTTCCTGGGCGCGATGCGCGGCGCGGCGCAGCTGATCTCCTACGAGGTCGCGCAGGGATTGGCGCTGGTCGGGGTGATCATGACCGCGCAGACGCTGTCGCTGACGGGGATCGTGGAAGCGCAGAAAGGCATGTGGTTCATCCTCCCCCAGCTGTTCGGCTTCCTGATCTTCCTGACGGCGAGCTTCGCCGAGACCAACCGCGCGCCGTTCGACCTGACCGAGGCCGACGCCGAGCTGGTCGGCGGCTACAACACCGAGTACGGCGGTGGGCGCTTCGCCTCCTACTACTTCGCGGAGTACCTCAACGTGCTCGTGGTCTCGGGCATCGTCACGACCGTGTTCCTCGGTGGCTGGCTGCTGCCGTTCGGCATCCACCCGCCCGGCTGGGTGGACCCGTTCGTGGTGCTGTTCAAGATGTCGCTGTTCACGTTCCTGTTCATCTGGGTGCGCGCGACGCTGCCGCGCTTGCGCTACGACCAGCTGATGTCCTTCGGCTGGAAGGTGCTGCTGCCGCTAGCCACGCTGAACGCGCTCGTGACGGCCGTGCTCGTGGTGGTGACGCACTGATGGCCGACGAGCAGACTCCTTCCCCGCCGGTTCCCGCCGCCCCCGCGGGCGGCCTGCACCAGCCCACCGCCCCGTCCACGGCGGGCCTGAGCGTCACGGCCTGGAGCCCCGGCGAGGACGTCATCGAGGTCAAGCGCACCCCCGCGCCCGGGCCGGCGCGGGGGACGTGGCGGACGTTCCGCGAGACCGCGCGCGGCCTGAAGACGACGTTCGGGCGCATGCTGGAAAAGCCGGTGACGGTCGAGTACCCGGAGGAGAAGACGCCCGTCTATCCGCGCTTTCGCGGACGGCACAAGCTGCACAAGTTCGAGGACACGGGGTTGGAGAAGTGCGTCGGCTGCTCGCTGTGCGCGGCGGCCTGCCCGGCCGATTGCATCCGCGTGGTGGCGGCCGAGAACACCCCCGAGCACCGCGTGTCCGCGGGCGAGCGCTATGCGGCGGTGTACGAGATCAACCTCTCGCGCTGCATCTTCTGCGGCTACTGCGAGGTCGCGTGCCCGTTCGACGCGATCACGATGGGCCACGACTATGAGCTCTCGGACTACGACCGCACGGACTTGATCTTCACCAAGGAGATGCTGCTCGCCGAGCCGCTGGAGCGCACGCCGCTGAGGAACGAGGGCGAATGAGCCAAGTTTTGTTCTTTCTGGCCGGCTTCGGCGCGATCGCGGGCGCGGTCGGCGTGGTGATGCTGCGCGACCCGTTCTTCGCGGTGCTCGCGCTCGTCGCCCACTTGCTGTCGCTGGCGATCCTGTTCCTGCTGCTGCGCGCCGAATTCGTGGCCGCGGTGCAGGTGGTGGTGTACGCGGGCGCGGTGATGGTGTTGTACGTGTTCGTCGTCGCCTATGTCGGCGGACGCGAGGAGCCGATCGGCGAGCTGCTGCGCGGGCGTGGCCCGGCGGGAGCGCAGCTGCGCCTCGGCGCGGCGATCCTCGGCGGCGCGCTGCTCGTGGAGCTGTTGATCGCGCTGCTCGGCACGGGCCTGAAGGCCGTCGGCAGCGACGGCGCGCCTTATGCGCCGGGCCCGAAGGCGTTCGGCACCCCCGCCTACATCGGCCAGCTGCTGCTGACGCGGTTTCTGCTCGTGTTCGAGGTCGCCTCGCTGCTGCTGCTGATCGCGGCCGTCGGCGCGGTCGTGCTCGCACGGCGGCGAGGCGGGATCGACGAGGACGGCGAGGGCACGCCGCGCGTGCTGACCCCGCTCGACCTGATCCGCCCGCGCGAGACGGGCACGATGGCCGAGGGCGTCGGCGGCGTCCCGTTCGCGATCGCGCGCGCGAGAGGGCGCAGCGAGGTGTACGAGGCCGCTCCCGACGGTCGGTCCGCCGATGAGTCAGCCTCCGCCGGTGAGCCGGTCGCCGCCGCGGCCGGAACCGAAGCGACCGAGCGCAAGGACGGCTGGTAGTGGCGATCGGCTGGTATCTGGCGGTCTCCGCGATTGTGTTCTCGCTTGGCGCCGCCGGCGTGATGGTGCGGCGCAACCCGCTGGTGGTGCTGCTGTGCCTGGAGCTGATGCTCAACGGCGCGAACCTCGCGCTGGTCGCGTTCTCGCGCATGTGGGGCAACGGCGACGGGCAGATCTTCGCGCTGATCGTGATGACGGTCGCGGCGTGTGAGGTCTGCATCGGGCTGGGGCTGGTCGTCGCGATCCACCGCCGCAAGCTCCCGATCGACGTGGATGAGCTACGGGAGTTGCAGGGCTGATCATGGGCACGTATAGCGGCGCCGTTCTGCGTCCTCAGTCGCTCGCGTACGTAGTACGCCACGCTCCCTGCGTCCTTGCCCGGCTTGCCCTACGTGCCCATGATGGCGTTGTCCACCAATCAGGCGAGGCGCAGACATGAGCACGACGACGTTCGGCTGGCTGGTTCTGCTGTTCCCGCTGCTGGGGACGCTGATCGTCGGCTTTGGCTATCGCGTCCTCCCTGGCCGCTCGGCCGGGGTGATCGGCACGGCCGCGATCGGCTTGGCGTTCGCCTCGGCGCTCGGCGCGCTGATCTCGCTGGAGGGCCATTCGACGTCCAACCAGGAGCTGACCTCGACGCTGTGGAATTACGCGAACACGGTCGGGGTAAACGCGAAGGTCTCGATCCTGGTGGACCCGTTGTCGGTGTTCATGATCCTGATCGTCAGCGGGATCTCGAGCATGATCCACCTGTATTCGATCTCCTATCTGGAAGAAGATCGCGGCTTCGCGCGCTACTTCGCATACTTGAACTTCTTTGTGTTCGCGATGCTGCTGCTGGTGCTCGCGGGCAACTTTCTGCTGCTGATCGTTGGCTGGGCGTTCGTCGGCGCGGCGTCGTACCTGTTGATCTCGTTCTGGTACAGACGCACGACGGCCACGAAAGCCGGGATCAAGGCGTTCGTGATCAACGTGCTCGGCGACGCGGGGCTGGTGCTGGGGACGTATTTCATCTTCAAGCACACGCACACGCTCGACTTCCTCGGCACGTTCGCCGCCGCGCCGCACGTCTTCCACTCCGGCGAAGCGGACATCGTCGCGGGCTGCCTGCTGCTGCTCGTGGGGGCGATCGCGAAGTCGGCGCAGATCCCGCTGCACACCTGGCTGCCCGACGCGATGGAGGGCCCCACGCCGGTCAGCGCGCTGATCCACGCCGCCACGATGGTCACGGCAGGGGTCTATCTGATCGCGCGCATGCACGTGCTGTTCGAACTGGCGCCCGCCGCGCAGGACACGGGCGCGGTGATCGGCGCGGTGACGTTGCTGATCGCGGGCACGATCGCGCTCGTGCAGACGGACATCAAGCGCGTGATCGCCTATTCGACGATGTCGCAGATCGGCTACATGATCATGGGCGAGTCCGTCGGCGCGTATGCGGCGGGGATGTTCCACCTGATGACGCACGCCTTCTTCAAGGCGCTGCTGTTCATGGGCGCCGGCGCGATCATCGGGGCGATGGCGGGCGAGCAGTCGCTTCAGAAGATGGGCGGCTTTCGCAGGGCGCTGCCGTTTACGTTCGGCTGCTTCATCGTCGGCGGGCTGGCGCTGTCGGGCATCCCGCCGTTCTCGGGCTTCTTCTCCAAGGACGAGATCCTCCTCGTCACGGGCGAGGAGGGCGGCTGGCACTGGATCTTGTACGTGATGGGCTACATCGGCGCGTTCATCACCGCGATCTACACGTTCCGGATGATCTTCCGCGCGTTCTTCGGCGATCCCGTGCCCGAGGCCAGGGAGCTGGAAGCGGGCCACTTGCACCACGCCGAGCAGCCGACGAACCCGGCGAACGGCGAGGTCGAGGACACCGACGTCGGCTTCCCGGGCCCGCACCATACGATCGCCGAGCGCGCACTCCCGATGAAGGTAGCGATGACCGTGCTGGCGATCGGCGCGATCGGCGCCGGCCTCGTGCAGATACCGGAAGTGGACGAGGTGATCACGAACTTCCTGCGCCCGACGTTCGCTGGCTCACCGCTGTATGAACCGCACACGCGCAACGGCCTCTTGATCTTCGGACTGTGCCTGGGCACGGCGCTCGGCCTGACCGGCATCGCGATCGCCTACCGCATCTGGGTCAAGAACCCCGCGATCGCGGTGCGCGCGCGCGCGCGCTTCGGCGCGGTGTACGAGCTGCTGGCGCACAAGTGGTACTTCGACGAGCTGATCGACGCGCTGGTCGTGCGCCCGGCCGCCGAGTTCGGCCGCTTCGCCACGGGCACGTTCGAGCGAGTGTTCGTGCAGGACACGCTCGTGGGCGGCTCGACGGGGATCGTGCGCGCGGGCTCGGCCGCGGTGCGCGCAGTGCAGAGCGGCTTCCTGCGCTACTACGCGGCGCTGCTCGTGCTCGGCGTGACGGGCGTCGCCTTCTACTTCCTGCTGCAAACGTGATCCCCGCCTCCTCCCCAACAATCCCGATCGAACTCCACAAAACCCCCAACCCGACCTGATGCCACCGCTTTCGATCCTGATCTGGCTGCCCGCTGCGTGCGGGATGCTCGGCGCGATCCTGTGCACGCTGGTCGGGCGCGCGCGCACGGCCGAGTCCGCCCCGCGGAGCAGTGGCGCCGAGAGCGCGCAGACCGACGTCGCCGCGGCCGAGCCCGATGCGCGCGCCAGCGGCTGGGACATCCCCGGCGTGGTGGCGCTGATCGGCACGCTGGGCGCGCTGGGGCTGGCGATCGGCTACATCGCCGACTACTCCCCCGGTACGACCGGCCTCACCCATGTGACCGATGTGGTGTGGATCAGCGAACTGGGGATCCATTACAAGCTCGGGATCAGCGGCTTGAACGTGTTCCTGGTCGGCCTCACGACGCTGCTGTTCGCCGCCGCGACCGTAGCCGCCAACCTGCGCCGCTGGGAGCGCCCGCGATTGTTCTGGTTCTTCTTCATGCTCGCCGAGTCGGCAGTCCTGGGGGCGCTGCTGGCGCAGGATCTGGCGCTGTTCGTGGCGTTCTTCGATCTGATGCTGATCCCGTTCTACTTCCTGACTGGCATGTGGGGCCGCGGCACGCGCGAGGAGCGCGTGAGAGCGACGATCAAGCTCGTCGTCTACACGCTCGTGGGCTCGCTCTTGATGCTGGTCGCGGCGATCGCCACGGGGGTGCTGGCCTCCCAGCAGGGCGGAGGGCACATCACGTTCGTGCTGTCGTCGTTGCAGGCGCTGCCCCTGAGCAGGGGCTCGCAGGAGTGGATCTTCCTGTTCTTCGCGGCCGCGTTCCTGGTGAAGATGCCGGCGTTTCCGCTGCACGGCTGGATGCCGGATGGATATCGGGCGATGCCGATCGAGGTGCTGATGGTCTTCAGCGGCGTGCTCTCGAAGGTCGGCGCGTACGGCTTTCTGGCGATCGTGCTGCCGCTGTTTCCGCAGGGCGCGGCGCACTTCCAGACGCTGATGCTGATCGTCGCGCTCGTCTCGATCCTGTACGGGTCGGCGGTGGCGTTCACGAAGACCGACGCGCGCCTGATCGCCGGGTATTCCTCGGTCGCGCAGCTCGGGTTCATCACGCTGGGGATCTTCGCGCTGAACCCGCAGGGCGCGCAGGGAGCGTTGCTGCAGATGATCAACCACGGGCTCGTGGTCGCGCCGCTGCTGTTCATCGTCGCGGTCCTCTCGCGGAGGGCGGGCGGCTCGGAGGACGTGCGCGACATGGGCGGGATCGCCTTCCGCGCGCCCGTGCTGGCCTCGGTCTTCCTGATCGTCTCGCTCGCCACGCTGGCGATGCCGGGCTCGGCGAACTTCGTCGGCGAGTTCCTGATCCTGCTGGGCGTCTTCCAGGCCAAGCTCGTAATCGCGATCGTGGCGTTCGCGGGCGTGGTGATGGCGAGCGTGTACGCGCTGCGGCTGTTCATCCGCGCGATGCACAACCGCGTCGGCAAGGACGTCGACTCGCGCGAGATCTCCCTGCGCGACGGGTTCGTGCTCGTGCCTCTGGTCGTAGTGATCGTGTTCATGGCGATCTATCCACAGCTGGCGTTGAAGCGCAGCGAAGGCTCGACCAAGGCCGCGGTGGCCTCAGCGCAGGCGGCTTTGAAGCCCACCCTCCCGACCTCCGCGAGCACCCTGGGCGAAGGCGCCGCCGGCGAAACCGCAACGCCCACAGCGGGCGAACCGGCATACCGGCAGGAAGGGTCGGTGAAATGACCCTGCTCGCCACGGCGACTCTCAAAGGCCCGCCCATCGACTGGGCTGCCCTGTCGCCCCTGATCGCGCTGTTGGGCGGCGCCGCGATCGTGCTGCTCGTCGGCCTGCTCGGCTCGCGCTGGGTCCGCGCCCAGCTCGTGCCGTCGCTCAGCCTGCTCGCGCTCGGCGCCGCCGCTGGGTTGACGATCTGGCAGTGGAACGTGGAGAAGTCGATCGTCGCGGGCGCGCTGCGCATCGACTCGCTCTCCCTGACACTGAACCTGATCCTGGTCGCGGGCGGCGTGTGCACCGTCCTGCTGGCCTGGCGCTCGCTGGCCGCGCGCGAAGCCGCGCACGGCGAGTGGCACGCGCTGCTGTTGACCTCGATCGGCGGGATGTCGCTGCTGGCGGCGGCGCAGAACACGGTCGCGCTGTTCCTGGGGCTGGAGCTGCTGTCGATCCCGCTGTATGTGCTGTGCGCGACCGAGCTGAGACGCGAGCACTCGCTGGAGTCGGGACTGAAGTATTTGATCGTCGGCTCGGTCGGCTCGGCGACGCTGCTGTACGGGCTGGCGCTGATCTACGGCGCGACCGGTCAGACGGACTTCGGCGCGATCGACACGGCGCTCACCGGCAGCAGCCTCGCGACCGATCCGCTGACGCTGACCGGAATCGCGCTGTGCGTGGCAGGCCTGTGCTTCAAGGCGTCGGTGGCGCCGTTTCACCAGTGGACGCCGGACGTGTACGAGGGCGCGCCCACGCCGGTGACGGCGTTCATGGCGGTGGCGACGAAGGTCGCCGCGCTGGGCGTGTTCCTGCGCCTGTTCGACGTCGCGCTGATCGAAGCGCACGCGAGCTGGGGGCCTGCGGTCGCGGTGCTGGCCGCGATCACGATCGTCGTCGGCAACGTCGGCGCCCTGGGGCAGTCCTCGCTGAAGCGGATGCTCGCCTACTCCTCGGTCGCACAGGCCGGGTACATGCTCGCGGGGGTGGTCGTCGCGAGCAAGCTGGGCGCACAGGCGACAGTGTTCTATCTGGCGGTGTACCTGTTCATGAACATGGCCGCGTTCGCGACGATCGTCGCCCGCGAGCGCGAAACGAGCCTCGGCGACAGCCTCGCGGGGATGCGCGGGCTGGCCCGCGAGCGCCCGCTGCTGGCATGGCCGATGACGCTGGCGATGCTGGGGCTGGCGGGGATTCCCGCGACGGCGGGGTTCATGGGAAAGTTCTACCTCATCGACGCCTCCGTCTCGGGCGGCTATACGTGGCTGGGAGTGGTGATCGTGATCGGCTCGATGATCTCGCTCGGCTACTACCTGCCGGTGATCGCGGCGATGTGGATGAGCGAGCAGCCCAGCCCCGCGGACGCCCCGCCGACCGCGGCCGCGCCCATGCCGGGCCCAGCTCCCGCCGAGGGCGCCCTGCCGACGCTGGCAGGCGGCTCGCCGGAGCTCGACGAGCCCGTCCCCGCGAGCGCCGCGGGACTCCAGCCCGAGGTCGCCCTCGTGGCGATCGTGGCGGGCGCCGCGATCCTCTTCTTCGGCATCGTGCCCCAGCCGCTGTTCAACCTCGTGCACGGGGTCGGCTCGGCGCTCGGGTTTCTCTGAGCCATCCGAACATATCTGTCCCGCGGCGCCACCGGGCGTCGGTGAGAGATATGTGGCGAAGAAGGTCCACGAGGTGATCGCAATCCTCGAAGCGCATGGCTGGCGACAGACGCGCATGCGCGGAAGCCATCGCCATTTCAAGCATCCCACCGTGCACCGATCGTCACCGTCGCGGGCAAGCCGCGCGATACGATGCGTGCGGGCATGTTGGCGGACATGAGGCGTAAATCTGAAATCGAGGAGCTGCGGTGACCAACTACCTGGTGATCTACGAGCGTGGCGAGGACGGGAGCTGGGGTGCATACACCCCCGACGTGCCCTGCTGCGTGGCTACCGGCAAATCAAAGGCAGAGGTCGAGCAACTCATGCGCGAGGCGTTGCCGGATCACATCGCGCTGATGCGCGAGGCCGGCGAACCGGTGCCGGAGCCGCACTGCCTGACTGGCCTCATCGCCGCCTGACTCCACCGGCGGCGGCGCAAGAGTGCACTGACTACTCCCCGCCGAGCGCCACCTGCGCCGCGGCCTCGGCTTCCTGCAGCTGGCGCTCGACGAGATCGAGACCCGACTCCCAGAAGCCCGGATCGGCGAGATCGACGTCGACGATCGCGCCCAGCTCCTCCGGTGAGCGCGAGCCGCCCGCGGCAAGCAGCTCAAGGTAGCGCGGCACGAACTCGGCGCCGCGCTGCTCGTAGCGGTCATACACCGACAGCGCCAGCAGCTGGCCGTAGGCGTAGGCGTAGACGTAGCCGGGCGAGCCGATGAAGTGCGGGATGTAGGACCACCACGAGCGGTAGCCGTCGGTGATCTCCACGGAGTCGCCCAACAGCTCGCCCTGGCTCTCGAACCACAGCTCGCCGAAGCGCTCCACCGAGAGCTCGCCCTCGCCGCGCCGAGCGGTGTGGACGAGATCCTCGAAGCGGTTCATCGCGACCTGGCGGAACACGGTCGCGATCGTGTCCTGCAGGTTCTCCGCGAGCAGCGCCAGGCGCGAGGCGGGCGTGGAGTCCTCCGCAAGCAGCCGCCCGAACACGATCGTCTCGGCGAACACCGACGCGGTCTCGGCGAGCGTCAGCGGCGTGCCCTGGTGAAAGACGCCCTGGCGCGCCGCCAGGGCGAAGTGCACGCCATGGCCGAGCTCGTGCGCGAGCGTCAGCACGTCGCGCCGGCGCGAGGTGTAGTTGAGCAGCACGTACGGGTGCACCGCGGGCACCGCCGAGGCGCAGAAGGCCCCACCGCGCTTGCCCGGACGCAGCGGGGCGTCGATGTAGCGCTCGTCGAAGAACCGTTTCGCCAGCACACCCAGCTCGGGCGAGAAGGAGCCGTAGCAGTCGAGCACGATCTCGCGCGCCTGGGCGAACGTGTAGGTGACGTCGTCGTCAGTGACGGCCGCCATGCGGTCGTAGTCGGCGATCCGCTCCACGCCCAGCAGCCGCGCCTTCAGCCGGTACCAGCGGCGCGCGATCTCATACCGTCCGCGCACCGCCTCGATCAGCGCCTGCACGGACTCGTCGCTGGCTTCGTTGGAGAGGTTGCGCGCGGCCAGCCAGCCGGGGTAGCGGCGCAGGCGATCGTCTGTGGCCTTGTCGGCGAGCAGCGTGTTGAAGAGGAACGCGCGCGTGCGCAGGCCGGGCTCGAGCGCCGCGGTGATCGCCTCGGCGGTGGTGCGCCGCAGCTCGCGATCGGGCAGCACGAGGTTGCTAAGCGCCAGATCCAGCGCCACCCGGCGCGCCTCGCCCGCACCGCCGCCAGGCGCCTCATCGCCGCCCGAGGCAGCGTCCGAGACGCCGTTCGAGGCGCCCCCGCCGGAGGCCGGCAGATCGACCTCGATCGCCGAGGTCAGCTCCTCGAACAGCCGCGACCAGGCCGAGGCGCCGGTGAGCGACTTCTCGGCGAGAATCTTCTCCTCGGGCTCTGAGAGCAGATGATCGCGGTAGCGGCGGGCGCTGCGCAGGTGATGGCGGCAGAAGTCGAGATCCGCGCCGTCACTGCCCTCTCCGTCCAGCAGCTCGTCCACGCGCTCGTCGGAGAGGGCGGCCCACTCGAGCTCGAAGAACAGCAGCGTCGTCTCAATCGCCGTGCCCTGCTCCTGCGTGCGCTGCAAAAGCGCGCCGCGCGCGGGATCGGAGGTGTCGGTGGAGAAGTCAAGGGCCGCATAGGAGCCGGCACGACCGACGAGCTCGTGGATCGCGGCCAACTCGCGCATCGCCTCGGCCAGCCCGGCGCTGTCGAGCCCGCCCAGCTTGCCCGCATATCGCTCGGCGAACGCCCGCGAGCGGGTCAGCGCCTCCTCGAGGCGGCGGGCGACGCCCTCGGGACCCTCACCGTCCACGAGCGCGCCGAGATCCCAGGCGGTCTGCTCGAGCTCAGGATCGGCGGTCGTCGTGGCCATGCTCACGGCAGCTTATCCGCCCTGACCCGGATGAGGATGTCGTTCCAGCAGGCGCATGCGCCTGCTGGCGGAGCCTCGCATGCGAGGCTCCGGGAGATGCCGCATGCGGCATCTCCACCGACCGGCGCATGCGCCGGTCGGCCTGACGTGCATGCACGTCAGGGGGGGTCGCACATGTGCGACCCCCCACCACCCCTACTCGTACTGCAGCGCCTCCAGCACGTTCAGACGGGCGGCGCGCCGGGCCGGGAAGATAGCGGCGAGGATGCCGGCGAGGATCGCGGCGATCACGAACACGACGAGCGTTCCCACGGGGATCGTGAACGTGGGGTATTCGATCGCCTGCCCGACCATGATCGCGAGCACGATCCCGACGGGAATCCCGAGCGCGGCGCCGATCAGCGCCGTGACGATGCTCTCGTGACGGATCATCCGGCGCAGCTGGCGGCGGCTCATGCCGACGGCGCGCAGCATCCCGAGCTCGCGGGTGCGCTCGAAGACGGTCAGCACGAGCGTGTTGACGATCCCGAACAGGCTGATGATGATCGACAGCGAGAGCAGCACATACAGCAGATTCAACAGCGTGTCGATCCCCTGCTCCTGGCTTGACTTGAACTGGCTCTCGGTCTGGATCTTCGCGTCCGGGAAGCCCGCCAGCGCGCGCTGCAGCCTGAGCGTGTTCGCGGGCGTGGCGCCGCCGGCGATGTTCACGAACGTGAAGACGTTCTGCGGGTTTTCGTATTCGGCGTCGAAGCGCTGAGTGGAGATGGTGACGTCGCCATAGGGCGAGCCGCCCTTGGGGGGCGCGAAGATGCCGCGCAGCTGTAGGTGCATGACTCGCCCGGAGGGCGTCTGCACGGCGATCGGCGAGCCGACGTGCAGGTGCAGTTCCTTGGCATAGTCCTTGGAGACGAACGCTCCGCTCTGACCCAATTCAGCGGGCACGGCGGGCGATCCCTGCTGCCACTTGACGACGATCACCCGGCTGATGTCGGGCGAGACGCCGCTGACGTTGATTTTGCTCCCGAACGCCCGACCCTGTCCGGCGCGCACGCCCGAGACGACCTGCACCCCGGGCACCCCGCGCAGCGCCTGCGCCGAGGCGATCGACACGGGCGAGAAGTTGTTCGTCGCCGTGAGCGCATAGTCGGCCCTGAAAAGCTGGCTCACGGAGCTCTCGAACGTCGCCTTCAACCCGGTCGCCAGCACCGAGACGAGCGTCACGAGCGCGAGGCCGATCATCAGCGCCGAAGCGGTCGAGGCGGTCCGCGTGGGGTTGCGCATCGCGTTCCCGCGCGCGAGCTTGCCGGCGGCGCCGCCGATCCTCGTCGCGGGCCAGCCGAGCACGGAGGCCAGCGGGGGCACGAGCACCTTCGCGAGCATCGCCACGCCCACGAACAGGCCCGCCGCGCCGAGACCGATCGCGAGCAGACGCGTGCCCGTCGCCAGGCCACCGACGAACAGGCCGATCAGCATCAGCGCGACCGCGACGACGATGCTCAGCAGCGCGGCGGGGGTGCCGAAGCGCGCGAACCGTGAGGGTGGCAGCAGCGCGCCCTCGCGCACCGCGGCGATCGGCTGCACGTGCGTGGCGCGCAAGGCCGGGCGCAGCGCCGCGAGCGCGGTGATCAGCACGCCGACGACGAGCGAGACGACGATCGTGCGCGTCGCGAAGACGGTGCTGGCCTGCGGCAGGTCGATGCCGAAGGAGACGAACAGCGAGTTCAGCCCCTTGGCGAGCCCCAGGCCGAGGAACAGCCCGATCACCGACGCCAGCAGCCCGATCACGAGGGCTTCGATCAGCACCGAGCGCAGCACCTGGCGGCGGGTCGCCCCGAGCGTGCGCAGCGTCGCCAGTTCGCGCGTGCGCTGAGCGATGGTGATCGAGAGCGTGTTCGCGATCACGAACGCGCCGACGAACAGCGCGACGCCCGCGAACGCGAGCAGGAAGTCCTGAATGATGCTCAGGAACCCGTTCGTGTTGCTCGTCGCGTGCTGCGCTTCCGCTTCGCCCGTGCGCACCTGCGCGCTCGCCGGCAGGATCGCGCCGACTTCGCGCACGACCTGCTTCGGCGTGTATCCGGGCCTGTCCGCGATCGAGATCGAGTCCAGGCGGCCCACCTTGCCGAACAGCCGCTGGGCCACGGAGAAGTCGAAGATCGCCATCGTCGCGCCGCCGAGCGAGGACACGCCGCCGATCTTCGCGATGCCCGCGATCCGCATGCGCTGCTCGGCGCCGCGCGCGATCACGCCGATCGTCTCGCCCACCGCGTAGTGCTTGGTTTCGGCCGTGTTCGCGTCGATCGCCACTTCGCCTCCTCCCGACGGCCAGGCGCCGGCGACGAGCTGCAGCGGGTTGAAGCGCTGGTTGCCGTGCGCGTGCACGCTGAACGCGAGATCGGGCGCGCCGCCGCTCGATATCACCTTGCCGTTGCGCCCCACCAGCTGGGCCGTGTCCGCGATCCCGCCCTGCGCTTCCCGCACCCCGGGGAGGCCGCGCACGCTCGCGAGCAGCGACTCGGGGATCGAGGGCGTCGTCCTCGCGCCGCCGCCACCGCCCCCGCCCCCTTCGTCGCCCCCGATCGCGCTCTTGCCGGTGACGACGACGTCGGTGTGCTTGTAGACCTGCGTGAACACGGTCCCGAACGCCGATTTGATCGTGTCGGTGAGGATGTACGTGCCACTGATCATCGCCACGCCGAGCACGATCGCCAGCGCGGTCAGCGCCGCCCGGAGCTTGCGCCGCGCGAGACCTTTGAGCGCGACCGCGATCACGAGCGCAAACCTCCCGTCATCGGAGCGCCGTTCGCCGCACCGCACACCACCGTGCTCACGCCGACAGTTCGCCCATCACGCCCAGCACCTCGGCGGCGCTCGCGCCCGTGAGCTCCTTCACGATCAGACCGTCTGCGATGAACAGGATGCGATCGGCGATCGCGGCGGCGCGCGGATCGTGCGTCACCATCACCGTCGTCTGACCGTAGGCGTCGACCGAGGCGCGCATCAGCTCGAGGATCTCCCCGCCGGTCTTGGAGTCGAGGTTGCCCGTCGGCTCGTCGGCGAGCAGGATCGTCGGGCGCGTGACGAGCGCGCGAGCGATCGCCACGCGCTGCTGCTCGCCCCCGGAGAGCTCGGCCGGGCGGTGATCGCGACGCGCCTGCAGTCCGACCTTCGCGACGAGCTCGTCGACCCACGCCCGATCCGGGCGCTCGCCGGCGATCGAGAGCGGCAGCAGGATGTTCTCCTGTGCGTCGAGCATCGGCAGCAGGTTGAAGAACTGGAAGATGAAGCCGATGTGCTCGCGGCGCAGTCGCGTCAGCGCGCCGTCGCCGAGCCCACCGAGCTCCGTGCCGGCGATCGTGACCGTGCCCGACGTCGGCTGATCCAGACCCGCCAGCAGGTGCATCAGCGTGGACTTGCCCGAGCCCGACGGCCCCATCACGGCGACGAGCTCCCCCGCGCGCACGTCGACGTCCACGCCGCGCAGCGCATCCACGGCGGTGCCGCCCTCTCCGTAGCGCCGCGTCAGCGCGCGGGCCGCGACCGGCATTGCGGGCGGCGCCACCGCGGCAGAAGCTGTCTCCCCGGTCGTTGCCATATGGCTTGGAGGCTACCCGATGTGCCACAGCGACAAGCGACGCCCGGAGCGATATGTAGCATCGTCGGCCCGATGCACGAGACCGTCCCGCAAGTCTTCCTGATCGCCCGTCCGTCGGTCGACGTCGAGGGCATGCGCGGCTATCTGGCCGACGTCGGCGGGGAGTCGTGGCTGCAGCGGCGCCTGGACGAGTCCGACGGCGCCCCCAACGGCGGCGAGCTGATCGTCGAGTTCGGCGGCCGCGCGTGCTATCGCAGCTGGGAGCCCGGGCTGAACCCGAACGTGAGCAAGGTCCGAACCGACCAGCGCGAGTACTTCGCCAACATCCTGCGCTCGGCCCATGGCAGCGTGCTGGAGCACGCCAACTGGTCGTTCGCGCTGCGCAACGTCAGCAGAGTGTTCACCCACGAGCTCGTGCGCCATCGCGCCGGCTCTGCGTTCAGCCAGGAGAGCCTGCGCTACGTGCGGCTCGCCGATATCGGCTTTCGCGTGCCGCCCGCCCTGGAGCCGGTGCGCGAGCAGGTGATCTCGATCGTCGAGCAGTTGGAGGAGTTCCAGGTCAGCGCGGCAACCGAGCTTCAGATCGACGCCGAGGGCGTGCCGTTTCACGTCAAGAAGGAGGTCACCTCCGCGCTGCGCCGGCTGGCGCCGATCGGGCTGAGCACGGACATCGTGTGGACCGCCAACGCGCGCACGCTGAGACACGTGATCGAGATGCGCACCTCCGAGGGCGCCGAGGAGGAGCTGCGATTGGTGTTCGATCGGATCGCCCGCGTGATGCAGGCTGAGGCGCCCGGCCTGTTCCAGGACTTCGCTCGCCAGGACGACGGCTCCTGGGTGCCTGAGCACCGCAAGGTCTGAGCCGACCGCCGGGGCCGCCCCGCGGCGCCCACTCCGCGACCAGCATATAACCGGCTCGCTGCCCGCCGCGGCCAGATCCTATAGAGTTCGACTTCTGGGAACTATCCCATTTCGCTCCAATCGCCGTCAAAGGTACGCACGCCTCCGCTTTTGCGCGGCACGACCAGCTTCGCCGAAAGGCACCCGCATGGACCCCCGCGCGACGAGCATTCTGCAGGACCCAGCCGATCCCCAGATCGACGGTTCTGTCCCGCTGAAAGAACAGGCCCAGCAGGCGGCTCATATATACGAGCAGTACGGCTACTGGACGACGGTCGGCAGCGCGATCGGCTGCTGGACGCTGATCGCCGATTGACCGAGCGCCGCCGACGACACCCCCCGATAAAGCGACACCACAGACAAGGAGCAGAGCAGATGCCAGGACTCAGACTCGGCAAGAAGCCCGCCACCGACGACCCTCACGACCTGCTGTTCACCAAGTACGTCGACGCCGCGCAGATTCCGCCGGCGCCGACGGAATTCGGCCACGAGAAACTCATCCCTCCAAAAGGCTGGGGCATGCTCGGCAACGACGAATGGGGCGACTGCGCATGGGCCGGACCGGCGCACGAGACGATGCTGCTGAGCACCGAGGGAGGCCATCCCGCGACGTTCACGACCACGGGCGTGCTCAGCGACTACGCCGCCGGCACCGGCTTTGATCCGAAAGCGGGCCCCCCCGGCAGCAATCCGACCGACCAGGGCTCGAACGTCCGCGAGGTGCTTGGGTACAGACGCAAGACCGGAATCGTCGACGCGTCGCAGAAACGTCACAAGATCGGTGCATTCGTCAAGCTCGAGCCGAAAAACCTCGCGCAGGTCTACCAGGCCATGTATCTGTTCCAGACCGTCGGCATCGGCATCGAATTCCCCGGCTCGGCGATGGAACAGTTTCACGAAGGCAAGCCCTGGAGCGTCGTCCCGGGCGCGCAGATCGAGGGCGGTCATTACGTCTGCTGCGTGGCCAAGCGCCAGAACATCGACATCGTCACCTGGGGCGCGCTGCAGCAGATGACGGTGGAGTTCTTCGAAAAGTACTGCGATGAGGCATGGGCCTACCTCTCGACCGAGGATCTGCAGAAAGAAAAAGACCCCGAGGGCTTCAACCTCAGCCAGCTCAAGGAAGACCTCGCAAAACTCTAATCCTCCTCGGCCTGTAGCTGGGCTACGCGCTCCTCCAGCTGGGACATGACGGCTGGGTCGCGCAGGGTCGTGACATCGCCGAGGGCGCGTCCCTCGGCGATGTCACGCAGCAACCGGCGCATGATCTTGCCCGAGCGCGTCTTGGGCAGGTCCTCCGCCCAGATGATGCGCTTGGGGCGGGCGAACTTGCCGATGCGCTCGGCGACGGTCTCGCGGATGCCATCGACCGTCCGCTCGTCGCCTGAAAGATCTCCCTGGAGAGTGACAAACGCGACGATCGCCTGCCCGGTGTCCTCGTCGTGCTGGCCGATCACCGCCGCCTCCGCGACATCGGGGTGAGCGACGATTGCGGACTCGACCTCGGCCGTGGAAAGCCGGTGCCCGGAGACGTTGACCACGTCATCGATGCGCCCGATCACCCACAGGTAGCCGTCCTTGTCCCGGCGAGCGGCGTCACCCACGAGGTAGGTCTCATTGCCGAAGCGCTTGAAGTAGGTCTCGATGAAACGCTCGTCCTCCTTGTAGAGCGTGCGCAGCATCGACGGCCACGGACGTGTGAGCACGAGCAGTCCCTGCCCCTCCTGGATCGGCTCGCCGGTGGACTCGTCGCGTACCTCGGCGAAGACACCCGGGAAGGGGTGGGTGGCCGAGCCGGGCTTTGCCTCGGTGATGCCCGGCAGCGGCGTGATCATGATCGCGCCGGTCTCGGTCTGCCACCAGGTATCCACGATCGGGCAGCGTTCGCCCCCGATCACTTTGTGGTACCACAGCCACGCCTTCGGATTGATCGGCTCGCCGACCGAGCCCAGCAGTCGCAGCGTTGACAGATCGTGCTCGTTCGGCCATCGCGCGCCCCACTTGATGCAAGCGCGGATCGCCGTTGGCGCGCAATAAAGGATGCTCACGCCGTAGCGCTCGACGAGCTCCCACCAGATGCCCTTGTGGGGGTAGTCGGGGGCACCCTCCCACATCACCGAGGTGGCGCCGTTGGCCAGCGGGCCATAGACGATGTAGGAATGTCCGGTGACCCAGCCGACATCGGCGGCGCACCAGTAGACGTCGGACTCGGGCTTCAGGTCGAATACGTAGCGGTGGGTGGCCGACACGCCCGTGAGATAGCCACCGGTGGTGTGCAGGATGCCCTTCGGCTTGGCCGTCGACCCGGAGGTGTAGAGGATGTACAGCGGATGCTCGGCGTCCAGGGGCTCCGCCGGGCAGTCGGGATCGGCGGCGGCCAGGATCTCGTCGTAGTAGACGTCGCGGCCCTCCCGCATCTCGCACGGCGTGCCCTTGCTGCGCACGACGACGATCTTCTCAAGCGTCCGCAGGTCCCCCATGACCTCGTCCACGCGCTCCTTCACCGGCGCGGTCTTGCCCTTGCGCGCGGCGCCGTCGACCGTGATCAGCACGCGAGCCTCGGAGAACTCCATACGCTCGCGCACGGCCTCGGCGGAAAAGCCCCCGAAAACCACGTTGTGGGGAGCGCCGATGCGCGCGCAGGCCAGCATCGCGACGACGACCTCCGGGATCATCGGCAGGTAGATCCCGACGACGTCGCCCTTGACCACCCCCAGGTCCTTCAGCGCATTCGCGAAACGCTGCACCTCGGCCAACAGCTCGGCGTAGGTGATGTCACGCTCAGAGCCATCCTCCCCGCGCCAGTGAAATGCCACACGCTCACCCAGCCCCGCCTCTACGTGGCGGTCGAGGCAGTTGTAGGAGACGTTCAGCTCGCCCCCGACGAACCACTTGT
The DNA here is from genome assembly GCA_036496915.1 of Solirubrobacteraceae bacterium. GTDB lineage: Bacteria > Actinomycetota > Thermoleophilia > Solirubrobacterales > Solirubrobacteraceae > Palsa-744. The sequence goes on from DASXKH010000030.1 coordinate 67,626, forward strand.
AGAACGGCGGGTTGGAGTCCTCGAGCACGGTGTCCCACGGCTTGAACCAGTGCAGTCGCCGCGCCTGTTCCACCCACCACGCCCGCGGGTCGCGCTCCGCCTGCTCATATACCGCCGGATCGCTCAGCAGCGCGCGCTCGCGAAACTCGGCCGGGGGCTGGAAGCGATCGACCTCCAGCAGCGCGGCCAGCTCACCGTCCAGCGTCTCGCCCACAGCCGACTCCCCGGCCGGCGCCTCGATGTCAGATTCAGTCGCCATTGCTCACTCCTCGAAATCGAAGTCGCGGGTTCTCACCGGCACATCTTCTCACCGGCGAGCCGGGTCTGATTGCGGACCGAGAGTGTGGGTTGGGCATGCTCGCCGCCGGCTCACCGCCCGCCCAGAGGCATGACCGGCAGCACCGTGCGCCCGAACGTCGAGTTGGTGACGGCCGCAAACGAGGCGTACCAGGCGGCCGCGGCGGTCGCCAGGCCGACATATCCGCCCCAGTGGGTCACCGTTTCGTGCGGCCCCACCGCGCCGATCGCCAGCAGGACGAAGGTCGCGGTAAGCAGCACGAACACGAGCAGGACAGCCCCGCTGACCCGCAGCGCGGCAACCGTCATGTAGGCGGTGAAGATCGCCCACGCCCAGAGGTACAGCCCGATCGCGTGCCCTGCGTCCCCACCGATCTGCTTGGCGTAGAACACGTTCAGCGCCCAGAAGGAGATCCAGAAGGCCCCAAACGAGCAGAACGCGACCGCGCCGAAGGTGTTTCCCGTGCGGAACTCCCACATGCCCGCGAGCAACTGGACGATGCCGCCGTAGGCCAGGGCGAGTCCCAGCACCACCGGCACGCCCTTGCCGTTGACGAGGTTTGAGTTGAACATCGACAGGACGAACGTCGTCATCGCGAAGGCCGCGAGACCGAGCGGTCCTGGGTCGGCCGGTTTCCATCCGGTAGCAGCCACACCGGCCGCCCCCGGGCGCTCGTCTTCACCCCGCGCGACGGATTGACGGTGAATCGTTGCAGCCTCCATGATGCCTCCTTCGACCACCCGCTGCGGGCGATCATCGACAACGCCCTGTGCGGCGCCCGGGCGCCTGCGCGACGCCGGCGACGGTCCGCTATAGATCGATTATTACCCAAAAACACGGCCGCGCTATCCCAAACACGAAGTTCGTGCTCGCCGGCCTGTTGCGGGCTTCGCGGTGGGACGTTCTGTCCAACTCTCAGCGACGCTTGCGGCCACGCTTGCGCGAGGAGTCCCCGACCGACGGCGCGGGCAGCTCGGGAGGGGGCGCCACATCCGATCCGGATGCAAGCGCCGGCTTGCCCTTGCCCTTGTTCCCGCCCTTCCCGTTCGGCGACTCCTCTTCGCGTTCGGCACGCCGCTCGGCCTGCGTGGGCCACGGGCGCGCCTCCCCTGCCGCCCACGCCGGAGGATCTCCGTTCGGCCAGCGCCCGAGGTAGAGGATGCCCATTCCCAGCATCCAGAAGGCGGGCACGATTTCCAGCGTGGCGCCGCCGATCGGCAGCAGGATGAGGATGCCCGAGAAGATCCCGATCACGCCCATCCAGCGGGTGAGCAGGCCGACACGGATCGCGTTCAGAGATACCGCGATCATGCCCGCCATCAGGGCCAGCGCCGCGAGCAGGTCGAGATATTGGCTGCCGACGTTGACCGCGCCCTTCGTCAGCGCCTGTTCGACCGCGTGAGCGGTGAAGTCGTGGCCGACCGCGAAGTCGTGCGCCCGGATCGAGCCCACGACCTGGTGGGCGATGTTGATCGCCGCCAGGCCGATGCCCCCCACAAGCACGAGCGGGCGCGCCAGGGACCACGTCTCGGGCCGGCGAAAGCGCGTGGCATCGAGCAGCAGCACCAGCACGAGCGTGAGCACTACGAGCGCGATCGACTTGATCACGCTGCCGGCGATCAGCCCGAACGCGTGATGACTGATGTATTTGACCTCGACCGCGCGCGCACTGACCGCGGGATTGGCTTCACCTCTCAGCGCCGGCGCAAGTCCTTGAAACAGGCCCACGGTCGGGGCCGAGCTGAGCGTCGAGGTGACGATGATCGCGCTCAGGAAGTAAAGGAACCCGCCGGCGAAGGCCGGCACGCCCAGGCGAGCGCGCCGCTCGGACTCGCTTGCGACCTGCTCTGAGATCTCGCTCGGGCTCGGCATCGGACCGGGACAATATCTTGCGCCCGACGATGAGTGCCGCGGCCCGGCGCCCGCGCGATGGCAGCGTGTCTATGATGAGCACATGGAGGGTGGCGGCCTAGGCGACCTGTTTGGCGACCCGGAGGAGCTTCAGCGCAGGCTCGCCGAGTTCGCCGAGCAGATGCAGGGCAACCAGCGCCTTGCGTGGGCGGACAACGCGATCAAGCTCGCCGTCGACATGACCGTCGCGGCGGTGGAGCGCGTCAACCTGCAGGGCAACGCCGAGGCTCAGGCGGAGCAGATCAGGACCGTGATGGCGAGAGTCTTCCCCGAGGCCGTCACACTTGTGCGCGAGGCGCGCGAGGGCCTGCAGTAGCGCGTTCGTCCCGGAGCTCTGACTCGCGCGAGGCGCGTCCGGCTTGGAGCACTTCCCCGAACGAGCGAAACCGGAAGATGAACACCACCGCGCCGAGCCCGACGAGGGCTGTGAACGCGGCGATCGCGATCTGCTGGCCGACGGAGTAGGCCGCCACGACCGCCGTCGGCGCCGTGCCGGCAAAGACCGTCACGAGCAGCGCCTGCTGAACCCCCGCGCCTCCGGGCGTGAACGGCACCGCGCCCGCGACCTGGCCGGCGGCGAACACGAGCAGCACGTTCTGCACCGAGCCACCTACCCTGAAGGCGTCCAGCAGGAACCAGAAAGCCGCGAAACGGCAGATCCACGCGACCGCCTGCCACGCCGCGACCTCGCGCAGGTAGCGGGGACGATCGGAGAGGATCGTCACGCCCTGACGCACCCGCGCCCAGAACGCGCGCACGCGCACCGACAGCAGCGCGAACGCGAACAGGCTGATCACCGCCAGCGCGGTGATCAGGAACAGCGTGAACCTGAAGTGCTCGGCCAGGTAGGAGATGTCGAACGAGCTCAGTTTCGAGAAGTCGGGGGGCTTGGGGAACACGCCCTGGGTGAACGCGAAGATCAGCACCAGCACACCCGCGCAGACATCGAAGATCGACTCCACGAAGAACGCCGCCGCCACGGTCGGGTAGCTGGACCCGGGGATCGAGGAGCGCGCGAGGAACAGCTTGATCAGGTCTCCCCCGCGCGCCGGCACGACGTTGTTGAAGCCCACCGCGGCGAAGTACGCCCCCCAGATCCGCCGCCATTTGATCGGCGAGGCCGGATAGGCGGCGCGCAGGCTGTGGTAGAAGGCGCGCGAGCGCAGCGTCAGATTCAGCCCGAAGAACGTCAGCCCCAGCACGAGCGCTCCCCAATGGATCGCCGTCAGGTCGGAGAAGAACTGCCCGGCCGCGTTCAGGAACGAGGTGAGGCTGTCGCCGATCGAGGTCGATGCGAAAGTCGTCGCCGGCACAACCTCAAGCGTACGGGGAGCGGCGGGACACCGAGCGGCAGCGACCGGTTGGACAAGGATCGCCCGAACGTCGATGATGTGCGAGCCCGCGCAACGCGGACTTGCTCGCGCTCACGCGAGATCGCAACCGAGGAAGGGTGGAGACGATGGCCAATGTTGTGTGCGTGCTGTATGACGATCCGATCGAGGGTTACCCGCCGAGGTACGCGCGCGAGGAGATCCCGCGCATCGAACGCTATCCCGACGGGCAGAGCGCGCCGACGCCACAGGCGATCGACTTCACTCCCGGGGAGCTGCTGGGCAGCGTCTCGGGCGAGCTCGGGCTGCGGAGATTTCTGGAGGGTCGCGGCCACGAGCTGATCGTCACCTCCGACAAGGACGGCCCGGACTCGGCCTTCGAGCGCGCCCTGCCGGACGCCGAGATCGTCATCTCCCAGCCGTTCTGGCCCGCGTACCTGACGGCGGAGCGGATCGCCAAGGCGCCCAATCTGAAGCTCGCCCTGACCGCCGGGATCGGCTCTGACCACGTCGACCTACAGGCGGCGATCGAGCGCGGAATCACCGTCGCCGAGGTCACCTACTGCAACTCGATCAGCGTGGCCGAGCACGTGGTGATGATGATTCTCGGGCTCGTGCGCAACTACATCCCCTCCCATCGGTGGGTCATCGACGGCGGCTGGAACATCGCCGACTGCGCCGCGCGCGAGTACGACCTCGAGGGCATGCAGGTCGGCACCGTCGCCGCGGGGCGAATCGGATCGGCCGTGCTGCGCCGGCTGAAGCCGTTCGACGTCGGCCTGCACTACACCGACCGCCACCGCCTCCCACCGGAGGTCGAGCGGGAGCTGGGCGTGACTTTCCACGAGAGCGTCGAGTCGCTGGTGGAGACCTGCGACGTGATCACGATCAACGCCCCCCTGCACCCCGAGACCGAGAACCTGTTCGACGCAGAGCTGATCGGCAAGTGCCGGCGCGGCACATATCTGATCAACACCGCGCGCGGGAAGATCTGCGACCGCGAGGCAGTCGCGGAGGCCTGCGCGAGCGGACAGCTGGCCGGGTATGCCGGCGACGTCTGGTTTCCCCAACCAGCCCCCAAAGACCATCCGTGGCGAACGATGCCCCACCACGGAATGACGCCGCATACCTCCGGCACGAGCCTATCCGCCCAGGCCCGCTACGCCGCCGGTGTCCGCGAGATCCTTGAGTGCTGGTTCGAGGAGCGACCGATCCGCGAGGAATACCTGATCGTCGACGGCGGCAAGCTGGCCGGCGCCGGCGCGCACTCCTACAGCGCCGGCGACGCCACCGGCGGGGCGGACGAGGCGGCGCGGTTCAAGATTGGATGAGCTACACGCCGACCGCGGCAACCGGCCGGCAGAGAGGAAAGCTCTACGCATACGACGAGTACCTGACGATCCTGGGAAGGGTTGACTGCTCCCCACGCGGTCATCCACCGAACGTCGCGGGGCTCAGCGCGAGCGCAGATCCTCGACACGACACGGAACTTCGCGATCCAGGATCTCGGGGTCGCCGGTGAGCAGCGTCAGGTCGTGGGCGAGCGCGGTGGCGATCGCGAAGCAGTCGGCTAGCGCGATCGGCAACTGCGCCTTCAACCGGGCGGCCTCGACCATCCGCGTGGTGCTGGGCAGGTCCAGCGTGAGCGCGATGCGCAGCTCGGCGAGCACTTGGTCGGCCTGTGTGCGCCCATGGTCGCGCTCGAGACGGTAGTAGACCTCGACGGCGTTGATCCAGCTGATCGTCGGGCGCGTCTCCAGGAAACCTTCGATGCGCGCTTGGGCGGGCTGCTCTGCGTCGAGCCACGCGAGCACGACCCAGGAGTCCAGGCAGACGCTCAACGGGGCTCGTGTGCGCGATCGTCGAGCAGGCGTGCGGCCATCCCGCTCCCGGCGAAGCGCCCACCGAGCCCCGGACGGAGCTGAGCCACGGCGATGCTGATGCGCTCCCCCTCCAGCTCGAACTCGACGTCCGCCCCGGGCCGCAACCCGACGCGCTCACGCAGATCCTTCGGTATCACGACCTGCCCCTTGGCACCGACACGATGAGTCATACCGGAGTAGTATAACACCAGCGATCGACGGGCGAGCTCGTCGCGGAACCGGTGATCGACTCCGAATGGAGCGGATCGCGGAGCTGATGGAGCGCTATCTCAACCTGCCGCTCGGGATGGCCGACACGTCCCTGGTGGCGCTCGCCGAGCGCCACGGGCAGCGGGAGATCGCCAGCCTGGACCACCGCCACCTCGGCGTCGTACGACCCCGGCACACGCACAGCTTCACGCTGCTGCCCTGACCCGCGACCGATCAGCACTCGAGACGCGCGGCCGTGCGCGATCAACA
>DASXKH010000031.1:0-3314 GCA_036496915.1 Solirubrobacteraceae bacterium
CGCATTCCGGCGAGGCCGAATCCCGACGTCTGCGCGGCGGTGTCGAAGCCGACGCCGTCGTCCTCGACCTCGACCTCGACAACCCCGTCGGTCACGCGGGCCGCGACGCGGACGGTGCTTGCGTTCGCGTGCTTGGCGACGTTCGTGAGCGCTTCCTGCAGGAGACGGTAGATGGTCGTCTCGAGCTCGGGATCGAGCGCGACGTCGAGCTCGGCCAGCGCCAGCTCGCTAACGACCTCAAGCCCGGCGTCGCGACGGCGATCGAGCAGGGCCTCGATCGCGGGAAGCAGGCCGAGGTCGTCGAGCAGCGAGGGCCGCAGGTCGGTGATGATCGCGCGCAGGTTGTCGGTTTCGAGCTCGATGTCCTCGATCGCCTGGCGGATCGCCTGCTCGCGCTCGTCGGGATTGCCTCGCCGCAGGGCCGAGGCGAGCAGTACCCGCAAACCTCCGAGCGCCTGCAGCGTCTGGTCGTGCAGCTCCCGCGCCCAGCGGCCCCGCTCGGCGTCGGCGGCGGTGATCGCCGAACGCAGACGGGCCGCCTCGACGCTTCGGTTGATCGCAACCGCGTTCGCCGCGGACTGCGCAAACGTGCGCAACAACTGCTCGTCTTGCTCGCTGAACTCGCGGCCCTCGCTGCCGCGGTCAAACGCTGCGAGCACCCCCAAACCCATTCCCCGCTGGATCATCGGGACCAGCAGCGCCGTGTGCGCATCGAGGACCCCAAGCTCTTCGGGCGCGATCCGCAGGTGCGATGAGACGTCCGTGATCCTCTCCGGGCGACCGCGCTCGAGCACGTGACCCGACGTCGACCCCGAGATCGAGAGCCGGTGCTCACGCGCGCCGGCCGCGTGCCCGGCGCTCGCCGCCACCACGAGCTCGTCGCCCTCGCGCAGCATGATCAAGAGGCTCTGCGCGTCGACCAGCGCCCGGCCGCGCTTGACGATCAGCTCCAGCACCCGATCCAAGTCCGCGACGCTCGCGATCGCGTCGGTGATGTCCCGCGCCGCCTCAAGCGAACGGACGGCCCGCTCGAGCTGCTCGCGGCGGCGCTCGCTGCTCTCGTACAGGCGGGCGTTCTCAATCGCGGTCGCCGCCCACTGAGCGAGGACGCCCGCCGACTCCTCGTCGGCCTCGGTGAACTCACCGCCGCCCTGCTTCTCGGTCAGGTACAGGTTGCCCCAGCCACGGCCGCGGATCACGATCGGGACGCCGAGGAAGCTGCGCATCGGCGGATGTCCCGGGGGAAACCCGTAGCTCTGCGGATGCTGACCGACATCGGCCAGGCGCAGGGGGCGGGGATCCTCGATCAGCACACCGAGCACGCCGCGCCCGCGCGGAAGGTTGCCGATCGCACGGTGCGTCGACTCATCGACGCCGGAGGTCAGGAAGCGCTCCAGCTCATTGCGCCCCTCGTCCAGCACCCCAAGCGCCGCGTACTGGGCTCCGGTGATCGCGCGAGCCTCCTCGAGGATCCGCTCGAGCACCGTCTCGGGGTCGAGCTCGGCCACCAGCGCCCTGCCCACGTCCAGCAGCCGTCGGAACGTCTCGTCAGCTTGGAGCATGCTCATCGATGGCCGAGCATATTGGCGCGCGGGATCGCTTCGGGAAATACCGAGATCAGTAGTTCACCACAGTCCCCTGCGGTCGCTCCCGGATGCCTCCACATTCGACCAGGCGCGATCCTGCGAATCGGCGTGCCGTTGACCGAGCCAGAACCCTCGTCCTCCGCAACGCCGCGCTGTGCGCGCTGCGGCGAGGTGCTCGGCGTCTACGAGCCGCTCATCCAGGTGAGCGAGGGCAGGGCGCGCAAGACCTCTCGCGCGGCGGAGCCTCAACTGTCGGCGACGGGCTGCGACTGCTACCACGTCGGCTGCTACGACACGACGGACCCGCTTTTGCATAGGACGCCTGCTCTCTCCCCTCGGAGCATCGGCCGTCGCCGCGATCCGAGAGCGGCGAGCAAGGCGAGCAGCGCGCGCAGGGGTCGAGGGCGTTCGGGGTGACCGTAAGCGCGGGCCCTCGTCGCGCGGGTGGCTCGGGTCCCCGGTTGGTACGTATTTCTCCGCAGTGACTGTGTGCGCGATCTCGGATGGCTGGGCCTCGATGCGGACGTACGGTGTGTCCCATGGCTGCAATCTTCAATCTCAACCACCACGCCACCTACGTGCACTGGCACTTCATCACGCTGTCGCTGTCGAACGTGATCGTGATCGCCGTGATGTTCGTGGTGTTCTTCGCCGCGATCCTCGCGCCATTCCCGCGGCACGGAGAAACGGGCAGCGCGTCATGAGCACCATCTCGCCCAAGCCACCGCGGGCGCCTGGCAAATCCTGGACGCTGTGGGTGCGCGACCGCGCGGTCGATGCGCTCCCGCCGGAGAAGCTGCTTGCGGACAAGCAGCCCTCCTATGTCTCCTCGTGGATCTACGTGTTCGGCGTGCTGTCGCTGGCCTCGCTCGCGGTGCTGATCCTGTCCGGCACGATCCTGGCGCTGAAGGGTCCCGCCTGGTGGCACTTCACCGGGGTCGGGCACTTCTTCAACAGCATGCACCTGTGGTCGGTCGAGCTGTTCTTCTTCTTCATGGTCGTCCACCTGTGGGGGAAGTTCTGGATGGCGGCGTGGCGTGGAGGACGTTCCCGCGTCTGGATGACCGGCGCGGTCACCTTCCTGGTCGCCGTCCCGTGTGCGCTGACCGGCTATGTGTCCCAACAGAACTTCGATTCGCAGTGGATCTCCACCCAGGCGAAGGACGCGATGAACTCGGTCGGCGTCGGCTCCTTCTTCAACCTCCTGAACTTCGGTCAGATGTACAGCTACCACGTGCTGCTGCTGCCGGCAGCGGTGGTCGCGCTCGTCGTCGCCCACGTCCTGCTGGTGCGTAAGCATGGGGTCGTGCCGCCGTTTACGCTCGCCGACGCGGCCGAGCCGGCGGATGCGCCCGCGACGGGCGCTCCGGCGATGCAGTCGCCGATGAACGCGCCCGCGAAGGACACACAGCTGCATGAGTCGACGATTGGCTCGCACACAAGCGATGGGCAGACCCGGACCACTCCGGTCGGCCCGACCACGGTCGACACGTTCGCCAATCCCGGTGAGGATCCCGCCAGTCCGGTGGAGTTGTCATGACTCGCCGTCAGCGCCGCCGACTCGAAGATCAACGCTACCGCACGTGGAAGGGCGGCTACAGGCCGTACGACCTGGTCAAGGAGGCGTCGATTGCGTTCGGCGTGATCCTGGCGTTGACGGTCGGGTTGACGATCCTGTTCTCGTCGCCCGACGAGCACGCCAGCACGATCAAGTCGTGGTCGCGAAGC
>DASXKH010000032.1:0-4604 GCA_036496915.1 Solirubrobacteraceae bacterium
AGCCACAATCCACGGCCTTCATCCAGCCGCGCAGCCAGATTGTGCACGTACTGGCGCACCTGGGAGACGACCGGCTCGGGCAGTCCGGGCACCGGCGGACGATCGAAGGAAACCCCGCGGTAGCGCTTGGGTATACGTCCCTCGAGGCTGGCCGAGCGCTGCCGCGCTATGCGCGAGGAGCGGCAGCGACAGTCCGAGGCAGTGTTGGTCTGCTCGTCGATCGCAAAGCCGCTACCGTCGCAGGTCCCGAACGGGCAGGAATCCCCGTATCTGGCGGGCGTCTCGTTCAGCGAGTCGATCTGCCCGTAATTTTCGAAGCTCACTGCGCGAAGCGCTCCCCGGCGTAGTTCATGAACTTGGGGTACTCCTTCTGGAAGGTCAACGTGACCTTGCCGACGGCTCCGTTGCGGTGCTTGGCGATGATCAGGTCGGCCTCGCCGAGGCGCTCGGACTGCTCGTCGTAGTACTCGTCGCGGTAGATGAACATCACCAGATCGGAGTCCTGCTCGAGGTTGCCGGACTCGCGCAGATCGGAGAGCTGGGGCACCTTTGGCGTGCGCTGCTCGACCGCGCGCGAGAGCTGCGAGAGCGCGATCACCGGCACCCCCAGCTCGCGCGCGAGGATCTTCAACCCGCGGCTCAGCTCGCCCACGGCGGTCACGCGGCTGTCGTAGCGGCTGTCGGTGCGCATCAGCTGCAGGTAGTCGATGATGATCAGGCCCAGCCCGTTCTCGCACTGAGAGTGCAGCCTGCGCGCCTTTGCGCGGATCTCCAGCATGCCCACGTCGCTTGAGTCGTCCACCCACAGGGGCGCCGCCGCGAGGCGCTGGGAGGCCTTGAGGATCTTCGGCCAGCGCTGCTCGGCCACGCGGCCCTTGCGCAGCTCCTCGCCCTTGATCCGCGCCTGCGAGGCGACGAACCGCTGCGCCAACTCGGCCTCGGCCATCTCCAGGCTGAACAGCGCCACCGGCTTGCCGTGCTCGACGGCGGCGTTCTCGGCGATGTTGCACACCAGCGCGCTCTTGCCCATCGCCGGGCGGGCGGCGATGATGATCAGGTTGCCCGGCTGGAAACCGCCCGTGATCTCGTCGAGGTCCTTGAACCCGGAGGGCGTGCCCGTCAGGGAGGTCCCTTCGATCGAGAGTCGGTGGAGCTTGTCCAGCTCCTCGTGCAGCACCTCCTCGATCGCCCGGAAGTCCTGCTGGCGATCGTCGCGCGCGACCTCGAGCATCGCCTTCTCGGCCTGCTCGACCAGCTCGCGCGGCGCCGCGGAGTGGCCGAGCACGCTCTCCTGAATCTCGAACGACGCGCTCAGCAGGCGCCGCAGCAGGGCGTTCTCGCGCACGATCTGCGCGTAACGGCGGGCGTGGCCGGCGGCCGGGACGACGCCCGTCAGCTCGTCCACCGCCGCGGGACCGCCGACGTCCTCCAGCTTGCCGAGCCCGCGCAGCCGGTCGGTGACGGTCAGCACGTCCACCGGCTCCGATTCGTTGTACAGCGCGAGCATCGCCGCGTAGATCGCGCCGTGGCGCTCGCGGTAGAAGTCCTCGGGGCGAAGTCCCTCTTCGATCACCAGCGCGTACAGCGAGCGATCGGACAGCAGGATCGCGCCGAGCACCGACTGCTCGGCGTCGAGGTTGTGCGGAGGCGCGATCGCGGAGCCGCCCGCCGCCTCTCGGCCGCGTGAGGTCCCGTTCCCCGCGCCGTTGGTCGTGGCGACTGCGGCGCTCATGATGACTCGTGCGAGTCTAGATAGCCGGGAGCCTCCGTTCGGGTGGTCTCCCCGCTATGTCGGATGAAATTGAGTACGCCGTTGCGTGCGTTGTTCCCCACGAACACATGTTCGCAGGAGCAGCGGACGACGATCGTCTACTTCTTCGCGACGACCATGGTCTTGATCGTCGCCTGAACGCCCTCGACGACGTCGACCACGACCATGTAGGTGCCGACGTTCTTGATCGGCTCGGGCAGGTGCACGCCCCGTTTGTCGAGTTTCAGGCCGCGCGCTTCGCGGATCGCGGTGGCGATGTCCTGCGCGGTCACCGAGCCGAACAGCCGCCCGTCGGCGCCGGCCTGCTGGGGGATCGTCAGCACGGTGCGATTCAGCAGGTTGACGTTCTCCTGGGCTTTCTCGATCGCATTGCGCGCGGCTCGCTCCGCCGCCTCCTGACGCTGCTTGATCGCTTCGATCGCGCCCCTCGTGGCCGGCTGGGCGAGCCGGCGAGGAACCAGGTAGTTGCGCAGATATCCCTTCGAGACATCGATCACCTTGCCCTGCTCGCCGAGCTGCTCGACGTCTTGCAGGAGTATCGCTTCGGGCATGCGCTCGTCTCTCGCCTAACGTTCCCGGTCGCGATCGCCGCGGTCGCGACGGGGGCTGTCGTCACGACCGCCCTCGTTCACGTACGGCAGCAATGCCAGCTCGCGCGCGCGCTTGACGGCCGTGGCGATCTGGTTCTGGTGGCGCCGGCACGCGCCCGTGATCCGCCGTGAGCGGATCTTGCCCTTCTCGGAGACGAACTTGCGCAGCGTGCCGACGTCCTTGTAGTCGACCTGCTCGATCTTGTCGCGGCAGTGCTGGCATGGCTTGCGCCGCCCGCTGCCGGGACCGCCCTTCTTGTCTCGCCGGCGCACCGGCTTGCCGCGACCGCGCTTTGCCACTTGAACTCTGCCTCGCTATGTATATGGGGAAATCAGAACGGAATGTCGTCGTCGCCGGCTCCGGCGGCGACAGGCGCAGCGGGCTGGAAATCCCCTTCGTGCACGGGGACGTCGCTGCCCTGTGAGACTCCGTTGCTCGCGCCGGCACCGCCACCGGCGGGGTCATCGCGCGAGCCCAGGAACTGCACCGAGTCGGCAATGATATCGGTTGCCTGCCGTTTTGTCCCGTCCTGGGCCTCCCACTCGCGCCACTCCAGGCGTCCGTCGATCGCGACGGGCCGTCCCTTGGCGAGGTAGCGGGCGGCGTTCTCGCCCTGCGCGCCCCACACGGTCACGTTGAAGTAGTTGGGCTTGTCGACCCATTCGCCGCTCGCGCCGTCCTTGCGACGCGTGTTGCAGGCGATGCGCAGGCTGCACACGGACATGCCGCTCGGCAGCGAGCGCAGCTCCGGGTCGGCGGTGAGGTTGCCGGTCATTACGACTCTGTTGATGTTGGTGGCGGCCACGGCTGCTTCCTTTCGTGTCTATGTGTATGTCTCTGGGCTATCGGTGCCCGAGGCCAGCCCGTGCGGACGAGCTCGCGCTCGTCGCATGGGCCACCGGCGAGTGTAGAGCGGGAGGCGGCAGTCTTTTTGCGCCGGTCCGCGTCAATCCGCTCGTTGCGACCAATTGCGCCCTCCGGGCGTGCTCCCGACGTATCCGGCGGGGAGCAAGTTCCTCGAGTGCCCGCGGCCGCGCGAAGGGCCGGGCCGGGGGTGGGCTCAGCGCTCGCCGCGGCGCACGCGCGAGGAGGTGCGAAAGACCTCGTCCCAGTAGGGCGCGCTGATCCCAAACCCCTTGGTCTCGTCCTGGAAGTGATGGCGCATGTGCCGCTCGCGCAGCATCCGGCCCAGGCGCGAGCGGGGGGTGAAGTGGTGGACGTAGTAGTGGAGCATGTCGTAGGCCAGATAGCCGGCGAAGAAGCCCGCTCCCAGCCCGGGCGCGTAGTCGCTGCCGAACGCGAGATACAGCACTCCGAACACGGCCGCTGCCAATGGGATGCTGACGGCCGGCGGCATCACCAGGCGCAGCGGGTCGTTGGGGTGCTCGTGGTGGACGCCGTGGATGATCCAGTGCAGCCGCGCCCCGAACCCGTCCTCGGGCTCGAAATGGAAGACGATCCGGTGCAGCCAGTACTCGAACAGCGTCCACAGCGCGTACCCGCCGACCGTCAGGGCGATCGTGGTGAGCAGGCTGACGTTCGACAGGCTCCAGGCCGTGAGCAGCACGATCCCCGGCACGAACACGATCACCGGCACCAGCGGATGCACGCGCGAGCAGGCGTCCAGCAGCCGCGACTCGAACATCGGCGGCGAATCTCTCAGCACGTCCGTCCGGCTCGCCGTCCCCTGCTCGCTGTCCTGCGCCCAAGCCATCCGTCGAGTGTATTACCCGCGGCGTTCGAGCTACGTCGGCTCGCCCACGGCGACCTCGGGCGGAGCCTCGGTCGCGGGCGGCGGGGCGGAGTGCTGCGGCTCGCTCTGCCGGGGCGCGGCCGCGGCCCCGGTGCGCATGTCGGGCGCCTCGGGTGTGCCCGGAGCGAGCTTGACGATCCGGAAGCGCAGCACCTCATCGGTGATCCGCAACGTCCGCTCGAGGTCTGAGAGCAGCTGAGGGGTGTTCGCATGGAACTGCAACAGGCGATACTCGGCGTCGGCGTGACGCTCGATCGGATATGCCAGCGCGCGGTCGCCCCAGTTGTCCTCGTTCACCACCTCGCCGCCCGCGGCGATCGCGGCGCGGGTGTCGTCGAGGATCTTCGTGCGCACGCCCTCCTCGACGCGGGCGTTGAGGAGCAGCACGAGATCGTATGTGGGGGCGGGCAAGGTCATGTCCGGCGGACAGAGTAGCGGGTTGGCACGCCTGGCCGGGTCGGTGTTGTTCCACCCGGCGCATGCGCCGGG
>DASXKH010000033.1:0-24500 GCA_036496915.1 Solirubrobacteraceae bacterium
CCCGAGATCATGGGGGGCGTGTACGCGAACTTCGCGAACGTCAGCCACTCCGACTACGAGTTCACGGTCACGTTCGCGCGCGTCGACCACGAGGTCGAGTCCGAGGAGGTGCCCGGCGTGGTCGTCTCGCGGGTCAACATCTCGCCGCGGTTCATGCGCGAGCTGATCGACGCGATGGAGGACAACTACTCCAAGTGGCGAACCCGCGAGGGCATCAAGAACCTACCCGAGTACGGCGGCGCCGAGGCGGGGGACGCGGAGGAGTAGGGCCGTGACCGCGCCCTGTGCGTGCGGCGCGACGACGATGAAGGTTGCTGTCATCTCCGACATCCATGGCAATCGGCACGCGTTCGAGGCGGTGCTCGAAGCGATCGCGGCCAGCGACGCCTCGGAGCTGTGGTGCCTGGGCGACCTGGTCGGCTACGGAGCCGAGCCGGACGCGTGCGTGGCGCTCGCCTCAGAGCACGCGGCCGTGTGCCTTGCCGGCAACCACGATCTCGCCGTTACGGGTGAGATCTCCTTCGGAGAGTTCTCGCGCGGGGCGAGCCTCGCGGCGCAGTGGACGCAGGAGGTGATCTCCGCCGAGCACCTGGGTTTCCTCGCGGGTCTGCGCCCGCAGGGACAGGAGGGCCCGATCGGGCTGTATCACGCCAGCCCGCGCGACCCCGTGTGGGAGTACGTGCTGTCCGCCCTGCTCGCGGAGCTGTGCCTGGACCGGCAGGAGAGCCGGGTCTGCCTGATCGGCCATTCGCACGTGGCCCTGTCGTTCGTGCGACACGAGGGCGAGCTCGCCAGCGGAGAACCGCGACGCGAGGGCGTTCAGCTGGACATCTCCGACGGCGAATGGCTGCTGAACCCCGGCAGCGTCGGCCAGCCTCGTGACGGCGACCCGCGCGCGTCGTGGCTGATGCTGGACCTCGACGGCCTGGCGGTGTCCTTCCAGCGCACCGACTATGACGTCGCGGGCGCGGCCGCCGCGATCCGCGCGGCGCGCCTGCCGGACTCGCTCGCGGAGCGCCTGGAGTACGGTCAGTGACCATGCATCGAGCAATCTCCTCACGCAAGCGCTCCTGGGCGATTGGCCTGCGCCTGCTTGCGGCCGGGCTGCTGGGGGTGGCGGTCGCGGTCGTGCTCGTCTCCTGCGGCAGCTCCGGCAAGGGGCTGATCCCGATCGCCAACGCGGGGCCGTTGCAGAGCGACTTCGAAGCGATCACACAGGCCGCGCAGAGCGGGGGCGGCAACTGCACCGTGACGACCGAAGCGATCAACAAGACCGAGCAGGACTTCGCCGCGCTGCCCGCCACGATCGACGCCGGGCTGCACCACAGGCTCAGCGAAGGCATCTCCAACCTGCGCGAACGCGCGCTGGCGCTGTGCGCGCAGCCCTCTACCCAGACCACAACCACGCCGCGCACCACGACGACGACCACGACGAGCACGACCAAAACCGAGACGACACCGACGACGCCCACGACCACGACGAACACCACGACGACACCCGTAACGCCCGTAACGCCGCCGGACAATGGCGGCGGCACGGTGGCGCCCGGCGAAAGCGAACGCTCGTCCGAAGGCAATGGCAACGGGCGTGGCAACGGCAGGGGTGGCGAACAGGGCGAATCCGGCGGGGTGGCGCCGGGCGCGGCCGGATCGGAAGGCGGCAAATGAGCTCGGCCCCTCCAGCTCCAGCCCCCGCCGGCGCCCATGCCAACGCCGCGCGGCTCGTGACGGGAGCGAGAGCGTGAACGACGGCGACGTCATCGCCGGGCGCTACCGGCTGGAGGGAAGGCTCGGATTCGGCGGGATGTCGACGGTGCACCTCGCGTTCGACATGCGTCTGGAACGGCGCGTGGCGGCAAAGCTGCTGGCCGAGCACCTGGCGGACGACCCCACGTTCGTCTCGCGTTTTCAGCGCGAGGCACAGGCCGCCGCGCGACTGGTGCACCCGAACATCGTGCAGATCTTCGACTCGGGCCTTGACGAGCAGTCGGGCCGGCATTTCATCGTGATGGAGTACATCGAGGGCCAATCCTGCGCGGAGATCCTGCGCGATGACGGCTGGGTGCAGGTGGACGAGGCCGTGGCGATCATCGAACAGGCCTGCGAGGGCCTGCACTACGCCCACCGCCACGGGGTCGTGCATCGCGACGTCAAGCCGGGCAACCTGCTGCGCGCCCGCGAGGGCGAGGTCAAGCTCGCGGACTTCGGCATCGCCAAGGCGACCGAGCAGTCGAGCATCACCCAGGTAGGCTCGGTGCTCGGCACCGCGGCCTACCTGGCGCCCGAGCAGGCCCGCGGCGAGGAGGCCGGCCCACGCGCGGACCTGTACGCGCTCGGGGTGGTCGCCTACCAGCTGATCTCCGGGCGCCTGCCGTATGAGGCGACGTCGCTGACGGAGCTCGCGCTCAAGCAGCAGCGCGAGGAGCCGCCGCTGCTCGACACGCTCGTCGCGGCCGTCGGACCCGAGTTGTCCGAGGCGATCGCGCTGGCGCTCGCGCTCGACCCGAACGAGCGCTATCAGACCGCGCGCGAGATGGGCCGCGCGATCAGCGACGGCGCGGACGGCATCTCGCCGCTGGAGCCGCCCACGACGAGTCGGTCGGTCAGTCGGGCAGGGACCCAGCCGGCTGGCCGATCTCCGATCGGTCAGGCAACGAGCGTTCTGAGCGGCGGCGCACGCGGATCGAGCGGCGGCGGCGCCAAGCCCGCCGTCGCGCCGCGCCAGCCGCGGCAAGGTCCTTCGAGGAGCGCCGCCCCCGACGCGAGCGCACGCCCAGCCACCGCTCCATCGTCGCGCTCCAAGAGCAGCGGCCCCAGGCGACTGGCACTGGCGCTCATGGGACTATTGGCGCTAGGCGGCGTGATCGCGGCGATCGTCGCGATCACCGCGCCCGCGCCCACGCGGGTCGTCCTGCGCAATGTCGTCTACAACGACGTCGAACAAGCCTCGGTGGCGCTCAAACAGCTGGTCAGCGAAAACACGAAATAGAGCCTGGACAGGCGAAAGGCCCGCTTACGCGGGCCCCTCGGGATGCTGCTGCCCTTTTCAGGCTGGACAACCGTCAATTATCCAGCAGGCTACCAGCCCTACCCGTCGCCTTCAACTATGGCTCCGGCGGCCGGACTCGAACCGGCACCTGACAATTGACGGTTGTCCATGTTGCCCTTACACCACACCGGAATGCCACTACCCAAAGTACGCATCACTTGGGATGGAATTCTCCGGCGCGCCACTGTGCGGCCACCTCGCCCAGTCGCCCCTCGACGATCCCCTGCCGCAGATCGCTCATCAGCCGTGCGAGGAAGGCGAGGTTGTGCATCGTGATCAGGCGCGTGCCGGTCAGCTCGCCGGCGCGGGCCAGGTAGCCGAGGTAGGCGCGCGAGAGCCCTTTGGAGCAGGCCGGGCAGGCGCAGCCCTCGAGCAGCGGCTCGGGCGAGTCGTGCACGCCGGCCTTCGTCAGGTCCAGACGCCAGCGCGCGTCCGGGTCGGGCACTAGCGCGGTGCCGTGACGGCCCAGGCGCGTGGGCATCGCGCAGTCGAACGCGTCGATGCCCAGCTCGACTCCCGCGATCAGATCGTCCACCTCGCCGATGCCGAGCAGATGGCGGGGACGGTGCTCCAGCTCACCGCCCAGCTCGGAGGTGGCCCAGGAGACGACCTCGTACATCTGCGCCTTCTCCGAGCCGAGCGATCCGCCGATCGCGACGCCGTCGCAGGCGCTCGCGCCGACCAGCTGGGCGGATTCGCGGCGCAGATCCTCGTATACCCCACCCTGCACGATCCCGTAGACGAGCTGCTCCCGTGAGCCGTGCTCGGAGTGCCAGCGCAGGCAGCGCTCGAGCCAGCGGTGGGTGCGCTCGGTCGAGCGCTGGGTGTAGGCGCGATCGACGTGGAAGGGCGTGCACTCGTCGAACACGAGCGCGACGTCCGATCCCAGCGCGGCCTGCGTGGCCATCGAGTCCTCGGGCGAGAGAAAGCGGACGCGGCCGTCGACATAGGAGCGAAAGCGCACGCCGGACTCGTCGATCTCGAGGATCGCCCCCTCGCGCTCTCCCGGACGGCCGCGGGCGCGACCCTTGATCTCCTCGGCGACGGTCCCGTGACCCATCGAGAACACCTGAAAGCCGCCGGAGTCGGTGATCGTCGGCCCGGACCAGCCCATGAACGGGCCGAGGCCGCCGAAGCGCTCGATCAGCTCGGCACCGGGGCGCAGCAGCAGGTGAAACGTGTTCCCGAGCACCATGTCGTACCCGAGCGCCGCGACCTCATCGGGGAGCAGGCCCTTGACCGTGGCCTTCGTCGCCAGCGGCGTGAACGCCGGGGTGCGGACCTCGCCGTGCGCCGTGCTCAGCACACCCGCGCGGGCGAGCGAGGACTGGTCGCGAGCGGCGATCGTGAAGGCGGACACGGTCGGGCATCCTATGGACCGGCGTCGGCCACCATCTATCGTGACGCTGACCCGAGGATCCACGCCGAACCTCGGGGAACCGCAGCGCCCGACCATGCTCGCCGCGATCCTCAACGTCAGCCATCTCGTCGAAACGTTCGGTTACCCGCTGCTGTTCCTGGCGGTGATGGCGGAGTCCAGCGGCGTGCCGATCCCGGGAGAGACGGCGCTGATCACCGCTGCGGTGCTGGCCAGCGGGGGCAAACTCCAGATCGAGCTCGTGATCGCAATTGCCGCGGCCGGGGCGATCGTGGGCGACAACATCGGCTACCTGATCGGACGCAAAGGGGGTCGATGGCTGCTGGAACGGCCCGGGCGCTTCCAGAGCCAGCGTCAGCAGGCGCTCCAAAACGGAGAGGTGTTCTTCGCCCGCCACGGTCCCAAGGCCGTATTTCTTGGGCGTTTCGTGCTGGGGCTGCGCGTCTGGGCCTCGTGGCTGGCCGGCGCGACGCACATGCACTGGCGGTCGTTCGTCTTCTGGAACGCCCTTGGAGGGATCTGCTGGGCCACCGCGATCGGACTGCTCGCCTACTTCCTCGGCCACGCCGCCGGCAACGCGATCGAGACGTTCGGCATCTATGGGCTGGTGGCGGTGATCGTCGCCGCGGGCGGGGCGTTTCTCGCCCACCGCCGGCATCGCCGCCGAACGAGCGAGAAGCTCAAGCGCGGGGAGTCGGCGCCGAGCGTCGAGACGCACGTACCACCGAGCGAACCGTGAGCGCTGCGGCGGCGTCGACGCCGGACCGCCTCAGCCTGTGTCGCGCGAATCCTCAGCAGCCGTGGCCGGCGCCGTGACCGAGGCCGTTGCCGTTGCCATTGCCCTCGACGCATGGCGAGATACGATCCCACAGGTCCGCCAGCGCGCCCAGCTCGGGCTCGGAGAAGCGCGAGAAGAAATGCTCGCGTACGACCGCCAACTGCGTGGTGCGCGCCTGCGCCAACCGTTCGCGGCCCAGATCCGTGAGACAGGCATACGAGCCGCGCGCATCGTGTTTGCAGGAGCAGCGCTCCAGCAGCCCGTCGCGCTCCAAGCGATCGACCAGGCGCGTGAGGCCGCTGCGTGACAGCTGGGCCTGCTCGGCGAGGTCGCACATGCGCATCCGCCCCGCGCCGGCGTCGTCGAGGTGGTGGAGCACCTCGTAGGAGGTCATCGGCAGTCCGTGCTCGCGCTCGAGCTCGGCGTCGAGGCGCTTGGCCAGGCACGCGTGCGCTCGCAACAGCCCGCGCCACGCGCGGAGCTCGCCTTCGCTGAGAGACTCCTGCTCCCCTGGTGGAATCTTGACTGCGGTCGCGGTCGACATGATGACAATCGATACGAAAACCCTGCTCAGTCGAACATAGCAGCGTCAGTGGCCGATCTCGGGCACGGATTCGGTCACGAACGTGTCGCGCGCCAGGCCCAGCGCATCATCAAGGGTTGCAGCGGCAGCCGCGCATACAGCGCCCAGCGCGGGATTCGGGGGAAGCGCTCCGGTTCGCGAGCCATGTGCAGGTTGGCTGGAAACACGGCGGCCAGCAGCGCAATCAGACCGAGACCCGAGAGCCGCCTCGTCCGCGGCAGCAACACCCCGATACCGCCGGCGATCTCGGCCACGCCGCTGATCGCGACCAGGCGCGCGGCGTCCTCCCGCATGCTCGGCGGCACGATCGATTCGTAGGCACGCGGGATCAGGAAGTGGTTGACGCCGGCGCTCAGAAAGAACGCGCCGAGCAGTGTCCGTGAGCGGTCCATCGCGGCCATGTCTATCAGCTCTGCGGCGCGGCGAGCGGGCACCGGTGACAGACAGACGGGCGCCCAGCCTCCCCGTCACCGGCGCGTGTCTCACGGTGGCGACCTCGGTGCGTCACAGGACGACTGGCTTGCCGTGCTCGATCAGCGAGCGTCCGGTCATCGCCGCCGGCTGCTCGATGCCGAGCAGCTCGAGCACGGTGGGCGCGACGTCGGCGAGGATCCCCCCGTCCGCGCGCAGCGCGAGCTCGTCGCCCTCGCCGCCGGTGCGCCCGGTGACGATCAGCGGGACCGGGTTGAGCGAATGCGCTGTGTTGGGGCTGCCGTCGGGCTCGAGCATGTGGTCGGCGTTGCCGTGGTCGGCGGTGATCACGCACACGCCACCGGACTCCCTGACGGCGGCGACGACCTGCCCGAGGCACCTGTCGACGGTCTCCACGGCGCGTACCGCCGCGGGGATGACGCCGGTGTGGCCGACCATGTCGGCGTTGGCGAAGTTGACGACCCCGAGCTCGGGGCGATCCTCGCGCCAGGCGCGCACGAACAGGTCGGCCGCCTGCGCGGCGCTCATCGCGGGCGCATGGTCATAGGTTGGGACGTCTCGCGGGGAGGGCGCCAGCTCGCGCCGTTCCTCGGGCTGGGCCACCTCGACGCCGCCGTTGAAGAAGTACGTCACGTGCGCGTACTTCTCGGTCTCGGCGACATGCAGCTGGCGCGCGCCGGTCGCGGCGATCGTCGCGGCGAGCGTGGTCGCGGGGCGCTCGGGGAGGAAGACCACCGGGTAGGGCCAGCCTTCCTCGTACTCGGTCAGCGTCGTGTAGCGCGCGGCGGGCGCCGCGCCCTTCCGGCCGGTCCATCCCGGCGACTGCTCATCTTGCTCGCCGAAACCGGGCTCGGCAAGCGCGCGGGTGATCTGGCGCATGCGATCGGGACGGAAGTTGAACGCGATCACGCTGTCGCCGGGACGTATCTCGGTGTCCTCACCGATGAGCGTGGGCTCAATGAACTCATCTGTCTCTCCCCGTTCGTACGCCGATCGGACGGCCTGCTCGCCGCTGGTGGCGACATACGGGGCGCGCGCGTGCACGAGCAGGTCATAGGCGCGTTGCGTGCGATCCCAGCGACGGTCGCGGTCCATCGCCCAGTAGCGACCGATGACCGAGCCCACGCGCGCTCCCTCGGTCGCGTCGAGTCGCGCCAGGTAGCCGGCGCCCGCATGAGGGAGCGTGTCGCGCCCGTCGGTGAACGCGTGCACGATCACGTCTTTGCGCTCGCTCGTGCCTGCGACGGGGCGTTCGACGGCGCAGTCGATCAGCGCCGTCAGATGGTCGAGCGAGGAGTGCACCCCACCGTCGGAGACAAGCCCGATCAGATGGACACGGCCTGTGTTCTCGAGCGCCGCCCGCAGGACGGGGTTCGCGGCGAACGAGCCATCGGCGATCGCATCGTCGACGCGCACGAGATCCTGGCGCACGATCGCGCCGGCGCCGAGGTTCAGATGGCCGACCTCGCTGTTGCCCATCTGCCCATCGGGCAGACCGACCGCGCGACCGCACGCCAGCAGGGTCGTGTGCGGGCAGTCATGCCACAGCTCGTCAAATACGGGGGTGCTGGCCAGCGAGACCGCATTGCCGGGACCGGCCTCCGCCAAGCCCCAGCCGTCCAGCACGACCAGGCAGACGCTCCGAGCGCCCATCACACTGCGGCGCTCGTGGCAGCGCTCACGATCTGCGCGAACGACTCCGCCTCGAGCGAAGCCCCGCCGACGAGCGCGCCGTCGACGTCGGGCAACGCCAGCAGCTCGGCGGCGTTCTCGGGCTTGACCGACCCGCCGTACAGGATCCGCACACGCTCGGCGGCGCCGGCGTCACGATCGCCGACGAGCGCACGGATGAACGCGATCGCCTCCTGGGCCTGCTCGGGAGTGGCGACGCGCCCGGTGCCGATCGCCCAGATCGGCTCATACGCGATCACCACCTCGGCGAGACGCTCCTCGGGGACGGCCGCGAGGTCGTCCCACACCTGCTGGCGCAGGGTGCGCTCGGTGTCGCCGCCATCTCGCTCTGACTCGGTCTCCCCCACGCACAGGATCGGCGCGAGTCCCGCGGCGAGCGCCGCCGGGAGCTTGGCGGTCAGCGCGCGATCGGTCTCACCGAAGCGCTGACGGCGCTCGGAGTGCCCGAGCACGACGCCGTGGACGTCGAGCTCGGAGAGCATCGGCGGGGAGATCTCGCCGGTGTAGGCGCCCTCGGGCTCTGCGTGCATGTTCTGCGCATACACCTCCACGCGCGAGCCGCGCGCGGAGTCGACCATCGCTCGCAGGTCGGTGAACGGCACGCAGATCGCCACGTCGACGCCGTCCACCGCGGAGACGCGGGGCAGCAGCGCCTGGATGTAGGACTCGGCCTGGGCCTCGGTCTTGTACATCTTCCAGTTGCCGGCGATCAGCGGCGTGCGGGCCATCAGCTCGCACCCAGCGCTTCGTCAACGTCGAGACCGCTCACCGGATCAGAGCACCCGCTGCACGAGATCGACCAGGCGGTTGGAGTAGCCCCACTCGTTGTCGTACCAGGCGAGGACCTTCAGCATCGTGCCGTCGATGACGGCCGTCAGCGAAGAGTCCACGATCGAGGAGAACGGCGAGCGCACGATGTCGCTGGAGACGATCGGATCGGTCGTATAGGCCATGATCCCGGCCAGCGGACCGGCCTGCGAGGCGGC
Organism: Solirubrobacteraceae bacterium; assembly: GCA_036496915.1. GTDB lineage: Bacteria > Actinomycetota > Thermoleophilia > Solirubrobacterales > Solirubrobacteraceae > Palsa-744. Next base: position 8,899 of record DASXKH010000033.1, read on the forward strand.
CAGCAGGGCGCCGTTGACCTCCTCGACGCTCGTCTCGCGAGCGCACTCGACAGTCAGATCGACGACCGAGCCGGTCGGGACGGGGGCGCGCACGGCGAACCCGTGCAGCTTGCCCTGCAGCTCTGGGATGACCAGGCCGATCGCCTTGGCCGCGCCGGTGGAGGCCGGGATCAGGTTGATCGCCGCGGCGCGCGCGCGCCGCAGGTCCTTGTGCGGCAGGTCCTGCAGGCGCTGGTCGGCGGTGTAGGCGTGGATCGTCGTCATCAGGCCGTGGGCGATGCCGACCGTGTCGTTGACCACCTTGGCGACCGGCGCCAGGCAGTTGGTCGTACAGGAGGCGTTGGAGATCACGTCGTGCGCGGAGCGGTCGTAGACCTCGTCGAAGTTGACGCCGAGCACGACGGTCACGTCCGGGTCGGTGGCGGGCGCGGAGATGACGACCTTCTTGGCGCCCTGGGCGAGGTGCTTGGCGGCGCTCTGCCGATCGGTGAACAGTCCCGTCGACTCGATCACCACGTCCACGCCCAGCTCGCCCCATGGCAACGCGCCCGGGTCGCGCTCGGCGAGCACCTTGAGCTCCTTGCCATCCACCTCCAGCGCGCCGTCGCGCTCCTTCACCGAACCCTGATAGGGGCCGAGGATCGAGTCATAGCGGAGCAGATGCGCGAGCGTTGCCTCGTCGGTCAGATCGTTGACCGCCACCCACTCGATCTCGCTCGCGTCCGCACGCGCCTGCGCGGCGCGGAACACGTTGCGACCGATGCGGCCGAACCCGTTGATGCCCACCCGTATTGACATGCGTTGCACGGCCTCCTAGTCGCGCGAAAAATGAACGATGCCGGGCGTCGAAAGCACTGCTCCGTCGCCCGGCGTACCCGGCGAAGGCTATCAGCGGGCCTTTTGCCACCCGCTCGGAGAACGTCGTCGGGGCCTGCCCGCTTTTGCGAGGAGGACTCCCTGCGGGCGGCTGACCTTCCGCCGGAGGCGTCAACAGCGCCGCACCGGAGGCGGGTCAGGAGCGCCGCGAGGCCTTGTCGATGTCGCGATGGGCGACCGCCACGTCGAGGTCCTCGTTCTCGCGATAGCGCGCGGCGAGATGCTCGGCGATCGCCACCGAGCGGTGGCGCCCTCCGGTGCAGCCGATGCCGATCACCAGATGGGACTTGCCCTCGGCGACGTACTCGGGCAGCAGGAAGTCGAGCAGCGCGTGCAGGCGCACGTACAGCTCGTCCAGGCGGCCGTCGCGCGCGACGTACTCGACCACCCGCTCGTCGTGGCCGGTGAGCTCGCGCAGCTCGGGCTCGTAATGGGGATTGGGCAGGAAGCGCACGTCGAACGCCAGATCCTCCTCGCGCGGGGGGCCGTGCTTGAAGCCAAAGCTCATGAACGTCACCGCGAGGCGGCCGGCCGTCTTACGCGGCAGCAGCTCGTCCGCGATGCGACCGCGCAGGATCGCGGTGGACATGCCGGTCGTGTCGATCACGAGATCGGCGCGACTGCGCAGCGGCTCCAGCAGCGCGCGCTCGGCCGCGACACCGGCGGCGACGCTGCCCTCGGGCGCGAGCGGGTGGCGCCGACGGGTCTCCTTGTAGCGGGTCACGAGCGTCTGCTCGGCGGCCTCCAGGAACAGCACGTGGTGGCTGAGACCAAGCGCGTCGAGATCGTCGACGACCGCTCGCAGCGCCTCGAAGTAGACGCCGCCACGCACATCCGAGACGACGGCCGCGCGCTCGACGCGCGAGCCCCCGTGGACGAACAGCTCGACGAGCGAGCGGATCATCTCGGGCGGGAGGTTGTCGACGCAAAAATAGCCCGCGTCCTCGAACACGTTCATCGCCGTCGACTTGCCCGCGCCGGAGAACCCGGTGATCACGACGAGATCCTGCAGGCGCGACTGCACGACCGGCTTCGCCGCGCGCAACGGACGGAGGGGCCTGATGACGGCCATCGTCATTGATTGTGGCGCGTCAGGCGGACGAGCGTGTCATCTTCGTGCAACCGTCTCGATTATCCGCCTATCACGAATACAGAACTACGCCCCTGAGCCGTTCGAGGAGCAAGCTAGGCAAGGACGCAGTGAGCGAAGTGTGCTCCGCACACGAGCGAGCGAGGACGCAGCATAGCGCCGCTCATCGGACGGCTCAGCCGGCGCGGTGCAGATGGCCGTGCAGCTCTCGCGCCACCTTCGCGGGCAGGCCCGGCACCGCCTGCAGCTCCTCGCTGGAGGCGCCCGCGACGGCCTCGGGCGAGCCGAAGTGGGTTAGCAGCGCCTGCTTGCGCGCGGGGCCGATCCCGGGCAGGTCGTCCAGCAGCGAGGCGGTCATCGCACGGTCGCGACGACCGCGATGGTGAGTCAGCGCAAAGCGATGGGCCTCGTCGCGCACGCGCTGCAGCAGCTGCAGCTCGGGAGTGGAATGGTCGAGCACGAGCGGCGCGCGGCGGCCGGGCTGGAAGACCTCCTCGATGCGCTTGGCCAGCGAGACGACCGCGACGCCGCGCTCGCGAAACCCGCGCAGCGGCGGCAGGCCGGCGGCGAGCTGGCCGGGGCCGCCGTCGATCACGACGAGGCTTGGCAGCGAGGCGAAGCTCGCGTCGTAGTCGGAGTCGTGCGGGGAGATGTCGGCCTGGGCCTCCCACCGGGCGTAGCGGCGCGCCAGCACCTCGGCCATCGCGGCGTAGTCGTCGGAGGCGCCCTCGGGCAGCGAGCGGATGCGAAAGCGGCGGTAGTCGGGCTTGCGCGGGGCGCCGCCCTCGAACACGACCATCGAGGCGACCGTCTGCGTGCCGCCGAGGTGGGAGATGTCGTAGCACTCGATCCGGATCGGCGGGGCGTCCAGCCCGAGCGCCTGCTGCAGGCCCTCGAGCGCATCCACGCGAGTCTGGCGGCGGCGCTCGGCGCGCAACCGCTCCTGGTCGAGCGCGAGCAGCGCGTTGCGGTGCGCGAGCTCGAGGATGCGGCGCTTCTCCCCGCGCTCGGCCGGGCGGATCTCGACGGGGCCGTCGCGGCGGCTGGCGAGCGCCTGCGCCAGCGGCCCGGCCTCGGCGTCATCGGAGAGCTCGCGCTGGACGACGATCAGCGCCGGGATCGAGAGGTGACCGGCGTAGTACTGGAGCATGAACTCCTCAGCCACCTCCGCGACCCCGCGCTCGGTCTCGTTCGACAGGTAGAAGGACTGCCGGTCGGTGAGCACGCCGTCGCGAATCTGGAAGACCTGCGCGTTCGCCTCGCGCCCGTCGATCGCGACGGCCACGGCGTCGAACGTCCCGGCGGACGCGTTGGCGACGCGGCGGCGCTCCAGCAGCGAATGGACGGCGCGCAGACGGTTGCGCTCGAGCGTCGCCTGCTCGAACTCCTCGGCCGCCGCGGCGGCGCGCATGCGGGTCTCCAGGTCACGCTCGACCGCGACGAACCGGCCCGACAGGAAGTCGATCACCTGCTCGATCGACGCGCGGTAGTCCTCGCGGGAGACGTGGTCGACGCAGGGCGCCGTGCAGCGCTTGATGTAGTAGTCCAGGCACGGGCTGCCGCTGCGCCGGCCCGGCTCGGCGCCGGTGCAGGAGCGGAACATGAACACCTTGGCCAGCACCTCCAGCGTCGCGCGCACGCGCTTGGCGTTCGAGTAGGGACCGAAGTAGGCGCGCCCGGGACGGTGGCGCTCACGCGTGAAGTACACGCGCGGATAGTCCTCGTCGAGGGAGATCGCGATGAACGGATAGGACTTGTCGTCGCGCAGGCGGATGTTGAAGCGGGGTCGGTACTGCTTGATGAACCCCTGCTCGCTCAGCAGCGCCTCGGACTCGCTGGCGACCACCACGCACTCCACCTGTGCGACCGACGCGACCATCTCGGCGTGACCCGGGCTGCTGGGGACCTGCGCCTTGGAGAAATGCGAGGCGACGCGCTTGCGGACCGACTTGGCCTTCCCGACGTAGACGACCCGGCCCTTGGCGTCACGGAAGAGGTAGACGCCCGGCTGGTCGGGCAGGGCCCTGCGCTGCGCTGCCAGGGTGCTCGCACCCTCGCCGTCCTCGACCGTCGTGTCCTCGGTGGTCTGCGTGGCCATCGCGTATCGAGGATAGGCGCCGCGCTCAGGGCGCCGCGCTCGACGCCCTGACGAGCATCGCGATGCGCCGGGTCAGTAGGCGCGCCAGCGCCGGAAGACCACGACCAGCGAATACACGACCCCGGCGGCCAGCACGAACCACAGCAGCTCGCCGACGCCCGTATGCCACATGCGCGAATAGGACATCCACAGGAACACGCCGAGGGCGATCGATCCGTACAGCAGCCCGCGATAGCGATCGCCGAGCGAATGCAAGGTCACGTGCTGTTCGCGGTAGAAGCGCAGCCCGATGTAGCCGATCGCCACGCCAAAGCCGATGTACAGGAGCGCTTCAAAGGTGTGCGCGACCTGCCCGCCCGATGGCAGCAGGTAGACGGCCGCCGCGATCAGAGCGACGATCGCGACGTTGCGCGCGGTCTTCAGGCCGTCCATCGGACCGATTCTAGGTCACTCCACCAGCGCCTCCAGCCGCGCATAGGCCTCCTCCACCGCCCGCCGCGCGGCCGTGTGACGGGCCTCGGACTTCGCCGACTCGTACCGCGTCGCCCACGCGGCCGGGTCGGCGAGCTGGTCCTCGAGCTCGCGCATCGCCGCCTCCGCCTGTTCGACCGCCCGCTCGGCGGCGGCCTGCGCGGTGAGGCGGTTCTTGGAGGGACCGTCGCGCTTGGGCTTGGACTTGCCCTTCGACCCGTTCGCGTGGGGTGGAGACGTTGCTCTGTCCGGCAGATGCTTTTTTGAAAGCCGATGTTGTCCATCCGGCGCATGCGCCGGATGGCGGGGTGGCGCATGCGCCACCCCGTGGGAACGCGCATGCGCGTTCCCGGGCAGGGTCGCATGCGACCCTGCCGCCGACGCCGCATGCGGCGTCTGCTTCCCCTGCTCGGCGCGACGTTCGTCGCGCACGCGCACGTACTCGGGCCAGCCGCCCGTATAGCTGCGCAACGAGCGCTCCTCGACAGCGATCGTGCGGGTGCCCACCGCGTCCAGCAGCGCGCGGTCGTGGGAGACGAGCAGGATCGCGCCCGTGAACGCGAGCAGAGCGTCCTCCAGCGCCTCGCGCGACTCGATGTCGAGATGGTTCGTGGGCTCGTCCAGGATCAGCACGTTCGCGCCCGAGTGCACGAGCACCGCGAGCGACAGTCGCCGACGCTCGCCGCCGGAGAGCCCCGCGAGCGGTTTTTCGGCCTCTTCGCCCGAGAACAGGAACCGTCCGAGCAACGCGCGGGCCTTGTTCGGCGTCAACCCCGTGGCGCGACCGGCCGCGTCGAGGACGCTCTGCCCCGGATCGCCGCCCGCGCCGAGCTCGTCCGCGTGCTGAGAGAGGTAGCCGACCGTCACGTTGTGCCCGGTGCCGAGCCTGCCCCGCGCGAGCGGACGGCGCCCGGCAAGGGTCTCGATCAGCGTCGTCTTGCCCGACCCGTTCGGGCCCACGAGCGAGACGTGCTCGCCGCGCTCGAGCCACAGCTCGGCCCTGTCGAGCAACGTCAACGGCGGCTCCCCGATGTCGATCGCGGCGTCGCCCAGCTCGAACACCACCCGCCCGGAGCGCTCCGGCGCCTTGAACGCGAACTCCAGCCCCTGCTCGTCGCGAGGATCGCGCTCGATCCGCTCGACCTTCGCGAGCTTCTTCACGCGCGACTGCGCCTGTCTGGCCTTCGTGGCCTTGTAGCGGAAGCGCTCGATGAACCGCTCCATCCGCGCGATCTCCGCCTGCTGCTTGTCGATCGCCTTGCCAAGCGCGATCTCGCGCGCGGCCTGCTCGCGCCGCCAGGCGTGCCAGGTGCCGGCGAAGAAGCGCGAGCGTCCGGCCTCCAGCTCCAGCACGGACGTGCCGACGGCCTCCAGGAACCAGCGGTCGTGAGCGACCAGCACGACCGCCGCATCCAGCGCGACGAGCGTCTGCTCGAGCCACTCCAGCGACTCGATGTCGAGATGGTTCGTGGGCTCGTCCAGCAGCAGCACGTCCGCGTTTCTCGCCAGCGCGCGGGCCAGCGAGGCGCGCGTGAGCTGACCGCCGGAGAACGTGTCCAGCGGGCGATCGAGATCGGCGTCGACGAACCCGAGCCCGTGCGCCATCGCGGTGGCGCGATCGCGCCACAGGTAGCCCCCGTGCGTCTCCAGCCGCGCCTGCGCGCGCGCGTAACGATCGAGCAGCGACTCCTCCACCGTGCCCTGCGCCATGCGCGCCTCCAGCTCGGCCAGCTCCGTCTCGATCCGCAGCTCCTCCGTGCAGCCCGACAGGATGTACTCGCGCAACGGCCCCCCGCGCTCGCGCGGGGGGCGCTGGTCGTGCAGGGCGATCCGCACGCCCTTGGCGACGCTCAGCTCGCCACGGTCGATCGTGCTCTCGCCCGCCAGCGCCCGCAGCAGCGTCGTCTTGCCGGCGCCGTTGCGGCCCGCGATCGTCATCCGTTCGCGGCGCTCGAGCTTGAACGAGACCCCGCGCAGCAGCGGCTGGCCCGCCATGTCGATGTGTATGTCAGATGCGATCAGCAGGGCCATCGGCTGCTGATGGTAGGGGCCGCCGCGCGCCGAGCCGAGCCGGCGCGCTCGCTCGGCGCTCCGGGTGTGCGCTGCGCTAGCATCCGCCCCGTCATGCGCCGCCTGACCGCCACCCTGCTCGCGTCCGCTGCCTGCTCCGCGACGATGCTGCTGGCGCTCGCCCCGGCCGCGTTGGCCGAAAACGATGGCCGCGGCTGGTACGGCGCGACGAACGACAAGGTCGTCACGAACGCGGGCTTCATCCTGATCGTCTTCTTCCCGACGTTCGTGTTCGTGATGAGCATGATCCAGCGCCGGCTCGAGAAGCGCAAGGAAGCCGGCAAGGCCGCCGCCAAGCAGCTCGGCGAGGCCGAGTGGCACGGCGGCTGGTAAGCCTTCTCCTCCGCGAGCCGATGTTCAGAGCCGCACCCGTGAGCCGCACGCGCCGCGGAGCCGGCGACACAACGAGGAGTCTGAGATGAGCGAGCCCGACGCCGTTCGCTACGAGCGCACCGGCGCCGCGGCGCTGATCACGATCGACCGCCCCCACCGGCGCAACGCCGTGGACGGCGAGACCGCCGCGCGGCTGCACGAGGCGTATCTGCGCTTCGAGGCCGACGACGACGCGCGTGTGATGGTGCTGACGGGCGCCGGCGGAGTGTCGTTCTGCGCGGGCGCCGATCTCAAGGCGACCGAGACGATGGCCGGCAGGCTGATGTCGGCGGAGGGACCGATGGGCTTCACGCGGCTGACGCCCTCCAAGCCCACGATCGCCGCGATCTCCGGTTTCTGTCTGGCGGGCGGGCTCGAGCTGGCGTTGTGGTGCGACCTGCGCATCGCCACCCCAGGCTCGACGCTCGGCTATCCGGAGCGTCGCTGGGGAGTGCCGTTGATCGACGGCGGCACCCAGCGCCTGCCACGCATCGTCGGGCTGGGCCGAGCGCTCGATCTGATCCTGACCGGACGCATGATCGACGCCGAGGAGGCCCTGCAGATGGGCCTGCTGACCGAGATCGTGCCCCCGGGCGCGCACCTGGAGCGCGCCCTCGCGCTCGCCGAGGGGCTCGCTCGCTTTCCCCAGCGCACGATGCTCGCCGACCGGCGCGCCGCGATCGAGGGGCTGGGGATGACGCTGGCCGACGGGCTCGCGTTGGAGGCGCAGGCCGGACCTGAGGTCTTCGAAGACGGCGCGCGTGGCGCCGCGCGGTTCGCGGCCGGCGAGGGGCGCGGCGGAGCCGGCGCGGGAGTGTAGCGACGAGCCATTGCCGAACGCGGCCGGCCGGGCCTTCGCAAAGGCCGTGCAGCATATGCACGCCCCGACGTGTGTATTTACCATGGCGCTCGGGGCGGGGTTGTATGTATTACTTTTTGCCCACGGTGCACCATCGTATCTATGCAGAGGCCACTCGTAACTACTTTGGCGCTCTTAAGCAGATCTCCTTAACGTCCAAGAAGTTAATACCCACACCCCTCCCTCCCCTCGACCGGCCGCCGGACACCGATATGCTCGCCTGACCATGGCCTACTTCGTCACAGGCGCGACCGGCTTCATCGGACGACGACTCGTGGAGCAGCTGCTGGAGAAGCGCCAGGGCAAGGTGTACGTGCTCGTGCGCGAGACCTCGACCGGCAGACTCGACGCTCAGATCTCACACTGGAAGGCCATCGTCGGATCGAGCGCCGGCAAGCGCATCGTGCCCGTGGTCGGCGACCTGCGCAAACCCCTGCTCGGCATCGAGACCGAGCGCGTGGAGGAGCTGCGCGGCAAGATCGACCACCTCTTCCATCTGGCCGCGATCTACGACATGACCGCGCCGGCCGAGCAGAACACCGCCGTCAACGTCGGCGGCACCACGCACGCGGTCGAGCTCGCGCGCGCGCTCGACACGGGCATCCTGCACCACGTCTCCTCGATCGCCGTCGCCGGGACATACAGGGGCACGTTCGAGGAGGACATGTTCGACGAGGGCCAGAAGCTGCCCTCGCCGTATCACCGCACGAAGTTCGAGTCCGAGCGGATCGTGCGCGAGCAGCCCTACGTGCCGTGGCGCGTCTACCGACCCGGGATCGTCGTCGGCGACTCGCTCACGGGCGAGATGGACAAGATCGACGGGCCGTACTACTTCTTCAAGGCGATCCAGCGCGCGCGCCAGCTGCTGCCGGAGTGGGCGCCGCTCGTCGGGGTCGATCTCGGCAACACGAACGTCGTCCCGGTCGACTGGGTGGCGAACGCGCTCGAGCACATCGCGCATCAGCCCGATCTCGACGGACGCGCCTTTCACCTCACCGACCCGCGCCGCCAGCGCGTGGACGAGCTGATCAACGAGCTCGCCACCGCCGCGCACGCGCCGCGGGTGGCCGTGAGCATCGACAAACGCCTGATCGATCCGCTGCCGCGCTGGCCGCTTGCACTCGCGCTCGCGCTGCCGCCGTGGCGCCAGGCCAAGAACCTGGCCCTGCGCGAGCTGGGGATCCCGCGGGAGGTCCTCGCGCACATGGAGCTCGTGCCCCGCTTCGACAACCGGCAGGCCGCGCACGCGCTCGCCGGCTCGCCGCTTGCGGAGCCGCCCCCGCTGCACGACTACGCGCAGCGCCTGTGGGACTACTGGGAGCGCGAGATGGACCCGGGGATGGCGCGCGGGCGCACCCTGCACGAAGCGCTCGACGGACGGAACGTGATGATCACCGGCGCCTCCTCGGGGATCGGGCGCGCGAGCGCGCTGAAGGTGGCGGCCGCCGGCGGCATCCCGCTGCTGGTGGCGCGCAACGTGGAGAAGCTCGAGGAGACCCGCGCGGAGATCGTCGCCGCCGGCGGGACCGCGTACGTGTACGCGGCCGACCTCTCCGACATGGAGTCAGTCGAGCGCCTGATCGAGCGCGTGCTCGCGGACCATCGCCACGTGGACATGCTCGTCAACAACGCCGGGCGCTCGATCAGGCGCTCGATCGCGCTGAGCTACGACCGCTTCCACGACTTTGAACGCACGATGCAGCTCAACTACTTCGGCGCGGTCAAGCTGATCATCGGGCTGCTCCCCAGCATGCGCGAGCGCGGCAGCGGGCACATCGTGAACATCTCCTCGATCGGCGTGCAGACCAACCCGCCGCGCTTCTCCGCCTACGTCGCCTCGAAGTCGGCGCTCGACGCGTTCACGCGCGTGGTCGCCTCGGAGGTCGTCGGCGACGGCGTGACGTTCACCACGATCCACATGCCGCTCGTGCGCACGCCGATGATCGCGCCGACGAAGATGTACGACGCCTTCCCCGCGATCACCCCCGACGAGGCCGCGGACATGATCTGCGAGGCGCTGCGCTCGCGCCCCAAGCACATGGGCACGCGACTGGGGACGTTCGGCGAGGTCGCCTACGCGCTCTCGCCCAAGGCCGTCGACCGGCTGCTGCACCTCGCCTACCGCGTGTTCCCCGACTCGGCCGCCTCCAAGGGCCAGCGCGACGTCGAGGAGCGCGCGTCCTTCGAGCAGATCGCGATGGCGACGCTGACGCGGGGCGTGCACTGGTAGTGACCGCGAACGCGATCGAGGTTCGCGACCTGCACAAGCGCTACGGCGAGCACGAGGCGGTGCGCGGGATCGACATCGAGGTCCGTCGCGGCGAGGTGTTCGGGCTGCTGGGCCCCAACGGGGCGGGCAAGACGACGACGGTCGAGATCCTCGAGGGCTATCGGCAGCGCACGAGCGGCGAGGTGTCGGTGCTCGGCCACGACCCGGCGAGGCGCCAGATCGAGCTGCGCCGGCGTATCGGCATCGTGCTGCAGAGCGGCGGCATCTACAGCCTCCTCACCCCGCGCGAGGCGCTCGCGCACTGGGCGAGCTTCTACCCGCGCCCGCGCGACGTCGAGGAGGTGCTGGCGCTCTCCGGGTTGGCCGAGCAGGCGGACGTGCGCAGCCGCAAGCTCTCGGGCGGGCAGCAGCGTCGCCTCGACCTGGCGCTCGCGCTGGTCGGCGACCCCGAGCTGATGTTCCTCGACGAGCCCACGACGGGCTTTGACCCCAAGGCCAGGCACGGCGCGTGGGAGACGGTGCGCAAGCTCAAGGAGCTCGGCAAGACGGTCGTGCTGACCACGCACTACCTCGACGAGGCGCAGGCGCTCGCAGACAGGGTGGCGATCGTCAAGGACGGTCGCGTGCTGGCGATCGGCCCGCCAAGCGAGCTGGGAGTCGGCGGCGAGCAGTACCGCGTCGCCTACAAGAACGGCGGTGGCGAGCTTGTGGAACGCCAGACCGACGATCCGACCAGCCTGCTGCACGAGCTCACCGCTCAGGCGCTCGCACGCGGGGAACGTCTGGATGAGCTGAGCGTCGGACGGCCGACGCTCGAGGACGTCTACCTGGAACTGACCGCCGATGCCTAGCGGGCCGTGGGCATGGCGCGGATGCTTTGTCCTCGATCGTTCGTGTATCGATCGTAGATCGACGGGATCTCCGATCGGCCGGCATGGCCCACGACCCCTAGACCCGGGGCGAACATGAATGCCTGATGCGGTGGTCCTCACCTGGAGGCAGTACCGGCTGGAGCGCAGAATGTTCTGGCGCAACCCCAGCGCCGCGTTCTTCAACTTCGTCCTGCCCTTGCTGTTCCTGGTCGCCGGCGGGGCGATCCTGCACGGCAACCAGAGCCAGCTCGATCGGCTGGTGCCGGCGATCGCGGGGATGAGCGTGATGTCCACGACCTTCACCGCCCTTGCCTACAACGTCGTGTTCCTGCGCGAGCGCGGCGTGCTCAAGCGCATCCGCGGCACGCCCCTCCCGACCGGCTCATACCTCGGCGGGGTGGCGGGCAACGCCGTCACGAACACCGCGCTGCAGGTCGCGATCGTGATCGTCGCCGGCCGGGTGTTCTTCGGGATCGGCTGGCCGAAGGAATGGGTGGAGCTGATCGTGTTCGTGCTCGCCGGGGTCGTGTGCCTCGCCTCGCTGGGGGTGGCCTTCGCTCATGTCATCCCCAACTTCGAGTCCACAGCCGCCTACGTCAACGCCGTGTTCCTGCCGGTCGTGTTCGTGTCCTTCTACGCCTTCGACACCTCAAGCGCGCCGGAATTCATCCGCAACGTAGCCGACGCGCTACCGCTGAAGCCGCTGATCGACGGCCTGTATGGGGCGATGGTGACGGGCAAGGGACTCGGGGACAACCTCGACGCGCTGGCCGTGATCGGATTGTGGGGCCTGTTCGGGATATGGCTGGCCGTTCGCGGATTCACGTGGGAGCAGCAGCGCGGATAGGCTGTGCGCCGAGTAGGCCCACAGCCTCACTGTCACCGTCACGCGCCCGCAGTCCAGGATCCTCCAAGCCCCAGCTCGACCACAGGAGAACCACATGAAGCAACTCGCCGAGGACGTCTACCAGCTGAAGGGATGGCCGCGCAACGCGATCAACGTGTACGTGATCGGGGACGTGCTGATCGACGCCGCGACCCGCCAAGCCGAGAAGCGGATCATGCGCCAGCTCGCCGGTAGGACGATCGCCGCGCACGCGCTGACCCACGCCCACCCCGACCACCAGGGCGCGAGCCATGCGGTCTGCGAGCAGCTGGACATCCCGCTGTGGTGCGGGCAGGGCGATGTCCCAGCGATGGAGACGCCCGGGGCGATCAAAAACCCCAAGGCACCACGCTGGCTCAATCGCGTGCAGGAGCGCTTCTGGACCGGACCCCCCCACCCCGTCTCACGCGCGCTGGGCGAGGGCGACGAGGTGGCGGGGTTCACAGTGCTCGAGACGCCTGGGCACTCTCCGGGACATGTCTCCTTCTGGCGCGAGTCCGACCGCACGCTGATCGTCGGCGACGTGCTCGGCAACATGCACTTCATCACCGGCATCCCCGGCCTGCACACGCCCCCCGACATGTTCACGCCAGACCCGGCCCGCAACCGCGAGTCGGCGCGAAGGCTCGCCGAGCTGCGACCGGCGCTCGCATGCTTCGGCCACGGCGCGCCGTTGCGCGATCCGGGCAAGCTGGCCGAGTTCGTGGCGAAGCTGCCGAACTGAGGATGAGTGAGGGGCTGTTCATCCCGTCTGGCGACGGGCGCGTCGAGCCGACCGAGCACGCGCGGGGACCGTGGGATCCCCGCGCGCTGCACGGAGGCGCGCCGGCGGCCCTGATCGCCAGGGCGTTCGAGCGGACCGAGCCCGGAGCCGAGCTGCCGTTCGCGCGACTCGGGTTCGAGTTCCTGAAGCCGATCCCCTTCGCCGAGCTTCAGGTGCGCACGGAGATCGTGCGCAACGGCAGGCGCGTGCAGGAGCTCACAGCCGAGCTCACCGCCGGCGAGGAGACGGTCGGACGGGCGAGCGCGCTGCGCATCCAGGCTGTCCCGGAGGGCCTGCCGGACCCTGACGCGCGCTGCGGGCAGCCGGGCCCGGAGCCGGTGCGCTCGATGCCGGGGCCGAAGCGGGGCAAGGTCGTGAAGTTCGCGCTGAACGACACCGAGGCGAGCAGCCTCGCGACTACCGGTATGGAGATGAGCTGGCTCACCGACCCCTGGTCGCTCGGACCCGGCCAGGTGTGGATGCGACTCAGGGAGCCGGTCGTGCCGGGCGAGGAGACGTCTGCCCTGCAGCGACTGGTCGCCACCGCCGATTTCGGCAATGGCATCAGCGCGGAGCTCCGGTTCGACAGGTATCTCTTCATCAACGCCGACCTGACGATTCACCTGTGGCGCCGGCCGTACGGCGAGTGGATCGGGCTGGACGCCAAGACCGTGCTGATGGACGGCGGCATCGGAACCGCCGAAAGCGTGCTGCACGACGAGACCGGCCCGGTGGGCCGGGCGCTGCAGACGCTGGTCGTGCAGCCGCGTTAGAGCGTCAGCCATCGCGGGTAGTTGCACGAGCAACTGCTGCTACCCTTTGTAGTTGCACGTACAACTACTTGGTCGATCCACTCGTGTTCGACCACGAAAGGAGTCTCATGTCTGTCGACACAGCCGTTGCCACCTCGACCGAGACAGTCCTCCCCACGGGCACATGGGCGGTCGACCCGGTCCATTCGAGCGTCGAGTTCCAGGTCAAACACCTCGGGATCGCGACCGTGAAGGGTCAGTTCAAAGAGTTCGAGGGAACCGTCGAGGTCGGCCCCGAGGGAGCCAGGGCGTACGGGACCGTGCAGACCGCGAGCGTCGACACGCGCGAGCCCCAGCGCGACGAGCACCTGCGCTCGGCCGACTTCTTCGAGGTCGCAACCTATCCGACGATCGATTTTCGCTCGACCGCGATCCGTCCCGCCGGCGAGGACGAGCTGGAGATCGACGGCGAGCTGACGATCCACGGCGTCACTCGCCCGATCACGCTGCGCGCCGAGATCGAGGGCACCGAGACCGACCTGCAGGGCAACGCCCGCGTGGGCCTTTCGGCGAGCGCCCAGATCAACCGCTCGGACTACGAGATCAAGTTCAACGCCGCGCTCGGCTCGGGCAATGTGGTCGTCAGCGACAAGGTCAAGATCCTCGTCGACATCTCCGCGGTCAAGGCCGAGTAAGGACGCCGCCCCACCAGCGCGACGGGGCGGCGTCGTCAGCGTACGACGACGTCGCCCAGCGCAGCGTCAATCGCCGCGAGCGTGTCGGCGCTGAGCTCGATGCCCGACGCGGAGGCGTTGGCGTGCACCTGCTCGGGGCGGCTGGCGCCGACGATCGCCGAGGCGACGTTCGGCTCGCGCAGCACCCAGGCGAGCGCCAGCTGGACCATCGTCAGGCCGGCCTGCTCGGCGACCGGACGCAGGCGCTGGACCGCCTCGAGCACGGGTGGGGCGAGCAGCCGGTCGATGAAGGCGCTCATCTCCTCGCTCGCCGCGCGGGAGTCGCTCGGCAGTGGCTCGCCCGGAAGGTACTTGCCGGTCAGCACGCCCTGCCCGAGCGGCGACCACACGATCTGGGAGATGTTCTCCTGCGTGCACAGCGGGATCACCTCGGCCTCGGGCGCGCGCCAGATCATCGAGTACTGCGGTTGACTTGAGACCCAACGCTCCACGTCCGGTAGCGCGAGCGACTTCTCGATCCGCTCGGCCGGCCACTCGCTGAAGCCGATGTGGCGCGCCTTGCCGGCCTGCACGACCTCGGTCAGCGCGGTCATCGTCTCCTCCAGCGGCGTCTGCTCGTCGTAGCGGTGGCACTGATACAGGTCGACGTAGTCGGTCTGCAGTCGCCGCAGCGAGGCGTCGATCTGCTTGTGGATCTGTGCAGCCGACAGACCGCGATCGCTGTCTGACATGGGGAAGTAGACCTTGGTGGCGAGCACGTACGAGGAGCGCTCGTGATCGGAGAGCACCTCGCCCAGGAGCGTCTCGGAGGCGCCGCGGCCGTAGACGTTGGCGGTATCGATGAAATTGATCCCCGCGTCGAACGCCGCCTCGACACATGCCCGCGCCTGCTCGCGCTCGACGCCGCCGGAGTAGGTCAGCCACGAGCCGAGGCTGATCTCCGAGACCTCGATGTCGCTGGAGCCGAGTTTGCGAAAGCGCACCGCGACAGCCTATCCCAGTTCGGGCCGGGCACCATCGCGTTCACGGGACACCGCGAGCATCCCGGAGGCGTCTCGAGAGCGCTCAGATCCCTGCCTACCGCAGACTCGAGCGCCGAGCGCGCGGATCGACGATTACCGGTTCGAGCATGTGGGTATAGACCACTTACTTGGGACATTGCTCCCAAATATTTGAGTCTTACGATATAGGCGCCGATAGTTAGTCTGCCATGCAGACAAAGTGGTTACGGCGGGGTTCATGGCGAACGATGCCGGTCACGGTCTGCATCTGCCTGGTTGTGCTGACAGCGCTCGCCGCCGCGACCGCCGACGAGCAGGCTCACCGCGAAGCGCGGATGCGCCGCGCCGCGCTGTCAACACGCGCGAGCGCCCAGGTTATCGCCGCTGTGGATCCGACGATCGAGCGCCTGCGGGACCTGGCGACCGCAACCGGCCGGGACGGGCTCGGGAGTCTAGCCGAGTTCGAGGCGGTCGCGACCGGACTGCTCGAAGACCCCACGATGAATGGGGTGGGTCTGATCGAGCTCGTCCCGGCTCGTTCGCGCGCCGCCTTCGAGCGCGCGCATG
>DASXKH010000034.1:0-20684 GCA_036496915.1 Solirubrobacteraceae bacterium
AGCAGCTGCTCGTCACCCGCCCCACCGACCGGGGCGAGCACCGCGCCCTGCACGGACTCACGCGCTCGCTCGTCGCGAACATGGTCGAGGGGGTCACGAGTGGCTACGAAAAGCGCCTGGAGATCCAGGGCGTCGGCTACCGCGCGCAGCTGAAGGGCAAGAACCTCGAGCTCGCCGTCGGCTATTCCCATCCCGTGCCGATCCCGGCGCCCGCGGGAATCGAATTCGAAGTGCCCCAGCCGACGCGCATCGTCGTCAAGGGCATCTCCAAGCAGCTCGTCGGCGAGACCGCCGCGATCATCCGCAAGCAGCGCCCGCCCGAGCCCTACAAGGGCAAGGGCATCCGCTATGAGGGCGAGTACGTCCAGCGCAAGGTAGGAAAGCGCGCATGAGCACATATAGCTGCGCTGGATCTGCGTCCTCGGTCACTCGCGTACGTAGTACGCCACGTTCCCTGCGTCCTTGCCCTACGTGCTCATGTGGGCGCAGCGAAGTCAGGGAGCGCGCATGACTGTCATCACCAAGGAGCGCCGCCGGCTCAAACGCCGTCGCCGCGTGCGCGCGAAGATCTCCGGCACCGCCACACGTCCGCGCATCTCCGTGTTCCGCTCCAATCGCGGGATCTCCGCACAGGTCATCGACGACGTCTCCGGGCGCACGCTCGCGGCCGTCGCCTGGTTCGAGCCAGAGTTGCGCGCGTTGGGCAAATCCGAGGCCGCCACGCGCGCGGGCCAGCTGTTGGCCGAGCGTGCGAAGGCCGCCGATGTGTCCGAGGCCGTGTTCGATCGCGGCGGCTATCGCTACCACGGCCACGTCCGCGCGTTCGCCGAATCGATCCGCGAGTCCGGCCTGACCGTCTGACTCCCACTTCCCGTCTGACTCCCACCTCCATCCCGCTACCCTCTTCCGTCTCCCACCTATGACTCCCATCACATCCGATCGCTCAGTCAGCCCATCCGGCCTGGATCTCCAGGAGCGGGTCGTCGAGATCAACCGCGTCGCCAAGGTCGTCAAGGGCGGCCGTCGCTTCTCGTTCACCGCGCTGGTGGTCGTCGGCGACGAGCGCGAAACCGTCGGCGTCGGCTATGGCAAGGCCAACGAGGTGCCGCTCGCGATCCAAAAGGGCGTCGAGCGCGCCAAGAAGGATCTCTTCAAGGTGCCCCGCCACGGCAGCACGATCACCCATCAGACGACCGGCATCTTCGGCGCCGGCCGCGTGCTCCTGAAGCCCGCCTCCCCCGGTACCGGCGTGATCGCCGGCGGCGGCGTGCGCGCGGTGCTCGAGCTCGCCGGGATCCACGACATCCTCTCCAAGAGCCTCGGCACGCAAAACCCGATCAACCTCGTCAAGGCCACGATCGAAGGTCTGCGCGGACTGCGCACGCCCGAGGAGGTCGCGCGTCTGCGCGGCCTCTCGATCGACCAGGTGCTGGGGCTCGGTGGTGCCCCCACCGACGGAGCTCCCGACGCCACCATTGCTGCTGGGGCGCCCGCCGACGGAGCGCCCGGCACCGAGACGCCCGCCGCCGACGCCTCTCCGCAGGCCACGCCAATGTCCGCCACGCCGGTCGCCGAGGCCGCGGACACCGAGACGGAGACATCCGCGGACGCATCGCCCGAGCCCAAGGTCGAGGAGGCATCCGCCTGATGGCCACCTCCACCACCACGATGCTCACCGTCACCCAGCGCCGCTCCGGCAACGGCTCCGACCGCCGCCAGCTGGACACATTGCGCTCGCTCGGCCTGCGCCGCATCGGCCACACCGTCCAGGTCCAGGACTGCCCGCAGGCGCGGGGCATGCTGCACGCCGTCCGCCACCTCGTCGAGGTCCGGGAGGACGCATGAGCACGGAGAAGCAGGAAGCGAGCGGCGCCGCCACCGGTGAGCGCATCGGATTGCACAACCTCAGTCCCGCCCCCGGCAGCCGCCGCCCGCGCAAGCGTGTCGGTCGCGGCGAAGGCTCGGGCACGGGCAAGACCTCCGGACGCGGCCAGAAGGGCGCGGGCGCGCGCTCGGGCGCCAAGCGCCGTGCGCGCTTCGAGGGCGGCCAGATGCCGATTCACATGCGCATGCGCAAGCTCCGCGGTCCGCACATGAAGAAGTCGATGCCCTTCGAGCCCTTCCGCACGCACACCCAACCGGTCAACATCGGCGATCTCGCCGCCCGCTTCGAGCCCGGCGCCGAGGTGACGATCGAGTCGCTCAAGTCCGCCGGGCTGGGCACTCGCAAGGACATCCCCATCAAGATCCTCGCCCGCGGTGAGCTCACCCAAGCGCTCACCGTCCACGCCCACGCCTTCAGCGCCACCGCCCGTGAGCGCATCGAGGCCGCGGGCGGCACGTGCCACCTGATCGACGCCTGACCCCGTGCCGCAAGACCGAGCGCGGCACCGGCAGCTGCGGTGACCGGCGCCGGCAGCATCGATCGGTGAACCGGGCCATGGGTCACCCTCTATACAGGTCCGCCACATCGCCCCCCTGC
Organism: Solirubrobacteraceae bacterium; assembly: GCA_036496915.1. GTDB lineage: Bacteria > Actinomycetota > Thermoleophilia > Solirubrobacterales > Solirubrobacteraceae > Palsa-744. Next base: position 2,483 of record DASXKH010000034.1, read on the forward strand.
GCGGGCTAGACTTCCCCGAGCGCCCATCTCGGCCACCCAACCACACATGCTCTCCACGATCCTCAACGCCTTCCAGGTAGCAGACATCCGCAAGAAGCTCGCCTTCACGGCGGCGATGCTGCTGATCTATCGCGTCGGCTCGCACGTCCCCGTGCCGGGAGTCAACCTCACGGCCGTCAACAACATCCAGAAGCAGTTCGGCGGCTCGGGGATCCTCAGCTACCTGAACCTGTTCTCCGGTGGGGGCCTGTCGCGGATCGCGCTGTTCGCGCTCGGGATCATGCCCTACATCACCGCCTCGATCATCCTGCAGCTGCTGCAGGTGGTCGTTCCCTCGTTGGAAAAGCTCTCCAAGGAAGGCGAGGTCGGCCAGGCGCGGATCACCCAGTACACCCGCTACCTCACAGTCGGGCTCGCGTTCGCGCAGTCGATCGGCTACGTCTTCCTGTTCCACTCCCTCCAGGCCAAGGCCGGCGAATCGGTCGTCACCCACTTCGACCCGCCGCACGTCTTCCTGATCGTCGTCTGCCTCACAACCGGCTGCGTGCTCTTGATGTGGATCGGCGAGCTCATCACCCAGCGCGGCATCGGCAACGGCATCTCGCTGCTGATCTTCGCCTCGATCGTCTCGCGCCTGCCCTCCGGCATCCAGCAGTGGTGGACGACCCAAGATCAGGTCTTCAAGGTGATGATGCCCTTCCTCGTGCTCGCCGTCGTCGCCGGCATCGTGTTCGTGCAGGAGGGCCAGCGGCGCATCCCCGTGCAATACGCCAAGCGCGTGATCGGGCGACGCATGTCCGAGGGCGGACAGACCTACCTGCCCCTGCGCGTGAACATGGCCGGCGTGATCCCCGTGATCTTCGCCGCGAGCCTGATGGCCTTCCCGCCGACCGTCGGTCAGCTCGTGAAAACCCACTGGGGAACTTCGATCTCCAACTTCTTCACGCCCAACGGCTGGCACTACATCATCGGCCAATCGCTGCTCATCCTGCTGTTCACCTACTTCTACACCGCCGTCACCTTCAATCCGGTCGACCAGGCCGACAACCTCAAGAAGTACGGAGGCTTCATCCCGGGCGTGCGTCCCGGACGACCGACGGCCGAATTCCTCGATCGCATCCTCGCGCGCCTGACCTTCCCCGGCGCCCTCTTCCTCGCCGCCGTCGCGGCACTGCCGGCGATCCTATTCGCGCGCACCCACCAGCAGTTCCAGTTCGGCGGCACCTCGATCCTGATCGTGATCGGCGTCGCGCTCGAAACGATGAAGCAGCTCGAGGCCCAGCTCATGATGCGCAGCTATGAGGGCTTCCTGAAGTAGTCTCGGGCTGTGGCGTCCGAGCTCAACTTGATCCTGCTCGGTCCGCCGGGCGCCGGGAAGGGCACGCAGGCCGAGCGCCTGCGCGAAGACTTTGGTCTGCCGCACGTCTCCACCGGGGACATGCTCCGCGCGCAGGTCGCCGCCGACTCGGAGCTCGGGGTGCAGGCCAAGCGCTACATGGACGCCGGCGAGCTCGTCCCCGACGAGGTGATCATCGACATGATCGTCCAGCGGGTCTCCGACGCCGACGCCGGCGACGGGTTCCTGCTCGACGGGTTCCCGCGCAACGAGGCGCAGGCCGACGCGCTCGCGCAGGCGTTGGGCGGCTTGGATCGCAGGCTCACCGCGGTGCTCGCGATCGAGGTTCCCGACGAGGAGCTCGTACGCCGTCTCAGCGGACGCCGGGTGTGCGTCAAGAATCCCGCCCACATCTATCACGTCGACTTCGACCCGCCCAAGCACGAGGGCATCTGCGATCAGGACGGCTCACGTTTGATCCAGCGCGACGACGACCGCGAGGAGACGATCCGTCGAAGGCTCGAGGTCTATCACCGCCAGACCGAGCCACTGATCGGCTACTACGAAGGCACGGGGCAGTTGCGCAGCTTCGACGGCTGCCGCAATGCCGACGAGGTCCACGATCGCATTCGCGCCACTCTCGCGACGCTGCGCCTCGAGGAGAAGCTGTAAAGCGACAGCTAAGCTCGTGAAGTGATCGTCACCAAGTCCCCCGAGGAGATCGACCGTATGGCGCGCGCGGGCGAGGTGCTCGTCGCGACCCTCGATCTGCTGGAGGGTCACATCCGTCCGGGTATCACCACCGCCGAGCTCGACACCCTTGCCGAGCGGTTCATCCGTTCTCGCGGCGCCACACCCGCGTTCAAGGGCTATCGCGGGTTCCCTGGCTCGATCTGCGCCTCGCCGAACGAGATGGTCGTGCACGGCATCCCCGGCTCCTACGCGCTCGCGCCTGGGGATGTGATCTCGATCGACGTCGGCGTCACGCTCGACGGCTGGGTCGCCGACGCCGCCCGCACGTTTCCGGTCGGAGAGATCGACCCGGTGGCCCAGAATTTGCTCGCCGCGACACGCGAGTCGCTGCACGCCGGGGTCGAGCAATGCCGCGCCGGCAATCGCATGGGCGATCTCTCAAGCGCCATCCAGCGCGTCGCCGAGGGCGCCGGGCTGTCGGTGATCCGCTCGCTCGTCGGGCACGGCATCGGGCGGGACATGCACGAGGACCCGCAGGTCCCCAACTACGGGCGCCCCGGCCGCGGCCCGCTGCTCCAGGAGGGCATGGTCCTCGCCGTGGAGCCGATGATGACCGCCGGGCGCGCCGGCGTTCGCGTCGCGGGCGACGGTTGGGCGATTTTCTCCCAGGACGGCTCCCCCGCCGCGCACTTCGAGTTCACGATCGCGATCACGCCCGAGGGACCGCGCATCCTCACCCCATGGCATCTGCCGCCCGAGGAGCGCCCGACCGTCGGCGAGCCCCAGGCCGCGGCCAGCGCCGGCTGAGGCCGCGGCTCAGCGGACTTCGCTTCTGGTTCGCCAAGTTGCTACCATCCGGAGTCCTGCTCTAACGCGAGGGAGTTTGCGCGCGCGAGAGCACTCATCCACGACCTGGTAGCGGCGGCCACAACGGCGGCCAGAGCCCGGTCGCCGGGACCAGCCGAAAGGGATCATGAAGGTCAGACCGTCGGTCAAGCCGATGTGCGAGAAGTGCAAGATCATCCGCCGCCACGGCGCGGTGCTGGTCATCTGCCAAAACAAGCGCCACAAGCAGCGCCAAGGCTAGCCAGCGTGACTCGGATGATCGCCATGCTGCGTCCTCAGTCGGGTTCGTGGGTTTCCACTGTCCCCTCCCTGCGTCCTTGCCTGACGACCCCCGAGTCCCGCTGGGGGGATGGCTGATGGCAAGAATCGCCGGGGTAAACCTGCCCCTGAACAAGCGCTCGGAGATCGGGCTGACCTACATCTACGGGATCGGTCGCTCGACCTCGAACAAGATCCTCGCCGAGGTCGGCGTCAGCCCCGACACCTACGTGCGCGACCTGACCGAGGACGAGGTCGCCAAACTGCGCGACTCGATCGACCGCTCGCTGACCGTCGAGGGCGATCTGCGCCGGGAGCGCTCGCAGGACATCAAGCGCCTGCAGGAGATCGCCTGCTATCGCGGCCTGCGCCATCGTCGCGGTCTGCCCGTGCGCGGCCAGAAGACCAAGACCAACGCCCGCACGCGCAAGGGTCCCAAGCGGATGCAGGTCGCGGGCAAGAAGAAAGCCGGTAAGAAGTAATGGCCCCACCCAAACGCGCCCGCGGCAAACGCAAGCCCAAGAAGAACATCCCGATCGGTCAGGCCCACATCAAGACGTCGTTCAACAACACGATCGTCTCGCTGACCGACACCACCGGCAACGTGATCGCCTGGGAGTCCGCCGGCGGCGCCGGGTTCAAGGGCTCGCGCAAGTCCACCCCCTTCGCCGCGCAGGTGACCGCCGACGCGGCCGCGCGCAAGGGCCTCGAGCAGGGTCTGCAAAAGGTCGAGGTCTACGTCAAGGGCCCGGGCTCGGGCCGCGAGACGGCGATCCGCTCGCTGCAGGCCGCGGGCCTCGAGGTTACCGGCGTCAAGGACGTCACCCCGCAGGCTCACAACGGGTGTCGCCCCAGAAAGCGCCGGAGGGTCTAGCGATGGCGAGAGACACCGGGCCTCAGTGCAAGCAGTGCCGCCGCGAGGGGCAGAAGCTGTTCCTCAAGGGCGAGCGCTGCCTGACCGACAAGTGCGGCGTCGAGCGCCGTGCCTACCCGCCGGGCGAGCACGGCCGCGGACGCATGAAACAGAGCGAGTACCGCCTGCAGCTGCGCGAGAAGCAGAAGGCGCGCCGCTACTACGGGGTGCTCGAGCGCCAATTCCACGGCTACTACGAGAAGGCTTCGCGCCAGCCCGGGATCACGGGCGAGAACCTGCTCGTGCTGCTTGAGTGCCGGTTGGACAACGTGCTGGTGCGGCTCGGGTTCGCCGCCTCGCGCCGGCAGGCCCGCCAGCTGATCCGCCACGGCCATTGGACGGTCAACGGCCGGCGGGTGAACATCCCCAGCTATCAGGTGCGTGCGGGCGAGGTGATCGCGATCAAGGCGGACACCGCGGCGACGCAGGTGGTCAGGGACGCGACCGAGCTGACAGGACAGATACCCGCGTGGCTGCAGGCCGATCACGAGTCGCTCACGGCCAAGGTGCTGCGCAAGCCGGAGCGACGCGAGGTGGCCGCGCCGGTGCAGGAGCAGCTCATCGTCGAGCTGTACTCGAAGTAGCAGGTTTGCCCATGCCGTCATCACTTCGCCCGCGGGCGGGGAGACGGCACTCCGGAGCCGATGCCCGCGAGGGCGCCGGTGCGAGACCAATACGACGTTAGGACGCTGATGCTCGACTTCCAAATCCCCCGGATCACTTCCGAGTCCGTGGAGCAGAACCGCGGCACGTTCACCATCGAGCCGCTCGACCGCGGCTTCGGCTACACGTTCGGAAACTCCCTGCGGCGCGTGCTGCTCTCCTCGCTCGCGGGCGCCGCCGTCACGAGCGTGCGCATCGAGGGAGTCGCGCACGAGTTCTCCACGATCCCGGGCGTCAAGGAAGACGTGACCGACATCGTGCTCAACCTCAAGGGCATCGTCTGCCGCATGCACTCCGACGCGACCGAGGTCGAGGCGCCGCTGGTGGTGACCGGACCGGGAGACATAACCGCCAAGGACATCGACCTGCCCGCGGGCGTAGAGATCCTCAACCCGGACGTGCACGTCGCGACGCTCGAGAAGAAAACGAAGCTCGAGCTGTACATGACGATCGGCCGCGGCCGCGGATATCGTCCCGCCGAGGAGAACAAGTCGCCCGACCAGCCGATCGGCGTGATCCCGATCGACTCGATCTTCTCGCCCGTGCGTCGTGTCGCCTACGCCGTCGAGCAGGCGCGTGTCGGTCAGAAGACCGACTTCGACAAGCTCACGCTCGACATCGAGACCGACGGCTCGATCGATCCTCAGGCCGCGCTGCGCGAGGCCGCGGAGCTCTTGATCTCACAGCTGGCGATCTTCACCGACGCCGACCGCATCCAGGAGCTGCGCGCCGCGCCCGGCGGTCAGCTCGACGGGCATGGGCTCGCGGTCCCGGGCGCAGGTGGCGGCGGCGGGACCGCCGGCGCCTTGCAGGGCGAGGAGTGGGGCATCCTGATCGAGGAGCTCGAGCTCGGTGTGCGCTCCTACAACTGCCTCAAGCGCGCCGGCATCCAGACCGTCGGAGATCTCATCTCCAAGTCCGAGGCCGAGCTCAACGCGATCCCGAACTTCGGCAAAAAGTCGATCGACGAGGTCATCGAGACGCTGCACGCTCGAGGGTTGAACCTGCGTCAGGACTAGACCCTGCGGTCGCGTCCGTCCGATTTGCGTCAAAATGCGCGCATGGGGTGCCCAAATGTGTGACCGGCATGGGGATGTATATTCTATTTTTAGAGCGCGTATAACTATGGCACACAAAGTAGAAAAAACATATATACAAACCCACCCTCCCCTCGCATCTCGCGCCCGGCCCAAATGAGACATCAGAAGACCAAACACAAGCTCAGCCGCACGAGCGCCCATCGCAAGGCGCTGCTGATGAACCTCTCGAAGGAGATCATCGAGCACGAGCGCATCGAAACGACCTCCGCGAAGGCCCGCGCGGTCAAACCGGAGGTCGAGCGGCTGATCACGCTCGCCAAGCGCAGCGACCTGCATGCGCGCCGCCAGGCGCTCTCGCGCTTGGCGCAGGACAAGTTCGCGGTGCACAAGCTCTTCGAGGACCTTGCCCCCCGCTATGCCGACAGGCCCGGCGGGTACACGCGCATCCTCAAGCTCGGTCCTCGCCGCTCGGACGCGACCGAGATGGTGTTCATCGAGCTGGTCTGAGGTCACGCGCGCTCTCGCCGCCGGTCTTGCCCGCCCTTCGCCCGGTGGGCATCGTGGCCGATGGCGCACGAGCGTCGCAGGCGTTGGGGTGGGAACGTCGATGATCACCAAGCTGACGCTCGAATACGACGGCACCGACTTCATCGGCTGGGCGCGCCAGCCCGGCCTGCGCACCGTCCAGGAGGAGGTGGAGCGGGCGCTGCGCACCGTCCTGGGCGAGGTCTCCACGACCGGGGACCCGCTGACGCTGACGGTCGCCGGGCGCACCGATCGCGGCGTGCACGCCTGGGAACAGGTCGCGGGCTACGCTCACGAGGCCGTCGATCCGCGACGCTTGAACGGCCTGCTGCCAGACGACGTGTCGATCCTCGCCGCCGAGCCGGCCCCGGAGGAGTGGGACGCGCGTCGTGCGGCGATCAGCCGGACGTACTGCTATCGCCTGCTCACGCGGCCGGCGCGCAGCCCGTTCGAGCGCCGCTACGCATTGTGGTGGCCGCGCCCGCTCGATCGCGACGCGCTGGATGAGTGCGCGAATGCGCTCGTCGGCACGCACGACTTCACCGCGTTCACCCCCACTGAGACCCACCACGTGCGCTTCAAGCGCAACATCCTGGCCGCCGAGTGGCGGGCCGGGACAGGGGAGACGCTCGAGCTGTGGGTCGAGGCCGATACGTTCATGCGCCACATGGTGCGCATCCTCGTCGGCACGATGCTCGAGGTCGCCTCACACCTGCGCACGCCGTCCGAGTTCGCGGACCTCCTGCTCACCGGCAGGCAGCGCGCGCAGGCCGGGCCGACGGCGCTCCCGCACGGGCTGGCGCTGGCCTCGGTCGCCTACCCGACCGAAGCGTTACCGGATGGGCACGACAGGAGCCGAGCCGGCCCCTATGCTGGAGACGAACCATGCTGAACGTGCTGCTCACGAACGACGACGGGATCGAGGCCGAGGGCCTGCAGACGATGCGCGCCGCGCTGCTCGGCGTCGAGGGGGTGAGCCTGGCGGTGGTCGCGCCCGATGGCAACCGCTCGGCGATGGCGCGGTCGATTACCACGCGCCGGCCGCTGTGGGTCGCTGAGACGCCCTTCGCGGACGGCACCGTGGGATATGCCACCGACGGCACGCCCGTGGACTGCGTGCGGCTGGCGAGCCTCGGTCTGGTCGATGGCTTTCATCCCGATCTGGTCGTCTCGGGCATCAACCACGGCGCGAACCTGGGCGATGACATCACCTACTCCGGCACCGTCGCCGCGGCCCTGGAGGGCGTCGTGCTGGGTATCCCCGCGATCGCGGTATCCCAGCAGTCGCGCGCGCGCGCGCTTGACTTTCGCTACGACGGCGGCTTCGGGTTCGAGACCGCGGCGGCGTTCGTCGCGCGGTTGGTCGAGCGGATCGAGGACGTGCCGCTGCCGGCAAGCACGCTGCTGAACGTGAACGTCCCCGCGGGCGAGCCCGATGGCGTGGAGGTGACGAGCATCGGCAAGCGCATCTACGAGGACGAGCTGAAGCTCGAGCGCGAGGAGGAGCACCGCCGGCGCTACTGGATCTACGGCTCGGACCCCGGGTTTCACGACGAGCCCGGCACCGATCTCGCGGCGGTCGCGGCGGGGCGCGTCGCCGTGACGCCGATTCACTTCGATCTCACAGACCGCGCCGGCCTGCAGGCGCTGAGAGGCTTCGATCTGGGGGAGCTGCTCGGTCCGGTCGCGCGCCCCGCGTCGTGAGCAATGCCGACCCGGAGGTGCGGGCCCGCGCGCGGGAGCTGCGCACGCAGCTCGAACATCACGCCCACCGCTATTACGTGCTCGACGATCCGGAGATCGGCGACGACGTCTACGACGCGCTGCTGGATGAGCTGCGCGCGATCGAGGCCGAGCATCCGCGGCTGCGCACGCCCGACTCGCCCACCCAGCGGGTCGGCGGCGAGCCGGTGGGCAAGCTGGAGAAGGTCACCCACCTGGAGCCGATGCTCTCGCTCCCGAACGCTCGCACCGAGGAGGAGCTGCGGGGATGGGTGGAGCGGATGCGCACCCATCTCGCGCGCGAGGGCATCGCCAGCCCGCGGTTTCGGTTCGTGGTCGAGCCGAAGATCGATGGGCTGGCGATCAGCCTCGTCTATCGCGACGGCGTGCTAGATCGCGGCGCCACCCGAGGCAACGGCGAGGTGGGGGAGGACGTCACGCATAACCTGCGCACGATCGGCTCGATCCCCCTACGGGTCGGGGACGTGCCGGCGCTGCTGGAGGTGCGCGGCGAGGTGTACATGTCGCTCGCGGACTTCGCCGCGCTGAACGAGCGCCGCGCCGCGGCGGGCGAGCCGACGTTCATGAACCCGCGCAACTCCGCCGCCGGCACGATCCGCCAGCTCGATCCGGCCGACGCGCGCGAGCGGCCGCTGTCGATGTGGTGCTACCAGGTCGGGGTCGTGCAGGGACTGTCGTTCGAGCGCCACTCCCAGGCGCTCGATTGGCTGCGCGAGCACCGTTTCCGCGTGAACCCCGACATCCAGGTGCTCGACAGCGAGGAGGACGTGATCGCGCAGTGTCTCGACTGGCAGCGCCGTCGCGGCGAGCTCGACTTCGAGATCGACGGGGTCGTCGTGAAGGTCGACGACCTGCAGCTGCAGCGTCGCCTGGGCTCGGTCGGGCGCGATCCGCGCTGGGCGATCGCCTGGAAGTTCCCGCCCACCACCGCCGTGACGACGCTGGAGAAGGTGATGTGGAACGTGGGCAAGTTCGGCGACCTGCGCCCCTACGCCATGCTCAAGCCCGTCGCCGTCGGCGGCGTGACGATCAAGCTGGCGACGCTGCACAACGAGGAGGACCTGCGCCGCAAGGATCTGCGCCCCGGCGAGGAGGTGATCGTGATGCGCGCCGGCGACGTGATCCCGCAGGTGGTCTCACCCGCGCCGCACGTGCTCGAGCGCTCCGGCAAACGCCCGCCCCGGCCGCGTCCGCCGTCGAGGTGCCCGTTCTGTGACACCAAGACGGTCAAGCCGCGCGAGGGCGTGTTCACGCAATGCCCCAACCGCGACTGTCCCGCACGCGCATGGCAGCTGCTAAAGCACTTCGTCTCCCAGGGCGCGATGGACATCGAGGGGCTCGGCGAGAAGCAGGTCGCGCTGCTGCAGGAGCGCGGGCTGGTGCGCACCGACGGCGACTTCTACCGGCTGAGCGCCGAGCAGCTGATCGAGCTGGAAGGGTTCGCCGAGCAGTCCGCGCGCAACCTGATCGACGCGATCGAGGCCTCCAAGCAGCGCCCGTTCGCGCGCGTGCTGTTCGGGCTGGGCATCGAGGAGGTCGGCGAGATCACCGCGCGCAATCTCGCGATGCGCTTTCGCACGATCGACGCGCTGCTCACGGCCAGCACCGAGGAGATCTCCCAGACCCCCGGCATCGGCGAGAAGATGGCGCGCACGATCCGCGCCCAGCTGGAGGACGAGCGGATGCGCGCGCTGATCAAAGACCTACGCGCGCTCGGGCTGCAGCTGAGCGAACAGGGCCCGCCGCCCTCGGAGGGGGCGCTGGCGGGCAAGACGCTCGTGCTGACGGGGACGCTGCCGCACTGGTCGCGCGAGCAGGCCAGTGAACGGATCATGGCCGCGGGCGGGCGCGTGACCGGGTCGGTGTCAAAGAACACCGACTATCTCGTCGCGGGCGAGTCCGCGGGGTCGAAGCTCGCCAAGGCGCAGCGCCTGGCGGTGCCGGTGCTGGACGAGCAGGGGCTACGGGAGCTGCTGCAAGACACCCCGGACGGGAACTGAGCACGCCGGCCCGGCGTGTGTGCGCACCGGAACTACATAGCCCCCGCCTGGCAGAGACCACAGCGGGGGCTATGTGTCGGCGCGCCCCCGGACGATGATCTGTGGGGATACGGCCCGGTGGCTCGGCCAGCGTACCAAAGCATAATTGCCTAGGTAACTTTGCTCTGGCATATGTGCCTTGAAGCAGTCAATGTTCTTGTGTGTCTGTCGGCACGACGATCAAGCTATTACGCGGCGAACGCCCGCAGGAAGACGTGGCCCACGAGGCCGGCATCAGTACATCGACCCTCAGCCGTGTCGAACGCGGCCTGCACCAGCCGAGCCTGCCGACACTGCGCAAGCTCGCGGTGGCCCTTGAGGTATCGCTGGCGGATCTGATCGACGCGGCGGAGAAATGAACGGCCGCGCTACTACTGCTAGTAGCCGGCGATCGTGATCGCCATGTGGTCCTGGAAGACGTGCGCGGTCGTGGTGGCGATCCCGTCGGTGAAGATCGCGAACGCAAGCGTATGGCCGTTCGCGGCGGTGCAGTAGCCGGCGAGGTTGGAGACGCCCGTGAGCGTGCCCGTCTTGCCCTCGCAGCGTCCCGAGGCGCCCGTATGACGCATGCGCGTGGCGAGCGTTCCGGTGTGACCCGCGATCGCCAGATCGCCGCGCAGCACCGGCCCGATCGGCGTCGAGGCCAGCGCCACGAGCAGGTCGGCGACCTCATACGGCGAGGTCAGATCGGATTCGGAGAGCCCCGAGCCGTCGAGCACGTGCGGGTGGATGCCCAGCAGCGAAGCGAGCGTCTGACGCACGACAGAGGCTCCGACCGCGGTCGTGCCGGCGCCGCCGTAGCGCGCGCCGAGATCCTTGACGAGCGTCTCCGCGAAGAAGTTGTCCGAGGGGGGCAGCGTCAGGCCCAGCAGTTGCGTGACGGTCGGCGACTGCACCTGCGCGAGCTGACTCGCTCCAGGAGGCGTGCTCGCGGCGGCGCTGCGGCCGGCGATCGCGACGCCGTCGTTCTTCAGCGTCGCCCACAGCTCGCGCGCCGCATACGCCGCGGGCGCGTGCGCGCCACTTTCGGCGCCGCTCGCACCGCGATTGAAGGCAAGCCCTGAGAGCGTGCCTTCGAGGAACGGGTCGAGGGCGTAGTGGCTGGAGGGCTCGCCGCGCAGCGAGTCGAACCACGACTCGTCTCCCAGCACCGAGCCAGTGATGCGATGGATGCCCGCGCTGCGCACCAGCTGAGCTGCGAGCGTCGAGACGGACGTCCCGACGCCGCCGTAGTGGGCGCGGATGAACGCGCTCGACCCGAACGTCGGATCGCCTCCGCCGCGCAGATACAGGCTGCCTTCCCACACGCCCCCGGGCGCCAGCCGGCCGATTCCGTAGACGGTCGTGCTCAATCGCCCCGCGGGCCCCATGCGCTCGAGCAGGGTCGTGGCGGTGTATAGCTTCTGCACCGACGCGGGCGGGCGCAGGGTGCTGGCGCGCTCTGAGAAGAGGGCTTGGTGGGTGCTCAGGTCATATACGTAGGCCCCGTCCGCCGGTCCCGCCAGCGCGAGCTGATGGGTGAGATCGGCTTGCAGGCCGGCGAGGTCGACCGTCGCCGCGCCGGCGCTCGCCGGTACGCCGACGATGGCCGACAGCGCTCCGCAGAGCAGGATCAGGGTGTGGGCAATCCGGTTCCGGGTCACGCGGGGCATATGATGTTGGGTGGTATGGGACGTGTTGTCAAGCTGGAACCGGCAACCGCGAGGTCCAACGGCTCCGCGACCGGTTCGCGCGCGCGGACCTCGGCGCGGGCGGCGATCGGCGCGAGCACAACTCGGCGGCGGCGGCGCCGGCGCAGCGACAAGACCGCGCTGGTGCTCGGCGGCGGCGGGTTCACCGGCGGTGTGTATGAGATCGGCGCGCTGCGCGCGCTGGACCTGCTGGCGACGAACAGCACGGTGACTCAGTTCGACATCTACGTGGGCACCTCCGCCGGCTCGTTCATCGCGGCTCTGTGCGCCAACGGGGTGACGCCCGAGGAGATGATGCAGGTAGTCACCCACCAGACGCCCTCGCCGTTCGAGGACGTCGATCTCGGCGATCTGCTGCGCCCCAACCTGACCGAGCTCGCGCGCAAGGGCGCGATGCTGCCGTGGCGCGCGCTCGGCCTGGCGCGCGACGTCGTGCGCCAGCGCGGACAGGTGTCGCTGATGGACGTGCTGCTGGGCTTCGCCGAGGGACTGCCCTCGGGCGCCTACACGGGCGCGGGGATCGAGGCGTACCTGCACAAGGTCCTCTCAGAGCCCGGGCGCAGCGACGACTTCGGCAAGCTGCGCCACGAGCTGTATCTGACGGCGACCGACCTGGACACGTGCGAGCGGGTCGTGTTCGGGCGCGACAAGGGCTTAGAAGACGTGCCGATCTCAACCGCGGTGCGCGCCTCGGGGGCGCTGCCGATGGTGTACGCGCCGGTCACCGTGGGCGAGCGCGAGCTGGTCGACGGCGGGCTCGTGTCGACGACGAACCTCGACATCGCCGTCGAAGCCGGCGCCAAGCTCGTGGTCGTGATCAACCCGATCGTGCCGTTCGTCAACGACTTCTCCGAGACCGTGCGCACGCTCGGGGGAGTGCGCGCGAAGCGCGTCTCGGACATGGGCTTCCCGCAGATCGGCTATCAGGCCTTCAAGCTGCTCGCCCACCAGCGGCTGCACGAGCTGGCCGAGCGCTGGGAGGATCGCTATCCGGGCGTGGACATCATCCTGATCGAGCCCGAGCCCGCCGACAAGCTGATGTTCCAGACGTCCATCATGAGCTTCGCCTCGCGCGTGGAGATCGGCAAGCACGGGTTCCAGTCGGTAACCCGGCACCTGGCGGGCGAATACGAGCATTACCACGAGGTCGCCGAGCGGCACGGACTGACCATTTCGGGCGAGCGGCTGCGCGCGGTCGTAGAGCACTTCGACGAGGTCGAGCCCGAGCAGGCGAGCGCTTGGAGGAAGATCCTCGAGGGCACCACCGGGGCGCTGCTGCGCCAGTCCGGCTTGGCGAGCTGAGCCCTCTACAGCGACTTATCGATCGCCTCGAGCAAACGCCCGCTCGCGCGGGAGTCGCGCAGGGCGATCCGCACGTGCCGGGGCTCGCCCAAAGCGGCGCCCCCGGCAACCAGGATGCCGGCGCGGGCCAGGCGCGCTGACAGCTCGCCGCCGTCGATCGCCGGATGCGCCGCCCAGACGAAGTTCGCCTGGCTGTCGGCCACGTCGAACCCGCGCTCGCGCAGGCCGTCGGTCACGACGGTACGCTCGCGCGAGATCGCGGCCACGCGGCGGGAGACGATCTCCGAGCAGGTCCGCAGCGCCTCCAGCGCTCCGGCCTGGGAGACCTCCGAGACGCCCAGATCGGGCTGCAGCTCCGCCAGCAGCTCCTCCGATCCCGGTCCGCCGATCGCATAGCCCACGCGCAGACCCGCCAGCCCCCATGCCTTGGAGAAGCTGCGCACGACGAACAGTCGCGAATGCTCCGCCGTCAGCTCCAGCGAGGAGTTGACCGGCTGGGCGTCGGCGAACTCCACGAGCGACTCGTCCAGCAGCACCGCCACGTTGTCCGGCAGCCCCGCCAGCAGGCGCTCGAGCTCGGCGCGGGGCAGCAGCTCGCCCGTGGGATCGTTGGGGCTCGCGATCGCGATCACGCGCGTGCCGGGCGTGCGGGCCTCCTCCAGCAGGGCATCGACGCCCCCGGACACGCGCACGGCCTGGCCGTGCGCGCGGCGAGCCATGATCGGGAACAGGGGATAGGACGGCCATCCGCTGAGCAGCCGCTGCCCGGGCTCGAGCAGCGCGCGAGCCGCGGAGTTCAGCAGCTCGGCGGCGCCGTTGCCGAGGATCACCCGCGCGGAGTCCACGCCGTGGCGCTCGGCGAGCGCGTCGTGCAGCTGTGAGCCGCGCGAATGCGGGTAGCGCTGCATGCCGCGGCGAGCCACGAACGTGATCGCATTGACGATGCTCGGATGGGCCAGCTCGGGCCAGGTCGTCTGCGAGAGATCGAGCGTCTCCACGCGCATCAGCGCTTTGCGTTTACGCTCGTCCGCCTCCTCGCGCAGCTCCACGTTTACCTCCTCCTCGGACATGCCTTCGAACTGGCGGTAATAGTCGAGCAAGCTCATCGCGACCTACGCTTTCGCGGCTTGGCCCGGCATGAGGACGAGCACGGCGGCGACGATGCCGATCCTCGCCACGGGGGGCCCGTCACGGTTTGTTGCCCGGCATCACGCTCGACCCCGGGCCGTGGATGAGGACGAACCAGAACACGAACGCCCCACCGCAGATCACCGCCGTGATCGCGAACACGCGCCCGAGCACTCCCGTGCGCTGATCGTGCCCGGCGGCGCGGCGCACCAGAATCCAGGCCTGATCGAGGCGGCGCAGGATCGCCAGGGCGCCGAACAACAGCACGAACAGCCCGACAAACGCCACGAAGATGCCGAGGCTCACGCTGCCCGACAGGTAGTTGACCTGTGCGGCGATCCACAGGCAGGCGATCGGGATCGGCCCCCAGCACAGCAGGCTGAGCACGATCATCCCCGCGAGCAGAACGCCCGCCAGCGAGCCGTCCATCCGCCGGCGCAGATCGCTGCCGCGCTCGGGCAGCGAGCGGAAATGGACCGGTGCGGTCCCTGGTCGGCGGCCGACGAACAGGCCGCCGTTATCGGAGGGGTCGGTGCGCATCGTCACCTATGTTCGCAGGTGCCTTGCACGGCGTCGGCGATCATCCGTCCACACGTCCCTCGCGCGGCCCCTGCGCGGGCGCGGGCGAGCCCTGGGTGGGGCCGCCGTCGATGCGCACGCGGCGGACGATTCGTCATCGTTCCTCGCTCTGTCAGTCCGCGTACAGCCGGTCGAGCACGTCCGCGTACTTGTCGTTGACGACGTTGCGCTTGACCTTCAGCGTCGGCGTCAGCTCGCCCGTCTCCTGCGAGAGGTCGTGGTCAAGGATCGCAAACTTCTTCACCTGCTCCACATGAGCGTATTTGGCATTCGCCCGGTCGAGCGCCTCCTGCACCAGCGCGCGCACGGCGGGCTCGCGCGCGAGTGAGGGGATGTCTGCCGGCAGCCCGTGCTCGGCGGCATAGCCGGCCATCTCTTCCTCGTCGAGCGTCACCAGCGCCACCGGGTACGGGCGCTGATCGCCGTGCATCACTGCCTGGGAGATCCAGCGGCACTGCTTGAGGTTGTTCTCGATATTCGCCGGCGTCAGGTTTTTGCCGCCGGCGGTGATGATGATGTCCTTCTTGCGCCCCACGATGTAGACGAACCCGTCCTCGTCCACGCGTCCCAAGTCGCCGGTGTGAAGCCACCCGTTCTCGATCGCGCCGAACGTCTCTTCCGCGCGGTTGTGGTAGCCCTGGAAGATGTTCGGCCCTTTGATCAAGAGCTCGCCGTCGTCGGCGATCTTTACCTCGACGCCCGGGAACGGCTTGCCGACGCTGCCGAAGCGGTGGTTCTCGGGACTGCACGCGGTCGCCGCCGTCGCCGTCTCGGTCATGCCGTAGCCCTCCATCACCGGGACGCCGCAGGCGTAGAAGAATTCAAGGATCTCCTTCGCGATCGGCGCGGCGCCGCTGACGGCCTCGCGCACGCGCCCGCCGAACGCCGCGCGCACGTTTTTGAACAGCCGCTCCTCGGCCTCTTCGAAGGGCGCCTGCAGCTCGTCCGGGATCGGTCGGCCGGCGAGCTGGTGCTCGCGCACCTGCATGCCGACGCGCACCGCGCCGGCCAGCTCCTCGGGGTCGGCGTTCGCGCTGACGAGCGTGTAGATCTTCTCGAAGATCCGCGGCACCGAGGGCAGGTACGTGGGCTTGACCTCCGCAAGCTCGCCGACGATCTGCTTCGTGTCCCCGCCGAAATACGCCAGCGTCACGCCCAGATCGAACACCAGCAGCTGCAGCAGCAGCGCGAAGGAGTGCGCCAGCGGCAGATACAGGTAGACGACATCGCCCGCGTCGCTCGCGAGGCTCGCGCGCGACTCGACCATGTCGACGATCGCGCGATAGTTGCCGTGCGTCAGCACGCACCCCTTCGGCGGGCCGGTCGTGCCGGAGGTGTAGATGAACGTGAACACGTCCTCCGGACGCACCGCCATGCGCCGTGTCTCCAGCTCCTCCAGCGAGCGCGACCGTCCGCGCGCGCGGACCTCCTCCAGCGGGACTGCCTCGAGGGCCGCGATCTCGGGCGTCAGCTCCTCCTGCGAGGGCACGTCGATCGTGACGATCGTGCGCAAGTGCGGCAGCGTGTCGCGGATCGCCGCGATCTTCGCCAGCTGCGAGGCGTCCTCGCACACGATCGCGCACGCGTCCGAGTCGGAGATCACCCAGTGGCACTCCTCGGGCGAGTTCGTCTGATAGATCGGCACGACCACCGCGCCCACCGACGTGGCCGCCAGGTCGGCATAGGACCACTCGGGTCGAGTGTTCGCAAGGATGCACACGCGCTCGCCCGCCTGGATGCCGAGATCGATCAGTCCGAGCGCCACCTCGCCGACGATCTTGTCCAGCTCGGCAAACGTAACGTCCCGCCACTCGCCGTCCTGCTTGTGGCGGATCGCGGCGCGATCGGGATACCGCTCGGCCGCGGTCGGGATCAGGTCGGCGATCGTCTGCGATGCGGTTGCCGACGGCGCGGCGGTGGCCTCCATGACTTGCTCTCCTCCTCGATCGACGCTGGTGTGCCGCTCACCCGATCTACGAGGTCGAAGCGACCCTCAGATCTTAGGGCAGTTCGCGCGTGTCCGGGGCGCGCGCGCGTGCCTGGACGGGTCAGCCCGGCGGACTCGGGTCACCTCGGCGAGCTCGCCGAGGAGCGGCACCACATCACGCGCCCGGGCGCCGCGGGCTGGTGGTTTGACCAGGTGGGGCCTAGGTCTTGAGCGGGGCGACGGGACGCCGCGGGGAGCGGCCCTGTCGCACGGAGGCGAGGAACAGGCTCTTGTCGATGCGCCCCTTGAATATGGGCACCCCATTTTCGAGGCACTTCGACAGAACTTCTCGGCGCCCCAATCCGGCTTCACGGGCAAGCTCGGTGGGCGTCAGGTGGTTGGCCATCGGGAGATCTCCTCCTGTCCGAGATATGTGTCCGGCTGCTCATCTCAACTTAGCGCTGAGAGCGGACGTTTGCAATAGACCTTTCCCACAATCTGCAGGTCTTATTCGTCTCCCGCCTCGTCATTTTGGCGCTCGGCTCCGGGTTCGCGCCGGCCGGGCTGCGCCGAGCTTGCTGGCCGCTCGACAGGCTCTCGCCCATCCCGAGGCGCCGGGTTTCGGGGCCCTCGGGTGGCTACACGGGGTTGGGCACATCCAGGAACACGTGCCGCAGTCCATATCGCTCGGCGAGATGCTCACCCAGCGCACGCACGCCGTGCGTCTCGGTCGCGTAGTGGCCGGCGGCGATCAGGTGTACGCCGAGCTCGCGCGCCTGAGTCATCGCGCGCTCGGCCGGCTCGCCCGTGAGCAGCGCGTCGGCGCCCGCTTGCGATGTTTCGGACAGGTAGTCGGTGCCCGCGCCCGAGACGATCGCCAGCGTGCGGATGCGCGGAGGTCCGGCGTCGAACACGAGCGGCTCGCGCCCGCCGGTCACCGATCGCACGCGCTGGATCAGCTCCTCCGCGAGGAGGCCCTCGCCAGGGAATTGTGCGAGGCAGCCGATCGACTCACCGCGATGCAGCGCGAATGGCTTGTCCAGTCGCTCGGCGCCGAGCGCGTCTGCGATCAGGGCGTTGTTGCCGAGCTCCGGATGCGCGTCGAGCGGGAGGTGGTAAGCCGCCAGTGCGATGTCGGCCTTGAACAGCAATTGCAGCCGGCGCTTCAGCTGTGCGTCGATCGCTCCCGCGCTCTTGCCCCAGAACAGACCGTGGTGCACGATCAGCAGGTCCGCACGCTCGTTAGCGGCGAGCTCGAACAGCTCTGCGCTGGCCGACACGCCCGTAGCGATCGTCGAGATCTCCCCTGGTCCCGGGACCTGCAGGCCGTTCGGGCAATAGTCCTCGAAGCGTCCCGACTCCAGCAGCTCGTCGAGCTCGGCGAGGATCTCCACAGTCGGCGTCGGCATTGCGGCGACGATACCTGTCCGCGGTGCCCACCGGGGGATGCTCGCCGGCGCTCGTATGGGATACTGAGCGCTGCGTCGGGGCGTGGCGCAGCCTGGTAGCGCGCACCGTT
>DASXKH010000035.1:0-4074 GCA_036496915.1 Solirubrobacteraceae bacterium
GGCCTGCTACCACCTGTACGGGAACGACCTCTCCGTCGAGCGCGGCCCGATCGAAGCGGGACTGGGGTGGTGCTGCAAGGAGGACACGCACTTCATCGGGTCCGATGCCGTGCGCGCGGTGCGAGACCGGGAGCCCACCCACCCGGCGGAGAAGCTCGTCGCGTTCACGATCGACGGTCCCGGGATCGCCCGTCAGGGCAACCCCGTGGTCGGCGGAGGCGTCGTCACGAGCGGCACCCTGTCGCCCAGTCTGGGGATCGGCGTGGGCCTGGCATACGTCCCCGCCGAGCGCGCCGCGGTCGGGACCCGCCTCGAGATCGACGTCCGTGGCAAGATGCGCCCCGCGGTCGTGCGCGACAAGCCGCTCTACCGCAAGAGCTAGAACCAACCCACTGACCAACCCACGCACGAACGAGCGCCCGATGCAAGGCCGCTCCCCAGAAAGAGGGCCCCGCGCATGGCGGATGCAAGTTATCCCGACGATCTGCTGTACCACCCCGAGCACGACTGGGCGCGCATCGACGCCGAGGGGTCGGATCCCGCCCACCCCGAGGCGACGCTCGGCATCACCTGGTATGCCCAGGACGCGCTCGGCGAGGTCGTCTTCTTCGAGGCCCCCGCCGTTGGGATGCGGCTCGTGCAGGGCGCGCCTTATGCCGAGGTCGAGTCCGTGAAGGCCGTCTCGGACGTGGTCGCGCCGCTCTCGGGCGAGATCGTCGCGGTCAACGACGCGCTCGAGGAGAGCCCTCAGCTGATCAACGAGGACCCTTACGGCGAGGGCTGGATGGTGCGTGTCGCGCTCAGCGATCCGGCCGAGCGCGACACGTTGATGGACTCCGAGGCCTATTCCGCCACCCTGGGTGGCTAGGCTCAAGGCTTGAGCCGCTACACCGCCACCACCCCCGAGGACCTGGCCGCGATGCTCGCGGCGATCGGCGTGGGCTCGCTACGGGAGATCTTCGATCGCCAGATCCCCGCGGGCGTGCGCCTCGGTCGTGAGCTAAACCTGCCGGACGGCCTCTCAGAGCAGGACGTCTACGAGCACCTTCGTGCGCTCGCCGCGCGCAACGTGAGCGCCGAAGAGGAGCTGAGCTTCCTTGGCGCGGGCATGTACGACCATTACGTTCCCGCGTTGATCGACATGCTGATGGAGCGCTCGGAGTTCCTGACCCCCTACACCCCCTATCAGCCCGAGATCTCTCAAGGGGGGCTGCAGGTCATGTTCGAGTACCAGACGGCGATCTGCGAGCTGACCGGCCTGCCCGTGTCGAACGCGTCCGTCTACGAGGGACCGTCGGCCGTGGCCGCCGCGGGCTATCTGGCCAAGCTCCACAACGGTCGCCGGCGGCTGGTGGTCAGCGCCGGCCTGCACCCGCATTCGCTGCAGACGCTGCGCACGAACGCCCACGGCTACGGCATGGAGGTCGTCGAGGTTCCCCTGACCACCGGCTCCGCCGGCGGTGCCCACGGCGTCACCGACCCCGAAGAGTGGGCGGCGGCGATCGACGCCGACACGAGCGCCGCGATCTTCGCCCAGCCGAACTTCTACGGCGCGGTCGAGGACGCGGCCGCGCTGAGCGCCGCCGCCAAGTCCGCCGCGGGCGATAACGCCAGGGGCGCACCCGTGGTGATCGCGCAGGTCGACCCGATCACGCTCGGCGTACTCTCGCCACCGGGCGACTGCGGCGTGGACGTGGCGGTGGGGGAGGGCCAGCCGCTCGGCAATCGCCTGGACTTCGGCGGGCCCTCCTTTGGCCTGTTCGCTGCGCGCGAGGAGTATCTGCGGCGCATGCCCGGGCGCATCGCCGGGGAGACCGTCGACGTGGACGGGCGGCGGGGGTTCGTGCTAACGCTGCAGACACGCGAGCAGCACATCCGCCGTGAGAGGGCCACCTCGAACATCTGCACCGCGCAGGCGCTCAACGCGCTCGGAGGCGTCGTCTACCTGTCCTGGCTGGGTCGGCGGGGCATCGTCGAGCTTGGCGAGCTGCTGCTGGCACGCACCCACTACGCACGCGAGGCGCTTGCCGGGATCGATGGCGTGGAGAAGCTGCACTCACAGCCGGTTATCCGTGAGTTCGCGCTGCGCCTGGACGCTGACGTCGCCGCGGTTAAGGCCCGTTGCGCCGCCGCGGGCGTCAACCCCGGTGTGGACGTGCACGCCCTCACTCACCGCCCCGAGGACGCGGGAGTGCTGCTCGTGGCGATCACCGAGCGGCGCTCGCGCGCGGACATCGACCGGCTGACACAGGTGCTCGCGGACGCCATCGCGGCCACCGATCGGAGATCGACCGGCGAGACGACGTCAGCGACCGCGCAGCCGCAGCGCAAAGGCATGGCAACCGAGGCGGCGATGCCGGCGTGAGCGCGACCCCCGCGATCGAGCTGCCGCTGCAGCGCCAGCGAGCCACGACGATCTTCCAGAAGGGATCTCCGGGGCGCCGCGCGTTCGTGTGTCCCGAGCTCGACGTGCCCGCCGTCGACCCCGAGACGCTGCTGCCGGCACGTTTTCGCCGCGTCGAGCCCCCGCGCTTGCCCGAGGTTTCAGAGCCCGAGATCGTGCGCCACTACGTCGGCATCTCCAAGCGCAACTTCGACCTCGACTCGGGCTTCTATCCGCTTGGCTCGTGCACGATGAAGCACAATCCGCGCCTGCACGAGCGCGCCGCGGCGCTCCCGGGCCACGCCCGCCTGCATCCGCTGCAGGACTCCGAGCGCGCGCAGGGCGCGCTGGAGCTGATGTGGAATCTGCAGGGCGCGCTCTCGGAGATCTCCGGTCTGCCGCACGTCTCGCTGCAGCCCTCCGCCGGCTCTCATGGAGAGCTCGCAGGCGTGTTGCTGACCCGCGCCTACCACGAGGATCGCGGCGAGACGCGCTACAAGGTGCTCACCCCCGACACCGCGCACGGGACCAACCCCGCCACCGTCACGATGGCCGGGCTGGAGGTGGTGAAGGTGGCCACGAACGCCGACGGCGGCGTCGACGTGGAGGACCTGCGCGCGAAGGCCGATCGCGACGTGGCCTGCCTGATGCTCACCAACCCGAACACGCTCGGCCTGTTCGACCCGAACATCTCCGAGATCGCCGAGATCGTGCACGGCGTCGGCGCGACGCTCTATTACGACGGCGCCAATCTGAACGCTGTCATGGGCATCTCGCGCCCGGGCGACATGGGCTTTGACATCGTGCATTTCAACCTGCACAAGTCCTTCACCCAGCCCCACGGCGGCGGCGGCCCCGGCTCGGGTCCGATCGCGGTCTCCGAGCGCGTAGCTCCCTACCTGCCCGTGCCGATGGTCGTGCGAGATGAGAGCGGTGCGTTCGACCTCGACTATGGCCGCGAGCGATCCGGCGGGCAAGAAGAGCGGCCCGGCTCCAAGTCGATCGGGCGCCTACGCGGCTTCCACGGCAACTACGGCTGCTTCGTGCGCGCCTACGCCTACATCCGCTCGCTCGGCGGCGACGGCCTGAAGGACGCCTCCGAGACGGCGGTCCTGAACGCCAACTACCTGCTCGCGCGGCTGCGGCAGAAGGGGGTCGCGGAGTTTCTGCCGCTCGCCTACGGTGAGCTGTGCATGCACGAGTTCGTGCTCTCCGGCGGTCCGATGAAGAGGGATCTCGAGATCAAGACGCTCGACCTCGCCAAGCGGCTGCTCGACCACGGCTTTCATCCTCCGACCGTCTACTTTCCGCTGCTCGTCGAGGAGGCGCTGATGGTGGAGCCGACCGAGACGGAGACCAAGGAGACGCTCGACGCCTTCGCCGATGCGATCGCCGAGATCCTCGCGGAGGCAGGCGACGATCCCGAGATTGCTCGCAGCGCCCCCTATACGACGCCGGTCAGGCGACTGGACGAGGTCGCGGCGGCCAAGCGGCCGGTCATTCGCCAGGCGCTCTCCTGATTCGGCACGCGACCGACACGGATCTCGCTATGGACTTGTTTATCTCGTCCTTTTGCCTAAGCCTTGTTTATATCTTGGCAATGCAGGACACAAGAAAAGCTGGGATTTAGAGGGGTTTTCTAAGGCGATAGGCAAAAGGCTTGACATGCATCGCTAGGCTTGACATGCATC